>JAJDVY010000012.1 GCA_022825885.1 Nitrospirales bacterium | reverse complement strand
CGGCAGCCCGCTCATCGGGCTGGGGCTGGCCCAGGGCAGCCGGGACTACCGGCTCGGGTGGCGCCTGGTCCCGGCCACAGCCGCGTCGGCCTTTGCCCTGGAGGTCCAGGCCACGCGCCGGGAACCGGACGCGGCCATGCCCGAACACCGCGTCGGCCTCGAACTTTCGACCCGCTGGTGAGAGGACGGCGCTACGGGGCGGGCTGTCATGCTCTCCGATCGCTCTTTCTGTCATCCCTGTAAATGTTCACTAATTCGTTGACAAGATTCGTTGTCTCTTTCTGTCATCCCCGACTCCGATCGGGGATCCAGGGTCGTTGCTTTCCACTTCGTCCGTGAAGAATAAAGACGCTGGATCCTCGATTACAAATGTCGAGGATGACAGACAAAGGCGAAAAGCCAAACCGTGGCTTCGTTTCAGATCAAGCCTGGGATTCTGTCAACAAATTAGTGAATACATACAGGAATGACGGGCAGGAAAAGGAGGGGAATAAGGAAGATCAGGACAGGAGAGTACCGGCTTCTTCTGCGGGGATGCGGCGGAATTTGCGGCCTGTGCGGGTGCGGTCGAGGAGTGCCACTTCGAGGGCTTGGAGGGATATGGTCTGGCTCGTGGCGGTTTCGAGGGCGTTCATGCACCGGGTGAGGGCGGTTTTCAAGTCGGGGACGTGTTCCGGTCCCCTTGCGCGCAAGGCGGACACCACGGCATCCGCGCGTCCTCCGATGGCGACGAATTCCTTTTCGTGAATAATCGTGCCGTCGAACGCAATGCGGTACAACTCCGTCTGTTCGGGTTGCTCTCCGATTTGGGCCAAGAGGATTTCCACTTCGAAGGGTTTCAGTTCCTGGCTGAAAATCGTGCCCAGGGTCTGCGAATACCCGTTGGCCAGAGAGCGAGCCGTGACGTCTTCACGACTGTACATGAACCCCTTCAAGTCGGCGTGTTGAATGCCCGCTTTTCTCAAACTTTCGAACTCGCTGTATCGCCCTGCTCCTGAAAAAGCGATGTTGTCGTAAATTTCGGAGATCTTGAATAATGAACTGCTGGGATTATCCGCGACGAAGAGGACGCCGTCCCGGTACTCGACGGCCACGATCGACCGGCCCTTGGCAATGCCTTTTTTGGCATACTCCGCCTTATCCTGCATCAATTGTTCGGGGGACACGTAGAACGGCAGCGTCATCAGGATTCCCGTCCGGGTCGCGATTGCGCCAATTGGTCGCATTGGGACGCTACGTCAGATTCTTCCACGTCCCGCACGCCTTGGGCATCGACGATTTTGATGGTGGGATAAATACCCCGGAACGCATCGGGCCCGCCGGTTCCCAGGTCCTCTTCCGCCGCGCTCAGGATCGCTTGGAGCCCCAGGGTGATCGCTTCGGGTTGGGAGAGGTTTTTGTGAAACCGCTCCTTGATGGTCACCCGGGCGTCTTTCCCCCCGGACCCGACCGCGTGGTACTCCGTTTCCTCGTATTTTCCGCCGGTGACGTCATATTTGAAAATCCGGCCCTCCCGTTGTTTCAGGTCAAACCCCACGAACAGCGGAATCACGACCAACCCCTGGATGACCATGGGCAAATTGGCTTTTACCATCTGCCCCAACCGGTTGGCCTTGCCTTCGCAGGATAACGGCAGGCCATCCAGTTTTTCATAATGTTCGAGTTCGATCCCGAACAGCTTGGCCATTTCCATGCACGGGCCCGCGGCACCGGCAATGGCGATGGCCGAATGGCTGTCGGTCTTGAAAACCTTCTCCATGCGACGCGACGCCACCTGATAGCCTTCGATGGCGCGGCGGTCGCCGACAATCACAACACCGGTCGCGTATTTCACGGCCAACACGGTCGTCCCATGGGCAAGCTGCGACAGGACATGCCGTTGAATCTCGTCGACCGATGCTGAGACGTGGCCCTCGCTCCCCCACCGCGCGGCGGGCGTCAGTTCAGGCCGAGTCTGATGAATAAAATCAAAAAAACTCGAACACTGATTCACGGGCATTTGGGACAGGATGTTTTTCATGGTGGCCGGAAGTTATCTCACGCATTGTCGTTCTTATATGTGCTCACTCGTTCCCTTCGACTGCGCTCAGGACAGGCGTTGACCATTCCCGCACCTCCTGCACGGGCACGAAAACTCTACCCCACCCTGCCCTCCCCTTACAAAGGGGAGGAAAAGGATGGTCGCGCCCCCCTCTTCGTTCCCCTCCTTTGTAGGGAGAGGCAAGGGGAGGTAGAAAGCCACCAAACCTTCCCCTCCTTTGTAAGGAGGGGCGAGGGGAGGTAGAAGCGTGGATCATTCAAGCCGATAAGCGGTCCAGGAGTTGTTGCGCGGTCTCCACGCCTTCCAACAACTCATTGGTCAGATCCTGCGTTCCCCGCAATGGATCCATTAACGGCACCCGTTTCACGGACACGTCTCCGACGTCGAAAAGCACCGAGGTCCAACTGGCTCCATAGATCTGGCCGGGAAATTTCCGGAGACAGGCGCCGCGAAAATAGGCGCGCGTGCCTCGCGGGGCTTGCCATTCCGCGGCGGCGATTTCCTCGTCATCCAGCAACCGTTCAATCCGCCGGCTCCGCTCGAGCGTATAATACAGGCTTTTGTCCGGCCGTACGTCATGGTATTGCAGGTCCATCAAGGCCACGCGCGGGTCATTCCATCCACAGCCTTTTCGGTCCACGTACGACTCGATCATCTCCCGTTTGGCCACCCAATCGAGTTCCGCGGCCAAAAGCCTGGGGTCCCGTTCGAGTCCGTCCAGGACGCTTTCCCATCGCACCAATACGTCCTTGGTCGCGGGAGACAACTCGCGACAGGCGTAAAACTCATGCGCGGCCCGGAGGTAGGCGCGTTGGATCGCCAGCGCATTGGTCGCGCCTCCCCGGGATACCTTCAGGTCGGCCTTGACGGTGAGATCACGCGAGACGATCTTGACGGCGTCCACGGGGTTCTCCAACTCAAACGCAGGAACGTCGTGCCCTTCGTCCAGCATGTGCGTCACGATGGCCGTGGTGCCCACCTTCAGGTACGTGGAGAGTTCCGCCATGTTGGCGTCGCCGACGATCACGTGCAACCGGCGAAACCGCGCAGGGTCCGCATGGGGCTCGTCACGGGTGTTGATCAACGGCCGTTTGACCATGGTATTGAGATCGGCCACGCATTCAAAAAAGTCCGCGCGTTGCGAGATCTGGTACGTCGCGGGCGCGGCGCCATTTTCCGCTCCGACTTTCCCCGCACCCGCGACAATGGGACGCGACACGAAAAACGGCAGTAACCCCTGCAAGATCACGTCGAACGGCACCGAGCGGTTCATCAGATAATTTTCATGGTACCCGTAGCTGTTCCCCTTGCCATCGGAGTTATTCTTGTACAACACGTACCCGTCCGTTATCCGGTTCACGGCCTCCAGGCACTTGGCGGCGACGAGTTCGCCTGCGCGCTCATACGCGACCAGTTCGCGAGCCGTATTGCATTCCGGCGTGGAATACTCGGGGTGCGCTCCGTCCACGTACAGACGACCACCGTTCACCAGGAGTTTATTGAGCGCCCGGTTATATTCGGGTCCCGGACGTTCGCGGTCGCCTTCCACTTCAAACCCTCGCGCGTCACGCAGGGGGTTTTCGTTCTCGTAATCCCACATGGCCCGCGGGGCGATGAGCGACGGGTACTGACTGATCAGGTGGAGGGAATTCTCAACGGGGTCGGAGGCGTGGACGTGGCGCGAGGCGACGCCAAATTCCGTTTCTGTGCCGATAATGCGCTGCAAGGAGTCCTCATTGAACACAAGCACTAAAAATAATGTCCGGCACTCACGGTTTCAATTTCGCGTGTTCCTTCCGGGCCGGGGGTCAGGGTTCGAACGTGGACAATTTTTTCGCCTTTTTTCCCGGCGATGCGGGCCCAGTCATCAGGGTTCGTCGTATTCGGCAGATCCTCATGCGCCTTGAATTCATCCCGAATGGCGCACAAGAGGTCTTCTTCCTTCAGGCCTTTTTCCCCCGTGCCGATGGCCCGTTTCACCGCGGTCTTTTTCGCCCGCGACACCACGCCCTCGATCAGGGCGCCACTGGAAAAATCTTTGAAGTAGAGAAGTTCTTTTTCTCCGTTGGCATAGGTCACTTCCAGGAACTTGTTGTCCTCCGACGTCGCATACATGGCATCCACCGTCACGTCGAGCAGGCGCGCAACCACGGCCCGCCGGTCCTGACCATGCCGGTCGAGTTCCGTTTTGGCAAACGGCAGGTCACCGGTGAGGTACTTGGCAAAAATATCCCGCGCGCCTTGTCTGTCCGGTCTGGGGATTTTGACTTTCACGTCCAGCCGTCCCGTTCTCAATACCGCCGGGTCGATGAGATCCTGCCGGTTGCTCGCCCCGATGACGATCACGTTGTTGAGCGTTTCGACCCCGTCGATCTCAGCCAAAAACTGCGGGACGATGGTGGATTCGATATCGGAGGAGATCCCCGATCCCCGCGTGCGGAACAACGCATCCATTTCATCAAAAAACACCACGACCGGATTCCCGGTTGCGGCCTTGTCCCGCGCCTTGGCGAACACTTCGCGGATGTACCGTTCGGATTCGCCCACGTATTTGTTCAACAGTTCGGGTCCCTTCACGTGCAGGAAGTAACTGCGCACGTCCTTGCCGGACACGTGTCGCATTTTCCTGGAAATGGAATTCGCCACGGCTTTGGCGATCATGGTTTTTCCGCACCCCGGAGGCCCGTACAACAGGATACCCTTGGGCGGGGTCAGTCGATGCTCCTTGAACAGCTCCGGGTACAAAAAGGGCAATTCCACGGCATCCGTCACCTGCTCAACTTCGTTCGTCAACCCCCCGACGTCTTCATATTGCACGTCCGGGACTTCTTCGATCACCAACTCTTCAATTTCGGCTTTGGGGATTTTTTCGATGACGTAGCCGGAGCGGGGATCATAGAGCAGGTGGTCTCCCACGCTCAACGACTCGCGTAATAACGGCTCTCCCAGTTCGACGATGCGTTCTTCGTCGTGGTGCAATTGAATCAGCGCCCGCGCGCCGTCCAGTTGATCTTTCAACTTCACCACTTGTCCCTGGGGATCGAAGGCCCGCGCCTCGATGATGTTCAGGGCTTCGTTCAAAATCACTTCCTGCCCTTTTCGCAGAGACGCGCTCGACACCGAACCGTGCACGCTGACGCGCATTTTTCTGCCCGAGACGTAGACGTTGGCGCTGGCATCATCATTCAAACTGCAGAAGAGCGCATACGCCGAGGGCGGGGCCGTGAGTTTGGCAATCTCCGTGCGGAGGGTTTCAATCTGAGCTTTGGCTTCGTGGAGGCTGTCCGCCAGCCGTTTATTCTGTTTTTCCGATTGCTGGAGTTTCATGCGCGTTTCGTAGAGGTGGCGCATTTCGGTCTCCAGGGATTGGAGTTCTCCGCGTAGTTTTTCTATCTCCCGGTTGTAGTCTTCGTGTTTTCTCAAGCCCATGAAATCTTCCCCTGCCCGATCACGAAAACAAGAACGTCCCGTTTTATTCTACCGTGAAAACCCTTGTATTGATAAGGCGAAACCCCAACGGACCCGCCTCACGCCGGGGGCAGATTCTAGCACCGGCTTTCGGAAAGGGTCAATATACATGGGACCGTTCCATTACGGTCGCCATTGGCACAGTTGCGTGGAATACGTCGTCACGGCCTCGCGTGGAGACGCGGCTTGAAAGATGGAAGAGATGACGGCAACGCCCGCGGCACCGGCCGCCATGACGTACTCCACGCGAGCAGGCGTCAGCCCGCCGATCGCGTACACGGGGATCGTACAATGCCGGACGGCTTCACGAATCGCGTCAGGGCCCAACGGAGGACCGTACTGCCGTTTGGACGGCGTCTCATACACCGGTCCGAGCACCACGAAATCCGCACCTTCTTGCTCATTGGGCAGCGCCTCTTCCGCGGAATGGATCGACTTGCCGATGAGATAGCCGTCGCCCAGGCATTTGCGGGCCTCTTTCGTCGGCATACTGTCCGCGCGAAGATGGACGCCCGCGGCCCCGGTCGCGAGGACCAAGTCCACGCGGTCATTGATCAAACATGGAACACGAAAGGGATGCGCCAGTTGGTGAACCGCTTCCACAAACCGTCGAAGCGACCGGGTGTCGAGGTCTTTTTCCCGGATTTGGATCATCATCCCCTGCTCGGGGACGATGTCTTCAAGGATGCTGAGGAACCGATCTTCTCCGGTCCGGAGCCGGTCGGTGACTACGTACAATGGCGGGAGAGGATTCGTTATCACAGACACCAAAGGCCTCGATGGTCGTCTCGGGCATCCTCGATTCCTCCTTCTGTCATTCCCGACACCGATCGGGAATCCAGTGTCTTTGCTTTTGTCCTCGGTTTGTGAAACAGCAAGACGCCGGATTCCTGCTTTCGCAGGAATGACTGATTTGGGCTCTGGTCATGCCGATGGACAAGTCGAAGCGCACGTTCACCGTCGGGCTACAGCATGCCTTCGATCGGGCTACTGGCGGTGGCGTACAGTTTTCGGGGAATGCGCCCCGCCTTGTAAGCCAGCCGGCCGGCTTCTACCGCGTACTTCATGGCTTCGGCCATGGCGATGGGTTCCTTGGCCCCCGCGATCGCCGTGTTCATCAACACCGCATCCGCTCCGTATTCCATGGCCAGCGCGGCATCGGAAGCCGTGCCCACGCCCGCGTCCACAATGACGGGGACATTCACGGTTTCGAGGATGATCTTCAAATTGTAGGGATTGCGAATTCCCAGCCCGGAACCAATGGGGGCCGCTAACGGCATGACCGCCGGGCAGCCGATATCGACCAGTTTTTGAGCCACGATCGGATCGTCGTTGGTATACGGCAACACCACAAATCCCTCCTTGATTAATATCCTGGCGGCTTCGATGAGCCCGGCGGTATCGGGGAACAGGGTCCGCTCATCACCGATCACCTCGAGCTTCACCAGATCCGACACCCCGGCCGCACGGGCCAACCGGGCATAGCGGACCGCGTCTTCCACCGTGTAGCAACCCGCGGTATTGGGAAGGATGGTGTATTGTTTGGGATCAAGATAATCCAGCAGGTTCTCGGAATTTCTATCCGTAACGTTGACCCGGCGTACGGCAACGGTGACCACGTCCGCACCGGACGTTTCAATGGCTTTTTTCGTCTCGACAAAATCCTTGTACTTGCCCGTCCCGACCCACAAGCGGGACCGAAACTCCCGCCCGGCTATGGTCAAACGATCGTCACTCATGGCCGCTCCCCCCGCCTCCTCCGATGAAACTCAGAATCTCAATCCGGTCGCCTTCCCGCAACGTTCTGGCGTCAAAATCCCGTCGATCGAGAATTTCCAGGTTGACCTCTACAGCTACCCGTTCCACGTTCAATTCCAAATCCCGGAGCAGCCCCGTCACGTTGATCTCTTCAGGCACCCGGCGTGACTCTCCGTTGACTTGAACGTGCATGCGTCGAACTTGCTTGTCCTCCGTCTCGCGTTTCCTTCACGCCGAACGCGTTTCCGGTTATTCACCGGCATCCTACGAGAGCCCCTCAAGCCTTGTCAATTTGGGAATACGGGTATTTCGACGCACACGCGAACCTATCATCGCCGGGCACAATCTTTTACAATGTCCTCACGTCATCATCCGGAATGGAGTCACAATATGCCGACCGGTCACGACTCGAACCACACGCTCGCCAATCTCTTCCTGTCCATGGCGGAGTTGTTGAAAACACAGGGAGAAAACCCTTATCGCATCCGGGCCTATCAACGGGCAGCCGATACGGTCGCCAATCTGGAATCGCCCGTCGCGGAACTGATTCGGACCGGGAACCTCCGAACCCTTCCCGGCATCGGGAAAGACCTTGCGGCCAAAATTCAGGAATACGTGGAGACCGGCACGGTCCAAGCCTATGAAGAACTCAAGACACCCCTGCCGACCGACATCCGGCAATGGAACGTCCTTCCGGGTCTTTCCGACCCCATCGTGCATGACCTGTATTATCGACTTGGGATCCGCACGCTGGATGACCTGGAGACCCTGGCCCGTTCTCACATGTTGAGAACGCGACCGGGGGTCGGCGTCACCGCGGACGAACTGCTGGCAGCTATTCAGCGGCTACGCGACAAACAAGCAAGGAGTGATTGACCGGGCAGGAAGGCCTTTGTTAAGGTCACTGTCTCCATGGCTTCTGCAACAGACTCGCACCCCCTTCCCCCGTGCAAAGAGGAAAACTATGGCCGTATCCGCATTTATCATGGTTGACGTGGCGGGAGATCACACGAAAAGTGCGTACAAGACCATCACCCGCATTCCCCTGGTCAAACAAGTCGATGTCGTCACCGGGCCCTTTGATCTCGTGGTTCAAATTGAAGCGGACACGTTGGAGAGCCTCAACGAGCTAGTGCTTTCACGGATACGCGGCGTGGACGGCGTCGCGAAAACCACCACCGCCGTCATCCTCAACCTGTGACCGCCGATTCGAGCGGGTGCAAATCTTTAAAGATTTTCCAGGTCTTGATCAACTCGATCGCCTTTTGCAGTTGCACGTCCTTTTTCATAAGTTCCGCTTCAAGATCCTTCGGCTTCTCCTCGTCAGCGTCCGCCCCAGAGGAAACATCGGTCTCCCCTTCCACGGCGGTCTTCTCTTCCGGTTCCTCATCCACGGTGACCGGTTTGGGCTCCACCACGATATCCGGTTTGACGCCCACGGAATGGATTGACTCGCCCCGGGGTGTATAATATTTCGCCGTGGTCAGCCGAAGTCCCGACCCGTCCGACAACGGGAGAATCGTCTGGACGGAGCCTTTCCCGAACGTCGTCTTGCCCAGGATGACGGCTTTCCCCCAATCCTGCATCGCGGCCGCAACAATTTCCGACGCGCTGGCAGACCCCTGGTTGACCAGGACGATCATCGGATATTCCGGCGGATCCATCGGCGGGCTGGAACGATACTCATCCTGCCGGCCGTCCCGGCCCTTGACCGATACGACGACCGTATCGGGCTGCAAAAATTGCTCGGAGACCCCAACCGCCGCCGACAACAAGCCTCCGGGGTTATTGCGTAAATCCAGAATGAGGCCTTGAGCGCCCTCGTCGTGCAACTTCACCAATTCCTTGCCGAGATCCTTGGGCGTGGATTCCTGGAACTGAGAGATCCGGACGTAGCCGATGTTCTCGTCGAGGAGTCGTGACCGGACGCTGCGAATCTTGATCGTATCCCGAACGATCGTGAAACTGAGGGAGTCCGGGGCTCCTTCCCGCCGGACCGTCAGCGTGACCGAGGTCCCCTTGGGTCCCCGCATGTGTTGCACCGCTTCCATGAGCGTCAGGTCTTTCGTCGGCGTCTCATCGACCTTCAAAATGACGTCTCCGGTTTCGATACCCGCCGCGTGCGCCGGTGTGCCTTCGATGGGAGCAATGACGGTGACGTGATGATCCTTGATCCCGATCTGAATCCCCAATCCCTCAAATTCCCCCTTGGTTTCCACCCTCATTTCCTTATACATCTCCGGGGTCATATACGCGGAATGCGGGTCCAACGTTTTGAGCATGCCACGAACGGCTCCATGCACAAGGTCGTTTGTCTGAACCTCTTCGACGTAATGCTTTTTGACCTGGGTCAACACTTCCGCAAAAATTTTGAGTTCTTCGTAGGACTCACTGGCATAGCCGGTTTTTTCAACGCCCTTTCCAATCATCAACCCCAAGACGAGCGCACCGACTACGACCACCCCTGAAACCCACGTTACTGAAGAGCGTGCCTTTTCCATAACGACGTCCTAACTCTTTAAGAAGATAATGAAGGAACTTCTGATTTAATGCACTATCGGGCGCATGGCGGCGTTGTGTCCTCGCTCAACCCTCGCCTATCTATTTGATAAGCCTCGGGTTTCGCTGTGGGACGCCTTGCCCTGCATCCCGCTATCACATAAATCAGAGGTTCCTGAACATGGTCTCTCTGTCACCGTTTGGCCAACCAGCGCAATGGATTCACCGGCTTGGTGCCTTTCCTCAACTCAAAGTATAAAATACTCCTGTCGGTCAACCCCGAGGAGCCGGTTTTCCCGAGCACGGCTCCTTTGGCCACCGTTTCCCCCTCTTTTACCAACAACGTGGAGGCATGCGCATACAACGTAAAATAATTGTTACCGTGATCCATAATGACCACGAGTCCGTACCCCCTGAGCCAATCCGCATAGACCACGTGACCGCCGGAAACGGCCCTGATGTCACTCCCTTCTTTTGAGGCGATCTCAATCCCTTTCTTCCGGACGTTGGCACCGGACGCCGAATGTTTTTGCCGGCCGAACAATCCCACCAACTCCCCGTCGGCCGGCCATAACAAGGCACCTCTTTGAAAGGCGTCCGTCGTACGTTTCCCGATTTTTCCGTCAGCAATCTGACTGCGCTGCTCCAGTTTTTTGAGCAGGGCTTCCTTTCGGGTTTCAGCCTGATCGAGCGTGCGCAACGTGAGTTCATGGGAACGAGTCGTTCTTTTGACACTCGAGAGGACTATGCGCTTTTGGGACTTCACGTCCCGAATCACGTTCAGTTTTTTCTCGATGCGATTCTTCCGTGCAGCCAACGATTCACGGACGTTTGCCCGTTGGACATGAAGGCGCTCACGTTGCGCCACCTGTTTGCGGTATTCCTCAAACAGGTTCCGTTCCCACGCGGCCAGAGAGGAGAGATACAACAAACGGCGTTGAAATTGCACATACGTCGTCGCGGTGGCCAAGGGCGAAACCCAACCGGCTCGTCCTTCCATATAGAGCCGTTTCAAACGGGTCCCAATCACGGCATGCTTCTCCTTCATGTCCGACCGAAGACCGGTCAACTGCGCATCAATTTTATCCAGTTCCCGGTCGATTTGTTTGATTTCCCGGTTGATTGCCGTCGCTTCCCGCCGCTCCTTGTACAACTGGCGGTCGAGACGCTCGATCGATTGCAGGACCTGCGCTTGTTTTTTTTGCGCCTGGTCCCGCTCTTTTTGAGTTTTCCGGATTTCCTGTTTTAGCTGTTGAAGGGCCTGTTTTTCTTCTTCAATTTTTTCCTGGAGAGAGTCCCCCCACGACCCCAAAGGGGCAACCAGGGACAGTGCCACACAACACGCAAACACAAGAAAGCAATTTTCAACCTTGATTGTGGATTGCGGATTGCGGATTGCGGATTGTGGATTTCCCGTCATTGCCTCGCCTTCATCAAGCCGAAAACCGAGAGCACGCTACTCCCACATCCCAACAGCATACCGGTCATCACCAAAAGAAACGAGACCCGTCCGGGGAAAATCGGCAATAGATGCTCCACGCCGGCGAACCAACCCGACGCATTGAGTTCCAATCGAAAGAATTCAAATATCCCTTTCAACAACGCGAGGGACAGGCCGCCACCCACGGCCCCGAGAATTGTCCCTTCGATCACGTAGGGGATCGCGATAAAGGCTCCCGTCGCACCGATCAGCCGCAGGATCTCAATTTCCTCCTTTCTGGTGTGTAATGACAAACGAACCGTACTGGCAATAATCGTCACCGTGGCCATAGCCAGAATCATCCCGATCACGACCGCTCCCAACTCAAAGTAACTGACCACCAACGTCAACGTATCCACCCAGTCCTGGCTGTACGCCACGTGGGTGACACCGGGAAGCTGTTTGACGCGCTCCGCAAAGGCACTCAGCGATTCGGTATCCAGAAACCGCGGGGACACATTGACGATCACGGACGCGGGTAACGGGTTGGCGTTCATCCCTTCCAACAAGAGAGATTCCTCCGGAAATTGTTGCGAAAATTCCCGAAGGGCCTGTTCCTGGGACACGAACGTCAACGTCACGGTCGCCGGTTCGGTCTCAAGACGTTTTTGCACCATCGACGCGACTTGATCCGAAGCCCCGGGGTCCAGATAGACGACCACCTCGACGTCGCCCTGAAGCGTTCCGGTCACGCTTTTCAGGTTCAAATACAACAACACAAACGCGCCAAAACACACCAGCGTGAAGGCGGTCGTGACGATGCCGATCAGCACGTTTCCCCGGTTCACGTGAAGATTGGTCATCGCCTCCCGCAGGAGATACAGCCATCGCATCACGAGGGGCGCTCCTCATCAGATACGACACGGCCTTCCTGTAACTGGAGGACCCGACCGTTCATCTGCTCAACCACCTGTCGGTTATGCGTCGCCAGGAGAATCGTCGTCCCCTCGGTCTGAATCCGCTTGAACAATTCCACGATTTCCACCGTCAATTCCGCATCCAAATTACCGGTGGGTTCGTCGGCCAACAACAGAATCGGGCTGTTCACGATGGCCCGGGCAATACAAATGCGTTGCTGTTCTCCGGCCGAGAGCACATCCGTGCGAATCTTCTGTTTGTGCTCCATGCCGACGGCCTTCAGGACGTCCATCACGCGTTCCCGTGCTTCGCGTCTTTTGACGCCTTGAATAATGAGCGGTAACACCACGTTATCATAGACGGTTTTCTTCGGAAGCAACTGAAAGTTTTGCAGCACGATGCCCATGGTGCGCCGCAGGTAGGGAATGGCGCCTCCCCGCAACCTGGCAACGTTGCGGTTCTGGACGAGAATCTGACCCGCATCAGGCGTTTCCGCGCCGAAGATCACCTTTAGCAGGGTTGTCTTGCCCGCTCCACTCGGCCCCGTGAGGATGACGCATTCGCCCTTGTCGATCCGAAACGAGACGTCATCCAGCGCCACGCACCGGTCATAGAATTTGGAGACGTGGAACAACTGAATCATGGGGACAACGGCTCAGCACGGCGACTTGTTCCCGGACCTTCATGGTGATCTTCCACGCGCTTACCACCGCCGATCATCGCCGGCCACCTCAAAGGCGTTTTCGATATGTTCAAGAAAGGGGGACGCGGGATTTCCGGCGTCATAGAGGAGCACGTCGAACCGGCAGGTCCGACGTTCCAGGCGATGGCGCGCAAGGTAGCGGGCCGCCAATTGAATGAGTTGGCGTTCTTTTCGTGCCGTCACCGCGTGGGCCAAGCCTCCGTAGGAGTCCGTTCGGCGAGCTTTGACTTCGACAAAAATCAACGTTTCCCCCGACCGGGCCACGATATCCAACTCTCCACGACCGACCCGCACGTTCCGGTCGAGAATCTTGTATCCCTTGCGGCGAAGCAGCCGTTCGGCGGCGGCCTCGGCTTCCATGCCCAAACGTTGCCGGGCGAGGCTCACGCATTCTCCTGCACGAGGCATTGTCGCACCGGGCCGAAACTGCGCCGATGGAACGGACTGGGTCCGAACCGGCGGAGTAAGCGGAGGTGTTCCGGTGTGGGATACCCTTTGTGAATATGAAACCGATACCGGGGGTCGCGCCGGTGATAGTCACACATAATCCGGTCCCGGAAGACCTTGGCCAGGATAGACGCCGCGGCAATGGAAGACGAAAGCCGGTCGCCGTGAATCACGGACCGATGGGGGATGCCAAAATCAGCACCCAGATGCCCGTCGATCAGCAAAAAGTCCGGCAGGGCAGGCAACTGCTTGATGGCCCGCTGCCAAGCCAACCGCGTCGCACCAAGTACGTTCAGCGAGTCGATTTCGGCTGCGGACGCAACACCGATTCCCCATGACGTGGCTGACTCGGCAATCACCGAAAACAGCACCTCCCGTTCCGCGGGACTCAATGTTTTTGAATCGTCAAGACCCTGCAACGAAAACCGGCGAGGCACCATCACCGCCGCCCCGACCACCGGACCGGCCAAGGGGCCACGACCGGCCTCGTCCAATCCGGCAACCCGTCGATACCCACGGACCCGGGCTTCTTCTTCAAGATCGCACGTGGGGCCAACGGCTCCCAATTCTATGGCGTCATCGGACAACGGCACCCGACATTGAATTATTCGGCAGAAGCCTCTCCTGAAGCCTCTCCTGAAGCCTCTCCGCTTGCCGCCGCCACAGGCTCGCTCCCGGCAGCCTTGGGTTTGCGGGCAACACGGAAATAATCCCGTTCGGCAACCTTGGCCTGCTTCCCCTTCTTATCACGCAGGTAGTACAACTTTGCCCGCCGCACTTTCCCTTTCCGGATCACGTCGATTTTCGCGATATTGGGAGAGTTCACGGGAAAAATCCGCTCGACCCCCACTCCATATGAGATTTTGCGAACGGTAAACGTCTCACTGATTCTCTTGCCTTTGCGAGCGATCACCACGCCCTCAAAGACCTGGACCCGTTCTTTTTCGCCTTCGATCACTTTCACGTGCACGCGAACGGTGTCCCCGATTTCAAAGACGGGGACCGGATTCGTCGGGAACGTTTGCTCTAACCGTTGAAGCCGATTCATGATGTTATCCTCCACCTTCACGGGGGGACACGGAAATCCCCCCTCTTACATTCTCACGGATGGACACGGAGGTCCACTCCTACATTCATATTCCCGGGAAATATCCGACAGCAATTGTTGATCTTCCCGGGTTAATGATTCCCCTTGCAACAAATCCGGCCGTTTGCAATAGGTGTTTCGCAACGCTTCTTTTCGACGCCACCGCCGTATGGCTTCATGGTTCCCCGAGAGCAACACGTCGGGTACCCCGTATCCGCGCACCGTCTGCGGCTTGGTATAATGGGGAAAGTCCAACAGGGGTTCGACAAATGAATCCTGCTCCACCGACGCGGGGTCCCCCACGACCCCGGGCACCAATCGCACGGCGGCGTCGAGCATCACCAAAGCCGGCAGTTCCCCTCCGGTCAGCACGTAATCGCCGAGAGAGAGTTCTTCGGGCTCCAGCCGGAGCAGCACGCGTTCATCGATGCCTTCATAATGGCCGCAAATCCACACCAACCGTCGAGGCTCCCGGCTCAACTCTGAGGCGAGCCCTTGCGTAAAGGGCCGTCCCTGCGGCGACGGCACGATAATCCGCAAGCCATCGCGGTTTTCACCCAACGCTTCAACCGCCCGGAAAATAGGCTCGGCCTTCATGATCATGCCGGACCCGCCGCCGTAGGGCGTATCATCGGCCACGCGATGCCGGTCGTCACTGAAGTCACGAATATTATGAATGCGAATCGACACCAACCGTTTGTCTTGCGCACGCTTCATGATTGAATGCGATACGACGTTCCCCACCATTTCGGGGAACAAGGTCAACAAGTCACACCGCATCGTCACCCACCCATTCCATGCCAGACTTGACGATCATGACGCCTCCGGCGGGGTCCACCGACGTGATCCATTTCCGTAAAGCGGGCAAGAGATATTCCTTGTCCGGTCCACGCACGACGAACACGTGTTGGTGCGGTAAAGCCATCACTTCCTCCAACGTGCCGAGCACGTTGCCCGAATCGTCCTGCACCGTTAACCCGATCAATTCAAACTGGTAATAGTGCCCGTCGGGGGCGGGAGGAACCTCGGCTCGAGGAATTTTCAACCACGCCCCGCGATAGTTCCCCACCTCCTCGGGCGTCGAGAACGCCTCGAATCGCAAGAGATAGGACCGGCCGTCCGAATGGACGTCCGTGACCGTGGTCACCAAGGTTTGGCCCGTGAGTGACTCCAGGGTCACTTCCTTGAGATTCTCGAACCTGTCCAGGACGTCCGTGAGTGAGAGAACCCGGGCCTGCCCTCTCACTCCAAAGGGTTTGACCAGTTTCCCGACAGTGACCATGTGCTCAAGCGACGCCACGGTTCCGTTATCCGTCAAGGTTCCGGCACTCACGTTTGCCGGGGCCCCGATGCCCCGTATCGCACAAAACGATCAGGCGTCCGCCTTCTTTTTCGATTCTTCGAACGTCTTTAAAATTCCGGAGCGTCGAAGGAGGGTTCGAACGGTCACCGAGGGCTGGGCACCTTTCTGAAGCCAATCCAACACCCGATCCGATTTCAAATTCGTGACCGCCGGATCCTGCAAGGGATCATGCGTCCCGACGATCTCGATGTACTTTCCATCCCGACGAGCCCTGGAATCCACGGCCACCACCCGATAAAAAGGCCGTTTGTGCCGGCCCATTCGGGTTAAACGCAAATGTACTGCCACGAGTTTTACCCTCCTGCAAAATGAGTTTTTCGAAAGCGGAACATTATACTTGGTTTGTCATCAGAAATACACCCTGTGCCGCCGTTCCCTCCATAACATGACAGCCGGGCTAAGGGGATTGAAGGGCACGAATCAATTTCCCCCGTTTCTTGAGTTTTCCCAACTTCCCCGGTTTCCCGGGCTTCCCCCCAACCAGCGACTTCAACACGTTACACGCCGTCAGAAATTGCTTGATGAGCCGGTTGACTTCCTGCACGGAGGTTCCGCTTCCCTTGGCCACACGTTTCTTGCGGCTGCCGTTCAGGATCGTATGATCCGAACGCTCCGCGAGCGTCATCGAATCAATAATCGCGACCACCCGCTTCATTTCTTTTTCCGGCAGTTCCTGGTTCACCCCAGGATTCATCATGGACTTCAGCTTCCCGGCTCCGGGCAGCATCCCCAAAATTTGCTCCATGGATCCCAGCTTGTTGACTTGTTTGATTTGGTCCCGAAAATCTTCAAGCGTCAGGGTATTGCTTGACGCCCGTTTTTGCAGAGCCAGGGCTTCTTCCTGCGAAAAGGACTCCTGCGCCTTTTCAATCAGCGACAAGACGTCACCCATTCCCAAAATCCGGGAGGCCATGCGGTCGGGATGAAAGGGTTCCAATGCGTCGGACTTCTCACCCACGCCGAGATACTTCACCGGCTTTCCGATCGCCGCCCGCATGGAAAGCAGGGCGCCCCCGCGCGCGTCGCCTTCGATCTTCGTTAAAATCACACCGGTCACACCCAGACGTTGATCGAACTGTTCCGCCACGTTAACGGCTTCCTGCCCGGTCATCGCATCGGCAACCAACAACACCTCTTTGGGTGTCACGCCCGATTTGACGTGTTCCAGCTCCGCCATCAATTCGTCATCAATATGCAGCCGGCCGCCGGTATCCAGAATCACGAGATCATACCCGTGGTCCCGGCCACGCCGGACGCCCTCCGAACAGAAACGCACAACCTCCTCGCGGGTCGACAGGAGCCGGTCGGCACGATGCACGGGAACATCCAGGCCGGCGCCCAAAGCGGCCAATTGCTCCGCGGCGGCAGGACGCCGGGGGTCCGCCGCAATAAGCAACACGCGTTTCCCCTGTTGGGCAAACACCCGGGCGAGTTTGCCGCAGGTGGTGGTTTTCCCTGCCCCTTGCAGGCCCACCATCATCACGACTGTCGGCGGCTGAGAAGCCAGCGACAGGCCGGCATGGTCATGGCCCATCAGATCGCGCAATTCTTCCCACACGATTTTGACGACCTGCTGTCCGGGCGTCAGGCTTTCCAGGACCGTGACGCCCGTGGCTTTTTCCTGCACGCGACCGATGAAATCCTTGACGACTTTAAAATTGACGTCGGCCTCGAGCAGAGCCAGGCGGACTTCCTTCAAGGCCTGAATGACGTCCTGTTCTTTGAGAACACCGGCCCCCCGGAGTTTTTTGAGGACGCCGTCTATTTTTTCGGTGAGAGATGAAAACACAAAAATGCTCCTAACTATTGGAAAATTCAAGGAAAATGGCGTATAGTCTAATCAAGATGCAAAAAGTCTGTCAAGAAACCCGTTTTCTTGACTTACATGGGAAATTTCCGTACGTTTTCCAGTAGTTTCGCCTAGTTAGGAAGAAAGTTCATCTTCTCGGTTTTCGGCCTCAGCGAGCATACCCGTGAACAAATCAGGTTGGACGTTACTGGGATTTATTTTGATCGGAGGCTTGCTGGGCGGAATGTTAGGTGAAATTCTCACGGTTTTTTCGCCATCCGAACTGATTCACACCATTTTCGCAAAATCAATTTCTCCTGGCATAGATCCACCCATGACCGTTGACCTGGTCCTGATCAAAATCACCCTCGGGTTTCTCTTCAAGGTCAACCTGCTCACGGTCCTGGGGATTTTCCTCGGCATGTATCTCTACAAAAACCTTTGACAGCGTCTTGAAAACGCCGCCGGCAAGGGAGCATGTCAGTCAGTGGAGCGATGCACCAAACTGCAATTCCTGGTGCCGTAACGCCCGAATCCGGTCCCTCAACTTTGCCGCCCGTTCAAACTCCAGCTTTTTGGCCGCAGTCTTCATCTCCCGCTCCAAGGACGCAATCGTTTCTTGCGCATCGGCGGCGTAGACGGCTTCCTCTTCCGCGGCGATGCTCACTTCCACGTAATCAGCTTCGGCCACGTGATAGTCCAACTCATGAATGCGCTTCCTGATGGTCTCCGGCGTAATCCCATGTTCATGGTTGTAATCAGCCTGGATCCGGCGGCGGCGCGTGGTTTCCTCAATGGTCATCTTCATGGAATCGGTGATCGTATCGCCATAGAGCACCACTTTGCCCTCGCTGTTCCGGGCCGCGCGCCCGGCGGTCTGAATCAATGCCCGGTGGCCGCGCAAAAACCCTTCCTTATCCGCATCCAACACCCCAACGAGCGCCACTTCCGGAAGATCCAACCCTTCACGCAGCAGATTGATGCCGACCAGCACGTCAAACACGCCCTTGCGCAAATCGCGAATGATCTCCGCCCGTTCAAGGGTCTGGACGTCGGAGTGCAGGTACCGCACCTTCAACCCCAAGTCGTGATAGTATTCCGTCAGGTCTTCGGCCATTCGCTTCGTCAAGGTCGTCACCAGCACCCGAAAGCCTTTGGCAATGGCCGCCTTCACTTCCTGCAACAAATCATCTACCTGGCCCTTCGCCGGCCTGACTTCGATGACGGGGTCCATCAACCCCGTCGGCCGGATAATCTGCTCCACCACGCTCGCGCCGGCATGCCGCAATTCATATGGTCCCGGCGTGGCCGACACGTACATGACCCGATTCATGACCCGTTCAAATTCCTGAAACTTCAGCGGACGGTTATCCATGGCCGACGGCAGCCGAAACCCGTATTCCACCAACGTCTTTTTGCGTGAATGATCGCCTTCGTACATACCGCCGAATTGCGGCACGGTCACATGGGATTCGTCCACAATCAACAGATAGTCCTTGGGAAAATAGTCCAATAACGTGGGGGGCGGTTCACCCGGCGCCCGGCCGCTCAAATGACGGGAGTAATTCTCGATACCGTGGCAATATCCCATCGCCCGAATCATCTCGAGATCGAACCTGGTCCGTTGCTCCACGCGTTGCGCCTCAAGGAGTTGATCGTGTTGCCGGAAATACGCCAGGCGTTCTTCCAGTTCTTCTTCGATACCCTGCAGGGCCCGGTCATAGCGATCGGGCGCGATCACGTAGTGACTCTTCGGATAAATGGGGACCTTGGACAGGCGTCCGAGTGCCCGGCCGGTCAAGGGATCAATCTCCGTGATCGACTCCACCACGTCGCCGAATAATTCCACGCGGACGGTATTCGAATCCGAGGCCGCAGGGAAAATCTCGATCACGTCTCCGCGCGCCCGAAACGTGCCGCGCTGCAACTCGACGTCGTTCCGGGAATATTGAATCTCCACCAGTTTGGCGAGAATGGCCTCTCGTCGAATGGTCATGCCTTCTTCGAGATACAGCAACATCCCATGATAGACTTCAGGCGAGCCCAGGCCGTAGATGCAGGAGACCGAAGCCACGATCAGAATATCATCGCGCTCCAACAAGGCCGACGTGGCCGCGTGCCGCATCTGATCAATGGTGTCGTTGATCGAGGCATCCTTGGCAATATAGGTGTCCGTGGAGGGGATGTAGGCTTCGGGCTGGTAATAATCGTAATAACTGACGAAGTACTCCACGGCATTGTGCGGAAAAAAACTCTTGAACTCCTGGTATAACTGGGCCGCCAACGTCTTGTTGTGCACCACGACCAACGTCGGCCTCTGGACCTTGGCAATGACGTTCGCCATGGTAAACGTCTTGCCCGATCCCGTAACCCCAAGCAACACCTGATGCCGCTTGCCGGCGTGCACCCCTTCCGTCAGCGCGTCGATCGCCTGCCCCTGATCGCCCTTGGGCGAAAATTCCGATTCCAACGTAAACGCGCTCATGGCACACCCGGATCCGTCATCATAGCATACTCTTCTGGATGCCAGGGGAAAGGCTAGAGAAATTATTCTCCCGGAACGTCACATCAGCCCGACCGATTTCGAGCTTCACAAGTCCGATAGACCACGGCATAATGGACATTGCCGCCATGATGACCGAAGCCGATACCTGTCGAAAGTACGTCCTTCCCAAATTGACACAAGCCGGGTGGGATAACGCCCCTCATTCGCTTACCGAGCAAAAAACATTTACCGATGGCCGAATCGTAGTTTCGGGCAATAAGGTCCGTCGTCGCCCTCAGAAGCGGGCAGACTATCTGCTGCGGTGCACACGCGATTTCACGATCGCAGTAGTGGAGGCTAAGGCGGCACATCGGTCACCGGGAGATGGATTGGCTCAAGCTAAAGAATACGCTGAAATCCTTGGGCTGAAATTCGCTTATGCCACAAACGGACACGGCATTATTGAATTTGATTATACGACCGGAAAAGAGCGCGAAATAGAAACGTTTCCTTCTCCTGACGAACTGTGGCAACGCTTCCGAAACTACCACAACATCTCTGATGAAAAAACTGCCCGACAACTCCTGACTCCTTCCAATCATCTCACCGGAAAAAGTCCACGGTATTACCAGGAAATTGCCATTAATCGAACAGTTCAAGCAATTTTGGAGGGCAAGCAACGAATCTTGCTCACCATGGCCACGGGAACAGGAAAGACCGAGGTTGCATTTCAACTTTGCTGGAAACTCTGGAGTAGCCGCTGGAATAGAACCGGCGAACACCGTCGTCCCAAGATGCTCTATCTGGCTGACCGCAATATCCTGATCGATGATCCAAAGGACAAAAGTTTTGCAGCCATGGGAGACGCCCGTTGGAAAATCGAAAACGGGGAAGCCAGCAAGGGCCGCGAAATGTACTTTGCTACTTACCAAGCCATTGCAAGAGATGAACGACGGCCAGGGCTCTACAAGGAATACCCTCGTGACTTTTTCGACCTCATCATCGTCGACGAGTGTCATAGAGGAAGCGCACAAGATACCAGCAATTGGCGTGAAATACTGGAGTATTTTTCACCTGCCTTTCAACTCGGCATGACGGCGACGCCGCTTCGTGAAGACAATAAAGATACTTACAAATACTTCGGAAACCCACTTTACATCTACAGTCTGAAGCAAGGCATTGAGGATGGCTTTCTGGCGCCCTATCGAGTCCACCGGGTCATGACCACGTGGGACGCCGCCGGATGGAGACCGAGCCGGACCGACGTGGACAGATACGGCCGAGCAATTCCTGACGAAGAATACCAAACCAGCGATTTTGAACGCGTGATCGCGCTTCGCAAACGCACGGATGCCATTGCGCGACACTTGACCGACTTTATGAAAAAAACCGATCGCTTCGCCAAAACAATTGTGTTCTGTGTAGACCAGGAACATGCCGATACCATGCGTCATGCACTTAATAATCTTAACTCGGACCTTGTCCAACAATATCCGGACTATGCTTGCCGGGTGACATCAGAAGAAGGACAAATTGGCCGAGGTCATTTGGGACGATTTCAGGATGTGGAAACAAACTCCCCGGTCATTCTCACCACATCTCAACTGCTCACCACGGGTGTAAACGCACCAACGTGTAAAAATATCGTCTTGGCCCGAGTGGTGAACTCCATGACGGACTTCAAACAAATCATAGGACGGGGAACCAGGGTTCTGGACGATTACGGGAAGCTCTACTTCAACATTTTAGACTATACCGGTTCGGCCACCCGGCTTTTCGCCGACCCGGATTTCGATGGAGAACCCGCGCTCATCACAGAAGAGCAGGTCAATGAAAATGGTCATACCATCCCCAGGACCTATGAGATCATTGAAGACCACAGTATCTCCGCAGAAACAGAGAAATCGTATCCGTCAGATCAAACGATTGATGATGCTGCCGCTACTGAAAAACCACCCAGAAAGTACTATTTTGATGGAGGGCAAGTCGAAATCGCAGCCCATCTGGTCCATGAACTTGACCCGGACGGCACACAACTGTCGGTAGTCAAGTTTACGGATTATGCCGCAGACAAAATCAGAACTCTGTATCCCTCGGTTGCCAACCTCAAGACCCAGTGGGCCAACCCCGAAAAACGGGCCGAAATTATCGAAAAGTTGGCTGAACGAGGGATCGACTTTGATGAACTAGCCCTCGTAACCCGGCAACCTCAAGCCGACCCGTTTGATCTACTCTGCCACGTTGCCTTTAATGCCCCACTTCGCACACGGAGAGAACGCGCAGACCGTCTCCGCCAAGAGAAAAAAGACTTCTTCGACCAATATAGCCGGGAAGCACAAACAATCTTGAACGGACTGTTGGAAAAATACGCCGAACATGGAACAGCCCAATTCCTGATTCCGGACGTCCTGAAAATCCCGCCGCTTTCCAACCATGGAAACGTGGTAGAGATTACCAACCTTTTCGGAGGCCCCAACCAATTACGAGCGGCCGTTCACCAACTTCAGTCTTTTTTGTATGCAGCATAATCATTTGTGTCAAAAACCTGACATTAAATGTAATTGTGTCAAATTTTTGTTGATAACGACTAACTTTTATGTCATTATCCTTACATTAAATGTAAGTTTTTTGATTCATGAAGAGAGACCCAAGGGAAACAGAGCGAGCCTTGGTTCGTATTGCTAGAGAGCAAGAGGGCTATTTCACCGCCGCTCAGGCCCTGTCAGTCGGCTATACCTACCGGCAGCAACATCACCACAAGAATCGAGGTAATTGGGAACATATCGATCACGGGGTCTACCGCCTGCGCACCTATCCTGAAAGTGAATACGAAGACCTCATCCGTTGGTCGCTTTGGAGCCGCAATCAACGAGGCGAGGTCCAAGCGACGGTTTCTCATGAAACAGCTTTGGCAATTCATGAACTTGGGGAAGTCATGCCGAGCAGGCTCCACCTCACTGTCCCGCCCGGTTTTCGAAAGAAGGTACCCGGCGGATGCATACCTCACAAAGCCGTGCTCCAACCTGACGAGATTGAACATCGCCGCGGCTTCAATATAACAACTCCCCTTCGAACACTTCTTGACGTAGCAGACGGACCTGTCAGCCAAGATCTGCTTGAAGGAGCAATTCGTGATGCTCTGGAGCAAGGGATTCTCCAAAGCAAGCAACTCCTATCCAATACCCTCCCCGACCATTCGAACGCCAAACTACGGGATGCGGTTGAAACAATTGAAAGCATGGGAGTCACATAGTGCCCGGACCAAAGCAATTCACCACGGCAGGGGCATTCCGGCAATCGCTGGAAGAAAGGCTGAAACAATTTGCCAAGAACCAAGGAGCCGACTTAAGCCGTTTGCGTCGCCGCGTGGCCTTTGAACGTCTGCTTGCACGACTCTTCATGGAAGAAAATCCTCGCTGGTTGCTGAAAGGAGGATATGCTATCGAGCTTCGTCTTCAAGAGGTTGCACGAGCGACCAAAGATGTTGACCTTTACATGCGGGACACCACTTTCCAAGTCCATCAAAGGCAAAATGTGCAACACATGCTCCGCGAACTTCTGCAAACTGAACTTTCAAAAAATCTGGACGATTGGTTTATCTTCCGTCTAGGCGTCGCGACGGCTGACCTACGAGCGGCTCCACTGGGAGGAGCACGATTTCCCGTAGAAGTTCACCTTGATAATCGACTGTTTGTCAGATTCAATCTTGACGTAGGGCTTGGAGACGCCGTGGTCTCTGAACCGGAATGGACCACCGGACATGAACTCCTGAGTTTTGCAGGCATCCCTCCAGCCAGAATTGCCATGGTGCCACTTGACCAGCAGTTCGCGGAGAAGATCCATGCCTATTCTTTTCCACGAAAATCGTCAAGAGTCAGAGATTTGGTTGACCTCGTTCTCTTGATCGAACACGGCCTTCCCGAATCCGGGCAAATCATTTCAGCACTAAAAAACACCTTTACGACGAGAGCCACCCATCCCTTGCCGACAAGGCTTGTGCCCCCGCCTGAGGAATGGAGAGATCCGTATGGAGCATTGGCCGCCGAATATCATTTGAGCTACTCAACCATAGAGACCGCTTACGAATGCCTTACGATTTACTGGGATCAACTCGAAATAGCCGCTGAGGAAAAACAAGATCAAACACCAAAGACACATTAAAGAACGACGACAACATGGCAAAGGCAAAAAACCCCACGATCCCCCTGACCACCGCGCAGCGACTCGGCAGTTTGGTCAAATCCGCACGTGACATTATGCGGAAAGACAAAGGGCTGAACGGCGATCTCGACCGTCTTCCCATGCTCACATGGATCATGTTTCTCAAATTTCTCGATGACCTGGAACAGCTCCGAGAAACCGAGGCCGAACTAGCCAAAGAACGGTTCCGTTCAACCGTTGAACAACCGTATCGTTGGCAAGATTGGGCAGCGAAGCCCGATGGCATCACCGGAGACGAACTCATTGCCTTCGTGAACAACGACGAAGCCGTAGGTCCCGACGGCAAGCGCGGACCCGGCCTCTTTGCCTACTTGCGGGGGCTGCAAGGCGCCAACGGCGGCGACCGCCGCGACGTCATTGCATCCGTGTTTCAAGGCACCATTAACCGGATGATCAATGGCTACCTGCTCCGGGACGTCGTCAACAAAGTCAACAACATTCACTTTACCTCAAGCGAGGAAATCCACACACTCGGACACCTGTACGAATCCTTGCTTCGAGAAATGCGCGATGCCGCCGGGGACTCCGGCGAATTCTATACCCCGCGAACGGTCGTACGGTTCATGGTACAGGTCACGAATCCCCAACTGGGGGAAACCGTGCTCGATCCTGCCTGCGGAACCGGCGGATTCCTCGTGGAAACCTACACGCATTTGGAAAAACAATGCACGACCGTCCAGCAAAGAAAAACTCTTCAGACCAAAAGCCTGTTCGGTGGAGAAGCCAAACCTCTCCCCTATTTGCTGGCACAAATGAATCTGCTCTTGCATGGGTTGGAATCACCCAAAATCGATCCGGGCAACAGTCTCCGGTTCCCACTCAACGAGATTGGCGACAAGGATCGTGTTGACGTCATCCTCACGAATCCGCCTTTCGGCGGCGAAGAAGAGAGAGGCGTTTTGTCGAACTTTCCCGAAGACAGACAAACGTCAGAAACCACGCTCCTCTTTCTGCAACTCATCATGCGCAAACTCCGGCGACCACCAAAACCAAGCCGGGCCAGTGTAATCGTGCCCAATGGCACCCTATTCGGTGATGGCGTCTGCGCCCGTATCAAAGAAGAATTGTTGAAAGACTTTAATCTCCACACCATCGTCCGTTTGCCCAATGGCATATTCGCACCCTACACGAGCATTCCAACAAATCTGCTGTTTTTCGATAGGCCAGGCCCGACCAAGCACGTGTGGTATTACGAACAACCCTTGCCCGAAGGCCGCAAGCAATACACCAAAACCATGCCCATGCAGTTTAAAGAATTCAAAGACTGCCTTGCCTGGTGGAAAAAACGCAAAGAAACCGACTGTGCGTGGAAAGTTGCAGCAAAAGACCTTCTGGCCAACAACTGCAATCTCGACGTCAAGAATCCCAGAAACAAGCAAAACCTCGAACACCTGCCCCCGGAGCAATTGGTCGACGACATCCTCAAAAAAGAACAGCGAATAATTGAAATCATGGGTGAAATAAAAAAACTACTCGAAAGAAGTGCGCCATGACCAAGTGGCGGATGGTTCGACTTGAAAAACTAGCAATGCCGATAGAACGACCTGAAGTCCCAGTGCCTGGAATAACTTATCGACAAATAGGCGTCAAACTTTGGGGCGAAGGTGCTTATCAACGAGAAACCATTGATGGTGGAGCAACCAAGTACAAGACACTTTCGCTGGTTGAGGCAGACGACATCATTGTAAATAAGATATGGGCGCGGAACGGCAGTGTTGCTCTCGTCCCAACAAGTTTGGCGGGCTCCTATGTATCCAGTGAATTTCCTACTTTTAGTCCCATTCGAGAGGAACTTGAGCCACGATGGTTTCATTGGATTAGCAAAACTAAATTCTTCTGGGATCAATGCAACGAAAAGTCTCGCGGCACAAGTGGAAAGAACAGGATTCGACCCGAGCACTTTCTAAAAATCGAAATCCCCCTCCCATCACCCTCAGAGCAGCGGCGGATTGTGGCGCGCATCGAAGCCCTCGCAGCCAAGATTGAAGAAGCCCAATTAATACGTGGAGAAATGATTGAAGAAGCCGACAAAGCAGTTAGCAGCAAGGCTAGAAAAATCTTGGGAACAATTGTTGAACCTGTTACTGAACTTGAAAAGTGGCTTGATTCCTCCCGTGACGGCATTCAGACTGGGCCGTTTGGAGCGCAACTTAATTCACAGGAGTTTCAAAACTCTGGCGTTCCTGTTCTCACTATTAGAAACGTCCAATACGGTGGATTGGATGTAAGCGGAGCGAAACATGTTTCAGAAGATAAGGCTCGTCAACTCACGAGGTATGCTGTACAAGAGGGTGATATGTTATTTGCAAGAATGGGAACCGTAGGCCGTTGTTGTATCGTGCCGAGGGAATCTGACGGTTGGCTTATTAACTACCACATTATAAGAGTGGCTTTAAATCGGTCTCGTGTTGAACCAAAGTTTATTCACTGGACTATTCGGTGTTCAGAAAACGTAAAAGCATATCTTGAAGAAAAAATCAGAGGAGCAACACGTGAGGGGGTGAACTCGAAGATTGTCTCTTCCCTGCCTTGCCGTGTCCCTTCACTTTCTCAGCAACGCCGCATCGTCGCCCATCTGGACGACCTTCAGGCGAAAGTAGGCGGGCTAAAACAATTGCAAACCGAGAGCACAGCCAAACTCGATGCCCTCCTACCCTCCATCCTCGACAAAGCCTTTCAAGGAAAATTATGAGTATGAGTTCATGTCTAATCTAGATAAGGTAGGGACCTGCTGACCTTCCCCCCACTTTAGGTCCACGGCGAAAGTGAGGAAATGCCCGAATTATAGCCCCCGTGAGGGTTAGGTGAAAGTAGGCCATTTACCGGCTGTTCCGAACCCCCAATGCGATCAACGGTGTCTGGGGCCTGCTCAAGGGTCCGCCGAAACGGTTCCGGACTGAGAAACCCCAGCGCACTGTGAGGGCGGATCGTGTTGTAGTGGATCCGCCAAGCTTCGATCCGGTGCCGCGCCTCGGCGAGGTCGACGAACCACTGTTCGTTCAGGCACGCATCCCGGAATTTGCCATTGAAACTCTCCACCACGGCATTCTGAGTCGGTTTCCCGGGTTGGATGAACCGGAGCTGGACGTCCGTGTGTTGCGCCCACAGAAACAGCGCCTTGCTCGTGAACTCCGGCCCATTAGCCAGCCCAATAGTTTGGGGCCGCCCTCGCTCGCTGGCGAGTTGCTCCAGCAGCCGGCTGACCTGGACCCCGGAAATCGAGAACGCGACGATCTGGCCGAGGCATTCCCGGCTGTACTCGTCCACGACGTTCAGAATGCGTAAGCGCCGCCCGGTGGCCAACTGATCCGACATGAAATCCATCGACCAACGCTGGTTCACGCCGTCCAGGGGCGAGAGCGGCACGCGGTCGCGGGTCGGGAAGCGTTTGCGCTTCTTGCGCCGGACCTGCAGTTGCTCTTCACGATAGAGCCGATACGTCTGTTTGGCGTTCACGACTAAGCCCTCTCGTTTCAGCAATGCATGCAGCAGTTTATAGCCATAGCGAGGAAACGCGGCCGCCAAGGCGCGCAGCCGGGCACGGAGGGCTGCCTTGTCGGGCCGACACGACTGATGGCGCGCGACGGAGCGGTGCATCCCCACCAGCCGACAGGCCCGCCGCTGGCTCACGAGCCCAAGCGCGACCACATGGGCCACCGCTTGGCGCCGGGCAGCGGGCCTTACCAGTTTTTTGACAGCAGTTCCTTGAGCGCCGCTTGGTCCAGGTGCGCTTCGGCCAACAACGGCTTCAACTGCCGATTTTCGGCCTCAAGCTGCTTGAGCCGCGTGATGTCGGACACCCGCAGGCCCCCGTACTTGGCCCGCCACCGGTAGAACGTCTGCTCGGTGATCCCATGTTTGCGGCAAAGGTCTTGTTTTTTGACCCCAGCCTCGGCTTCTTGTAACACCCCAATGATCTGCGCTTCGCTGAATCGTTTCCGCTTCATGATGAGTCCTCCTAGGTTGTTGTTGGTCTGCAACCCGAAAATTGATCCGACAGAGAGGTGATTTTCTGGCAAAATTGACCTGAAGAAAGGAGGGGCAATGTGCCATGAAAAAGAAGCGGTACTCGGAGGAGCAGATCGGGTTTGTGTTGCGCCAGGCCGAGAC
>JAJDVY010000045.1 GCA_022825885.1 Nitrospirales bacterium | reverse complement strand
AGCCGAAGGAAGCGTAGCGAAGGAACTCTCAATCAGCGACCGACTCCCTACAAAAAACAGATTCTTCACTGCGTTCAGAATGACAACCTTCGGTTTTTCTAGGGGGCCCCGCCCGGGCGCCACTGGTTTTGGGTCCTTTTGCCGAAACAAAAGAGCCTGTCCTGAGCAGCGCGAAGGAACCTCGTCGTGCGGGGCCGACACCCCGCAGGAGAAAAGAAAGGAAGGGCGGGCACCCAGGCCCGCCCCTACACACAGACACCATGAGCCTGTAGGGGACGACCTGCAGCCTGCCCTGAGCGGAGCCGAAGGGTGTCGTCCCGCGTCTTTCCAAATAACGCCCCCCCCCAACCCTGGATCCCCGATCGGGGTCGGGGATGACAGAAAGAGACAATGAATCTTGTCAACGAATTAGTGAACACATACAGGGATGACCAATGAAAAACGTCGAGTTATTACAGTCCAATCCATCTTGCTCAAGTTACTCCCTACTGATGCTGTAGGGGGATGCGCTGAGCGCCTGACGCCTTCCTACGACATCTCCAAAATCACCTTCAACATGCCTTTTGTTGCCGCATGTTCAAAGGCGTCCGTGCCTTGTTCAATCGGAAAGCGTTTGTGGATGAGGGATTGCACGTCTATGGCGTTTTCCTTCAGCAACGCGATGGCCGCCGGGAATGGACCGCACCGTGAGCCGACGACGGTTATTTCGTGAATGACGAGTGCCGTCATGTCCACGGCGGTCTGTCCATGGTAGGTTGACTTGAGGACGATGGTTCCCCTGGGACGGACGTATTCACGGGCCAATTTGAATCCGCCGGCCGTGCCGGTGGCCTCGACCACGATGTCGAGTCCGGGAGACAGGGACGCAGGATCCTGACTCGTGTGAATGCCGCGGGCCGTCAGGATCTGCAATTTTTCCTGATGGCGTCCCAACACCGTTAAGCGGCACCCGGTGCGCTGGAGGACTTGCGCGCATAACAACCCCAGCTTCCCGTCGCCGATCACCAGGACCCTATCCATGGCGTCAACGGGAACCTGCTCGAGAATTTGACAGGCCGCGGCAAGGGGTTCCGTGAACACGGCCTGATCGTTGGTGATTTCGTCGGGAAGGGGATACAGGTTTTCAATAGGCAGGGCCAGAAAGTCGGCAAAGGCTCCGTCACGGCGGTCGATGCCCAGGGTTGTTCGACGGGGGCAATGCGTCAGGCGTCCGGCTTGACAGACCGGACAGCCCCGGCAGGCCGCGTTGATTTCACCGACGACCCGCTTCCCGACGAGGTTCGTCCGGTGCGGTGCCTCGTCAACGATGCCGACGAATTCATGGCCCAGCACTCCTTGAAAACCCATGTAGCCCTGCATGAGTTGCAGGTCCGTGGCGCAGATTCCCGCTTGGATGACCCGCACGACGGCTTCGCCGTTCGCCGTCGTAGGGGCGGGGTGCTGCTCGGAATATTCCAAGCCGGAACGTAGGGTCAAGGCGCGCATGAGGTTAGGGGGCAGGCGTTGGTGACTCGTTGGCTGATCATTCTCCCTCCTCACCCCAGGCCTCTCCCGCCAGGGGAGAGGGTGTTTCTGGTTTGTCTTTGAACAGCCGCAAGAGATTAGTGTAGAATCGATCAGTTAGACTCAATGTTTCTCAGGGAACCAGCCAGGAGGGTCCGACCCGGTCCCGGCCTGCGTTGATAGTCGGTTAAGCCATTAACTTTAAAGGGTAGAGTTTATGATTATGGAAATTTTATACGGGTGTCGCAAGGGGAATGTTGTTTTTAGTCTCACGGTCGCGGTTTTTGTGGGGCTCATGGCTGTTTTTTCGCCCCAATCGGCGTCGGCGACCGTCCCGGAGGCCTTTAGCAAAGGATTCTCCGACATCGTCGCGAAAGTGCAACCCGCCGTGGTGAACGTTGCGGTTGCAGAACCAGCCAGAGCCAGGGGACCTCGACGGTTACCCCCCGGCCCCTTTGGCGGCCCGCCGGGCCCTCCCGGACCTCCGATGGTGCCGCCAGGCCCTCCGGGACGGCCGCCCGGACCTCCGGGCATGAGTGCCGGGTCCGGTGTCATTATCAGTCCGGAAGGGTATATCGTGACCAACAACCACGTTGTGGAGGAGTCCACGGATATTACGGTGACGACGTTTGATGGAAAAGAGCATCCCGCAAAAGTCGTGGGGACTGATCCCAAGACCGATTTGGCGGTGATCAAGATCGAAGGAGACACACTTCCGTTCATTTCGTGGAGCGTCCAGGAGTCGATCAGGGTGGGTGATCTGGTCCTGGCCGTCGGCAGTCCGTTCGGTCTGACGTCGTCCGTCACGATGGGCATTATCAGCGCCATGGGACGGGGAAACGTCGGGATCACGGAATATGAGGATTTTATCCAGACCGACGCCCCCATCAATCCGGGCAATTCCGGCGGACCCCTTGTGAACATGGCGGGTGAAATTGTCGGCATCAATACCGCTATCTTTTCTCGTACCGGCGGCTCGGAAGGGATCGGGTTTGCCATTCCCGTCGATATTGTCCAGGACATTACGAGCAGCCTGATCAAGACCGGACGAGTCGTGAGAGGATGGATGGGGATTGCGATTCAAGAATTGAGTCCGGCCCTGGCGCAGTCGTTTCAGTTGCCGGAATCCCATCAGGGCGGGGTCCTGATCAGCGAAGTGAATGAAAAAGGCCCATCCGCGGGAGGAGTTTTGCAACGGGGAGACGTGTTGCTTGAATATCGCGGCAAGACGGTTCGAGACGTCAATCACCTTCGCAATATCGTCGCGAGGACGCCGGTCGGCTCCGAGATTGAACTCACCATCTTACGCAATGGCGAGAAAAAGACGTTGACCATGACGGTCGGAGAACGGCCGACGGATGAAATGCTGGCGAGCGGCAGAGGTTTGGCTCCTCCCGCGACAACGGAAAAACTCGACAATGTTCTTGCCGGTTTGGACGTTGGCCCGCTGACGGATGAACGAAGGAAACAAATGAGCGTGCCGGAAGACGTGGCCGGTGTCGTCGTGAATGAAGTCAAGCCCGGAAGCGCGGCGGAAGCGTCGGGTTTGCAACAGGGAGACATCATTCAGGAAGTGAACCGGGAAGTCGTCAAGGGTCTGGCTGATTACCAGCGCGTCGCTCCCATGATTAAGAAAGAGGAATTGGTCGTCCTCTTTTTAAGCCGGAGAGGGAATAATCTGTTTGTGGCGGTCAATCCCGAATAGGTCGTTGACGCTGCCAGGTTGTGGGACGGGCTCCCGTCGTTCTTGACGGGGTCTCCGGGCGGACGCGAAGAATCGTACTGAAAAATGGCGGAACAATCGAAATTTACCAAGTGGTTGCAGGACAAGGTCTTTAATCCTCTCGAGGATAAAAAGATGCCGGTCATGCAACACTTGTTTGAATTTCAGGTCAAGCTGACCAAGATCGTCGTGATCGTCGCCTTGTTTTTCGTCGGGACGTTCTTCTACGCCGATACTCTGGTGCAGTGGTTGCGTATTCCATTACAGAACATGTTTGTTCCCGGGAACCTGGAATGGGTGCCGACCGACCTGCCGAAAATTCCCTTTATCTTTTTGTCGCCGGCTGAAGCCCTGTGGCAAAACCTCAAGGTGGCGGCTCTGTTCGCCTTGGTGCTCGCCACGCCGTATATCCTCTGGGAAATCTGGTCGTTCGTGGTTCCCGGTTTGCACGTGCAGGAACGCCGGTTCGTCGCGCCATTCGTCGCAACCAGCGCCGTGGCGTTTTATTTGGGGTTGGGGTTTTGTTTCTTCTTCGTGTTGCCGTTTGCCCTGAATTTTTTGATTTCTTACGGCGTCAAGGCGGGATTCATCCCGCAATTGTCGATTGCCAGTTACGTGGGATTCGCGCTGTGGTTCCTTGTGGTCTTCGGGCTGATTTTTGAAGTGCCGCTGGCACTCACGCTCATGGCCAAATTGGGGTGGGTGGACGCGCCGTTTCTGAAAAAATACCGAAAATGGGCGTTTTTGGGCTCGTTTCTGTTTGCCGCACTCCTGACGCCGACCCCTGATCCGTTTAATCAGTGTCTCATGGCCCTGCCGATGTACTTTTTCTATGAAGTCGGCATTATCAGTGCCGGGTTTTTCAAGAAGAAACCCGAAGCAACCGAAGAGGAAGAGGCGCCTGCCGCCAGTCCTGCGTCAACGGGCTCCGGCGCGCTGCAACCTCAAGCGGCCACCAGCGGTCACGATGACGATTACGTGGGGGTGCCCTGACGTTTTTATGGCATACCAAAACTCACTGATAAGGCAAGTAACAAATTCATCACGATACGGATTGATCTTTAAGGCAGTGGGAAATTGATTCAAGAAATAATCAAAGAAATAAGGATGAAGGTTTTAGCCGGTTTTGGGGTCGCAGTAGTTTGTTTATCAGGATGTGCGACTCCTCATGTCGTAGATGAGAAAAAATTATCAGACACGGATTTAAGATGTAATTCGTTGATTCTAGAAATTGCCGAGGCCAAACGATTTGAAAGAGAAGCCCGTGAGGCAAAAGGGGTGACTGGTACTAATGTCGCGGCAGCAATTCTCTTCTGGCCTGCCCTTCTCGGGACATATTCCAATGCTGATGATGCGATAGAAGCTGCCCAAAATAGGCAACGACACTTGGAAGCTTTGCATAAAGAGAAAAAGTGCTGATTGACTCAAGAAAGATTGGGAGAGCGATTACAGAATCTAGTGCTTGACGTCGCAATAGTAGTCATCAACAGTAAGATCTGTTCCGGAGAAGCGGAGGATCTGGGAAAAGAAAGCCTGTGTCGATATTTGCAGGACCACGCACTTCGTCTGGCCGGGTATGAAGTCGTGCCGGATGATCGTGAGGTTATTCGCAAGCGCCTGATGAGCCTGTGCGAAGAACAGGATCTCCGGGTGATTTTTACCGTAGGCGGGACTGGGGTGCGGCCCACGGATTGGGCTCCCGAAGCCACGCGGGACGTCATCGAGAAAGAAATCCCCGGCATTGGGGAGGCCATGCGGGCGGAGAGCCTGAAAAAAATGAGGACGGCCATGCTGTCCAGGGGGACGGCCGGCATTCGAGGGACAACCATGGTGGTCAACCTTCCGGGCAGTCAGAAAGGCGTGATCGACAATTTGGCGACGCTGCTTCCGATTCTCGATCACACCATTGGAAAGATATTGGGCGCGCCACCCAACAAAAATGGAGTGGTGAAAGCTCCGGAGTGAGCGGTCGGCATTTTTCCTCCCCTTTGTAAGCAACTGTCTGGAGGTTAAGGCGTCACATGCATCGGTTCTTGCCAATAGGTTCGATGTTTGAGCATCGCATTCAGGATCGTCAACAATTTGCGCATACACGCGACCAAGGCGACCTTGCGTTG
>JAJDVY010000006.1 GCA_022825885.1 Nitrospirales bacterium | reverse complement strand
ACAATCGGGGCAGACCGCATTCATCACTGGACGGGCAAACGCCCGACCGGGTCTATTTCAACCGGCCCCAGCCCATCCAGGCGGCGGCATAACCAGAGTGGAGAGCCACTTATCGACAGCCTGCCAACTGTTCAAAATAGTTCGGCCACCTCTCACATCGGACATGGGCCGCCCGTTGTGCGATTAGCTTCCGTTGAGTTGTGGTTAGTCGTTGGGCTCGTACCGCCCCGCCTTTTAGTCCGCCCTTCTGGGCGTACTCTTTCCCGGCCATAGTTTCATCCTCAACCTCGCCTGTGGCAATCTTCGCCACTTCGTTCGCGGTTCCGATCACATCCCTAGGCCGTTTCTGTCCGGTCGGCCTTTCTGACATAGGGAACTCTCCTTTGTGGGAATACTAGAACATTCGGTGTAAATATGAGGCAAAAAGTGAGGAGAACGAAACTCAAACTGAGACACTACCTTCGAGTGGTGTCCAATAGTCTATTCTTGCAACCCTGTGTAAAACCTTTCATACTGCTGATAGGCTTACGGGCAGACTTTCTGCTGCGCATCGCGGCAAATAGAAAAAACGGCAGGCACGCTGCTGATCTTCCGTAATCTCTTTGCGGATTTTTCGTCTTATCTGGTGTTCCGCCATCGATCGCGTAAGAGTGCCCGTAAGCCTTCAATTCTGAGATTAGTCTGTTGAGTACACTTGAACAGCTAAAGAGCGCCAAAAGTCTCGGTGACCTAGCCAAAATACTCGGCTATACGCCAAAGGGGTTAAGCTACATCCTCTATATCCGCTATAAGCTCGATCCTAAAGAGAAATATCGAACGTTTGAAATTCCGAAAAAATCGGGCGGAACGCGGACAATTCAAGCACCAGAAAAGAAACTCTTGCTCTTGCAGAAGCGTCTTTCAGAGATGCTCTACGAATGCGTAAACGAATTGAAGGGTGAACATCCTCGATTCTGGCATGCTTCACACGGCTTTCAGAAGAAGAAAACCATCGTCTCGAATGCAGATGTGCATCACGGCCGCCGTTTTGTGTTTAACGTCGATCTTGAGGATTTCTTCGACACCATAAATTTCGGTCGCGTTCGCGGCTTTTTCATCCATGACAACACGTTCAAACTTGATCCGTCTGTTGCGACAGTAATCGCGCAGATCGCATGTCACGAGAATGCCCTTCCACAGGGAAGCCCGTGCTCTCCCCTGATCTCGAATCTTATTGGCAACATTCTTGATGTGCGTCTGCTATCATTAGCACGGGCTACGCAGTGTACTTACACACGCTACGCCGATGACTTGACATTCTCTACCAATGAAACACTCTTTCCGACCGATATTGCCGTTAACGTTCATGGAAGCGATTGGGAAGTAGGCGACAAGCTCCGTTACGAAATCGAAGGCGCTGGATTTTCGCTGAATTCGGGCAAAACACGTATGTCCTTGAGGCATTCTCGTCAAACAGTCACTGGCCTAGTCGTGAACGCCAAAGTCAATATCAAGCAGGACTATTACCGTTCAGTGCGGGCAATGTGCAATGCTGTCTTTCAAAAAGGAACGTATAGTCAGCCCCTGGATGATGAAACCGAGACGAAGAGTAACCTGTATCCGCTGGAAGGCATGCTCTCACATATCTACTTCGTAAAAGCGCGACGTGATCGTTCGACCAAGATCAACAAACTTGCCATCGAGGCCAAAGAATTTTGTCAGCCGCAAGCACTTAAAAGCTATACAGAAACTTTCTGTTCTATAAGTATTTTGCGGCACCAAAGGCTCCATTGATCGTAACGGAGGGTATTTCCGACATCACCTATCTTCATTGTGCGATCCGTTCTCTGGCCAAGAAATTTCCATCTCTTGCCAAGGAGGAGGATGGGAAGATTAAACGTTTGGTGAATTTCCTGAAACCCTCCACCACGACCCGCGACGTTCTCAATCTTGGTCACGGTTCGGCGGGGCAGGCCCAACTGGTCGCGCAATATACGAATAGTTTGAAGAAGTATGCGCATAAACCGATGGATCATCCTGTCATTATTCTTTGCGGTAATGACGATGGTCCGAAAGAGGTCTTCAAAAAGGCGAGGGGAAAAAGCAGGCTCGATATATCATTGGAAACGACTGATCCATTCTATGCTCTAGGCGAGAATCTGTATCTCGTGAAGGTCCTGGAAGGACCTTCTCTTGGTTCAAAAGAGATCGAAGATCTTTTTCAACCTATCTTGCTCGACAAAAAAATAGATGGAAAACCGTTTAATCGCAAGCAAGAACGAGGCGATGATACCTCGTATGGAAAAGTGATATTCGCCGAGAAAGTGGTACGTCAGAACGCAGCATCGATAGACTTTTCCAGCTTCATCGAATTATTGTCGCGTATCGACCAATGCTTGATCCACTACAAGACGGTCAAGACGGATGCCTAGCATCTGGTGCCGCAACATCGTTGCAGGAGTGCGAACACGTTTTTGCCATCCAATTTAGTTTTTAGCGAATGCGGCAAAACCGACCTGAACTCTCGTGAACAGTAGCCCGCCCGTAGCGGTCTCTACGATCCGACTTCGGTCCTTTGCGCATGATCGACATGCCGCACAAAGGAAACGGCTGGGAATGTTTGTTCACCGGAAAAACATGTCTATCTGTTCGGTGTATTGCTAGCAAGTGGACACGGGCCTGACCATTCAGTATAGTGCCTTGTTTAGACAGCCCGGGCAGGTTATCCGACATGGTAACCGCCGGGCACGTCCTTTCCCTGTTTCTCCCTTAACCGCCATCAACGGCCTACTCTCTTTCCCATGATTGCGTGTCGCGGCATCGGCAAAGCCTACGGGCATTTTCAGGTTTTTCACGAGGTGAACCTGACCGTCGCGGAAGGGGAATGTTTTGCCCTGTTCGGACCGAACGGTTCCGGCAAGACCACGTTGTTGAAAGTCCTGGCCACGCTTGAACGGCCCAGTATGGGGCATTTTGACATTCTCGGCATGCATGGGCTCAAGGACAAAGAGGCCATTCGTGCCAACCTCATGTTTTTAGCCCATGGCACGCATTTGTACGATGACTTGAATGCCAGGGAAAATCTGGCGTTCGCCCTCGCTCTGCGGGGACACCACCCCACGGACCGGGACGTGAAACGCGCGTTGGACCGCGTGGCCATCGGCGCCTTTGCCGGCATGAAGGTCCGTCACTATTCCGCCGGCATGAAGAAACGGTTGGCCCTGGCCAAAACCATGCTGGCGAAACCCAGCGTCTTATTGCTGGACGAACCCTTTACCGCGCTGGACACGGCCGGGACCGAGATCCTGCGGGAGTACGTTCGGGAACGCCTCTCGGCCAACGGCACCGTGCTCCTGTCCACGCACGATTACGACAAAACGCGTCCCATTGCCAGCCGGGCCGGCATCCTGCGGCATGGGGCATTGCAGGAAATGGCCGTCGGAGAGCTGAAGCCAGATGACCTCGCTTAACGTCATCCGCTGGATCGTGTGGAAGGATTTCGTCACCGAGTTGCGAAGCCGGGAGACGATCTCCTCCATGGTGTTTTTTGCCCTCATCGTCATCCTGATTTTCAGCTTCAGCTTTTCCATGGACCATCAAGCCGCGCGCGAAGTCATTGCGGGGATCATGTGGGTCGCCTTTGCCTTTACCGGGATCATCGGGTTGGGCAAGTCGTTTTCCACGGAACTGCAAAATGATTGCCTGGAGGCCCTGCAGATGGTCCCGGAGGCCAAGGGGGCGATCTACCTCGGAAAGGTCACGGCGAATTTCGCGTTCATGTTCGTGGTGGAAATCCTTTTATTTCCGATGTTTGTGATCCTTTTCAATCTGGAGGTCGTTGAAGAGATTTCGCTTCTTCTGTTAGTATTTTTCTTGGCAACGGTGGGACTTTCCGCCATAGGGACGCTCTTTTCGGCTCTGACGGTACAAATTCGGGCGCGTGAAGTCATGCTCCCGATCCTCCTCCTTCCCCTGGTGCTTCCCGTGATGATCGCCGCGGTCGAAGCCACGAAAGGCGCCCTCAACGGGGACCCGCTGGCCATGTACGAACAGTGGCTGGAGCTTCTCGCGGTATACGACGTGGTCTTTACGGTCGTCTCGTTCTGGATGTTCGAGTTTGTGATGGATTCATAAGTCACGATGACTATTCATCGGGTTATCCGCAAAGTCCAACGGTTCGAGGGCTGGTTTGGAGGAGGCGCCCTCCTGTGCCTGATAGCCGGGCTTTACCTGGGCCTGATCGGGTCTCCGCCGGATTACTACCAGGGCGAAGTGGTGCGGATCATGTATATCCACGTGCCTCTCGCCCACACGTCCCTTCTCGGGTATACCATCCTGGCAGCGGGAAGCCTCTGGTACCTGTGGAAACGCGACCCGATCGTCGACAACATGTGCCAGGCCGTGGCCGCCCTCAGCGCCGTGTTTACCGCGCTCGCGCTGGGGACCGGGATGATTTGGGGCAAGCCCACGTGGGATACCTGGTGGACGTGGGATGCCCGCCTGACTTCCTTTACCGTGCTCTTGTTGATTTTGATCGGGTATCTCATGCTGCGAACCTTCGTCGACGATCCCGAAAAGGAAGCGCGCTACGGCGCCATCCTCGCCATTGTCGGGTTCGTCGATCTGCCGATCATTCATTTTTCCGTGGAATGGTGGCGAACCCTGCACCAGCCGCAATCCATTTCCATGCGTGGCGTGAGCATTTCTTCGGGCCTCCTGGTGCCCCTGTTGTTCATGAGCGTCGGCATGTCCTTGCTGTTTTCATATATGTTGATGGTCCGGACGCAGTTACTCTATCTGGATCGTTTGCTTCACGCGAAAAAAGGGCGCCTCTTGAGCCAGTTTCATCTGTCGAAATCCGATTCATGACGAATTTGCATAGACGGTGGGGCGGCGTGTTCCTTGTCGCGATCGTGTTCATCGTGCTCACCTATAACCACTATCGTGACAACCTGGCCAGTCTTGCCCCCGAACAGGTCAAGCAGGAAACGCCCGCGGGCGAAATCCGGGTCTTGGGCATGGTGCAAGGCGGCACGCTTGAAACCCGCGGAGCCGGAGAAGCCACCTTCGCCCTGCTTGGGAAAAGCGCCACGCTTCCCGTTCATTATCAGGGCCCGCCACCGGATAACCTTCGGGAATTGAAGATCCTGATCCTGATCGGGACGTGGAACGCGGACAGGCAGGTGTTCGAGGCCCATGATATCGGGATCGTGCCGAACTATGGATTTATCGCCGGCGCCTATCTTTTGGGCCTCTTGCCGTTGGCGCTGTTGCTGTTCGCCATGACCCGGCGAGTCCACTCCTTGTACGAAGAAATCAAAGCCTCCACACTGTATGAAGAAGAGTAACAGAAAATTTCCTCTCCTTTGATGGGAGAGGATGAAGGTGAGGGTGATGGGAAAAACTGTAAAAGCGAAATGATGGTCGCAAAGAAAAAAGCCGGTATGATCGTCAGCATCCTGTTGGTCGGCGGGGCCTTGGGCTACCTCGCCCTGGGGAACTTCGGGGAGAACGTGGTATACTTTTTTACCCCCTCCGAAGTAAAAGCCTTTTCCACCGACTACTATCAGAAAAAGGTGCGCGTGGGCGGCATGGTCGTCGAAGGGAGCATGGAAACGTATCCCGATCGACTCGGGCTGACCTTCCGGTTGACCGATGGGGAGGCCACGATTCCCGTCACCTTTGAAGGGATCCCTCCCGACCTGTTTAAAGAAGGCCAGGGCGCCGTGGTCGAAGGGTATTGGACCAATCAACAGCGATTCGAATCCAACCTGATCATGGCCAAACATTCCGAAGATTATATGCCCATCGAATTGAAACGCGCGGGCGTGGAGCTGCCCCGCAAGGATTTCATGAAATCGCTGGTGGAATAACACCGCCACGCCCTCTTCAAAGAATCTCATGATCATTGAAATCGGACATTTTTCCGTTGTCATTGCGTTGGTGCTGGCCACGTTCGGCATCGTATCGTCCGGTCTGGCGCTCCGGACGCGCAACGCGGACTGGGTCCGCGCCGGACGGATGGCCCTGACGCTCATTTTCATTCTGTTGTCCGTGGGCATGGCCGCGTTGATCTACTCGTTCCTCGCGCGCGACTTTTCCGTCCACTACGTCGCCACCAACTCGAACTCGCAACTCCCCTTGTTTTATACCATTGCGGCCGTCTGGGGCGGACATGAAGGCTCGTTGCTGTTGTGGGTCTTCATTCTGTCCACATTCAGCACGATCGCCGTGTGGCTTCATTGGCGAACCCAGCCGGCCATCATGCCGTACCTTATCGGCATGGAATGCCTCGTCATCCTGGGATTCCTGCTCCTGATTCTCTTTCTTTCCAGCCCCTTCGACCGGCTGATCCCGGCCCCGGCGGACGGCAAGGACTTGAACCCGTTGCTCCAGGACCCGGCCATGGTCATGCACCCGCCGATGCTGTACATGGGCTACGTCGGGTTTTCGATTCCCTTTTCCTTTGCCATGGCGGCGTTACTCTCCGGCCGGCTGGGCGAGGAATGGATCAAGGTCACTCAACGGTGGACGATCTTCGCGTGGGTGTGCCTGACCACGGGCATCCTCCTGGGTGGCTACTGGGCCTATTATGAATTGGGCTGGGGCGGCTACTGGGGGTGGGACCCGGTGGAGAATGCCTCGTTCATGCCGTGGCTGGTCGGGACCGCCTTCCTGCATTCCGTGATGGTTCAGGAAAAGCGGAAGATGTTCAAGGTCTGGAACCTGTTCCTTATTATTGTCACGTTTTCGCTCTCGCTCATCGGCACGTTCCTGGTCCGAAGCGGCGTCCTCACGTCGGTCCATACGTTCGCCACCGATCCGGAACGGGGATTGTACATCCTGATTTTCGTGACCACGATCATCGGCATTGCCTTCGGGTCCCTGATGCTGCGAGCCAACAAACTGAAGAGCCAGATCGAAATGGATTCCATGGTGTCACGGGAGTCGGTCTTTCTTTTCAACAACCTCTTCTTCCTGGTGGCGACGGCCACCGTTTTTCTCGGCACCCTGTACCCGCTCATGATCGAAACCTGGCAAGGCGCGAAGGTCACCGTGGGACCTCCGTATTACAACACGGTGTTCATGCCGATCGCACTCGGGCTCCTGTTTTTGATGGGGGTTGGGCCCTCTATTCCGTGGCGCAAGGCGTCCCAGGCCAGTTTGAAGAAAAATTTTCTGATTCCCGTCGTCGTGGGCGTCGTCTCCACCGTCATCCTGTTCGCCCTCGGCATCCGCAGCCTCTTTGCCTTGACCGGCGCGTTCGTCGTGGGCTTTTCAGGCGCGGCCATCTTTATTGACGTCGGCAAGATTTCCTCGTTATACGCTCGCCGGGAATCCATCAACCTGCTGAAGGGATTTCTCTCGGCCTTTACCTCCAATCAACGCCGCTACTCGGGTCTCGTGACGCACGTGGGCGTGCTGGTCCTGGTCATCGGCATTATTGCTTCGACCGTGTACCAGACCGAGAAGGTGGTGTCGATGCGCGTGGGGGATGAGTTCGTCATTGACGACTATCGGGTAAAACTCGAACGGATTCACGACGTCAGGGGAAAAAACTGGAGCGCCCAGGAGGGCGTGTTTGAATTGTACGAGGGCGAGACCCTGCTCACCAAATTGCGCCCGCAGAAGCGCGTGTATGATGCGTCACAAACCCCGACGACCGAATCCGCCATTTACGCCAAAAACATGGGGCATATTTTTCTCACCATGCCGGACGTGTCCGCGGACGGCGTGGCTGTCGCCCGGGGCGTGATCAATCCCCTGATCCTGTGGGTGTGGGGCGGCGGCGGCATCATGGGGCTCGGAGTCCTGCTCAACATATTCCGGCCACGAAAACGGGACGAATAACGAGAGGAATTTTCTGATTTTCTCATGACTCGTACCACGCAGATCACCATGCTCGTTGTGCTCCTGGCCCTGCTCTCGTTGTTTTACCAGGGGCTGTGGGGCGACCCCCGGCATATTCCGCCGGTCCTGGTGGGTACCCGTGCCCCCGTGTTCGAAGGTCCCGACGTGGAATCCGGCGAACCGTTGTCCTCCGAACAGTACAAAGGCAAGGTCATCCTCGTAAACTTCTGGGCCTCCTGGTGTCAGGAATGCAAGGTCGAGCACGAGAACCTGCTGAGACTGTACGATGAGTTTAAGGATCACCCGGAATTCGTGATGGTGGGGATCAACTACCAGGACGAGATACCCAAGGCACGCGCGTACTTGCAACGCTACGGGTCGAGTTTCCCGCACATGCAAGACGTCAAAGGCGCGTTAGCCATCGACTTCGGCGTCTACGGCGTGCCGGAAACGTTTGTCATCGACAAACAAGGCATCATCCGCCATAAATGGATCGGTCCGATCGTGGACAACGTGTATACCAATCTGACGAAAAACGTTCTGACCCCATTATTGTCCGACCCAACCCCCGCAACCTGAATTTATCGTTGGCGATTCGAAAGACACTCAGATCTCCATCGCGACGATTGAGAAGATCCTGTTTCTTGCTTCGGAGTCAGGGTCTGGATTAACACTTTCCATGTGCAATTTCGTAATATGTGGAGTCATGAGTGCTCGTCATCTCTCATCTTCAGGCGAAGCAACCAGTCCGCAAAATGTGGACATTCATCGCGCATTTTCCGAAGTCCTATTCCCAATGCAGCGAGTGTTCCATGGAGTCGCTTTTGGTAGACAGGTACGAGCTTGATGATACGTTTGGATGGCGCGGTGTCGGGAGAGTCGTCGATTTCTTCTGGGCTGGAGAAGTCATCTCGAATCTCCTGAAATCTCGATGTAAGGTTGGAGTGATCAATACTATTGGCGAAAGTCGGACAATCACTGAACAACAGAGCCTCGAACTCATGCATCATCACATACGGGATAAATCGACGAGAATCGAAGCCTTTCCCCATGTTCGAGCCGACATCCTCTGCAAGCGCTTCTTCAACCGTAGCTGCCCTTTGTGGAAAAGCAAGTGCAGATGCTTTCTCTCGGCCTGGCCAAGCGCTGGCACCTCTACTTGGCATTCCATAATAATCGACCATTGTGCTGGCGATACATTCGCGATCCTCTCTAAGGTGGCGTATAATTTCTCGTTGCACCACATCCCACGACCTGATTCCGCCGCGCCGGGTTCGTTGACGGGCATTACCGATCAGACGGACACCGATCTTCGAAAAACCACAACCATATAGAAACGGGGCCAACACGTCGTTGACGAAACTCTCCTCGGTCTCACCCTCCACATGAACCAGTAAACGCGTCATGCCTCAGATTCCTAGTCTCTACGTTCTGGGGCGGGTCGGCCACCGATTTCGTTTTTCTCCCAAAGTTGACCAAGGCTGTAATCTTCCAACCATTCTTTCAGTTTCTCGCCATCCAGCCGAGTAAACTCAGTCGCCCCATCCACGCGATCGGCCACAAGCACCTCTTCCGGGGAGAAATGGTCCAGTAGCAATGATGATTGAGTAGCCAAAACGATTTGTACCTTCTCTGAAGCCTGTTCGATAAGTGAGGCAAGAATTGCGATTGCATACGGATGTAGACCAAGTTCCGGTTCGTCCATGATAATGACGGAAGGCTGAAACTCTTCCGGTTGCAAAAGCAAAGTCGTGAGCGCAATGAACCGCAGGGACCCATCGGAGAGTGAAGAGGCGTCGAAATAGGCATCTGTCCCCTGATGCCGCCACTCAAGGCGGATCTTGGTTTCGTCTAGCGCCAGCGGTTTCAATTGGAAACGGTCGAAGAATGGCGCGACAAGCCGTACTGTGCGCTGTATCAAATCATACGAGCTTTTGTGCATCTTGCGAAGAAGATATAGAAAAGCTGCAAGATTTGACCCATTCGGACGCAAATAGCGGTTATCATCTACGTCAACTGTTTTTTTTATCGGCGATGACGAACTCGTATCGTGGAATTGGTATAGACGCCAGCGGTCAAGATGATTTTGGACGTATCCCGCTATACCCGCCGCCTGTGTCCGGCTAATTCCAGCTTCACCACCGTTTCCAGAAAGGGGCGTGTCGTAAGGTTTTCGGTAACGATTCTTATCCCCCCAAAAATATGCGGTTTCTTCCTCAGGGAATAGGCTGTCATCCTCTGTCACAGATAGCTTGATTCTGTATTGATTCTTCTGATTTTCAAAAGAAATATGAATTGTCGAATCCGATGTTGTCTTTGAACCGAAATGCAATATGCGTTCAGCTCCGCCTGCCTTTGTCACATAGTTTCTTAATCTTCCGTCTCGAATGGCGTTGAGGAACGAGAAAGCCTCGATGAAGTTCGATTTGCCCGATCCATTTGGCCCTATTAGAACATTAATTGGGCCAAGTTCCAGTTTCTCAATACATCTAATACTCTTGAAGCCTTCGATGGTGATCCAGTCAAGCGCCGACATGACGTTTCTCCTCAGTGACGGACTAACTTCGCCACGTCGTCGCCAAGACGGTTGATGGCCTTAACCACGGCACACATGAGACTGCGATCTGTCTCGACCTTCTTCATCTCTCCATCTGTTGCACCGATTGAGAACTCTCGTCATGGCTCTCAACGGCGCTTCGCTCTTATCATATTGAGATCGACAAGGCTCGCAACACCAAGCATCCATTTCAGATGGCTCACTCTACTCCTCTGACAATCCGGCTCGCAATGCGCTCAGTTACCGCCTTGAACGTACTGTTAGCGAGCAAGACATAGCGAGCGGCGATCTAAGCTAGGTATATTCAATAACTTACTGATCATCATTGGCCGTCCCAGCGGATAGTGTGGTTTGTCAGGCAGCAGATGTTGTTCCCCACGGTCTAGTTGTCCTTGACGTTCTGAGCTTTTCATATTTATCGTACATTTGCATTTGTTAGCGGATGTTTGCCGAGTCGACCATCCAACCCCCAGCACCTGAATGTTTCGTTTTGTCCCTATTCTGATCTGTCTGTGCGTGGTCTTCCTCGCCCCGGGCTTGGCCAAAGTCGTGGATGAAACGGAGATTGATCAGAAGGTGCGCGAGATTGCCAAGACGCTTCGATGTACCGTGTGCCAAACCGAAAATATCTGGGAATCGGGCGCGCCCCTGGCCCATCAAATGCGGGAAGCCGTTCGAGAACGTGTGATTCAAGGCCAATCCACCGAGGAAATCCGGGCGTACTTTCACAGCCGCTACGGCGATTACATCATGATGGAACCACCGAAACAGGGGGTCAATTGGCTGATCTGGCTGACGCCGTTCCTGTTGCTGTTCGGCGGCGGAGCCCTGTTATGGAGAGAAGTCAAAGGGTGGGTAACGAGGACTCCCCCATCTCAGCCGCCCCCCGCACTCGACGAGGCCTCCCGGCGCCGAATCGAGCGGGAACTGCAGCAGGATAAGAGGGAATAAGCTTTTACCGCTTATCCGAGCCACACCAACAACAAGGAAATCATATGCTCAAGCTTACGCATATAAGATTTGAAGATTTGAACCCTCGGCAAAAGGAGAATTTCAATTTCCAGAAGGTTGCATCAACGTTAGCCGATTATGGTTTTAATTGCATACGGTTAAGCGACGACTGGCAAGGGGCTGATTTCATCGCTTGTCACATTGATGGAAACAGCTTTGTGAAAATTCAACTCAAGGGACGCCTAACGTTTCAGAAAAAATACAACGGCAAAAATATCTACATTGCATTTAATCAGGATGGGAAGTGGTACTTGTACCCCCATGATGAACTTCAAAAAGAGGTCCTTCGCTGCGGATTCATGAAAGGTACAAGAGCTTGGGATGAGAACGGGGCTTTTAGCTTTCCCCGTCTTTCAAAAAAATTAGAGAAACTTATGGCCGAATATGCAATATGAAACTGCTGACTCTGACAGCTAGCGAGACTTCCCGCGCGCGCTTTCTATCCGCCCATTTGCGCGATGCGCCGCGTCATCCATTCCACGTAGGCCGTCCGGGTCATGCCACGCCTTTGCGCCTCGCTGGCGATGAAGGCGGTCACACCCTCATCCAGCAGCATATTGGCGCGCACGCTCCGGCCCGAGAGACGGAGCAGCGGGACGGAAACCAGCAGGCACCCGTCGGGAGGTTCCACCTGTTCAAGCGCGCTGGGCGGCGTGATCGTCTCCCCGTCCTTTTCCGTCTCTATCACGTAATCACGCAACGCGTCCTCGGCGTTTACCAACGCTTCATCAAGCGTTTTCCCCATGGCGACAATGCCGGGCAAGTCGGGAAACGTCACGCCATAGGCTCCTTTTTTGCCATCGACCACTGCGGGATATCTCATGATGTTCCTCTCCTTTCCGGGCGGCTACTCAGGCCACCCCGCTTTCCTGGCAATGGAGCGGGCAACGCCCGGCGATACCGTTTTGTGTCTGGGCAGGGTAATAATTCCCTTGATGCCGGGATGCCGGTAAATGTCATGATCGGAGCCGTGGCGCTTCAGGCACCACCCGTCCTGTTCAAGCCTGTGCTTAATCTTCTCGGTTTTTGTTTCCACGTGCATATATATACACAATTGAGAAAAAGATTCAATGTGTTCGAGGGCAGGTTTTTCACACCAATGATCTCCAGTTAGCCGCTCCACGCGCCACATTTTTCTTGGAATCACTCAATGTCGACCATCTTCTTTTTTGTCTGTCTGACGATCCTCATCGGAGTGATTGCCGCAATCTCTTCTCCTTTTTGGCGGAAGGACCCCACCACACCCGAGCTGATCAGCCGGGAAGCCGAGGAGGATCAGGAAAAGGCCGATCTGTCCGTCGAACGTGAAGTCCTCTTCCAATCGCTCCAGGAACTTGAGGTCGAATTGGCGCAAGGCCGGTTGGAGCAGGAGGATTATGATCGCCTGAAAGCCACTGACGAACAGCGCCTGCTGGGCGTCATGGATCGGCTCGAAGCCCTTGCCGCGGCCCAACCTGCCTCGTCCTCCGAGCGCGCCGCGCAACCGGCCAATGCCTGGGGAACGGCAATCGCGGTCAGCCTGGTGGTGGTCATTTTGTCGGTCGGGACCTACGGTTTTCTGCAATGGCGTACCATCAACCGGCTCGTGGGCATCCAAACCGAACGGGCCGGCCAAATGCCCGACCCGCGGGAAATGGTCGCGCGGTTGGAAGCCAGGCTGAAAGACAATCCCGATGACGTGCAAGGCCAAATGATGGCCGGCCGCTCGTATATGGTCCTGGAACGGATGGATGACGCGAAGCACGCGTACGAGAAAGTCCTGGAATTGGACCCGCGCAATTATGAGGCGCATTACAACCTGGGCGTCATCATGATCGAAGAACGAAAATTCGACGACCCTAAAATCTTCGAAACCGCGCTCAAGCATTTCGACCGCGTCTTGGTCGATCGTCCCAATGAACCCGGGGTGAACTGGTATAAAGGGTTGGCTCTCTGGTATTTGAAGCGATATCGCGAAACCGAAGAATTTTGGGCCACCGCGTACAAGAACCTCGATCCCGGCAGCCAGGATGCCGAGTTCGTCAAACAGGCTCTCGCCAAATTGCGCAACGGGGAGACGCCGTTTTAATCTTCCCGAGGTTGTTTCTCACACCGCGAGAGAGATGAGCGGGCAACGTTTGTCGCGAACGTCACCCGCCACCCCAACGGTCTGATTGTTCCCGTGAACCTCGACCAATACATCGACGAAGCGATCTCGCCGATTACCGGCGTCATCTCCGGCGTCATCTTTTTTTCGGTCAATATTGCCGGCCTCGACGTTCCGGTGATCGCCTTTTGGTTGATCACGGCGGGCTTCATTTTCTCACTGTATTTCCGCTTTCCGAATATCCGCTACTTCGGGTTGGCGCTGAGCATTGTGCGCGGCCGGTACACGCGTGACGACGAACCCGGCGACCTCACCCATTTCCAGGCGTTGAGCGCCGCTCTATCCGGAACGGTCGGCATTGGGAATATCGCGGGAGTTGCCGTGGCCATTTCGATTGGCGGACCCGGCGCCATGTTCTGGATGATCCTGGCGGGCGTTCTCGGAATGGCGACAAAGATCGTGGAATGCACGCTCGGGGTCGCCTACCGCCGGATCAATCCCGACGGCACCGTCTCAGGAGGCCCCATGCATTACATCCACAAGGGGCTCGCGGAGCGCGGCTTAAAGAAACTCGGGCAGGTCCTCGCTACCCTCTTTGCGATTTTCGGTATCGGGGCCAGCATTACGCTCTTCCAGGTCAACCAGGCGTTCACCCAATTTTCCGAAGCGACGGGTTTCCAGGATGGGCTTGCGTTCGGGGTTGTCATCGCGGTCGCGGTCGGGCTCGTGATCATCGCCGGCATCCGCAAGGTCGGACTGGTCGCCCAGACACTCGTTCCTCTGATGGCATTTGTCTATCTGGCAGCCGGTTTCATCATCCTCTGCCTGCACCTTGAACAGGTGCCGGCGGCGTTTGTCAGCATCTTTGTTGAAGCCTTCGCACCGGAGGGGGTGAGCGGCGGGGTCATCGGCGCCATGATCATCGGCCTGCAAAGAGCCGCGTATTCGAACGAGGCCGGCATCGGGTCCGCGGCCATCGCGCATTCCGCCGTCAAGACGAGGGAACCGTCGAGCGAAGGGCTCGTCGCCTTACTTGAGCCGTTTATCGACACGGTCGTCGTCAGCACCATGACCGCGCTCATCGTGATCGTCACCGGGGCCTACAAGATCCAAGGTCTTTCAGGGATTGAGATCACGTCGGCGGCTTATGCCTCGGTCTTTCCATGGTTCCCGCACATTCTTGCGGTGGCCGTCATCCTGTTTGCCTATACGACAATACTCACCTGGTCCTATTACAGCGTCAAATGTTGGGCCTATCTTGCGGGCGAATCATACTGGACCAACCTGGGCTACAAGCTCGTCTACTGCCTGCTCTTGTCGACGGGCGCCGTTGTCTCCATGCAGGCAACGATCGAATTCGCCGATGCGATGTTTTTTGCCATGGCCATCCCGAACGTGATCGCCCTGTATATCCTTGGACCTCAAGTCAGGCGCGAGATTGAAGGGTACGTCACCCGTATCAGGAGCGGAGCAATCCGGCGCGTCGGGAACGTTGCCGGGCATGCCGATTAGGGACACGCAGAACGCGGATCTAGATCTTGGCCAGATACGAAGCCACGAGCAGGACGGCCAAGGTCAGCACGATGACGCCTTTTTGCAGGATATCGGCACGGGCCGGGACGATTGGTGAAGAGGCCGGCAGTGCGGTATTCTGAGACGATAGGGCATATGGATCGAGAATAAAGTCATGAATGAGGAGGAGCCCGAAGGCGATGGCAAACAGGAACAGCTTCAGCATCAACACCACGCCCCAGGCAGTTTCAATCCGGGCCGAGCCGCTCTCATTCAACATCTGATACGCCCCGGTCAGGATCAGGATAATGAGACTGACCCACGCGATGGTTCGAAAACGACGGCCTGCCAGACGAATGATTTCACGCGATTTTGAATCGGACGGCGTCTTCCGTACCACCGGAGTGAGCACAACTTGGGAAAACAGCAAGCCGCCGATGAGGGTGATGGCCGCAACGAGGTGAATCCAGGTAATCAGGTAGTCAGGCATAATCGCGTGCAAGAGACGGGCGTTGAACCGTTTCCAGGACCTTACCTACCAAGGTTTTTGCCTTGGCGGCAACCCCTTGACTCCGTATGGCCCATATCTTCCTCATCGTTCCGGTAGAATGAAAGAGAGCTTCATGAAAAGAAATCCATGCTCGTAAGGAGGTGCTCCAATGAGCCGGCGCTCCACACTCCACCTTGCCGACCAACACATTGAACTCCCTATTGCCACGGGAACTGAAGGCGAACAGGTGCTCGACGTGACCACGCTACGTGCCCAAACGGGGCTCACGACCTTCGACCCCGGGTACGTGAATACCGCCTCCTGTTCCAGCGGCATCACGTTTGTGAACGGAGACAAAGGCATTCTTCGTTACCGCGGGATTTCCATTGAGCAACTGGCGGAACACTCCAATTTTCTGGAAACCGCCCACCTTCTGATATACGGAAGCCTGCCCACCCAATCCGAGTATCAGCGCTTCACGAACGCAATCACCCGACACACGCTGCTGCATGAAGACGTGAAACGCTTTTACGACGGGTTTCCCAAGGATGCGCACCCCATGGCCATTCTGTCGGCCGTGGTCGGCGCGCTTTCGACCTTTTATCAGGACAGCCACGACCCGACCGACCCTCAACAGGTCGAGTTATCCACTCACCGTCTCCTTGCCAAAATCCCAACCATCGCGGCTTATTCCTATAAGAAATCAATCGGGCAACCCTTTGTCTATCCCGATAATGCCTTGGACTACTGTTCTAATTTTCTGCGCATGATGTTCTCGGTACCTTCCGAGCCCTACGCGGTGAACTCCGTTGTGACCGGCGCCTTGAACCTGCTGTTTATCCTTCATGCCGATCATGGGCAGAATTGCTCGACGTCCACGGTGCGTCTTGTCGGATCGTCGCACGCGAATCTCTTTGCGTCCGTGTCCGCCGGCATCTATGCGTTGTGGGGCCCACGACACGGCGGCGCGAATCAACGAGTCATGGAAATGCTCGAAACGATCCATGCTGACGGAGACAACGTACGGAAATATATCGAGCTGGCCAAGGATCGATCTCATCCCTTCCGCCTCGCAGGGTTCGGACATCGCGTCTACAAACACTATGACCCGCGGGCCAGAATTTTAAAGCAAGCCTGTGAGCAGGTCCTGACCGCCCTCGGCAGGCACGACCCGTTGCTCGAAATCGCCAAACACCTTGAAGACGTCGCGCTCAAGGACGACTTTTTCGTCTCGAACAAACTGTATCCCAACGTCGATTTTTACAGCGGGATGATTTACAGGGCAATCGGGTTCCCGGTGAACATGTTCACGGTCCTGTTTGCGATCGGCCGGTTACCTGGATGGATTGCCCATTGGCGGGAAATGATGCGGGAGCCCCAAGTCAAGATCGGCAGGCCCAGACAATTGTATACCGGACTCCCACACACGGATTACGTTCCCATGGAGCGAAGAGAAGGATAGCCCGACGTCTCCACTACCCCCACCGGTTCGCCTGCGGGCTACGCCCTTGGCTCCCCGACTCCCCCTCAAGGGAGGAGTGATTTTAGAATTCCACCTTGGGCGTGGCTCGGGCTTCTTCGCCTATCTCGAAGTAGGCAGCCTGTTCGACGCCGGCCAGCCCGGCGTAGAGCCTCCCGAGCAATTGCCGGACAAAGGTGTTCAGTGCCCGAACGCTGTCGTTATACCGTTTGCGTTCAACCGCCAATCGATTCTCCGTCCCTTCCAGTTGGTCCTGAAGCTTTAAAAACGATTGGTCGGACTTGAGTTGGGGATACGTTTCCCGCAGGACCAGCAGCCGGGACAGCGCCGACTCGAACCCGCTCGCCGCGCGGGCTTTTTCATTGACCGATTGCGCCTGAAAATAGGCTTTGCGTGCATTGGCGACGCCCAGATAAATCTTCTCTTCCTGGCTTGCGACGCCTTTGACGGTATTGACCAGGTTGGGAATCAATTCAAACCGTCGCTGCAATTGATTTTCGACCTGTGCCCATTGGCTCTTCACCGCTTCGTCCATTCCAATGACCCGGTTGTATCCGGAATAGACGCAGCCACCCAGCATCAGGATCAGGATGAGCAACCCGCCGAAGACCATGAGTAATATGCGTCCAGCGCTCATGATTGTTTCCCTCCGTTACGTATGCCGTATTTGCCGCAGGCAACCGCTCTCGCTACCAACTCGCGCCGCCCCCACCGCCCCCGAAGCCGCCACCTCCACCGAATGATCCGCCGAAGCCGCCCCCGAAGCCACCGCCAAACCCGCCGCTTGATACCCCCCACGGGCTTCTTCCCGTGACGCCACCCAAGGCGCTGCCCAGCAACATGCCACCCACCAATCCTCCACCGCCCCAAGTGGAATAATGCCGGCGCCGCATATTGGAAAACACTATGAAGAGGAAAAACAGCGGGACGAGCAACGATCCCAGAACCGAGCCACCTCTACCGTTACCCCGGCTCGGCCGATACCGGTGTTGGGGAATGCCGGTGAGCTTGACCCGTTGAGCGTCCGCGACCTGATTGGCCGTGACGACCGCCAATTGAAGCAGGCCCTGGGAATATCGGGCCTGTTTGAAAAATTGGGAGGCAATCGTACGGGAAGCTGAACCCACCCATGAATCGGGGAGCGCGCCTTCCAAGCCATACCCCGTATGGATCCGCACTTTCCGCTCTTTGAGGGCCAACGCAATCAGGGCGCCGTTGTCCCGGCCTTTCCGGCCCAGTTTCCAGGCTTCGGCGTGCCGCTGGACAAAACTGAAAAACGGTTCGCCTTGGGTCGACTCCACCGTCAACACTTTCACCTGCGCCGTGGTCTTCTGTTCGAGTTCGCGCAACCAGCCTTCCAACTGCCGCTCGGTTCCGGGATCGATGATGCCGGCGCTGTCCACGACGTAGGTGCCGGTGTCCGGCACCAACACCTCGCCCCAACTCAAAGTGGGCAGGAGCAGCAGAACCGCGACGGCGGACAGGGCTTTTCCGACCATGGTCGTCACCAGCGATCAGCCACGTTTTTTAAGCCGTCGATTTCATCATAGAGCCGCGTGAAATCGTTCCAGTCGTGCCGGCGGTTTTCTTGCAGCGCCGCACGAATGCCGGGAAGGGAGCGATCGGTCTCCTGCTCGATCCGGCCGACGATTTCAACCGCCGACAAAGAGTCGTACTGTTCATGAAGCCACAGTAACCCGCGGAGCGTGCGAATCAGCCGTTCCGCAATATCGCCTTCCATGATCCCAAACAGTTTTTCACGACCCGCAGCCGCCAGGAGGCCCTGACGCATGCCGATCAGGATGGTTTTCAATTCGCGCTCGCATTGCAGCCGGACGTGACGTTCCTCAAACGACAGATCCGCAAAATAATCGGTGCCGACGAAACACACGTGGCATTGCTGGATCTCCAAAAACTCCAACGGGAAGGTATCCAGGGATCCGGCGATGTAGACGGGCGTCATGATCAGAGGCGCGGCGATTTTGGCTTTTCCAAGTTTCACCCCGTCTTTGGCCAGTTCTCGGAGCATAGCCAGATCAATCGCTTCCAGGACCAGGACGCTACGCGCGGTATGCCGCGCCGGGTCGAAGCCGGACGTGGCAATGGCGCCGACCCCGATCACCGCCAAACAGTTCCCGCCGCCGAGCATCCGCACGCGATCAATAAACCGCTTCATCGGCTCCTGCATGCCACTCACGACGCACTCGAGATTCATCACGGATTGGGTCATGGGATGGGACTCACAATTTCTTTGGGAAACTCTCGTTAATCTTGTTGAAGCAGGCTAACGCACAAAATGAGTCCTTGCAAGAGAGAAAAACCAGGGGGTAAGAGAAATGCCACCATTCATTGTCAGGCAATTTGAAAGGGCCTATACTGGGGAACTGAAAAAGTCGAACTCGGTCGATCTGCCGGATAAAATTAATGCTATGTCCCGTACGGGAAATAGAAGTCTTGGACGATTCAGGACGCATCAATGAAGTAGGCCGCCATGGCAACACTAGATATCTTTAATTATGATCGCTTTTTGCCTGGTTCGGTTACCAAACTGAAAGACCCGAAAACCGATATTCCCCGTATCGCGAAGGACAAACGACTCCTCAAACAGATAGATGCGGCCGTCCAGCAGATCCCGACAACACACCGATTAATCCAGGGAGATGCCCGCGAACTGACGTTTCTCAAGGATGAATCCATTCATTTGGTTGTTACCTCCCCGCCGTACTGGATCTTAAAGAAATACCAAGACCACCCTGGCCAGCTTGGGGACATCAAAGATTATGAAGAATTTCTCCGTGAACTCGATAGGGCGTGGGCACACTGTTATCGTGTGTTAGTCCCGGGTGGACGCTTGATCTGTGTGGTCGGCGACGTCTGTCTGGCACGAAGAAAGAACGACGGAAGACACACGGTCGTTCCGCTTCATGCTTCAATTCAGGATCACTGTAGGAAATTTGGATTCGACAACTTGGCACCAATCATCTGGCACAAAATTGCCAATGCGGTGTTTGAGGTAGCGGGAAATGGTGCCGGATTCCTGGGGAAACCCTATGAACCCAATGCCGTCATCAAGAACGACATTGAGTTCGTCCTGATGCAACGCAAACCGGGTGGATACCGGAACCCAACGGTCGCAATGCGTATACTCTCCGTCATCTCAGATGAAAACCACAAACAGTGGTTTCAGCCGATTTGGTCAGGTCTTACCGGCGCATCAACACGACTGCACCCCGCCCCCTACCCTGAAGAATTAGCGGCACGGTTGGTCCGGATGTTCTCCTTTGTAGGAGACACGGTATTGGATCCGTTCATGGGCACGGGGACCACCACGGTTGCCGCCGCCAAATGGGGACGCAATTCCATCGGCGTAGAGATCGACCCCTCTTATTATGACAACGCCGAGAAACGGATTCGACACGCAATGGGTTCATTATTCTCTTGCGCTGAAATCAAAACGGAAAGAACAAAAAAATAAATTATGGAAGACCGGCTGGCGAAAGCCGTCCAATATTTTTGGAAGGCAAGAATTCATCAGCGCAAAAAACAAGGGAAAACTACGGGCAAAAAAGATGCTGGCAATCGAAGTGCGGTTACCAGCGGCAAACATCTCGACGGGTTCATAAAACTTTTGTCTGAGTTGCTGGCAGAAGCAGGGTTGCCTGACTCCACGATCCATACCAGAACGACCACCCTGCCCGGCTATTTCAGACCCACCAAGAATTGGGATTTACTGGTGGTCATCGACGACTGCCTCTTGGCATCGATTGAATTTAAAGCCCATATCGGGCCATCTTTTGGTAACAACTTCAACAATCGCGTAGAAGAAGCTCTGGGCAACTCAACGGATCTGCTAACCGCGTACAGGGAAGGTAAATTCAAGCCATCGCAAAAGCCATGGCTAGGGTGGTTAATGCTTTTGGAAGAGACGTCGGAATCCACGTCCCCTGTTAAAGTAGATGAGCCGTATTTCGAGGTATTCCCCCAATTCAAGACGACATCATATGCCAAACGCTACGAACTATTTTGTGAGCGCCTGATGCGGGAGCGCTTGTATGATGGAACTTGCCTGATTTTGTCCGACAGAGTGGGCGGTTTGAAAGGGAAATTCACCGAGCCAAATCAAGAATTCAGCTTTGCCACATTTGCAGCCTCATTGACCGCTCACGCAATAGCGTATGCCAAAATGCGGAAGTTATAAGACGACGGCAAGGCCACCCATCGCCGGCGATTCAATCAAAATGAGCTCGGTGCTAGTCAGCAGACGCCAGTTTCTTGCATATCTTCCAGGTTTTTCCTAGAATGTGCCCCATTGTTTTCCAGCCTTTTCCCTATTCCTGAAGAGGAACGCGATGGCGACCATCGGACAATTGATGAACAGGGATCTGAGCGTTGTGACCGAGGACGCGACAGTCAAACAGGCTGCAGGGCAAATGCACAACCAGCGAATTGGGTCACTTCTGGTAAAAAAGGGAAACGATTTCGCCGGTATTGTGACGGAGACCGACGTGGTCAGGGCCGTGGCCGAACAAGGTGACCTCGCGGCGACTTCAGTGGTTCATATCATGTCCAGTCCCATTCTGACCGTCGAGAAGAAGCTTTCGCCCCACTATGCAAGAGATCTTATGGCCAACAAACGGATCCGCCACCTGGCCGTGAGCGATAATGGGAAGATCGTGGGGATTCTTTCAGCGCGCGACCTCCTGGCCTACTTCCAGACCATGTCCAAAGAAGTTTCGTAACCCTCGACCTTTCTGTTTTTACGCCACATCGAGTTTTTCCAACACCGATTGCGTAGACACCAGATTCCGCTTGAGGCCCAGTTGCCGCGGCCCCAGGCCCATGGCCAGTCCGAGCAACTGCGGCACATGTAAAATCGGCAGGTCGATTTCCGTCTGATCGTATTTGGCGGCCTTGGCTTGAAGTCCGTCGAGGTTGAGATGACACAAGGGGCAAGGCGTCACCATCACGTCAGCTCCGTGCTCTTTGGCATCGGCGGTATGATGGGCAATCATCTTCAACGAGCCGGGTTCGTTAATGGTGAGCAGCGGCATGCCGCAGCATCGGGTCTTGCCGGGGAAATCCACCACTTCGGCACCCAGCAGGGCCATGACCGTTTCCAATGATTGGGCCCGTGCCGGCTGTTCGTCAAATCCCAGCGCCGCAGTGGGCCGTTGCAGGTAGCATCCATAAAATGGAGCCGCGCGCAACCCCGTCAACGGTCGCTTCACCGATTCCCGAAGCTTTTGTTCCCCGACGTCTTCCAGGAGAATCCAGATAAAATGTTTCACCGTGGTGGTGCCGTGGTAGGTGAGCCCTTCTTCGGCCAGAACCCGGTTGATGTTGTCCAGATAGCCGGGCTCCGTCGTCAGCCGATGATTTGCCTGACTCATCACGCCTTGACACGTGCTGCAAATCGTCATGATGGGAAGCCCCTGTTGCTCGGCAACGGCCAGGGTATGGGCGTTCAGGACGTCCCCCAAGCGCAAATCCTTTTCCTGCAACACCCCCGCGCCCGTACACGACGCCGTGGTCATTTCTTCCAACTCAATTCCCAATCGAGGGTACACCTGTTTCACGGATTGATAGAGTTCGGGGCACCCCCCCTTTGACACGCACCCGGGAAAAAACGCGTATTTCATCGTGGCTCCTTCACTCGTTGAAACAATCGTCGGATTCGATCAATCCCCGGTATCGGGCGATGTAACGGACCGGATCTGGGAAGTTTGCCTCTGATCAAAGCTCGCACAACCATCGGCAGAAAGGAGAACATCTGTCTGACGTTGGTAAGCCCGAACGTGCGAACAGCCAACATCGGTTCATCCAGGCGCCCTTTTTGTTCGATAATATCCGCAAACGCTTCGGTATGCCGCGAGCCTGCAGTCGACGGCACGCCGTGCTCGATCCCCTTGGCACGAAGCGTCATGATGCGATCCATGGCTCCCACGCCTTTGGGACACACCTCAATACACTCCATACACCGCGTGCAATCCCACATGCCACCCGGAACATTCAGTTCTCTCAACCTTGACGCACTATTCCCGTCCCTCGGGTCCGCCGCGAACCGATAGGCCTTGGCCAGCGCCGCCGGACCGATAAAATCCGGATTCACTTCCAAGGCCGCGCAATCCGACACGCAAGCCCCGCACATGATGCAGTTCATGACCCCCGTCAAATGATTCATAGCCTCGGGAGACGCAAGGTACTCGCCTTCCGGTTCCGGGCCCGTGGGCTGGAGCCAAGGCTGAACCTGACGAATCTTCTCCCAAAACCCGGCCATGTCCGTGACCAGATCCTTAATCACCGGCATATTATTCATGGGTTCTACGTGGATCGTTTCCCCCGGGGAGACCAGGGATGCCACTTTGGTTTTGCACGCCAATGCGGCATGCCCATTGATGCGCATCCCACAGGACCCGCAGATGGCCCCCCGGCACGAACAGCGCAAGGTCAGCGATTCATCCACGGTTTCCCGGATCCTGATCAACGCGTCCAGGACCGTGTCCGACCGTTCGGTGGCCAGTTGGTAGTCCTGGAAATAGGGTCGCGGCGATTCCGCTTCAGGATTAAAGCGGCAAATGCGAAACGTGGTCAGCATGGCGTCATTCACGACGGTTTCAATTGCCGTGGGGTCTCTCTAACGGACAACCACGGGGGGTGTCCCTACGATCATGGTTGTAGGGGACGGCTCCCGTGCCGTCCCGCATGAACTTCCCTCGATCTCCTCTCATGCAGCTCAAGCCCCCCACCGCATCAGCCGGCGCCTGGCGGCTTGGCTTTTGCGACTCCCCCTCAAGGGGGGAGTGATACCATTAATACACGCGAACCTGCGGTTCCCATTGGGTCACCCGAACGGGCAAAAAGTCCAGTTGAGGCGGCCCGCCGGGACGATGATGAATCAGAATATGTTTCAACCAGTGGTCGTCGTCACGATCAAGACAATCCGTTCGAAAATGTGCGCCGCGACTTTCCGTTCGCGTCAGGGCGCCCAGCGCAATGGTCTCGGCGCAATCCAGCATAAAGTCGAGTTCCAACGCTCGAATGAGACTCGTATTGAACACCTGTCCTTTATCATGAATGGCCACGCGATTCCACCGCTCACGAAGACTGCCGACCGTCTGTTGTGCAGAGATCATCGCTTCCTCTTCGCGAAATACGCCGAAGCCTTCCGTCATGGCGCACCCCATCTCGTGCCGGATACGGGAGACGGTGTCGTCGGTCTCGGGACGGGCCAGGATTTTCTTGAGGTTGTCTTCCTCATCCTTCACCACACCGTCGTCGATACGGGGGTGAGCCAGGGTTTTCGCATACTCTCCGGCACAACGGCCCGCCCGGCGCCCGAATACCACGGTGTCCAGCAGAGAATTCGCGCCGAGCCGGTTCCCGCCGTGGAGGCTCAGGCATGCGGCTTCCCCGGCCGCGAACAAACCTGGCACACCCTGCCATCCGCCTGCGAGGTCCCAGCAGCGTCCCTCAACGTCCGTCTTCACCCCGCCCATCATGTAGTGCATGCCCGGACATACGGGAACCAGCTCTTCCGTCAAGTCGATATTGGCAAACGACTTCGCCTCTTCAAAAATTTGGCTGAGACGCTCCCGGATGAGCGTCTTGCCCAAATGCCGGCAATCGAGCAACACGCACCCGTTGATCCCCCGGCCTTCATTGATCTCGATTTGCTCGGCGCGAGACACCACGTCGCGCGAGGCCAGTTCCATCATGTTCGGAGCATACTGCTCCATAAACCGTTCACCCTCGGCATTCAGCAGATACGCGCCTTCCCCGCGAGCAGCCTCACTCAGAAGCAAACCTTTGCCCCGTAAGGTCGTGGGATGATATTGTACCATCTCCATGTCCATGAGCGGGGCTCCGCCCCGATACGCAATCGCCACGCCGTCGCCGGTACAGATCAGCGCATTCGTACTGGGCTCGAACACGCGTCCCAACCCACCGGCGGCAATGACCACGGCCTTGGCCCTGAACAGCGCCATGCGCCCGCTACGTATTTCAAAGGCCAGGACCCCGCCGCATCGACCATGCTCGTCCTTGACCAGGGACGTTACGAACCATTCCTCAAACACCGGAAGGCGCGTCTTCATCGCCTGCTCATACAAGACGTGCAACAACGCCTGACCGGTAAAGTCGGAGACGAAAAAAGTCCGGGCGCGTTTCTGCCCGCCGAAGCGACGGGTGCCCAACCGTCCTTCCTCATTCCGGTTGAAAATCACGCCCATGTGTTCCAAGGCCAGAATATCCTGACCGGCTTCCTGTGCCAGAATTTCCACGGCATCCTGATCGCCCAAATAATCGCTGCCCTTGACCGTCTCAAAAGCATGCTCTTCCCACTTGTCGCCCCGGTCGGTCAAAGCGGCGTTGATACCGCCCTGCGCGGCATTGGAATGGCTCCGAACGGGATGGACCTTGGTGATCACCGCCACGCTCGCCCCGGTCTGATGCGCAGCCAACGCCGCACGCAACCCCGCCAGCCCGGCCCCCACCACCAACACGTCAAATTCGTAAGAGTTCACCATATTTCAAACGGATCGATGGGAAAAAGTTTCCTCATTCATTTTATCATCGATTTTCCCTGGATCAGATTCTGCCGCTACATTTATCTGTAGCGGCGCGATCTTATCGCACCTGTTCCTGGGCCGAAGTCTAGTCCTGCAAACGGTGGCTCACGCCCGTTTCAGTGCATGCTCGATCATCTGCTTCAAACAATCGCCTTCTTCTAGAAAATACACGCCTTGCCGCTTCCAGTCGGCTCGGGAGCATATGGCCGCGTCTATCAGTGCCGGTGGCGTCACGGACAGGACGTAGGCGTGCAGGCGCATGTCAGGATCGGTGTGGCGGATTTGCGCTTCGGTCTTTTTGATTTCGTGATGGAGGCTGACCTTTTTATTTTCACGCGACCCGTAGCGGCTCAGCCCCTTGGGATCGAGAAAAATGACGTGCTGACAGATCTTGTCCTTTAACCAGACGATAAAGTCGGGATAATAGGCGTAATCGTCGAAGAACGACACGCCCCTGCCTCGCGTCAGGTTGCGGATAAGAAACAATTCCTTGCCGTGCAGGCAGGGGTCTCGGTGTTCCGCCAGCACAACCAGTTTTTCAACCACGTTCCTTTCATCTTTGTTCAGGGAAACCGGTTGAATCGTCACCTTGCTGTCCGGCCCGGCATACAGCAACGGTTTATAGGCATGAGCTTGAGTCATGATGACGTTGACGCTCAGACTACGGAAATCGCCTGCCCGAACGTTTGATGCCAATTCGCGAACGTCCTCGCTCAACCGGTTCTCGGTCGTATCCACGGATAACTCATAGGCACCGATATTGTTAGGGTCGTCTTCGTCCAGCGTAAGCACCTCGATCTTGTCGTGTTCCCATTGCCGACGCTGCTTGCGCCAGAATTCCTCTGCATACTCGGTGATGAGATCGAGCGCAACGTCTTCAAGCCCGCCTATCTGGCGAAACCCGGTCACGAACAAACGTTCCGACGGCATGGACAGGTTATACCAATCGTCATGTTCCAGAAGACGATCCAACGTGCCACGCTTAATGGTCAGGTTATGCCAGCCCCGTTGCTGTTTACGCTGCAACAGTTTGTCGTACAGGCGCGTTCGATCGAAAAACGCGACCTGGCTTAGCGGGAGTTTGACTGAATTTTTAGGCGCTGACTGTTCAGACGCGACATCCGAGGAAGCAACGGATTGCAATCGCGAGTACAGGTCCAAAGCGACGGGTTTCCCAGCGCCGGGATCTGGCAGAACGGGGCGCTCCGAGGAACGCGCGTATTGCACATCTGCCTTGAGCCGGATCAACTTCAAGCCCGTCTTCCTGGCGAAATTCCAGGTGACGGGTAAACGAACCATCTCTCGTTCGACGCGCACGCCCTCCTTTTCCAAAAGGTCCCGAAAGGTCTGCATGTAGTTGGCCCGCAAGCCGAAAATATTCAGTGTTTCCAGATGAGTCAGTTCCGCGCTATCCGTTGGCAATTCCGCTCCGCTTTTCTGATGGCGTTTCAGGCTCATGTTCCAGCCTTTCAGGCGCACACCGCGCCCGAACATCTGGATGATCTCCGGCCCTTCGCCGACGCCGACGTGCATCAAGCCCATGGTCGCCACGCGCCACGAGTTCCAACCGGCAATGAAGCGCCGCGCACCGATGACGACGTTCACCGGCGAATCACGTCTGTCCACGTCGGTAAAAAGCCGCTCGGCAAAACCAGCTTCCCGGGAAACTGCCACATGCGGATTGGCCTGCTCCGTTAGCAATTTGTACAGAGCAGCGGAATCACCGACGTTGACGACGCCAAAGGCCGGCGCATCGCCGGCGTGCAGGTGCAATTCGCCTTCGCCTGTAGTCAGGTAAACGACGTGCAGTTTCCCCATTCCGTGAAACAGGGTAATACACAGATCTGTATAAAGATCATCGGCTTTGTGTGAGGACATGTGTTCGCCAAGATACGTGAACCGGTCCCTGAAATAGTCCCGCCCGCTTTCGTCGGTCAGTCCAGACTGTCCGTCCAGCAGTTGCCCAATCATGACACGCATTTCGTCGCCGTTCGCCAACACTTGGGCCAGGAAATTCAGGATGCTCACGACGTCGGACTGCGTTTCCCTATCTGCCCTGCCGGAGCCGGTCACCGTCTTACCCAGGAAAACCCAAAGCGGCTTGGTCACGTTGAAATCCACCCAGGCCGCGGCATTGTCGTGCCAAATGCGGTATTGCTGATAGAACGTCAACAGACAACCCAGCAGGTAGACGTCGCGGTGCACGTCGGCCATGCCCTGAGGCAAGTTGGAGATGACGTAGTCCTTGCCGTAGCCGTCTTTGTGAAACCAGCGATAGGCGTAATCGAACAGCAGGCATTTCCCATAAGCGTCGCGTAGCGCGTCGTCCTTGCCTGCAATCTGGTTGAAGGTAGCGGAATACTCGAAGGTGAAGCCGCCACGAGAGAGTTCCTTGCGGCGCTCACGCCACACCTTACCCGATGCGCCCAGATGTCCTTCATCCACTAAAACCAGGTTGTTGTCGCCGAAATCCCCCACGGCGATACGCTTGACACCCTTCTTCTCTGCCAGTTTGTTGAGGTCGATAATTTCCACGTGCGGGAACAGGTCAACCCCAGCTTCGGCGGAAAACATCCGTGCGGGCAAGCCGCTGGCCCGCAATTCCTTCTCATGCTGCATGGACATCTGTTCGTTGGGCGTCAGCAGGACCACGTTGTTGAGTCGCCCGCCGGAGGCGGCTAGGTACTGCCGGTATTGCAGAATATGGGCGTGCATGAGAAGGGTCTTGCCGGAACCGGTCGCACTCTGAAACGCGATGGTCCTCAGGTCATCAAGCATGTAGTCCGGCATATCCCGCGTCAACCCATGTGCAGCCCGTGTCCTGTTCAAGTCAGCGCAGAGTGCTTCGGGGTCGTGGAAATATCTGTCCAGGTAACGTTCGGTGAACAACAAGGCAAGGTATTGATACGGCTTCCAGACGCGGCCCCGTTCAGGGGTCATGCGCAGTTTGTGGCTATGCGTGACAATGTTGGCGTCGTATGCGGCCAAATCCTCAGGTCGGGTCGGAGAAGTCGGAGACAAATACAACGCGCGGGCGTATTCACTCTCCCCACCTGCATCGAAGCCGGTCGGCACGTCGCGCAGCCGGTCCAACATGGTGCGCATGTCATCGTAACCGAACTCCCGGCAAATAAAACGATGCAGGACAAGGCGGTTTTGGAGAAGAGAAGTCCCGGCTAAGCGACGACGTGGAGGCATCAGAGGGGCTCAGGCAACATGAGTTTCATGATTTCGCGGACGATGCCCTCTCTAACCTCTGGTTTGAGATGGGCAACTGCTCTCTCTATGATACCGACGTTCGCCGTGAATAATCGGGCTGGTCTGACGTAGCTCGTTTTGATCAACTGCCCGCTGGCAAAACTGCTTTGTTCCAATTTTATGGCGCGTTGGTCATAGTACGGTTGGCTGGTAATTTGGCATAAGATGAAGTCGTCTTGCCCGGCATCGGCAAGTACCAGTGCTGGCCGCAACTTCTGTTGGCTTAAATCAGAGAAAGGGAAACGGACAAGTACAACGTCTCCTATTGAAAATTTTGCCATGCCCGATCTTCCTGCGATGTGTTCCAATCAGCCGCCAGACTGTTTTCACTCAGTTGAGCACAGTCGCCAGCATTTGAGACGGCTTCGTTCCCCTGTATCCGCTGCTTAACGAACAGAAAAAAATCGTAGACTTCCTGTTGCGCCGCTTCCGGTAAAACAGACAGATCGATTGATTTCATTGTTAATTCCTCCAGTTTCTGTAGGTCGGATTAGCATGGCGTAATCCGACATGAGGCTACGGCGTCGGGTTACGCCTTCGGCTAACCCGACCTCCGGCTTTCTCATTCATCTTCCAACCAAGGCAATCGGCCTTCAAAAATTTTTAAAATTTCCTTGGCACTCTCTTGAGGCACATCGTTGACTCTATAATTCTCAAAGAGATAGCTATGAGATTGTTTCATGTCATATAGTGCCTGTTTGAATTTGGTACGATCATTTTCAGATAGACATACTATATGTTCACGTTCAGCGAAATCTAAATCACTCATAAACTCTTTTGTTGTCTCAAAAACGGCTGATTGTGCATTCTTATAAACACATTGGTTCCCATCTGAATGAGAACTTCCACCCGTACGTGTTCCATATTTCGTTTTATAAGTAACATGTCGATCAGTCGTTTGTTGAGCAACAGCTATTTCTTGTAACCGATTACAGTATTCTTGGAAAAGTTGTCGTATAAAGTTTCTTGTCTCTCGTTGTTTATTTCTTTTCTTTACCCAATCAACGATTTTGTATACTGCCCCGATCAGAATAAGGAGATGGGAAACAAATTCAAGAATCGCCATGACAGATGTATCTGAAAACTGGTTGAGATGTCGAGTTAGGCCGTTGGCTATAACCCGCCCTGCGGCTCTGTCAAGCATTACTGAGAGTGTTGCTTCATTTGATGATGTTTATTCACCAGATACGCGACAAATGACGCGCAGGCACCCAACATGAACACAGCCTCATCTACGTCTACATCGGCGGTACCTTTTTCGAAAAGAGAATGGCGGATGCCTGGTTTGTTACTTGCGTAACCGTAGAGATTTTTAAACGCTTCCTTGAGTGCCGGATGGTTCAGCAACCCAGCCTTTTCAAGAGAATCAAGCGCCTGTCCGAGAGGTGCGTTTGCTTTCTGGGTGATCACACGCGCGGCGGACTCGACGGCATGGATGCTGTCTGCAATAGAATCTCCGTATTGTTGTGCTTCGATGTGTTCCGCTGCTTGGCGTAAGTGCGTTGTTGCACCTTCCATGCCCCTTTCGCGGAGTGTCTTGATGGCCTGCTTCATTGCAACTCCTTGCTCTTTGCTGCTACGAGGATAAAATCGGAACGGACGCCTCGACGTATCCAACCAGTAAGCAGCGGCATGTTTCTCGAATTGACGTTGCATAGTGTCGATGAATCCTCTGGTGCCTTTTACTTCAGATGAAGGGTTTGCAACGATTTCGATAAAATCGAGAACCCTATTGAAAGTTCCTCTCAGTATTATTTCTTTTGTTTCTCTGTAGTTGGCGTGCTGCTCATTGAAACGGAAATTGGCATCAATTTCATCATGAGGTAATTTGAGAAATTCTCCGAGAACATCTCTGATGATGATAGGTGTCTGGCGGTCTGGAACGGCGCCTAGCATCCCCATCGATGGATCATTCCCTGAGCGATCCATTGTCAAAAAATCAAGCGTTGCGTTCCATATTTCACGCCTCAAATCATCAGATAGCTCTTCCAACTGCATCGGTTCCGGCAAAGGTTCAAGACCTTGGCGTTGTGAAAATGTGAGCTGATCGGCGGACGTATCGTGTTTTTTAGCCATTACTTCGTCTCTTCAAACATCAATTCCCGGAAAACCGGCTCAATGGTCTTTGCGGTCCAAGTTTCGGTTGGCTGTTTCAGGGCGTTCAGGGTGTGGTCGCTATTGACATAGATAGCGTCGAGGGATTCGGCGAATTGGACGCGGTGACGAATGAACCATTTCTCCAAGGCAGCGTTGTCGGTTTCGTTCAGGTTGCGCCAGAGGATCAGGCAGTATTTGCCCTCGGGGTCCGTACCGGTGATGGCGAGGACGCCGCCTATCCGTCGGTGTGATTCGACGTGCAGGCCGATCAGGTAGTTGAAGGTTTCCGGCAGATCGACCGGAACTTGCCGTCGCGTGCCGTCGCGTACCACGGACAAGGTATAGGCAAAGGGATTGGTGAAGTCCTTGCCGAGCAGGCAGACGCTTCCGGCGGTCTCCACCCCCAGCGCGTAGCGCAGCCGATAATCCTCTGCCAGTTCGGAATTTTGTTCCAGCAAATCCTGTTGCGTAGAATCCGGCGGCGTCACCTCCAAGCTGTCCAGGGTGTCTTCGTAGGATTCGAGACGAAGTATCTTTGTAAGTAGACTGACGCCCTCCCTGTCGATGGGCTTCCCAGCTTTCCACGCTTTGGAATAAGCGGCTTTTAACACTCTGGGTACGGTCACTTCATCGAAATAGTCTCCCATTTCCACAATGATGAACCGACGGTCACCATCATCCACTCGATTCAACTCGATTACCGCGTGCGCTGTCGTCCCGGACCCACCGAAGAAGTCCATTACGTGGGCGTTCTCCGATGCTTTTGAAACACGAAGAGAATCGACGGTTGCATGAACTGATTTTGGAAAAGAAAACTTTTCAGATTCTCCGAACATCCGCCGAAGAAGGTTGGTGCCATGTTCAGTTGAGGAGTACTCGCTCTTGTCCCATACGGTCAGAGGAAGAGTGCCTTGTTCATTCAGTCTGGATTTGCGATAGACTCCCAGTTGTTTGGTTTGATCTTGCCTGACACAAAATTCTTCCGGCACCGCTTTTGCTGTTTTCAGCCCCCATTTCCATGTTTTCTCCGAACCGTCAGGTGTGACAGGGTACAGGATAGTTTCATGCGAACGTGGGGCTTCATCCAGACCCCATTGATTCCTTTCGTTGTTCCATGTTGCTTGTGGAAATCGTACCCCGTCTTTCTCTGAGACAAAGATAGGATAGAACAGTTTAGGCCTCGCTTGTCGATTGGCATTCGCCCCACCGTGTTTTCTAAAGTTGACCCACTCGTATGTACCTTGTTCATCGTCGAATTTGTATCTCGATAGTTGTTGTTCTGAATGTGAAAGCCTTCCAATAGTCACATCTTCGTTATTGCCAAAAAACAAAGCATATTCGTGGGCGCTTGAAAAACCTTTTCCTGTAGATCGTCCAGAGGGGTTATTCTTTATGGCTACAACTCCAAGTAAGGTTTCTCGGGAGAACACGCCTTCCAAGAGTGATTTGCAACGATGAAATTCGAAATCGTCGATCGTGATACACAGAATTCCGTTATTGACAAGAAATTGCTTCGACGCTTCGAGTCTATTTTCCAAAAACGAAAGCCATGAGGAGCTTTTATATCCGTTTTTATAGAGAATTTCGGAAGCATCGGTGTTATACGGCGGGTCTATGTAGATACAGTTTACTTGGCCTTCGTAGCGCGCCTGCAATAGGTTCAACGCCTGAAAGTTTTCTCCATGCACGAGCAGCCCGTTCATTTGCTCATCCAGCGGTCCAGCTTCGGAGAGCGCTGCCAACAGGCAGTCGGTGAAATCCGCGTCGAAATGCCGCGTGTCCAGCACCAGATAGGGGTTGGCTTTGAGGAAATCCACGGTCAACGGGTTGGTGTAAGGCGTACCTTGGCCCGTTCCCAGTGGAAAAGAGGAGACCGATGCGTCCTCGTTGTTGATTTCGTCAATGGCGAACAGTTTTACCCATTCGTCGTGTTGTGATTCGTTGGCGGCGATTTCCGCGTACAAGGTTTCCGGTATGCAATCCAAGGTCACGCAATACAGCGTGTCCAGGATGAATTTCTTTTTCAGCCAGAGCCGTTTCTGAAAATTTTCCAGTTGCGCCAGGAAGTCGATGAGCTTGTCGGCTACATGCCGGACGGCACGCATCCGGGCCAGCGCCCGGTCGAGCCGGGCCGCGTCTCCCAATGCCAAGTCGTCCAGGTTCAGGACTTCATTTTTCAGATAGAGGTCCAGTTCACGGCGCAGGAACCCGCCCAAATCCTTGTGAATGAAGTAGTCAAAGCTGTTCTTGGCGGTATAGGCGGCCAGATGTTTGTCCAACACCGTGCGCTCGGGGTTATGTTCCGTGGGAGCAGGTGCGGTGAGCAGGGCCTGCCAATCCGGTGGCAATGCTTGCCGGATGCCCTTTACGCTGGCCTCGTTGAGCCGGTCCTGCTGCTTCGCCCCGGTGCCGGGAAACGCTTTCTTCTCATGGTCGGTCAGCGGCCGGTGCGCGAAGCGCACTACCAAGTCCGCACCGCTGACCGTCACGGCTTCTGCCTCACCGCCCGCAAGCAGGAAGCGGCGTTGTTTGCCGCTTGCTTCCTTGACGTTGTCTTTTTCGTTGTCCGCGGCGGCAATCTCAAAGCACACTCGCCGCATTTTCGCACCCGCGCCTACAGTGAAGACATAGGAGGAGTAATTTTCGGTCGTCTTGACATAGTACTGGTCGGCATTGGCCCAGTGCAGCTTGACTTCTTCGCCGTCGTAGGGGATGAGGTACGTCGGCTGGCCGCCGCCTGAATACCGGCGCAGGGACATGAAGTCGCCTTCGTCGTAATAGCGCGCGAAGAAATTGGCGAGATGGTTGTACACGTCGGTTTCCGCTACGACGTCCGCCTTGGCTTCGGCAAGCTGTCGATTCAACTCTTCGACTTTCGGCGCGGCTTCCGGATCGACCCCCAGTTCCACGGCCTGCCTTCTGGCCTCAGCCAGTTTTTCTTCCAGCGCGGCCAGCGTGTCGGTGGTGTTCCCCGCCAGCGCCTTCCGTACCTGCGGCAACAGGTCGTTGTCGAGAAACCCTTCGATTTCCTTCACCTTCAGGTTCATGATGCGGTACAGGCCGAAATCGAGGTCGCCTCGGTCGAGTTGGAACATCTCGCGCAGGATGTCCTTCAGTCGGTTGAATTTTTCGGTGGATTGCGGGGCAGAGTATGTCTTCTCCGGCTCCGCTCCTGATGCTTTTGGACTGCTCACGGCGTTGCCTTCCATTCCATACGTATTTTTAATCTGTTCAGCGGCGTCTGCCATGATACCCGGCCTTCATGTTGAAGTCTCCCGACAATGATGCTCGGGGCTATTCCCTGCTCTTCGGCGAATCGACGAACAGCCATTTCGCTATATAAGGAAGTTGCGACAAGCTGCTTCCAGTCGCCATGGGGGATGAGAAAATTCGAGGCCCACAGGTTAGCTTCCGACTCGACGTCGGCAATTTCCTCATTCGATTTCATCCAGTCGATAAAGACCTGCTTTTTGCTATGCAGGAGGACATGGGCGGCCTCGTGGAACAGGCTGAACCACAGGTGATCGTCGGTCTTATGGCGGCCGCTGAGTTCGATTACGGCCTTTCGAGGAGTCAGCCACCAGGCTGCACCACTGAGAGCGGTCCTCGGGAAAGGCTTCACCAGCACGAAAGCCACGCCAGCTTCATTGCAGAGTTGTTGCGCCTCTTCCAAAGCCTGCTCTACCGGCCTTTGCGTGAGTCCACGAATATCCTTTAACGTCCGTTTGAATTGAGCTTCGTTGTAATCGCCGCACTCCTGCCGTTGGGCCTCAAGCTCCCCTAACCGCAGCCAGGTTGCCAGTGCCGGTTTGTCGCTTTGGAAACTGGGCGAGTGTCGATAGGCAACGCTCATCTCTTCGTACTTCGCGTGCCAAGCGTTGACCGACCCTACACTGAAGAAGGCCAGCAGCTTCGACGTTGCTTCAGCATCGGATGCGGGTTTATCAAGTATGCCTCGATTCACCAATTCCTTAACGGGGAACGCTTTTATCCAGGAAGCCCTCTTTTTTGTCTCTTGCGCCTCAACCTCACGGACTTTGTGAAGCTGATAGCGAGCTTCTATACCCAGCCAGATACTGGCATCAAGGCCAAGAACTCTCTCAAATTGGAGCGCGGTCTTGGGTTCAATGGGAGCCTTGCCGGCAATGATCTCGCTGATGAGTTTTGCAGAACGGCCACACCGACGGGCGAACTCGGCATGGGAGAGGCGTTGACTCTGCAAGTGTTCCTCGATGACCCAGCCGGGCGGGACAGCGTAGTCGGGTTCGTAGGAATATGTCGTGACGGCCACGTCGTTTCCTCCTTCACCTGTGGTAATCAATGACTTCGATTATCGTGATTGCGGTCACTTCGTCCGTGTTGATTTCAACTCCGGCTTTCCGCGCAGGCATGTCGCCTGGTTCAAAAATCAACCGATGCGGGTGTATGAGATCCACGGCATACTGTCCGGCACGATTTCCGTGAAGCTGATGGCGCCGGTTGGGCGGATGAGTCGGCACCATAGACAACGTCAGAGCCCCCCGGAGCACTGCGAGGCGCGTCATAATCGTACGCGCCATGCGGTCGCCGTAAGCCTTCCGGAGAGCACTGGCAGAATTAAACGTTTGGGCGAGCTTTTTAGTCCGGAAGGTGATTCCCACGCTTGTCGTATATTTTAGTTACCTAATAGGTAACATTTTATATGAACAGAAGCGGAAAAACAAGCGGAGGCAGGAACATTGACGACCGCGTGATGCGACGGTTGCGCGAAGCGGCGTCCTGGCGTTTCTCATCACGGATCGTTGCCGACAGTCAGTGAAGCGGCAGATCCCGGAAGCGTCGTCTCGGTGATCTCTATTTTCTTCAATTCGCTTTTCAGGGCCTGCTCCAAACGCCACAGATCATGATTCTGTTGCATTCTCAGCCAGAGCCCCGGTCCATTGCCGATCAGTTTGCCGATCCTCAGCGCCATTTCCGTCGTGATGGGGTACGTGCAAGCTAAAATCCTATGCAATTGCTGGCGCGAAACACCGAGTCGCCTGGCTATCTCGCTGACCGACAAACCCAGCGCCGGCAGCACGTCCTCGCGCAGGATCTCCCCAATCTCCCCAGGATGAATTGAAGGACGTTGTCGCCGGCGGGCCTCAGGCGGCATGGTGCGGCTTGACCCGTTGCGCGATTTGCTTACCCGTTCTCATCTCCGCCACCCGCAATTCAAACGTCTTTTGCAAGTTCAACCAGAATTCCGGTGTGGTGCCAAGATACCGCGATAGCCGCAATGCCGTATCAGCCGTTACACCGCGCTGTCCGTTCAGTATTGCCGTGATACGGTTACCCGGAACATCCATGGCCGAAGCAAAAGCCTTAGCCGACATTTCCAGCACCTCAAGTTCCTCACGCAGAACTTCGCCGGGATGCACGGGCCGCATACCATTCTCGGTCATTTCGCCCTCCTCATGGGTGATAATCAACAATCTCTACATCATAGGGACCGCTATCCTGCCATCGAAAACACAGCCGCCATTGCCGGTTGATGCGAATGCTGTACTGCCCCGCGCGATTTCCAGACAAGGATTCCAGGTGGTTACTGCGCAAAGCCGACAAGTCGTGCAGTGATACGGCGCTGTCCAAAATAGTCAGTCTACGGGTTGCCTGATTGACAAAACCCTGGAAAGCATGAACCCGTTTGCCCTTGAAAAATCGTTCAGTCCTTCGATCTTTGAAACTTCGAATCACGATGTAAAAGCTTAACAAAGAAATACATGATATGTATAGCGTATCGATAAGACAGGGAACAGCCCGCGAACGTCGCCATCATTGCTGCCTTGCTACCAGTCGGGGGCATCGTGTAATCTGCATTTCCTCATCGTGATGATGTGTAAAATGCCGTACCCGACGTGAATTGCATGAGCCCCGTTCAAGCTATCCCCTCCGATGTCGAGTCGCTTGTCCTGGAACTCCGGGCGCATCCGGTCAATACGAACGAATTTTTCCGGACGTTCAAGGCTCGAAAACTCCAGCCTCGACAACTCCGGGGCTTTACCGGGCAATACCATTATTTTTGCTTCCATTTCGTGAAGGTCCTGGAAGGACTGTTATACCACACCCCGATCCATGAAATAGAAATGCGCACCGAGTTGGCCAAAACGCTGTATTCCGAGTTGGGTAGCGGGTCACCCGACCGCGTACACATCCGGCAACTCGAACGGTTTGCGTCTTCCATCGGGCTCCGGCCGCAGGATCTCCAATGCACCCTCCCGATCCCCGAAGTGACGACCTACCTCGACACGTTGCGGCGGCTATTCCTTCACTCCGGATATCTGACCGCACTGGGTTCGGCCTTGGCCGTCGAAACGACCGCGGCGTCTGAATTTGAATATTTCGTGCCGGGCCTCGAACAATATGAGCAGTTTCATCCCGGGGAACTGGAATTTTTCACGTTACACCTGGCCGAAGAACAACGCCACGGCAATTGGTTGGTTGAGGCCGTGCGCAAGACAGCCCGGTCCGAGGATGACCTGCAACGAGTGGCTGAAGGCGCTCGGGAAACCGCGGATGCCTGGTTGGAGTTCTGGGCGGGCATGTATCGGATGGTCTTTGATGCCAACCCAGCCGATTCAGTGGATTGAATGACCACCTCTCCTGCTCCATCCCTTGACCCCCTTGCCCTGGAGGGCGAGATTCTCCAACAACGCGCTTGGCGCATGCCGGACCTCGTGGTCTACCAACACGGGGATCAGGAATGGTGGGTCACGCCCCTGGATGAAGACCTGCCCCTGGTCCGGCTGAACCGGATGGGCGCCTCCCTGCTTGGAGCCATGGACGGCCGCCTGTCGATCGCCGCGCTTCTCGAGCAATTCGGCAAATGGATCTGCGGCGCCAACCAGGAAACCGGCCGGTGGTTTCTCGAACGGTGGTCTCTACCCCGGTATTCGTTGTGTTATTTCGGAACGGAACCGCCAAGCGGACACAGCGTCAACGCCAAGTGGGACCTCCTCCTCCAAAAGGTCCGCGAACAATGGCATGAGAACGTGGCAATCGAAAGCGAAGAGCATCTCACCGAGTTTCATCACAAGGGGATTCAAAGCCATCACGGCCATTTCGAAATCGTGGAAACCACGGTTTCGCATCTCCTTCGGGAACCCTGCGAAGCGCTGCACGGCTTTTCCTACGGGCAATTGCTCGCCAAGACTCTCCGGCAGTTGGGCTGGTGGAGTCCGAAACCGCAGCGGGTGGTGGAGGTCGGCGCGGGCTTGGGCTACCTGTCCCAGGAAATGGCCAAAGAATTTTCGCGAGTCGAACGACGCGGCGTGGAATACATCTTTCTGGATCTCACCCGGGCCTTTCTGCAATCCCAACTCGCGTTAGCCGGCAAGGCCGGGTGGGACGCCAAAGTCCTGAACGCGAACGCGGAGCAATTGCCCTTGGCCGAGTCCAGCGTGGATTTGGTCATCGACAATGAAAACCTGGCGGATATGACCCCGGTTCACTTATCCAAAGAAGAACTGGAGACTCACAAAGGCACGACTCCCGAACATCAACAATGCTTGGACCTCATCCAACAACTCCGCTTAAACCTGGACACCCCGTATCCCGACGAAGCAATCTTCAACTACGGCGCCATTCAATTCCTGCAAGAACTTTGGCGCGTGCTCAAACCCGGCGGGCGGGCGCTGCTGATTGAGTTCGGGATCGATTCGGGCTGGCCGGACCCCGTCCGGCTTCCCGGGCATACGGAATACGAAGTGCAGTATACCCACCTGCGCCATGCAGCCAGATGGCTCGGATTCCGGGAACAATACTGCGCGCTGCCGCAACTTCTCTCGATTCGACGGGATGCGCAAGTCCTGTGCACCGGGGCCGCCTATGCCATCCGACGACTCCAGGACGCCGAAGGCAAGGCGTTCGCCGTGCGGGCTTATACTGAATCAGAATTAAAGGACACGCTTGGTGAGACGCTGACCAGACTGACCGGCCTGCACTACCACAACGTCCTCGACCCGGCCTGGTTCGGACTGTGGGATTTCAAGGCCCTGATTCTGGAGAAGCCCGGCGGGTTTCATCGTCCCGCCTATAAAGAATCCCAAGGCTTCCGCTGGTACAGTCAACGGTAAGTTACGATCGAGTCTCCTCTGCGCGAGAAGCTTTCTTGCCCATCACCAGGTTGTATCCAACCGTGTAACAGTATTCGCTCGCCGGGACGAATTCAAAGTTGACCCCGTCAATGACTTTGGAAGCTTTCTCTTGTTTCGACGTGACGAGCATGTCTTTCAGATCGTTTGAACGGCAAAAACGCAGACTGCTCTTGAGTTTGGCGGAATCCTCTGCATACTGATCGGACCACGTGGTTTCCAAGGCCCATTGGATGGTCTGGTCAGGCCCTCTAAAAACCATATCGACTTCTCCGCCGGCCCACCGGGAATAATGAAATCTGGAGATATCCGCATGAAACCACTGGGAGAATATCGCCGTTTCCACCAATGAACCCATGGGCTGGTCATGAGATTTGACCGGAGCAAACAATGCGCAATAGATCGACGGATTGGTCAAATACACTTTAAAAAAATTAGCCCGTCTGAACCGTCGTCCACCCTGGTCAACCCGGTGAAGCACACGAATCAAAAACGCGGCCTCAAGATATTCGATGTATCGTTTAATGGTATTCTTCGCCACACCGGAATTTTGTGTCAGGTCCTCGAGGGAAACCTCGTTGGCCGTATTAAACGCAAGCGTGGTAAATAAAGAATTGAGTTCCTGGATGTCTTGGATACCATAAAGACTCGGCAAGTCACGCAGGAGAACCTTGTCGACGATGTCCGCCTTGACGAATCTGCCAAGGTCTTTCTGAGCATCGGTTGAAAAGACAACCTCCGGATACCCGCCGTAGTTGAGGTAATCAACAAACACGTGATTCAGGTGCTTGATGTCACGCGCACGGGAAAAGTTGATCCCCTTAGGCAACTCTTGACGTATCAATTTAGGCATAGCCCTATCGGAACTGTCCAATAAGGTCAGATATTCATGAAACGTGAGTGGGGGAAGAAGAAACTCCGTAAACCGTCCGGCACCCGATTCCACGCTCTTGAGCCGTAAGGCAACGGCGGCGGAACCTGCCACGACCGGTTTCACCGCGTGGAATGCATCCATCAGTGTCTTCAGATGGATTTCCCAATCCTTCAAATACTGAATCTCGTCAAAAAAGACGTACGTGGGAGTCGTGTGATAGTCAGTCCCGCTGACCTCACCAAAAAATTCCAGGAGTTGCTCGAGGCTGAGGCTATTGTACAAAGGGTGGTCAATGGAAAAGTAGACGATTTGCTTAGAAGGAATCGTTCGCAGGAGTCGACTGATGGTGTGATACAGGAGGACGGTTTTCCCGACTCGCCGGGGGCCCATAAGAAGAGCTGCTCGTCGAATACTTTGATTTTCGACAAGGGGATAAAAGAGCTTCAAATAGGGCCGCGGTTTCCACTGGGTATAGTTCGAGGACACCTCATGCGGGGCATCCCACCAGGGATTTTCAAATTCGATTCGCTTGAGAATTTGAGCTTTTGGAATATCTCTCATCGGGAATCTCGCTATGCAGGGCCTTACTATAGGTGAGTAATATCAGAACGATCGGCTAAGATCAATGCGCTGATCTTAGTCCGGCATTCAGAAAGACGGTATTCTTTACCTAACGGCTGAATTAGAACCGTGCTATGGATACACGCGGCATGATTGGGCAAGGTGGACCAGGACGCCCTCCCGCAACCCGTATTCGCTGACCACGCACCGTACGGCGTTCAATTCTTCCATCACACAACGCAGGATGAGCACGCCCGCGGCAATGACGCCTTCGCGGCCCGTTTCCAGGCCGGGCATCCCGACACGTTGCGACTGTGTTTTGGCGAATACGCTGCGCTCGATGCGCCGGATTGCCGGCAATTCCAACACGTAATTCTGAATCCTCGCGGGATCATAGGTGGGGAGTTCCTGGGCAACTGCCGCTAACGAGGTGATCGTGCCGGCCGTTCCCACGAGGGTCAGGTCCGTGACGTCACCAAGCTCCCGTCTGGCACCGCGGGTGAGGTCGCGGATCAAGGTTTCCGCCTGTTGAATTTCCGCAGCGCCCGGCGGATCACTCCGCAAGACCCGTTCCGTCAATCGCACCACCCCCATGTCGATCGACGTCGTCTTGAGGGGCTGCCCTTGCCGGCTCGCGATGAATTCCGTACTCCCGCCCCCAATATCCAGCCCCAGGATTGACCGTACGTCCGGCAAACCGGATCGAATACCCAGGAAAGTCCGGCGCGCTTCTTCCTTTCCGTCGATGACTTCGATCTCGACGCCGGTTTCACTCCTGACGCGATCCAAAAACTCTTCCCGGTTTCCGGCTTCCCGCACGGCACTCGTGGCCACGGCCGTAGACCGTTCGACGCCATGGCTCTCGATAACCGCTTTCCACTCCCGAATCGTCTCGATCACGCGCGACATGGCCTCGGGGTTGAGCCGTTTGGTTTGATCGACGCCTTCCCCCAACCGCAAAATTTTCCGCTCCGAACGGATCGTGAGAAGCGGTCTTCCCGTTTCAAGGGGAACGGACGCGACCAGCAAGCGACAGGTCAAGGTGCCAATATCAATACCCGCCACGCGCATCGACGTTTATCCGATCGTTCCCAGTTCCAATTTGGTTTGCCATTTTCGCAAGACGGTGGCTTTCAGGAGTCGATGGTCCGGATGCGACAATTGCGGATCGCGCTCCATCAGGGCAAACGCCTCTTGCCGGGCCTGCTCCAGGGCTGTGGCATCCCGAACAAGATTCATCACGCGAAATTCGGGGATCCCGGACTGCCGCGTCCCCAACATTTCACCCGGACCGCGGATGCGGAGATCCTGTTCGGCGATTGCAAAGCCATCGGAACATTGCACCATTGCTTTCAGGCGCTGCGCCGCGGTGTGCGTCGGTCCGGCCGGCATGCGCGGGCGTTTCGCGACAGTCTCCGTGGGGAACGGCAAAGCCGGTTCGTATGCACCCGGATCCGGCGGCACGTCCGTCTCCGGGTCCCGACGCCTGCCCGCAGGACGGACACGCAGGTCAGTCCCTACAACCAGGAAACAAAACGAACGTTGGGCGCCTCTTCCAACCCGCCCGCGAAGTTGGTGAAGTTGAGCCAACCCGAAACGGTCGGCGTGCTCGATCACCATCACCGTGGCATTCGGCACGTCCACGCCCACTTCGATCACCGTCGTGGCCACCAGGATCTGGACGTCGCCCGCCCGAAACGCCTTCATGATTTCGGCTCGCTGATCGGATTTCATGCGTCCGTGGAGAATGCCCACGTTCATTCCAGAGAATTCCGCGTCCCGTAAGCGTTCCGCCGCCTGCATGACCGCTTCGAGGTCAAGCTTCTCGGATTCTTCCACCAGCGGATACACGATGTACGCCTGCCGTCCTTCGTTGACTTCCTTCCGCACCAACTCGTAAGCCCTGGACCGCGCGTTGCGGCGAAAGATGCGCGTCCGGACGGGTTGGCGTCCGGCAGGCAACTCGTCGATGACGGACACGTCGAGGTCCCCATAGATGGTCATGGCCAAGGTCCTGGGGATCGGGGTGGCGGTCATCACCAGGACGTCGGGACGCAGGGCTTTCTCTCGAAGTTTTCCTCGCTGGAGCACACCGAATTTGTGCTGCTCATCCACGACCACGATGCCCAACTTGGCGAATCGGACGTCCTGTTCCAGGAGCGCGTGCGTCCCCACGACGAGTTGTACGTCTCCCATCGCGATTCGTTCCAAAGCAACGGCCCGCTCTTTTTGCGACGCCCCTCCGGTCAGGAAGGCCACGGACACATCAAGGTCATCCAAGTATGGACGCATGGTCAACACGTGTTGTTCCGCCAAAATCTCGGTCGGAGCCATCAACGCGGCCTGATATCCGTCCCCGCAGGCCGCCAACATGGCGTGCAGGGCCACGATGGTTTTCCCCGATCCCACGTCTCCCTGGAGCAACCGGTTCATGGGTCGAGGGGCGCGCATGTCTCCTTCGATCTCGGCAATCACCCGTTGTTGGGCCTCCGTGAGTCGAAACGGCAATTGCGTGCGTAAGGCGATGGTGAACGTCCCGGTGAGTTCAAAGGCAATGCCCGGCACCGCTGATTGATTCATGCGCTGTCGAAGCGCCAACGCCAGTTGAAGCAGGAATCCTTCCTCAAAGGCCAACCGCCGATGCGCCGGCGTCTCCCAGTCATTGAGCAAGGACAGATCTTCTTCGTTGCCGGGAAAATGCAGAGCCGCAATGGCCGTATCCAATGAGGGCCAATGACGTTGCTGCAGGAGACTCGCAGGCAGCGGGTCTTGCAAGCCGGAGCCGTACTCTCCCAGCAGCCCCCACATGATCCGGCGAAGATGCCGGGAACTCAGCCCGCGCGTTTCATGATACACCGGGACAATGCGGCCGACGTGGAGCAGCAGGTCTTCATCCTCATCTACCACCTCATAGTGCGGAGTCCTCATTTGGAGCCCAGCCTGGCGGGAGTGCGTCACCACGGGACCGCTGAGCACCGCGCGCAACCCGTTCTTGAGGACGTCGTCGAGATAAGGCTGGTTGAAGAACACGACTTCCACGACACCGGTTTCATCACGAACCGACATCGTAAACAGGGTCATATTGCGTCGTCGCGTCCGCCGGAGTCCGGCCTGATGGATGGTTCCGGCAATCGTGGCTTTCTCCCCGGGGACCAGTTGGGAAATGGAGACGATGCGGGAACGGTCTTCATACCGCCAGGGCAAAAACCACAAGGCGTCCTCAATTGTACGAATTCCCAATTTTTCCAGTAACAGCGCCCGTTTCGGGCCGACGCCTTTGGCAAACCGGACGTCAATCTCGTGTAACGCGCGATTTGATGAATCGTGGGCCTGTTTCGCGGCACGCGAATCACCCTGACCGGCTGAATCCTTGCCATCCGTATCAGGTTTCGAGCTTGGCGGAAAATCGGAAGTCTGCTGAAGCGCCATGGTGGACAAACGATCCAGGACCCGCCTGGCCGTCGCTAGTCGGTCCGGGGCACGGACCACCCCTTCCTGCTCCTGAAACAAACAAAGCAGGACCAATAGTTCCGCTTCGACGCGGGCGGGGAACACCGCGTTCCCCAACGCCTCCACGATTTGCGTTGAAACGAACGAAGCGAGTTGCGTCACGGATGAGATCGGATCTCCTCGATTCTCATAGGCTGATTGAATCGGGCGATTCAACCGATCCAGCAACGCCTGCAATGCTTGGGGGATCCGGGTGTCCGCCGGTGAGTTCGTCTCCATCCTGGGGTGAATAGTACAATATGCGATGGCCCCGAACAAAGGCCCTTCGACAGGCTCAGGACCGACGGCTTCTCCCCCCGTTCGTCCTGAGCGTAGCGAGAGCGAAGTCGAAGGACGCTCAGGACAGGCCCTTTGACAGGCTTCCTTCGCCTTCAGGCGCGTTGCGCCTTACGCTCAGGACAGGGTTGTCAGAGGAGTTGACGGTATGGTATCAAGGCAGTCTGCTTTACGTTTGAAGAAAAGGAGTCACCGTCATGGCTTTTGCCTGTGTCGTATGCGGAAAAAAACGCATGAGTGGAAATAACGTCAGTCACGCCAATAACAAAACGAAACGGGCGTTTCAGCCCAATCTCCAAACCGTTCGGGCGTTGCTCAATGGCACGGCGCAACGCATTCGGGTCTGTACCCGGTGCCTGCGATCCGGTCGCATTCAAAAGGCGTAACGCCTCTCTTCACCAGGCCAACCGCAGGAGGTTGGCCCACCTTCATCAGGCTGCCCGGAACTGGAGCGCGGCGGAATTAATGCAATACCGCAGGCCGGTCGGCGGGGGGCCATCATTGAAAATATGGCCGAGGTGACCGTCGCAGCGCGCGCAGTGCACTTCGGTTCTGGGATACAATAATTTCCAATCGGTTTTGGTTCCCACGACCCGCTCCGAGAGCGGCTGCCAAAAACTCGGCCAGCCCGTGTTGCTGTCATACTTGACCTCCGAGGAGAACAGCGCCAGGTCACAGCCCGCGCAATAGTACGTGCCCGTGTCCTTGCTGGCATGATACCCATTGGAATACGGCCGCTCCGTCCCTTCCTGGCGAAGCACGTAATATTGTTGCGGCGTCAGGATGGCCTTCCACTCCTCGTCGGTTTTGACGACTCTGACGATGGCACCCGGTTCCACTTGGGTCGTGCCCAACACGGGCGAGAAACCCATGGCGTGAACCAAGAATCCCAACCCCGCCAATGCCCCTATCTGCAAGACGGTCCGTCTTCCGATCTCCATAAGCCTCCCTCCTTTCCATGACTCGCTGCCGTCGACGCTTTTGACCAAGGGATTGCCTGCGGCGGGCTCCTGATTTTTCAGTCTACTCCCCGACAAGCCGTGATGCCAGAGGAGGAAAGGATTTGTGGTTTGAGAAATCCTTTGCCGGACGCTTTGCTCAGAACAGACAAGGCAAGTTCATGGTGATAAGAGTGCCAACAGGTCACCTGGTTTTTCGCAATAGTAGTCGGGGTTGAGGGCTGACACTTTGTCCCGGTTGCCGTAGCCGTAACCGACTGCGCAGGCGGACACCCCGGCAGCTTGGGCGGCTCGCACGTCGTTGGTGCTGTCGCCTACGAGCATGGCGGCTTCCGGCGGAACAGCGAGGTTGTCGAGGATGCGCAACAACATGCCCGGATCGGGTTTTAAATCGGATTGGTCGAGGGGGCCTTCGATCGCGGCAAACCGGTCTTTAACCTTCAAGCCTTCGATGATCCGCATGGTGTATTCCAACGATTTATTCGTGGCCAGGGCCTTCATGCGCGTATCGCGCCCGTCAAGCAGCCGGTCCAATCCGGGGTACAATTGCGTGGTATCCAGACAATGCGCGAGATAATGCCCGCGGAAGATCCGAAGCGATTCTTCATAGCGCGCCTCGTTTTCCTCCCCGACGGATAAGCGCAACAGCCGTTTGACCCCGTCGCCCACGAAGGTAAAAATTTGTTCGGGAGACAGCGTGGGTAATGCCATGTCCGCAAGCGTGAGATTCACCGACGTGGCAATATCGTGCTTGGAATCGATGAGGGTTCCGTCAAGATCAAAAATGACCAGCCGGACGGAGTCGGCTATCGGGCCGCGCGTCATAAACGACCGGCCTTGACGAGCGCGTCCCTGAGCCGCCGCAACGTGCCGGCCTGGCCGGCATCATCTTCGTGGAACATGGAATCTTTCACGAAATCCGCCAGGCGTTGCCGGCCGACGTGCGGCGGAAACACCGGTCCCACCAGTTTCCAGTGATTGTCCACGGCCCGGATATGAACGGACAACACATGCTCCCGCGGCCCCGGAACAAACGTCACGGTCTCCACGTGGACCACACCCAACACCTGAAAGGTGACGGGAATAAAGGCCTCCGTGGTGCTTACGATGTCCCATTTCGTGACGTCGTGACTGACCGAATAATCACGGATCACCACGAACCGTTTCCACACCGGCTCTTCCTGCTCCCAGGCCACGTAGGGCTTGACCGATTCATAGGTCTGAGCGGTCAGCCGGACCCCGCGTTTATCCAGCGACAGATATTTGTCAATCACCTTGACCGGATCATTGGTCAGGTCGCCCGTCAAACTTAAGATGGACACGGGGGAAATCCACGGACCCACAGCCAAAGCAACAAGGCACAACAGAACTCTCACGCCACCGCCCATGGTTTCCTGCTTTCTTCCTTTCTTACGTGTCGCTGCGCCATCTCATGGCGCTGTGTTCGTTGGCCGGATGAGGCCTGTCCCGGACGTTGACCCGATAGGACACAAAGAAGAACGATACCCGACAGAACAGGAAGATAAGGCGCCGCGTCGACGAATGCAAGGGCCGTATGATATGACTGCACGATTCATGTCCATTCATGAGCGGGTAGACGGATAGGCACGGGCCTCTTAAGAGAGGATTCTGGAGCTACGTGGAAACATGACGGTTCGCCGACGCGTGTCCAATCTTTGAGAGAGGCCTTCGCCGATGTCCTGGTTTCTGTTCTCACGCCGTCGCGTCGTGCTGTTGACGGTCGGGGTGTTGCTGGCGTTGGACGTGGGACGATCCATCAATGCCCGCCTCGGGTTGTCCGAACCCTGGGAAATCTGGCAACCCGACCCGGCCGTCTATGCCAACCTGACCTGGCCCCCGGGTTCCGATCTCGCGTCCGATACGCCCGTGGGCCGGCGTGTGTTTGTCGAACGTTGCGCGGTCTGTCATGGACCTGATGGCCGCGGCAATGGTCCGGCGGCGCCATCACTCATTCCCCATCCCCGGAACTTCGCGAACGGTACGTTCAAATACAAGTCCACACCCGCCGGACAGCCTCCGCTTGAACGCGATCTTATCCGAACAATCTCACGTGGCCTTCACGCGAGTGCCATGCCGTATTTTCATGACCTCCTGAGTGACACGGAGATTCGCGCGGTGGTCCGGTACATTCAGGGCCTGTCGTCCGTCTTTACCGGGCCTCCACCTCAAGCGGTCACCATTCCCCCGCGCGTTCCCCCGGATACCGCCAGCCTGTCCCGAGGGAAGGCGCTGTATACGCAATACGGCTGTGTGGCGTGTCATGGCCCCGAAGCGCGAGGCGGGCTTCCCTTTCAGGAAACCACCGGGTACCCGGTGGTTTCCCGTGATCTGACGGCCCCTTGGACCTTTCGCGGGGGAAGCGAGCCTGAACAGGTCTGGTTGCGAGTCACGACCGGCCTGTTACCCGGCCCGATGCCGGCCTTCGCGGAGGCAATGACCCCTGACGAACGATGGGACGTGGTGAATTACGTGTTGTCGCTCGCCCGGGTACCGCCCTGGGAGCCGGGTGGCCGACTCGATGGCCCCGGCCACGACCCTGACTTGCTGAAACGCGGCCGGTATCTGGTCCACGCGCAGATGTGCGGCATCTGTCATACTCAGACGAATCCGACCGGGATCTATCGCGGCGACGATTTTTATTTGGCGGGCGGGATGCGGGTGGGGGTCTATCCCCATGGAGTCTATATTGCCCGCAATTTAACCCCGGACAACGAAACCGGGTTGGGAACCTGGACCGAAGAGGAGATTGCGACGGCACTCCGCACGGGCCGCACTCCGGACCGGCTGCTGAATCCCTGGGCCATGATTTGGGCCTTCTTTCACGGTTTAACCGACGACGATGCTCTCGCCATTGCCCGATACCTGAAGTCACGGCCCGCCGTGCGCAACCACATCCCCCCGCCGTTGCATTATGGCGTGCTGGAAACACTTGCGGTCAAACTTGCCGGTCCCCTGCCGGAAGGCCAACCGCGGGTACTGACCTATGCGGCCGGAAACTACGGCCAATCCGATTTGGCGGCATTCCCGTTGGCCGCATATCCGGATCTTCCACAACGGCTCCTCATTTGGGGACAAGGGGTCGTCCTTCTGGCGGGTTGCCTGGCGTTCTTGTTGGCCGGGCCGCGGGGCCGTCGCTTTCCGCGAAGCGTGAAGGGGTGGCTCCTGACCGGGCTGGCAACGACGGGAATCGGAATCGGTGGGATAGTTGGGGCTTTCCTCTATTTCACCCCTACATCGGACCTCATTCCTCCGGAGGAGATTGCAGCCGGGGTCACGGCGGACATGCCGCAGATCGACCCGGCCGGCCTGCGCAGTCCCGAACAAGTCGCGTTGGCGAAGCGCGGGCAATATCTTTACAAGATCGTCTCGTGCAACAACTGTCACGGGCCCGATGGCAGCGGCGGGCAGAAAATCAGTTGGCTGCCCGCCGGGTCGCATTGGACTCGTAATCTGACAACGGATCCTGACGCCGGGATCGGGAACTGGAGCGACGAAGAAATCGCTCGCGCACTTCGTAGCGGCCTGGCACGAGACGGCCGCCCTTTACATTGGCAAGGCATGATCTGGGACCATGCGTCGAATTTGGATGAGGAAGACGTGCGCGCGCTTATTGCGTATCTCCGCACGTTGCCGCCCGTGGCCCAAGCGGTACCGCCGTTTCGTCCTCCCGACGGAGGAGACTGCGAACGGGCCACCGTTTATCTGAGCGAAGACCGGACACCCGGCTGCCGGTAGAACCGCGGACTTGCAGCCGTACCAGGCACCTTCACGGGCTTGTCACAATTCGGTCGCTTGTTGACCAAAGGAAAAACAAAGAGGCCGGACCCCGGATCAACTTTTCGGGAGAAAGTCTTCGACGATAACGACGCCTTCCGGGGGAGTGAGGGTGACGACCGTATCATCCATGCCTTTGTTGATCTTGAAGCCGGAGAACCGAAAGACGGATACGTTGCCATTGCTCTCATGCAAGGCGAGAGCTTGAATCATATAGGTTCCCGGTTGGATGTCCGCCACGATCTTGACGAGTGACGACGACGGCGAACCGGCCACGGGTTTGGGGATCAGTGTCACCAACGGCAACCCACCTTCTCCTTTTTTGCCGTCTCCCGTGGGTCCCGTGGAAAAGTGTCCCGCCAGTTTGCCGACGCCCTGAAGCAACCGGAGCGGGGCCTTGGTCGAGACCATCATCGTGAGACTGCCTTTTAACACCTGATTGTGGGCAGGCACGTACATGGCCACCTGATCCTCATGCACGTAGATATGTTCCACCGAGGGCTCCAGGTAATCCCAGCGGAGCCGGCCGGGCTTCTTGAGATAGACGCGGCCGGAAGAGCGGACCGGCGTCTCGAACCCTTGAATGCGCGTTTCCTGGACAAAATCCGCCTGGAAATCTTTGATCTGCGCGTATTGCGCATCGACGCGAGCGACCAACGCTTCAAGTTCATCACTCGCTTTGGCTTCCGCGAGCGCGGGTGCCACCGCCAGCGAGACACAGCCAATCACCATCCATACAGTCAGCTTCATCCCACCTCCTCTTCGAGTGCCATCCGGCGACCCAAAACTTCACGACGGCCATCGCGTCCGGGGGCGCTTACGAGGCCTTCTTCTTGCATCTGTTCGATCATCCGGGCCGCACGGGGATACCCCAGCCGCAACCGACGTTGAATGAGCGACGCAGAGGCCTGCCCGGAGGTCAACACGACTTCCCTGGCCTGCTCATAGATTTCGTCGCGTTCCTGATTTTCTTCAACGATGCCCTGTTCCTGGAACGCCGGTTCGTTGCAGAAATCCGGGCCGGCTTGCGTCTTGACGTACTCGACGACCCGGCGAACTTCGTCGTCCGAGACGTAAGAGCCGTGCAACCGCGTCAGGCGGCCGGTTCCCGGTGGCAAATAGAGCATGTCTCCCCACCCGAGCAGGGATTCGGCCCCATTGGCATCGAGGATGGTCCGTGAATCGGTTTTGGACGACACCTGATACGCAATCCTGGTGGGAAAATTGGCTTTGATAAGGCCGGTCACGACGTCCACCGAGGGGCGTTGGGTAGCCAGGATCAGGTGGATGCCCGATGCTCGGGCCATTTGCGCCAGCCGGGCGATTTTTTCTTCCACTTCTTTGGGCGCCGTCATCATCAAATCGGCGAATTCGTCGACCACCACCACGATATAGGGAAGCGGTTGCGGTGCCTCGTCCGGCTCACGGTCGCCGGTTTCTTCGGGTCCGGTCCTTGACCTGAGCCGGTTCGCACCAACCGATCCCTGCTTCTGTGGGACGACACATAGGTCGTCTCCTACGGCTTGGTTGTAGGCCTGAATATTGCGCACCCCATATTCCGCGAGCAGGCGATAGCGGCGTTCCATTTCCTGAAGAACCCAGGTCAGCCCGCGTGCGGCGGCTTTCGGAGACGTCAGCACCGGATGCAACAGGTGCGGGATCCCGTCGTAGATCTGGAGTTCCAGGACCTTGGGATCGATGAGCAACAGCTTGACTTCGTCGGGATGGGCGGAAAAGAGAAGGCTGAGCAACATGCTGTTCAATCCGACGCTTTTGCCTGATCCCGTTGCCCCGGCCACAAGAAGATGCGGCATGATCTTAAGATCCGCGACGCACGGCCGGCCGAAAATATCCTTTCCCAAGGCCAGCGTCAATTTGGACCGGGACTGGGCGTAGGCCTCGCTGGTCAGGATTTCCCGTAAGGCTACGGTTTCCTTGACCGGGTTGGGGACTTCGATCCCCACCGTGGATTTTCCGGGCAGGGGGACGACGATCCGCACGCTGGGAGCTTTCAGAGCCATGGCCAAATCGTGGGCCAGCGTGACGATCCGCGCGACTTTGATGCCGGGCCCCGGCGCAAATTCATACATGGTAATGACCGGCCCCGGATGGACTTCGGTGACTTTTCCGGCAATCCCGAAGTTCTGCAACGTGCCGGTCAGGATTTGGGACTGCGACTCCAGAATCTGGTCCGTCTGCTGCGCGTTTGACACCGGGGGCGCCTCAAGCAGGGCCACGGGGTCCGGCAGATGATAGCCCGTCGCCACTTTCCGGACCGGTTCGGGTCGTCCCACGTCGAATCGCGCAACGGTACGGGGGCTGATTCGTACAGGAAAATCAATCTCAGCCGAAGCCGGGTCTTCCTGTTCCGGAGGCGACTCCTGTTCCGCGTCATCTTTTTTGAGAAACGCAAAGGCTGGCCGCTGTTTTCTCGATTCGCGGTTGATCTTGAGCGGTTTGTTGGCCTTGGGTTGCGAACGGTCTTTCCTCCAGAACGGCCACTGCCAGGCGGGACGCCGGACCCATTGCTCTATCTTCCCTATACCCTTGGGAATGATTCCGACCCCTGCGGAGAGGGAAAAGGGCGTGACGAGCAAAAGGGAGACAAGCAGCAAGGCTCCCAGAAGGATCGTGGCGCCCCATCGACCGAACAAGGGTTCCAGCTTGCCGGCTGTCCAAGCGCCCGCGTGCCCGGCATAAATGCCCGACGTGATCCCGTCCTCCAAAACCTGTACGGAGACGGGATGATGCAACCACACGAGCGTGCTCATCCCCAGGATGAGCAGCACGGAGCCCAGGGTCGTTATGACGAATTTATGCTCCGTTTGGAAGAGTCGAATGCCGTAGACGAGGATGACAAACGGGATTGCCAAGGCTGAGGAGCCCACGAGCCAAACCAGCCCCCTAGCTATATAGGCGCCCACCAGACCGACCAGGTTCTGCAGGCTGCCGTGTTCCATGAGCGTGTCGTTCCCGGGGAGTCCGGACCAGCCGACGTCCCGGACCGAAAAGGACCACAAACTCAGAAAAATCAACACAGCCAAGGTGACGTTCAGAATAACGGCTATTTCCCGGTTGATTGGAAAGACGGGACGGGACGCTGCCGGCTTGGCAGGCTTCTTGGCGGGCCTGAAAAATAGGCGCATGGATTGACGTTAGCACAGCGGGATGGAATTTATCAATCGAAATACCTAGTGAAGATTCGGTAATTCACGCAGGCGTAGGGAACAACGATCGTTGTTCCCTACGCTGGTCGGGGCCAGGAATGACAGAAGGGAAAATGGGTCAGGAAAAAACGCGCACGGCATGGGCCAGGGCGATAAACTCACTGACCGTGAGCGTTTCGGCTCGGCGGCGGGGATCGATGTTGGTTGCTTCCAGGGCCCGTCGGATCACGGGGTCTTCCCAGCCTTCTTCGCGGCAGGAGTTGATGAGGGTTTTGCGCCGGTGCGCGAACGCGCCCCGGACGACTTGCATGAAGACTTCGTCAAACCGGACATCGCCGGACGGACGAGTGGTCCGGCCCGACAGGCACACGACTGCCGAGTCCACCCGGGGGACCGGGCGAAAACAACTGGCCGGCACGACGAACGCCTTGCGGGGTTTCGTCAGGTATTGGGTGACGACGGACAAAAGGCCATAATCCCGTGAGCCGGGCGCCGCGATCATGCGCTCGGCCACTTCGCGTTGCAGCATGAGGACCATCCGGTCAATCCGGTCGCGATCCTCCAGCAACCGGAATACCAGGGGCGTGGAGACGTAGTAGGGTAAATTGGCGATGACGACCGTGCCGGCAGGCAGGGTGTCATAGGGAAACGCCAGGGCATCGCCATGATGCAATTCCAGGGCATCCGGTTGCGCGCAGGTTTGCGCCAGATATTCAACCAGGAGCCCGTCGATCTCCACGGCAATCACTCTGGCGACGCGTTCGCATAACGCATGCGTGAGGGCGCCCCGTCCGGGTCCGATTTCAAAGACGACGTCCTCAGGGCGCAACGCCGCGATTTTCAGAATCTTCCGAACGATATTGGGATCGATGAGAAAATGTTGCCCGAGACGTTTTCGCGGACGCGGAAGAACCGGCAAAATCTCTACTTTTCCTCCGGGCTTTGCAGCCCCTTGGCTTCTATCTCATGCGAGAGTTGGTACAGGTGGCGGAGGCACATTTCGATGTCGTCACTTAATTCATCGTACATGTCCGCTCCGGCAAAGGCCGTTTCCAGCCAATCCTTGGACAATCGTTTCCGGTAGTCGTCGCCGAGCTTTTCTCCGACCAGCGCGACCACCTGTTTTTTCCATTTGTAAAATTGCTCTTTCGCCAAGACCGCGTTTACGGCCTCCAGCAGATGCGGTTGAATGATTTTGAGTTCGCGGATTTGCTTTCCGATGAATTCCAACGCCTGTTTGGTTTGGTCACTCATAGTATCCTCGACTGTGGCGCCACACGGTCACAGCATTTCGCGGTTACAATACGCAACGTTCCGGCTGCGGACTGAGCGTGTCCTGCGTTCGGAGCGCATATCCTAGCAGAAACTGTTCCACGGACATGCGTTTTTTATTTGCGGGTTGCACCTCCAGCACTTCGATCCTCCCCTCACCCGTCTCGACCCAAAAGGACGTCGGACCCACGGCCAGGATAGTACCGGGCCGTTGCACGCTGCCGCCGGCCAAGCCGCCGTTTGCATCGACGCGGCCCTTGCGGATGATCAGGCGATGCTCATGATGAAAGGTATAGGACCCGGGCCACGGCGAGAGGCCACGGAGCCGGTTGGCGATTTCCGTTGCCGGTTGCGTCCAGTCGATCACCCCATCTTCTTTTTTCAGCAACGGGGCCATCGTGGCCCGGCTATGATCCTGTGCGCGAGGGACGACCGCGTGCACAGCCAAACACGTCAGCGTCTCCACCAGGAGCGCGCCGCCGGCCTGCGCCATCCGGGCGCCCAATTCCAAGGCGGTATCCTCAGGTTCGATCGGGACGGTTTGCTGAAGCAGCACAGCGCCCGTATCCATGCCTTCATCCATCAGCATCGTGGTAATGCCGGTTTCCGTATCCCCATGGATGAGCGCCCACTGGACCGGGGCCGCACCCCGGTAGGCGGGTAACAGGGACCCATGGACGTTGACGCATCCCATGGGCGGGAGATCCAGAATCGTTTTGGGCAGGATCCGGCCAAACGCCGTGACGGCGATGACGTCCGGTTTCCATTCGGCGAGTTGTTGCAGGAATTCAGGGCTTTTGATCTTGTCGGGCTGCCGCACGGATAATCCTCTGGCCACCGCCAGTTCTTTGACCGGGCACGGCACCACGGTTTGCCCTCGTCCCTTCGGGCGGTCGGGCTGCGTGACCACACCCACGACCTCATGGTCCGAGTTGACCAGGGCTTCTAGCGACGGCACCGCAAACGCGGGTGTTCCCATAAACACGACACGCATGGGGCTTCCTTACCATCCTCCCTGCTTGCACGCAACTTCCCCCTGTTCTCCTGTCCATCTGAATCGGTGCTCGCGGCCCGTGAGGAGCAGACAACGGGGAATATAGTAATATTGCTTATTATATATTACCTATATCTCGTTGACACGATCTGAGACCCTATCCTATGATACGAGTCGAGCAGCGTTTTCTTTGAATACTCAGGATCCATCGCAGAAATGTTTTGCATGAAGGAACGACGGCATGGGCGGTCATAGTCATTGGTCCACGATCAAACGGCATAAGGCCGGGGTGGATGCCAAACGCGGAAAAATCTTCACCAAACTGATCCGCGAAATTACCATCGCGTCCCGCAATGGCGGAGACCCTGATGCGAACCCGACCCTGCGGACCTGCATCGCGAAGGCCAAGGAGTCCAACATGCCGGCCGATACCATCAAACGCGCCATCCAACGGGGCACAGGCGAACTGCCCGGCGTAAATTATGAGGAGTTCACCCTCGAAGGCTACGGGCCCGGGGGAACCGGCATCCTGCTTGAGGTCATGACGGATAATCGCAACCGCACGGTGTCCGAAATTCGCAGCATGCTGGGGAAGAATCACGGAAACATGGCCGAAGCCGGGGCCGTGGCATGGCAGTTTCACAAGAGAGGGTTGCTGGTCACGGAGAGTGCATCGATTGATGAAGACCAGCTATTGAACGTCGTTCTGGACGCCGGGGCTGAGGACGTCAAACAGGCCGGCGCCGGTTTTGAAATCACCACGGACGTCTCCGCGTTCGAAGCGGTCAAGGCGGCCTTGCAAGAGGCCGGCATTCAGACTTCGTTGGCCGAACTCACCTATCTCTCGCAGAATCAGATCCGGCTCGACGAAAAACCGGCCGAGCAGATGTTGAAACTGATGGAAATCCTGGACGACCATGACGACGTCCAAAAAGTGCATGCCAACTTCGATATTCCGGATGAAGTCATGGAAAAAGTTGCGGCCTCCGGCTGAGGTTCGCCCACCCCTCTCACACGGCCCCGCTTCATGATTGCCAACCTCACGGGAATCCTGGCGGCGAAAGACCCTTCCCGGGTCGTGCTTGACGTCAACGGCGTGGGCTATGAAGTGTTCATCCCGCTCAGCACCTATTTCGCCCTTCCGGACCTGCGCGCGCCCCTGACGCTGCACGTCTTCACGCACCTGCGGGAAGACGCCATTCAATTGTTCGGGTTCCTGACGCCTGCCGAGAAAACGGCCTTTACCCTCCTGACCAAAATTTCCGGCGTGGGGGGGAAACTGGCCTTGAGCGTGTTGTCCGCCTTGAAGATTGACGACCTGCGAGCGGCCGTGCTTGCCGGTGACGTGGACAAGCTCGCATCCGTTCCGGGCATCGGGAAAAAATCCGCGGGCCGTATTGCCTTGGAGCTGAAGGACACCATCGTCTGTCTCGGGGATGAAACGCCGGAGGCGAGCGACGTGCCGGCTCCGGTTGACGCGCCAAGGGACGATGCCCTGTCGGCACTCGTCAACTTGGGATACCGGCATCGCGACGTCAACAACGCCCTCGACCGGGTGGGCCGAATGAGCCCCGCTCCCACGTCACTCGACGAATTGATTCGGGAAGGCCTGAAATTGCTCTCGAAATCCTAGCTTGTGACTTGAAAACGAAGGTGGCGTGCGTATCGACAGAAGAGCGCTCGCCCGCACGCTTACAGCGTTTCCCGGATTTTTGCTCCGTGATAGCCGTTTCGCACAACGCGATAGAAGAACCTGAGCACGTCCACGAGGTCAAACCAGAATCCGCAATTGAGGCACTTGGCATAGAGGTGCTTGGTCATTGTGGTGTAATGCCGTTCCACCATCATCAGCCCCTGACACTTGAGACATTCCATGATCCGTTTTCATCGGGTGTTCCTGCCGTGGCTCACCCATTTCCCTTTCGTCCGGTCAGGTAGCGGCCGGCTCCCTGACCTGTTCCCTGAATTTTAACCCATGGTGAAGGAAAATCGATACACTATTTTCCGCGTTGTTGACAACCGCCAAGCCGGGTTCTTCGCCCCGGTCCGGAGCGACGAGCAGCGTCGTCAGGGCAAACGGCCCACGTGGCGTGCGATAGTGCCGCGGGGGATAGTGAAAGGTGCCGTCGCCGTTTCCGAACAACACCGAGATGCTGCCCGATTGAATGTTCACGACCGCGGCATCGGGCATATCGTCTCCGTTGAAATCCTGGGCCAAGCCGTCATTGGGACCGGCATCGCCGCCTGAATCCATGCCCTCCTGAAAGGTGCCGTCGCCGTTTCCCAAAAAAACCGTGATCGTGTTCATCTGCCCGTTCACCACCAGGAGGTCCAGCACGCCGTCACTGTTGAAGTCGGCGCAGGAAACGGACAAGGGCCGCTTGCCCGTCCTGTAATCCGTGGGCAGGAGAAAGGTGCCGTCGCCCTGGCCCAACCAGATCGACACGGCACTGCTCATCGGCCCGCCGTTGGTCACTGCCATATCCACGTGGCCGTCCTGGTTGAAATCCGCGGTGGTCACCGAGGTGGGGGTATCCCCATATTCGTACAACGGTCCGATCCGGAATTTCCCGTTCCCGTTTCCGAACAGTAATTGCAGCTTGTCGTTGCGCAGGGCCGCCACCAGATCCACCTGCCCGTCGCTGTTGAAATCCCCGCTGGCAATGGAGACCGGCGTCCGGTGAACGGGATACAGCCCGTCTTTCTCGAACGTCCCGCCTCCCCGACCCGTGAATATCGCAACCTGGTTGCTCCCGGAACAGGCGACCGCCAAGTCCTCGTGCGCGTCGCCGTTGAAGTCCATGACCGCCAAGTTCCGCGGTTCCTTGCATACCCGAATGGAGACTTGCGCCTGGAAGCTCCCATCCCCGTTCCCGAGCAGGAGGGACAGGGTATTGGCCGAGATGTTGCTGGTCACCAGGTCCGAAAATCCATCCTCGTTGAAATCCCCGGCTCTTACGGCAGTGGGATTTTTCCCGACGTCATAACTGGCAAAGAGATAGAGCAGGTCCGGGGGCACATAGGGATCCTTGGGCGAGCACCCGGGCAGAAACAATATGCCGCACAACGTGAGGAACCGGAGTATGTTGCCTGTCACCAGGCGGGAAAAGGCCATTTCAGCACCCCTATCGGATCGCGCGTCTCCCGGCAGCAGTCCGGGACGGTCATCACATCCGCACGGAATAAAGCAGTATATGAGCTTTGGCTATGCTATACAACGGGTTATTCCTGAATCACCGGAAAGCCTGACTCACAATTTTGGCTTGCGGCCCAAGGGATTTCCACGGGATTTTCCTTGAATCCCGCAATTTTCCGGCCAAACGACTGGAAGAGTTTTACAAGAATGTGCTATAGATTTCTTCTTTGGAAGGAGGAGGACACTCATGTCGGAAACACATTCGAGTAAAGTGAAAATCGAACTCACCATGTACGGGGTCGCCGAGATCCTGAAATGGTGCGTGGACAAAAATAACGGACGGATCCCGAACGTGGATACCGAAGGCTTTAAACAAATGCAGGCCGCGGTCGCTGAAAAACCGGAAAAAGGTGATTATTTTACCTTTGATAAATTCTGGAAGATGTCGAAGGTCTTCGAGTTTACCAAAGATGAAGTCGCCACCATCGACCGGTGCCTGTACGACATTCCCAACTTCGAAGGCAAACAGCTACCGCAAATCCGCTACAAATTCTGGCCCGCCCAAGCCGACTGAGCCTCGTTGTCTATTGGAGTGACGTGAAGACCGGCCATCACGATTGACCGAGACCCGCAATGCCAGGGAACAACGATCGTTGCTCCCTACTGGTTGGCGTCTCCCTTCATTCCGTGGCTCGTAGCCGGTCGAGATCACCTGCCCAACCGAAAATGCGTTCGTCAGCGGTCACGAGACGGTGCCCTCCAACCTCGGCAAATGGTGCTTCGAACCGCCGAATCCCGCTCACTTCTTGGTGTCTTGGATTTCTCCAATGCCGTCTGCCGTACGCGTGGCCATTTCGCGAATATGCCCGGGCAGCGACCCGAAGTCCTCCAACCCGGCGGCTTGCGCGACGACGGCCTTGACTCCGTCGAACGCCGTCTCAGCGACGAAGCCTTCATCCGCCACCAGACCGAGGGCGGCGCGCAGGTTGCCCTACAGCGTCGCGGCGCCGGCCAGGCGCTCTGCGGCTTCTTGGCTGATTACTCCGCCGGCGCCGGCCGCTTCGAAAATGGACGCCGTTTCAACGGCAAAGAGTTCCGGGACTTCCGCGGCATGTTTCAGTTGTAGGACGCGGGCAGCGCGTTCGACATCCAGAAGGCCACCCCGCATGTCATCAAGCGATTCCAAGCCGGGCGCGGCCGCGCCGAAGCTGGCCTCCTCCAATGTTGAAATCAACGCGTTACGCAAAGGGCTGTGTGTCAGAATGTCCCGCCGCATCGTCTCGAACCGTGCCGCAAGATCAGAATGGTCCGACGCGAAGACAAGGCGGGCGCGGGCGAGTTCCAGCAGTTCATTTTGCGAACCGACATCGCGGTGGTACTCAAAGAAATCGGAGAAGGATCGGACAGAGCGAGCCGTCTCCACGCCCGACGCTGGGGCAATCAACAGATTGTCGCGGGTGAAAGTGCTCAATACTTTCCGAAAACGGCGGTACAGAAGGTCATAGTACTCCCGCCCCCCCTCGTAGAGAAACAAGAGATTCAGTTCGGAGTCCAGTATCCCTGTTCCGGCAGCCAGATCCCCGAGCGCGACCGCGCAGAGCCCGCTCCCGGGCCGTGGAGACTTTCTTTCCGCCAAGTCCTCGCAGACCGCCGACAGGACGGTCGAGATGGAGGCAGCGGCCACTCGGGAGACGGCAGCCCTGGCCTCACTCAGGGTCAGATTGGTGCGGACCGTGTGTACGCCAATCTGGAAGATCTTTGCGTTGGACCACTCCCGTGCTGCTGTGGCCGCTTCTTTGGCATCCTGGGTGGGGATTTCGGCGATCTGCTCCTTCATCTCGTCCGGCCCGAGTTCGCGCGTCCAATACAAGCGTACGAGACCGCGGCGGGCGATCCTTTCGAATTCGGAGTCGGGACCGAACCCCTGCGGCAGGTCGAGATCGGTGAACTCACTGGACTGAAGGCTGTCCAGCAGCTTCGGCATCCGGTTCATCCAGCACGCGAGCCGGGGCGCCGCAGCCAGAATTTCCGCGATCGCTTCAAAGGCCTCGGGACGGGCCGCGAACGCCGGACTGTCGTAGGCGCTCCAGTCTTTGATCTGAGGATAGAAACGCGCCCGACATTGATCCACGCGGATCCATTATCGCGAACCAACGCTTCGGAAACGCGGCCAATACCATCATGGTGGCGTAGGGGCCCGGCATTTGCGGCGCCGTGTCTTCCCCGTGATGCTGCAAAATCGGAAAACGGCGGCTGGCGGAGGCGTGGTGGTCGGAATGACGCTGGGCATTGTAGAAGAGCCAGTTCGTGAGCCGGTAGTCCGCACTCCAGGCGTGGCGTGCATAGACGCGCTCGAACCGACCGTTCGGCAGCAGAATGCGCCTCAATCCATAGTGCTGGATGTAGTCAGAAAGACGCATCTGGAAGACCACCGCCGTGCCCAGGACAAGGAAGATCAGCAGCCCCCACCACCCGCCCATCCACCAGCCGAGCGCATACCAAGCTGCGGTTGCGAAGAAATACCGCCAGAACACACTCGTGATGTGCCAGGGTGGATGTTGACCGTGCGCCATTCGGTTGCATTCGTATTGCCAGCAATTGACGAGGCTTTTCGGCAGGCCGCGCACAAAAAATTGCCAGAAACCCAGGCCGCGCGCCGCCGATTCGGGGTCCCCGGGCGTGGCGACGCGGGCGCGATGGATATACACATGTTCGATGGCGTAGAGCGGATAGGAAACGGAAGCCAGCAGGAATTCGGCGACCCGGCGCTCCCACGCGGCCCGACGATGGATGAACTCATGGCTGATCATGTACACCGACGGCGCGATCATGGCCAGCAATGCCGCAATGACGACTGATTCCCAAACAGCGAGGCGACCGGCAACCAAGATCTGCCAGAGCGTAAAGGCGAGCGTCATCGGCCAAAGGGCGGCCCAGATCCAGATGGACAGCTTGTACCAGAACAATTGGCCTTCGGGTGTTCCGTTCGGATCGATGTTCCGCTCTTCGACCCCGAACACGGGATCAAGGCTGTTCGCAACAATGAAGGCGATGGGTCCCGCGATCCACCAGCCACCGTTCAGGGCCGCGGCCGAGAGCAAGGGAAAGATCGCGAGCGGCAGGAAGAATGGAATTGCTCTCAGGAACGATGCCTCCATTGTTACCGTTCCGAGTCCGGCGTCCGTGCCCTCGCGTAAATTCTTGAGTTAATTATAGGATCTCTCGGCGAATTGATTCAAGATGAGAGGCCTGTGCGCATAACCGGCTTCTCCCGGTAGGGCATGAGCCACGAAACCGGGCGGCTGTTCAATCTCTTATCACATTGTCCAAGTGGAGAGAGTTGTAATGGCAAGGGTCAAATTGACATAAATATGTATATTAAGTATGTTTTTATGCATGCGTACAACGATTCATATTGATGACCATCTGTTCGCCCAGCTAAAAAGGATCGCGGCGGACACCGGGAAAACCCTGACTGCCGTCATTCAGGACGCCCTCCGCGAGTCTCTGTCCCGACGGCGCACAACGCAACGACCAGCCATCGACCTGCCCGTGTTCCATGGAACAGGAGTGATGTCCGGTGTGGATCTGAACGACTCGGCCTCACTCCTCGATCTCATCGAAGGGGATCATGGTCCTGCCTGACGTGAACGTCCTCGTGGCGGCGTATCGTGACGACGCTCCGGAACATGGATCCTGCAGGCCATGGCTTGAGGCCATGCTTGGCGGAGATGAGGCATTCGCTCTATCCGATCTGGTGTTGAGCGGATTTCTCCGCATTGTCACCCACCCTCGCGTATTCATCCGCCCGAGTCCACCGGACGAAGCCCTGCAGTTCGCAAACGTGATCAGGGGTCAGCCCCAATGTATTCCGGTTAACCCAGGCCCCAGGCATTGGGAGATATTTATGCGCCTGTATCGGGAGGCGGAAACTTTGGGCAACTTGATACCGGACGCGTATTTCGCTGCGTTGGCGATTGAATCCGGCTGTGAATGGATTACGCTCGATCGTGACTTCGCACGCTTTGAAGGCCTCCGATGGAGCCGCCCCGCGCGCGCCATCGTGAAACCGGAATAATCTACCCGCCCTTGACTTGATTTCTTGCATACATACAATGTACATATGATTGCCTTTGAATGGAATCCGGCCAAGGCCACGGCTAATCTGAAGAAACACGGGATATCCTTCGAAGAAGCAAAATCGGTTTTCTATGATGAGGGTGCGATCCAATTCTATGACGAAAGCCATTCGGAACTGGGGGAAGATCGATTCCTTTTGTTGGGTCTCAGTAATTATTTGAACGTTTTGTTAGTCTGCTATTTTGAAAGCGATTCGGATGAGGTTATTCGAATTATCTCTGCGCGCAAAGCGACAAGAAATGAACGTCAACACTACCAAGGTGATTTTCGATGAAACCTGAATATGACCTGTCTAAATTTAAATCCCGCAAGAATCCGTATACCTCAAGGCTGAAAAAACCTGTCACCATGCGACTGAGCGAGGACGTCATTGGTTACTTCAAGAAAATGGCTGAGGAAAACGGCGTACCGTATCAAAGCCTTATAAACCTGTATCTGCGTGATTGTGCCGCCCAACACCGAACGATCCATATTGCTTGGCGAAAACAGGTTTAACGAGAATTCATCATCGCCACATATTTCCCACATATTTCTGCGAGGCGCGGCGTTGCGGCTCATCAAGTATCCGAACAAGGCAAGCCTCAACTTGGTTTGACCCGCGCCCAACGTTCATTGGGGCGTTTCGCCTGCAACCGGCACATGTGGTTGCCGTAGATAAGCAACGTCTTATGCGCCACGTGTGCGTGGGGGTGTCACCCACTCCCTTCCAGGATGTCGAAGGGGGAGAAATCGTCGGTCAGAATGAGGCCGGGGTTCCAGTCCGGCGGAATTCAAGAAAGGCAGGACTTCGGGCGGCATTTTGCCTTGGTTCAGGAGGATCATCGTGGACACCACGGCCTCGGCCCGTGTATCCTGAATCCCCACGAGGAAATACATGGCAATTCCTGACTATCAATCCATTATGCTGCCGTTGCTGGAATTGGCCAGCGACGGTCAAACGCACCATGTTCATGAAGCTATTGAGTTCCTCGCCCAACAATTCACGCTGACTGACGATGAGAAGAGGGAACTCGTGCCGAGTGGCAAGCAGCCGAGATTCCAAAATCGAGTCAGTTGGGCGAGGACGTACATGACAAAAGCCGATCTCCTGGAATCTCCGAAAAGGGGCTTCTTTTGCATCACCGAACGTGGGCGGCAAGTTCTTGCTGAAAAGCCACCTGTGATCAATGTCAAGTTTCTTGAGCAGTTTGAAGAGTTCATGAGTTTCAGGAAACTTCGCCATGAGAGAAACGATTTCACAGAATCAGACAGTGGGTTTTCTGAGAATACTCCAGAGGAAAGCCTAGAGGCAGCCTATCAGACGATTCGTGAGAATCTTGCCGATGACATTCTGAGGACGGTCAGAAATTGTTCTCCGGAGTTCTTTGAACAGCTTGTTGTGGACTTACTCGTCCGTATGGGATACGGGGGTTCACGCCAAGAAGCTGTCAGGCTATTGGGCGCTCGGGGGATGAGGGCATCGACGGAATCATCAAAGAGGACCGTCTGGGTCTAGACATTATCTATGCTCAGGCAAAGCGATGGGAACAGGTGATCAGCAGGCCAGAGGTCCAGAAGTTTGCAGGTGCTTTGCAGGGACAACAAGCACACAAGGGAGTCTTCATCACGACATCTGCGTTCTCTCATGAGGCAATAGAGTACGCAAAGAAGATTGCCTCAAAGATCATTCTGATCGAGGGCACCCAACTAGCTTATCTTATGATCGACTATGGAATCGGGGTGACAACCGCAAATACTTACGAATTGAAAAGAATCGATTCCGATTACTTTGAATGAAGATTAACAAGCCTATCTACGGTGATCACGTTATAGCTACATTAGGAAAAAAAATAAGAGGCACTTCCTTGTTCTTAGAAGGTGAGCCTTCAAGGCTAACCATAGGAAAGAGGATTGATCCAAAGAAGAAGTCACAATATGGCCAATTCTTCACACAGACTAAAATTGCACGATTTATGGCAGGGCTGTTTCCTCAAAGAGCCGGGGATAACTGTCGTCTGCTCGATGCCGGGGCCGGAATCGGTTCTCTTTCCGTCGCCTTTTTGGAAAGGTGGACTGCTGGTGGCTTTGATTTTCAGCATGTTGAAGTCGATGCCTTCGAGATCGACGAATCTCTGCACCCCCATTTAATCCAATCGCTGGAGGACTACGGACGGTATCGAAACGTCGTGTCAAACATCCGCAGTGACGACTTCGTACATACTGCGGTTGATTCGCTCTCCGGGCATCTATTTGCCGAGGCCCTTCCGAGATACACCCACGCCATCCTTAATCCTCCCTACAAGAAAATTCGTAGCAACTCCCTTTACCGTTCGGCATTGCGACGAGTCGGGATTGAAACCGTTAATCTGTATTCAGCCTTTGTGGCCTTATCTTTATCTTTGCTTGAAAATCACGGCCAACTTACTGCAATCGTACCACGCAGTTTCTGTAATGGACCGTATTACCGTCCCTTCCGTGAATACGTTCTTGAACGTGCGGCGATCCTGCAAATACACCTCTTCGCTTCGAGAAATAAGGCCTTTAAGGATGATGAAGTGTTGCAAGAGAACGTCATCGTCGCCTTGGAACGTGGGGCACGCCAAGGCGACGTGACGGTGACAACCTCGACCGATGGCAGCTTTGCCGATATGGAGACGAACAGGTACGCCTTTGATCGCATCGTGTTTCCCGGAGACCCCGAGCGATTCATCCACGTACCGACCTCACCGGAATTTAGCATCCTTGAACGGTCAAGGGTGATCCGATTCACTTTAGACGATATAGGCATCCAGGTGTCGACCGGTCCCGTGGTCGATTTCCGATTAAGAGAACACCTGCGTGACATGCCGGACGCGGACACGGTCCCTTTGCTGTATCCCAGCCACTTTAAAGGTCAAACGACAGATTGGCCGAATCCGGAACTGAAGAAACCTAATGCGATATGCCGCAATGCTCAGACGGAAAAATGGCTTTACCCCAATGGGTTCTATTGCGTGGTACGCCGCTTTTCGTCCAAGGAAGAAAGACGTCGTATCGTAGCGAGTGTCGTAACGCCTGACAGTTTTCCCAATGCCGACGCGTTGGGTTTTGAAAACCATCTGAACGTGTTTCATGAAGGGAAGCATGGGTTGCCGGAACCGTTAGCCCATGGGTTGGCTGCATTCCTCAACACGACGGCGGTTGATGAAAACTTCCGGCGTTTCAACGGCCATACTCAAGTCAATGCGACCGACCTCCGGCTCATCAAGTACCCGAACAAGGAAAGCCTCATTGCGTTAGGCAAGAGGGCTATGCAACGCCATGGACCGATTCGGACCTTGACTGCCGAGCAACTGGAGAGTCCGGGCGTATGACGAATGTGCCCAATAAACACATTACCGAAGCCAACCAAATTCTCATTGCACTTGGGTTTCCCCGTGCCCAACAGAATACGCGTTCAGCCCTCTGCTTGCTTGCACTGCTGAACTTGACGCCTCGCAAGAAATGGACCCGAGCGGAAAACCCCCTTATTGGTATTACGCCAATCATGGATTGGGCAAGGGCGCACTATCGGAAAGAATATGCCCCGAACACGCGAGAAACTTTCCGCCGTCAGACTATGCATCAGTTCGTGGATGCCGGAATCGCCGTCTACAACCCTGATGTACCGGACAGACCCGTTAATAGCCCAAAAGCGGTGTATCAAATCGAACCAGCAACACTGGAGTTACTTCGCAGCTTCGGCTCTAAAACATGGCACGACAAGCTGACGAACTATCTCTCTCGTCGCAAGACACTAGCCGCCAAGTATGCCAAAGAGCGCCAACAAAACCGAATCCCCGTGCAAATTGCCAAGAGCAAGAAGATAACCCTCAGTCCTGGCGAACGCAGTGAACTGATACATTCAATTATTAAGGATTTCGGGTCTCGATTTACACCCGGGAGCGTACTGATCTATGCCGGAGACACCGGTGACAAATGGGGTTACTTTGATGCACCTCTGCTCGCTGATCTCGGCGTCAACGTGTATTCACACGGGAAGATGCCGGATGTTGTTTTTTATTATGCTGATCGTAATTGGCTTGTTCTGGTAGAAGCGGTTACCAGTCACGGACCCGTTGACGGCAAGAGGCACTCTGAATTGGCCCAATTGTTTGTGGGGGCAAAGGCCGGGCTGGTCTATGTGACCGCCTTCCCGAATCGGACCGTTATGTCCCGGTACCTTGGTGAGATTGCTTGGGAAACCGAAGTATGGGTTGCCGATGCACCGTCCCACTTAATCCACTTCGACGGCGAGCGTTTTCTGGGACCGTATGATGTTATGTGATCTGGTCCATTCCCTCTCTCGGTGGCCAGTAGCCAGTATGGAAAAAGAGCGTCTTTCTGCAATGAAGGAGCGGAAGTTGCGCGAAGCCTACCCGCTCCCTTCCAGGATGTCGAAGGGGGAGAAATCGTCGGTCAGAATGAGGCCGGGGTTCCAGTCCGGCGCTCCGGCGGAATTCAAGAAAGGCAGGACTTCGGGCGGCATTTTGCCTTGGTTCAGGAGGATCATCGCGGCCAGGGCAAACTCGTCGGAATCCATGTGTAACGGACGGGGGCCGGCGAAGAAGATCAGGTTGACCGAACCCGGTTTGGTGCGGAGCCAGGTCGGCGCGGGAATGCTATAGGTCTCCACGTGCGGGAACGAGGTCTTCATCGTGGACACCACGGCCTCGGCCCTGATCCGGTCCAGGTCCGAATCCGAGGAAGCCAAGTTCACCGCCACCACGCCGTCCTCACTCAGGTGTTCCCGCAATTCGCCAAAAAATTCCGTGGTGGTCAGATGAAACGGGATCTGGTGCCGGGCAAAGACGTCCACCCAGATGACGTCGTATTGCGTGGCCTTCCGTGCCAAAAAGACGCGTGCGTCCCGGACGTACACGTGGTGATTGGCAGGCGCCCGATATTCAAAAAATCGCTCGGCTGCTTCGACAACTGACGGGTCCATCTCGACCACGTCCAGTTCCAAGGCCGGCCAATGCCGTTCCAGCCATTTGGCGATGGACCCGCCGCCCTGCCCCAGAATCAGTCCCCGTTGCGGCTCGGGATGCAACGCCAGAGCCGCCATCATCATCTGACTGTACGGCAGCGCCAATCTCACCGGATCGGGCTGCCACATGATCGCGTGGAAGGTATTGTCGAGCACCAGGAATCGCAGACCTTTCTCGTCACGGACCTGCACCTGCTGATACGGACTGTCTTCCTGATGAATCACCGGCGGATAGATGAGAACCGGGTGGAACCCCAGCCAGACCAGCCCGCCCAGGATCCCGACGACCGGCACCAACGCCGCCCCCTTGACCCGGCGGCTCCACCACAACCAGCCCAAGCCCAGGATGACCAGCACGACTCCCAGGACCGCGACCAGGGTCAAGCTCCCCAACCACGTCAACAGGAAAAACGAAGTGCCCCACGTCCCGACCAGGCTCCCGATGGTGGAGATGGCGATCATCGCCCCGGTGTGCCGGCCCAGATGTCCCATATCGGCAATGGCCAACCGCAGGAGCACGGGGAGTACGCCGCTTAACCCGAAGGCCGGAACCGCCAGCAGGACGCTGGCCGCGAGACAGGGACCCCATCGCGGGTCCGCGGTCCATTGCGAGACTGTAAAGACGATCGGCTGCCCCACCCCGGCCAACAGGAGGGTCCACGCGCCCGAGCCCAACAGTAACCAAGGCAACACCGCGCCGGGGGTACGCCGGTCGGCCAGCCAGCCGCCGGTCGAATAGCCGCTGCTCATGGCGGCGAGGACGACCCCGATCAACGCGCCCCAGACGAACAGCGAAGTTCCAAACACCGGGGCGAGCAGGCGACTGCCCAGAATTTCCAGGGCCATGACCACGGCTCCCGTGGTAAAGGCCGTGCCGAAAAACCACAGCCGGCCCCACGGGTCAGGCGATGCGGGAGTTTCTTGTATGTCCATTTATTGCGTAGGGGCGGTGTCCGCCCCCTGGGGCGCAGAGCCATTCCCCCGTCCTCGTCTCATGCGGTCTTTTCCAAAGACAAAAACTCCGAAAGATGCTATAGAAAGGGTCGTTTTAGTGTCAATGAAACAATGCGGCTCACGGGCACAGGAGGAGGCATGGCCACCAGGGATTTTATTCTGGATCTCGGAAAATTGATGATCGGCATCGCATGGATCGACGGCCGGCTCGAACAGGACGAGATCAATGCCCTGAAGGAACTCCTGTTCCTGCTCCCCGATATTTCCGGGGAAGATTGGATGCAACTGGAACTCTACATGACACATGCGGTGAGCGACGCCGAACGCCGTGACTTGCTGGACCGTGTCCTATCCGGCATTCGGTCTTCCGGGGACAAGCAACTGGTGCTTGAAACCCTGGAAAAACTCGTCTCCGGTGACGGAAGCAGGCGGACAAGTGAGTCGGCGTTTCTGGAGGATATTCGTCAGGATATCGAAGGGCGCAGCACCGGCCTGTTGAGCCATCTGACCACGCCCTTTCGACAAACCCTGAAACGCAAGGCCGGTCAGGGGTCGCGTGAAGACCGGATCGAAGATTTCATCAAGAACACGATTTATTTCCAATTGACTTCGGAGTTGGAGCAGCAGGGACGCACCCTGTCGTTCCCCGAGACGGAGGCCCGGAAAATCTGTTTGGCCGCGGGCCTGATGGCTCACGTGGCCTGGGTGGACAATGAGGTGTGTCACCGCGAACGCGAGGCCATGAGTCTCGCCCTCCGGCAACTCTGGAACGTGCCCGACGACGAGGCCCGGTTGATCACCAAGATGAGTCAGGCCCGGATCATGCAGGGCCTGGATCTCGTTCGGCTCACCAGCGGGTTTTGTCGCCACACCACCATCGAAGAGCGCAAAACGTTTTTGCGGTGCCTGTTTGCCATTGCCAACGCCGCGGAGGACACGTCGCATGCCGAGATCGAAGCGATTCGACAAATCGCCAAATCATTCGAATTGCCGCACCAGGAATTCATCAAAGCGAAATTGACGGTCCCGCGCCAGGACCGTGGCGGCTTATAAAGCGCGACTCCGGCCCGGCTTATTCTGTTCGCTTCCTGGATTCCCCGGAAGCGTTCGTCTAGAATTCCTTGCATGTCTCCGGACCCCCCACTGCCGAACGCAGACGAGCACCGCTCCATCGCCGGGGCCGCCGGACTCATCGGCGCCGCGACCTTTTCCAGCCGAATCCTGGGACTCGCGCGCGACGTTCTCCTGGCGCAACTGTTAGGCGCGACAATTGCGGCCGATGCGTTTTTCGTGGCCTATCGTGTTCCCAACCTGTTGCGTGAACTCCTGGCCGAGGGCTCCATGGCCTCCGCCTTTATCCCCGTCTTCACCGAATACCACACCCTGCGCAGCAAAAAAGAAACCTGGGAACTGGCCAGTGCCGCCTTCACCACGCTCCTGTCCATCGTCACGCTGATCACCCTGCTCGGCGTGGTCACGGCCCCGGCTCTCGTGTGGGTCCTGGCACCCGGGTTTCACGATGACGCCGAACAGTTGAGTCTCACGACCCTCCTGACCCGGATCATGTTCCCCTATCTGATCTTCATCAGCCTGGCTGCTCTGACCATGGGCATGCTGAACTCCCTGCGAGCTTTTGCCGCCCCGGCCCTGGGTCCGGTGTTTTTCAACGTCTGCATGATTGCCTCGGCGCTGGTGTTGGCTCCGGCGCTGGAGGAGCCGGCTTTGGGCTTGGCGCTCGGAGTCGTGGCCGGTGGGTTGACGCAATTCGTCATGCAACTGCCCGGCATTCAGAAACGCGGCCTGCTCTTCCAATGGCGTTTCAACCCCGGGCATCCCGGCGTGCGGAAGATCGGCACCCTGATCATCCCGTCGTTATTGGGGCTGTCCGTGGTGCAGATCAACATGACCGTGAGCACCATCCTGGCATCGTATTTCCCCGGCGGACCCACGTACCTGTTTTACGGCATGCGCTTGATCCAGTTTCCCCTGGGCATTTTCGGGGTCGCCCTGGCCACGGCGATTCTGCCCACCCTGTCGGACCAAGCGTCGCGCGGGGCCCTGGATGAGCTGCGGGACACGCTGGGATTTGGTCTTCGCATGATCGGCTTCATTATCCTGCCGGCCATGATCGGGGTCATCTTTCTTCGACGTCCCATCGTGCACCTGTTGTTTGAACACGGCGCCTTTTCCGCCGCCGATACCCAAGCCACCGCCGCCGCCGTGTTGGCCTATGCCGTCGGGCTGTGGGCCTTCGCGGGCATTCGCATCATCGTGACGGCCTTTTATTCACTCCAGGATACGAAGACCCCGGCGTTCGCGGCCGTGGCGGCCATGCTGACTAACATTGTCCTGGCGTTACTCCTGATGCAGCCTTTGGCACACGCAGGGCTGGCCCTGGCCACGGCGCTGTCGGCCATGGTGAATATCGGTGTGTTGACCGGCATTCTCACGCATCGACTGGGCGGCATCGATTGGCGAGGCGTGGGTCGCTCCCTCGGCCAAGCCGGGCTCGCGACCATTCCCGTGATCCTGAGTTGTCTGTGGATTGCAGATTTGGCAGTCTGGCATCGCGCGGATGAATGGGTCGCCAAAAGCCTCATGCTGACGGTCGGCATCGGATTGAGCGCGACCGGATACGTTGGCATGCAGGCCTTGTTTCACTCCAAAGAACTGGAAGTCCTGTGGAAGCTGGCACAACGCAACGTCCCGTTTTTGCGCCCGCAAGCCTGACGTTCGAACCGCCCGGGGACGCGCAGACATGAGAGCCGTACTCCAACGAGTCCGCTCGGCCGCCGTCACGGTCGACGGCGACGCCATCGCGTCCATTTCGCACGGGCTCGTGGTCCTCCTGGGCGTGGCGAAAGACGATTCCGACGCGGACGTCTCCTATATGGCCGACAAGATCCCGCAACTCCGCATCTTCTCCGACGAGGCGGGCAAGATGAACCGGTCGATCATGGACGTGCAAGGGGAACTGTTGATGGTCTCGCAATTTACGTTGTTGGGAGAGACCCATCGTGGGCGGCGTCCGGGCTTCGAGGCAGCCGCGCAACCCGACGTGGCGCAGCGCCTCTATGAATCCGCGGCGCACTCCATTCGAGAACAGGGCGTTCCGGTTCAAACAGGCAAGTTCGGTGCCAATATGGTCGTCACGCTGGAAAATGACGGCCCGGTGACATTTGTTCTTGACAGTCACCGGAGGGAATCAGGGAAAATAGGGTAGCGATTGAACGAACCCGGCCGGTGAACGGGTCAACGTGGGGAGAGGATGGCGACCGCCGTTTCTCAACATCATCCACTCAGGCGACTATTCGGTGCGCTGACGGAGCGCAGCTTTACCGAGTCATTGGGCTGGCCCGATTTCAACGTCACCGCGTACCTCTCCAATCTGCTCGTCGAATTCTCCCACGTCGACCATCTGCAACACATTAAGAACCAGCGGGGACAACCCGTTGAAACGGTGGTCGAACTCTTATACGAATCCGAACTCGCGACGGACGCCCCCGACGCTGACCGCGAACGGACTATTCATCGGCACATTGGCGATTTGACCCTGTTCATTGCCGGGCTGTTTCCGGAATACCTTCGTTATCTCAAAACCGGCGGGCTGATTTACCACAAGGATTATTTCGTGAATTACGTGAAAGCGGGGAAACGGTCTTACCGGATGGTCGCCGCCTTTCAACACGGTGAGCGGAACGAACCGCCGGTGCTGTTTCAAAAACTCTCGTCGAATTTCGAGCTGTGCGTGACCGGTCTGGGTCTCGTTCGCCAGGACCTGGACCGCATGCAGAACCCTCCGCACCAACGGGCCAAAGACATTCTGCTGCATTAATCAATCGCGAATCGAGTGAGGGTGGTGTGGGGTCCGTCATCTTTCATCTGGCCTTTCCCGTACACGATCTGGAAGAAGCCAAAAAATTTTACGTGGATGGACTGGGCTGCATGCTGGGACGCCGGTCCCCACACGCCATGCTGTTGGAATTCAAGGACCATCAGATTGTGGCTCAATTGACCACGGAACCGCTGCCCCGGCAGAAAGGCATTTATCCTCGACATTTCGGATTGGTGTTTACGGACGAAGAAGACTGGAAAGCATTGGTTGACCGGGCCAGAACCCGGGGGCTGACGTTTTATCAACAACCTCGTCGTCGATTCCCGGGAACGCGGCTGGAACACCAGACGTTTTTTCTCGAAGACCCGTCACACAATTTGTTGGAGTTCAAACACTACACGCATGAGACCGCAATCTTCGGTGAACACGACGCGTCCGTAATCGGGGACGAACACGAGAACCGGTGAGGGCACCTACTGAAGAAACCATCCATAGACGTTGTTGCGATCCAGATGGAAGAATCGGCGACCATCACCGATCGCGCCGCATCTCTTCGAGTATGCCCTCCCAGCGCAGTTTTCCGCGCAGGGCACGGTGCCGGGCTTAGGGCATGACGTCGAGTTCCGCCAGGACTTCTTCCAAGTGGCCGTCCACTTTGACCTTTTGGAAGATATCATCAAACTTGCCGTGTTCATCGATAATGAACGTCGTGCGCTCGATTCCCATGAATTTCCGGCCGTACAGTGATTTCTCTTTCCACACGCCGTAAGCCTGCACCACGGCTTTCGTTTCATCGCTGAGCAACGGGAAATTCAGGTTGAACTTTTTTACAAACTTCTTGTGCGAGTCCACGGAATCCGCGCTGATCCCCAGCACCACGGCACCGCTGGAATGAATCTCCTCCAAGCCGTCACGAAAGGCGCAGGATTCTTTGGTACAGCCCGGCGTATCGTCTTTCGGATAAAAATACAGCACGACTTTCTTGCCCTTGAAATCAGACAGCCGTACGATTTTTCCGTCCTGATTCGGTAAGGAAAAGGCCGGAGCCTTTTGCCCGATTTTCACCTGTTTGGTCGAAGGGCCGGGGGAGGCCTGGAGGGGTTTCTTCGGTTTCGCGTTGACCGGCGTGGTCGATTTTTTTCTGACGGTCTTTTTCGTTCCTCCGGATGCCGTTGGTTTTTTCGTCGCCTTGGTTTTCTGGGCCATTACTTCCCCCCTCCCTCGTCGCATCGTGTATTCGGAATTATCATTCGGGTAAACGAGGTTTTCACCAGCGTCCCTTCTTCCCCAAGCACTGATAAAATTTTATGATATACCGGGGCTAAAAGAAAAGAGGAAATCCCATCACATGGAGGGACACGTGCAATTTGTCGTCGATGAAAATATTCCGTTCGCCCGGGAAGCGTTTTCGCATCTCGGATCCGTCATCCTGCTCCCGGGACGAGCCATCACCCGCGAGGCGATTCGGGACGCGCAGGTGCTGATCGTCAGGTCCGTCACCACAGTCGATGCCACGTTGTTGTCCGATACCGGAGTACAATTCGTGGGAACGGCGACCACGGGCGTCGAGCATATCGACCGTGAGTATCTGGCCGCTCGTGACATCGGGTTTGCCGCGGCCCCCGGGTGCAATGCGAACGCTGTCGCAGAGTACGTACTGACGGCCCTGTTGGTGACCGCTCACACCAGGGGACTGAGTCTCAGTGGAAAAACCCTCGGGGTCATCGGGAACGGCCGGATCGGCAGCATTGTGGCGGCCAAGGCGCCCGCGCTGGGCATGCAGACGCTTTTGCATGATCCGCCATTGGCGCGAGCAACCGGCGACCAACGATACCTGCCACTCGCCGAAGTCCTGCAAGCCGACTTCCTAACCCTGCACGTCCCGTTGACCTGCGACGGACCCGACGCCACGTTTCATTTGATCGGAGCCGATGAACTGGCGCACGTGACGCCTTCTTCCATCCTGATCAATACCGCACGCGGTGAAGTCGTAGACAACGCAGCCCTGCTGACGACGTTGACCAAAGGGACGATTGGAGGCGCGGTCCTGGACGTCTGGGAACAGGAACCTGCCATCAACCGGGATCTCCTGGACCGCGTGCTGCTTGGTACGCCCCACGTTGCCGGCTACTCCTCAGACGGGAAGATCAATGGAACGGTCATGGTGTATCAAGCCTGCTGTCGCTTCTGGGGAATCGAGCCGGTCTGGACGCCTCCTGAGCCACCGGCTGCACCGGCATCCGGCTCTTTGCCCCATCTTCAATTCGATGCCACCGGCAAAGATTTCCAGATCCTGGTCCATGACATTATCACGACTCTGTACGACCTGCGGGCAGACCACGCACGGATGCGTGAACTGCTCGCCGTTCCCGAACCGTTGCGTCCCCAGGCCTTCGACCGGCTCCGGAAAAACTATCCGCATCGCCGCGAATTCGCCGGTTCACCAATTTCCATCACGGGCGGCAACCCCAATCTCCTGGCCCGGTTACACACATTGGGAATCCGCACCGGTGAGCCTTGAGCTGTGGATCCAAATTGCCTGTTAACTCTTGTCCGATCAATGACCTCTTTCCGTCATTCCTGTATGTGTTCAGTAATTCGTTGACAAGATTCGTTGTCTCTTTCTGTCATCCCCGACCCCGATCGGGGATCCAGCGTCGTTGCTTTTCACTGCGTCCGTGAAGAATAAAGACACTGGATCCTCGATTACAAATAGCCTGTCCTTGACATTTTTAATCGAGGATCGAGGATGACAGACAAAGGAGAAAAGCCAAACCATGATTTTGTTTCAGATCAAGCCTGGGATTCTGTCAACGAATGAGTGAACATTTACAATCCCGACGCTTGTCCCCGACTTGATCGGGGATCTAATCGGGGATCCAGGCGATATCCGGGAATCCAGGGTCTTTGTCCTGTCCATATTGCAACCGGTTGCTATGACGTTGGTAACTAGGAAGGACTCGCCATCGAGAGGTTGCGGGGATGGAAAAGATGGACTACCGTTTGTATCTTCCTGTTCTTCGCTGAACAACAACATGAGGACCGTACCAACTGAAGGTTTCCCCAAATGCTGAGGAGGAACAAGTCATGCGATTTCCAACAAAGAACGATACAACCGTTATGAAGACAGGCCTGTTTTTCGTTCTGTTCCTCTCATGCTGTTTGGCAACCGCCCTGCAGGCTGCGGAGCTTGAGACCATTGAGAACGCCACGCTTGTCGAGCATGATTCGAATGACGGGGACAGTTTCAAGGTTAAGGCCAACGGCAAGGTCTTGCACCTGCGGCTCTACTATGTGGATTGCCCGGAGACCACAGTCAGAAAGGCTACGAGAGACAGGGTTCTCGAACAACAATATTATTTCGGCCTCCAAGACACCACGGCCGTCATGCGCTTGGGCAAAAAAGCCGCCGAGTACGTCAAACAGGTCCTATCGCGGCCATTCACGATTCACACCAGTTATGCCAAGGCACCAGGAGGGTCAACCAACGTTCGCTACTATGCCTTTATCGAAACCCACAACGGCCATGATCTCGGGCACCGCCTCGTCGAACAAGGCTTGGCCAGAGTACACGGCGAAACACACAAGGCTCCTGACGGCACGATAAGCAAATTCGTAGAGAAAGAACTTGAGAATCTCCTTGATTTCGCCATATTGAAGCACAATGGGATATGGAAGGAAACCGATCCTGAACGCCTCCTTAAACTACGCAAAATCCTGCTGGAAGAAGATAAGAAATGGGAGAAAAAATGCGACAAACCTATCGACCTGAATACCGCATCAAATGACCAACTCCAGGAAATTCCAGGAGTTGGTCCGGTTACAGCCGCCAAAATCACTGCTGGCAGGCCTTACGAGTCCGTCGAAGACCTGTTGAAGATTCCGGGCATCGGAGAGAAAACCCTGGAAAAGATCAGGCCTTGTGTGACCGTCAGGCACTGAACTTCCCCCTCACCCCAGCCCTTCGACAAAGCTCAGGACAGGCCCTCTCCCGCGCTAGGGGGAGAGGGAGTGAAGGCCATCTCCTCTCCCTTGATGGGAGAGGATGAAGGTGAGGGTGGGCGTAGCCGCGCCATCTCATGGCGCCAATGGTTTTGGGTCCTTTTGCCGAAACAAAAGAGCCTGTCCTGAGCGGAGCGGAGCGAAGTCGAAGGAACCTCGTCGTGCGGGGGCGAAACCCCGCATGAAAGAAAAGACACTGGATCCCCGATCAGGGCTTGTCCTTGACGTTCTTAATCGAGGATCGGGGATGACAGGAAAAAAGAAACAGCAGATTCTTCGCTTCGGAATGACTGAGTGCCCTCACCCTACCCTCTCCTGCCAGGAGGGTTCTATGGGGTATTGACACGGCATGGACAGATTCCTATAATTCCGTAATTCCTATCGGAAATGTATGAATTGAGATGATTAAGATCCCGTTGAAAGTGACGTATGCGATTTTTGCGACGCTGGATCTTGCCTTGCGGTACGGAGAGGGTCCGGTGCAGGCCAGGACGATTGCCCGCCGGCAAACCATTCCTCCGCGTTTTATCGAGCAGGTGCTTCAGGCTTTGAAGCAAGGCGGCATCGTTGACAGTATCAGGGGGCCGCAGGGAGGATACGTGCTGCGTCAGCCCCCAGCGGAAGTGTCCGTGGCCTCAATCGTCGAAACGATGAACGGCCAGAGCGAGCCGGAGACCCGGGAGGCCGGGACAAACGGGCGAGCCTTGCGGCCGCCCCATCGCGAGGCGTTATTATCGAGGCTGTGGGATCGCGTGTACCAGGCCGAACGCGAGATTTTGAATTCGGTCACGCTGCAATCACTGATTGAACAATATACGGAGCTCGAACAACAACGAGCGCCGATGTACCACATTTAACGGCATTGGGAAACTATTCCCCATTTCATCCGGAGGCACAGCATGAGCACGGGCCGTTCCACCACGTTTCCTGAGATTCATACCATCCCCATCCCTCAAGAGATTCAAGAGGAAATCGAAACGTTTGAAGACGAGGTCAAACGGTTACAGGCTGGTGACGTCACCCTGGACCTGTTCAAGCCGTTCCGGTTGCAATACGGCATCTATGGTCAACGGCAGGCGGACGTGCAAATGGTTCGTATCAAAATTCCCTTCGGGGGACTCACCTCGAACCAGGTGCGCCGCGTCGCCGAACTGGCCGAGACCTACGCCACGGGCGTCGGTCACGTGACGACCCGGCAGGATATTCAACTGCACTTCGTGCCCCTGCCGCAGATCAGCACGGTCATGCGCAAGCTGGAAGAAGTGGGACTCACCACGCGCGAAGCCTGCGCCAACACGGTCCGCAACGTTACGGCCTGCCACCTGGCCGGTGTCTGTCAGGGTGAGGTCTTTGACGTGACCCCGTACGCAAACACCGTGGCGCGACACCTGCTGCGCAACCCGCTCAACCAGAGCCTGCCGCGAAAATTCAAGATCGCGTTTTCCGGGTGCAATCACGATTGCGCCATGACGCCCATCCACGACGTGGGCTTATTGGCGAAGAAAGCCGAAGACGGCACCATCGGCTTTCGCATGGTGGTCGGCGGCGGACTGGGCGCAGCCCCGCGCATCGCGCACCTGCTCCGGGAATTCGTGCCCATGGATGACCTGATTCCGTCCATCGAAGCCGTCATCAAAGTCTTCGACAACCTCGGCAATCGCAAGAACCGCAGCAAGGCCCGCATGAAGTTCGTGATCGAGAAACTGGGGTTTGAAGAATTCAAACGCCGATGGGAAACGGCCTACGAAGAGATGTTCGGCGCCAAGCCCGCGCATCCGCCGTTGCAACTCCTCCCGCATGCCGACCCGGCTCCCCTGATCATGCCGGCGAAGAACGGCGGCAATGGCAATGGCAGCCACCCGGACGGGGCTCCGGCCTCCGCATTCGCCACGTGGCGACGCACCAACGTGGTGAAACAACGGCAGGAAGGGTTTTTCGCGGCCGTGCTGAGACTGCCGACGGGCGACATCACCGCCGAACAAATGCTGGTGGTGGCTGATCTGGCCGAACGCTATGCCAACGGCAACGTGCGGACCACGATCGGACAGAACCTGATCATTCGCTGGGTGTCCGATGAACAGCTTGAAGCCTTCTACGAGGAATTGGACGCCCATGGATTGAGCCAACCCGGCGCGAATAAAACCGAAGACATCGTGGCTTGTCCGGGGACCGATACCTGCGGGCTCGGCATCACCTCGTCCAAGGGCGTGGCCCGCGCCCTGGCCGAAGTGTTTCCGCCCGGCCAAGTTCCCGAGGATTTGAAAGGCACCACGATCCACATCAGCGGCTGTCATAATTCGTGCGCCCAGCATCATATCTCGACCATCGGGCTGCACGGGGTGGGCAAACGCGTCGGGGATCACATCGCCCCGGTGTATGAACTGCATCTCGGAGGGCGGATCAACGGGACCGCGGAAGTCGGACACATGACGATCAAACTCCCGGCCAAGAACGTCCCGGCCGCGGTGTCGCACCTGCTCGACGTGTATCGACGCGACCGCCAGGAAGGCGAAAGCCTGCACACCTTTGTCAAACGGGCGGGCAAGAACGCGCTCAAGGAAGAACTGATCGGCCATTCCATTCTGCCGTCCTATGACGACGACCCGTCGTACTACTTCGACTGGGAAGCGGATGAAGAATTTACGCTCGAAGACCTCGGCCCCGGTGAATGCGCCGGCGGCGCCATCGAGATGATCGACAACCGAATCCTGGAAGCCGAGCAGGAACTCTACCAGGCCCGCATCCTGGCCGAGAAACATCAATATGCCATGGCCATCAACAAGTCCTATCGCGCCGTAGTGGCCGGAGCCAAGGCCTTGCTTGTGACCGAAGGCATTGATCCGAACACCGATGCCGACACGCTGGCGGAATTCGACCAGTTTGCCGACCGGCAGAACGGGCTCATCCCGCAAGCGTATCGAGGTATGGCCCGGTCGATCAGCGACCTGGGCACCAAAGACAATTCCGCCGAGTTCACCAGCCAGAAGATGGCCTTTGCCAAAGGGTTCGTGGAACACTGCCGGAAGCTGACCGAAGCTATCGACCAGGACCTTAAGCTCGGCCTCGCCGAAGAAAGCCCGGCCACAACAGAACCGGCCCCAGCCGAAGCGGAACCAGCGCAGGCTCCGGTGGAAAGCGAACCGGCCCTAGCCTTGAGCGAACCTGTGGAGGACGTGACCGTACTGGATCTTCGCGGGGTCACGTGCCCGCTGAATTACGTGAAGACCAAACTGAAGCTGGAAATGATGGACGAAGGGGAACGATTGGAAGTGTGGCTGGACGCCGGCGAGCCCATCAAGAACGTGCCCATGAGTCTGCGCAACGACGGACACAAGGTGCTCGGCGAGGATCCGTTGGAAGCCGACGCGCAGCACTTCAAGGTGTTGGTGGAGAAGGTGGAGGCCTAGGCAACCAACACCAAATAGTCATCCTGAGCGAAGCGAAGGATCTGCTTTTTCAGGCGTTCGGTTATTGAGTGAGAGATTCTTCGCCAAGCCCGTTCACTTCGTTCAGGGCAGGCTCAGAATGACAAATTAGGCAGGAGTCACCCGTGACGGAAACCGTGCAAGAACCTTTTTCAACAGAGGCCCTTCAGGAACTGAACGAACGTTTTGCGGGCCGGTCGCCTCAAGAAGTGCTGGCCTTCGCCCTGGAACGGTTTTTCCCCAAGGTCGTGTTGGCGTGCAGTTTCGGCGCCGAGGACGTGGTGCTCTGGGACATGATGCACCGGATCAATCCTCAAGCCTCGCTCTTTTATCTGGACACGGATTTCCTCTTTCCGGAAACCCACGCCGTGCGTGACCGCCTGGTCGCCCGGTACCGGGTCACGGCCGAACAGGTGATTCGGGTCGTGCCGGCCCTGACGCCGGCGGAGCAAGCGAACCAGTTCGGAGACCTGTTGTGGGTCCGGCAACCGGATCAGTGCTGCCAAATCCGAAAGGTCGATCCGTTGACCGGGATTTTGAAAAACTACTCCGCATGGGTGACCGGCATTCGTCGAGACCAGTCGCCGACGCGCGCAACCGCGGGGCTGGTTGAATGGGACGCCAAGTTCGGCCTTGTCAAATTCAATCCTCTTGCGGCCTGGACCAACGATCAGGTCTGGAGCTACATCAACACGTATGACGTACCCTACAACGCGCTCCATGACCAACAGTACCCCAGCATCGGATGCACCCACTGCACGGCGCCCGTTCAGCCCGGCGCCGACCCGCGGTCCGGACGATGGCAGAGTTCTGAAAAAATCGAATGCGGGCTGCACAAGTAACCATCTCCCCGGAAAGCCACCGTAGACCGCCATTGGAATTCAACCGTACGCTTCATTGACCGCAGGCGCCGCTGATGCACCAACTCATCACCAAAATCGGAAAAGGGCAACGAGGAGTCAGAGACCTCTCGTGGGACGAAGCCAAGCAGGCCGCCCGGGAGATGATCGAGGGCAATGCCACCCCCTACCAGGCCGGAGCTTTTTTGATGGCCATGCGGATCAAGCTGGAAGGCGTGACGGAATTGGCCTCGTTCACCGCGGCGACGCGCAGCTACGTGGCGCCGGTCACCGCGCCGGCCGGCCTCCACGTGGTTGACGTGCCGGTCTACGCCGAAAAACACAATACGCATCACGTGTGCGTCCCCGCAGCCATTGTCGCCGCCGCCGCCGGGGCCGTCATCCTGTTTCACGGCGTTGACAATCCCATGGTCTCCTCAGACCTGCCACGGGTGTTGGCGCAACTCGGCATTCCCGCCGCGCTACAGGGGGACGATCTTGTCGCCACGTTGCAACGGGACGGATTCGCGTACCTGGACCTCGCGTTGTATCACCCTCCCCTAGCGGGGTTGTTGGCATTGCGCGAACAACTGGGCGCCCAAAACCTGTTCCATCAGGTCGCCCGGCTCCTCAATCCCATGCGGGCGCACTCGCAAGTAGTGGGCGTGGCACATCCGCCCTACCTCGAAAAAATCCCGGAAGTCGTGAACATGATCGGTGGGCGCAGACTCCTGGTATTTCAGGGGGTGGAAGGATTTCCCGAACTCTCGATGACGACCCTGACGAACATGCGGGAACTGCGTGACAACCGCGTGACCCGCTTAACGCTCAAACCCGAGGACGTCCGGCTTTCCCCGGGCTCGTTCGAAATCATGGCCGTTGCTCCCTCCGTTCGTCCTGAGCGTAGCGTGAGCAAAGTCGAAGGGCGACAGGACTCAGGACCAACGTCTTCTCCCTCCGCTCGTCCTGAGCGTAGCGTGAGCAAAGTCGAAGGGCGACAGGGCTCAGGACCAACGTCTTCTCCCTCCGTTCGTCCTGAGCGTAGCGTGAGCGAAGTCGAAGGGCGACAGGGCTCAGGACGGGCCCCAAAAGACATCCCGGCCCTGGAAGCGGACACAATTCAGCGCGTCCTGCGCAACCAGGTCCGCGACCGGTTCCGCGACTGGGTCATCTACAACGCCGCCATGTTCCTCTATGCCGCGGGGAAGGCCCATTCCGTGGCCGAAGGCGTGCCATTGGCGCAGAGAAGTCTGGAATCCGGCGCGGCCGCGCAAAAGCTGGCGGATCTGGCCTCAACGATGAATGCCCCCTCACCCCTGCCCTTCGACAAAGCTCAGGACAGGCCCTCTCGCTCCGGGGGAGAGGGAGTCGAACAGCCAAAGGTCGTCCACGTATGAGACATCTGCGCCGCCTCCCCTTCGGTCATTCGCGCGAAAGCGGGAATCCAGAGTCGTTGTCGTTGCGAACAAAGGAAAAAGGAAAGCCCCTGGATCCTCGATTAAAAATGTCGAGGATGACAGAAGGAGTCGTGCACGCATGAGACATCTGCGCTGCCTCCCCTTCGGTCATTCCCGCGAAAGCGGGAATCCAGAGTCGTTGTCATTGCGAAGAAAGAGAAATGCAAAAACCCTGGATCTCATAGATCTTCTGGATCCTCGATCAAGCCTGTCCTTGACGTTTGTAATCGAGGATCGGGGACAAGCGTCGAGGATGACAGAAGGGGTCGTGCACGCATGAGACATCTGCGGCAACTGGAAGACCAAAGCGTCTATATTTTTCGCGAGGCCTATAAACACTTCGATAACCTGGGCATGCTCTGGTCCATGGGGAAGGATTCCACGGTGCTCTTATGGTTGGCCCGCAAGGCCTTCTTCGGGCACGTCCCGTTTCCGCTCCTGCACGTGGATACCAGTTACAAGATTCCCTCCATGATCGAGTACCGGGACCGGCTGGCACGCGAATGGCGTCTCAATCTGGTGGTCGGGCAGAACAAGCAAGCCCTGGCCGAAGGGATGAACCATGAACGGGGCCGGGTCGAATGCTGCACCGCGCTCAAAACCAACGGGCTCAAACTTCTGCTGGAAGAAAAAGGGTACACGGGCATCATCCTGGGCGTCCGCGCGGACGAAGAAAGCACGCGCGCCAAGGAACGCTATTTCTCCCCGCGCGACAAAAACAACGATTGGGATTTCCGGGACCAGCCCCCGGAACTGTGGGATCAATTCAAGACCTCGTTCCCGCCGAACACCCACATCCGGATTCATCCCCTGCTGGACTGGACGGAAATCAACATCTGGGAATACATCAAGCTCGAGAACATTCCCTTTATGGACCTGTACCTCAACAGGGGCGACGGCACACGGTACCGGAGTCTGGGGTGCGCGCCCTGCACCTTCCCCATCAAATCCACCGCGTCCACGGTTGATGAAATCATCGAAGAACTGCGGGCCACGAAAGTGGCCGAACGCGCCGGTCGCGCGCAGGACGAAGGCCGGGGCATGGAGTTACTTCGCAAAGATGGATACATGTAAGACCGACACAGCGGCCGCCGTGGATATCCGCGACCGCATGAACATCGTCATCGTGGGCAGCGTGGACCACGGTAAGTCCACCTTGCTGGGCCGCTTGTATGCGGACACGGGCACCCTGCCGGAAGGCAAGATCGAAAAAATCCAGGCCATCTGCAAACAACAGGGCAAAGAGTTCGAATACGCGTTCCTGTTCGACGCCTTCCTGGAAGAACAGCAGCAAGGCGTGACCATCGACACCGCCCGCACCTTTTTCCAATGGGCGGGACGGCAATACATCATCATCGACGCGCCCGGACACAAGGAATTCCTCAAAAACATGATCTCCGGCGCCGCGCGCGCCGAAGCCGCCCTCCTGCTGATCGATGCCCTGGAAGGGGTCAAGGATCAATCCAAACGGCACGGCCTGTTGTTGTCAATGCTGGGCGTGAAACAAGTCACCGTGGTCGTGAACAAAATGGACCTCGTGGACTATAGCCGGGAGACGTTCGCGCTCATTGAAAAAGAGTATCGCGCGTTCCTGTCGCAACTCGACGTGACGCCCCAGTTCGTGATCCCCGCCAGCGCCAAACGCGGGGACAACATCGCCGCGCCCAGCCCACACATGGCATGGCACGACGGCCCCACGGTGCTGGAATCGCTGGCGCAATTTTCCTCGGAATCCGAACAAGCCGAACAACCCCTGCGGTTTCCGTTGCAGGACGTCTACAAATTCGACGCCCGCCGCATCCTGACGGGACGCATCGCGTCCGGACGACTCAAAGTGGGGGATCAGGTGATTTTTTCACCGTCGAACAAAAGCGCGGTCGTGCAAACGCTGGAAGCATTCAACGTGGACCCGCCCCCGACGCAAGCCCAGGCCGGGCAATCCGTGGGCATTACCCTGGATGAACAGATTTTCGTCGAGCGCGGGGAGATCGTCAGTCACGAACGTTCCCTGCCGCTCGTCTCCACGACCTTTCGCGCCAACCTGTTCTGGCTCGGCCGCCGGCCTTTGGAAATGGGGAAATCCTATCTGGTACGGTTGGCCACGCACGAAGTCGAATGCCGCGTGGCCGCGATTCATCGCATCGTGGACGCCGACAACCTCTCGCTGGATCAGCAACAGACCAACACCGTCGTGAAGCGCAACGAGGTGGCGGACGTCACCATCCAGGCCAAGGCCCCGCTCGCCTTTGACCTGTATACCGATTTCGAGACCACGGGCCGGTTCGTCCTCGTCGACGACTACGACGTGTCCGGGGGCGGCATCATTACCGAGATGGTGGCGGACCGCGAAGAGACCCTGCGGACCGAGGCCCGGCAACGGGATTTCGCCTGGGTCACGGGCGACGTCACCCTGGCGGATCGCGCCAAACACTACGGCCACCGTGCGGCGCTGGTCCTGCTCATCGGCCCCGATACCACGGGGAAGACCTTCCTGGCCAAAAAAGTGGAATCCACACTCGTGGCTGAAGGCCGGCACGTCTACATGCTGGACCCCGAAAACCTGCGCCGGGGGCTCGACGCCGACTTGCAGGAAGAAGACGCCCGGGAAACGATCCGTCGCTACGGCGAGGTGGCGCGGCTACTCATCGATACCGGGGTCCTACTGATCTCAACCACCAACTCGTTCAATCTGCCGGCTGATCAGGTTGTCGAAGCGATCCGCACACTGGTCCATCCCGCGCCCGTGCTCACCGTCTACATGAGTAAGGAGACAACGGCCTCCCCCGTCGAAGCGGATCTCGCCTTCACCGGCCCCGAAGACTTCACCAGCACCGCCCATGCCATCCTGACCGCGCTGAAAGAAAAAGGCATCCTGGCCGAAACCATCGGCAACCAACCCGTGTTCCAATTCTCGATATAACGCCACGCCTCATCTCCTCTCACCCCACCTCCTGTCATTCTGAGCTTGTCCTGAGCAAAGCGAAGGACCTGGCGAAGAATCTGCTTTTCTCCTTCTGTCATCCCCGACCCCGATCGGGGATCCAGCGTCTTTGTCTTTCGTATTTCTCCCTCCCCCTTGACGGGAAAGGATTACGACTGCCCCTGCGGAAGCAGGAGGTGAGGGTGAACATTCCACCTCAACCCGGCGCAGACAATTTCAACCCCACAACCCCCGACACAATCAACGCGATAAAAACCAACCGCGCCACGTCCCGCGGCTCATTGAACAGGATCATGCCCGCGACCACCGCACCCGCCGCGCCGATCCCGGTCCACACGGCATACGCCGTCCCAATCGGAATGACCCGCACGGCCAACGCCAGACACACCATACTCGTGATTATCGCCGCCACCGTCCCCACACTCGGCCACAACCGCGTAAACCCGTCCGTATATTTCAACCCCGTGATCCAGACCACCTCAAAAACCCCGGCCACAAACACATACACCCACGCCATACCCCCTCCTGTTCGTGAAAGGAACTCCCAAAGGCCTCCCTTGTAACACGCACAGGCTTTAAATGACCACTACTGCTATCCCCGCCTTTTCTCCTGCTGTCATCCCCGACTTGATCCGGGATCCAGTGCCTTTATCTTTCCTCCTGCTGTCATCCCCGACCCGATCCGGGATCCAGTGTCTTTGTTGTTCGTCTTTTGTCTGTCATCCCCGACCTGATCGGGGATCCAGAGTTTTTATTCTTTCCATGTCCCCGGCGCCTGCGGGCGTGGCTGCACCCCGGTCCCGAGAATTCTATTTAAGGGCGAGGACTGTCTGAGCGAAGCGAGTTCCGCAGCCCACACAACCGGGACCGGGGCAAAGGCACCCCCCTGGGGCCACGCCCGGGCGCCAATGGTTTTGGGTCCTTTTGCCGAAACAAAAGGACCTCGTCGTGCGGGGGCGAAACCCCGCAGGAACCTTCCGCCTTCTTGCTATGGTTTTGCTATGCCCTGCTATGATTTTGCTATGCTTGCTATGTTACTGCTATGTATTTGCTATTATTGCTATGATATTGCTATGTTTTGTTGCGCTACTGCTATTTATTGCTATGTATTGCTATGTTTCATGCTATGCCATGCTATGATCTTGCTATGTTCCACAAAGCGGGCAGACAACGGGGTGTAGCCGCGCGATCTCATCGCTCTGCCTGACTCTTCGCTGTGTGATGCCCGGTTTGTTCCTGAAGAGGTCAGTGCGGTATCTTGCCGGCATGCCCAAACCCCGCGTGTATGTTGAAACCACGATACCCAGTTTCTACCACCACTGGAACTCCTTGGAGGGAACGATGAAACAAAACCTGAATGATCCAGTCATCGACGAGATCCGGGAAGTGCGGCACCGCATCTCGGCCCGTTTTCATCATGATCCCACACAGTTGGTGACCTTTTATATAGAAATGCAGAAACAGTACCAGGATCACCTCATTAATCCCGCCCAAAATGGACAGAGTGCAGGGACCAACCAGCCGTCCAGCAACTAATCACGGATTCGTTCTTAGAAAAAGGCTACGCGGAAACCGACCATCCCCTCCCCATGAGCTGACTTGTCTCAGGGTGCTTTTTTCTCAGAAGTCGTCATTCCGAGCGTAGCGCTTGTCCTGAACGGAAGTGAAGGAACTATCTGCTTTCCCTCCTTCTGTCATCCCCGACTTGATCGGGGGTCCAGTGTCTTTGTGTTCCCCTCCTTTGTAAGGAGGGGCGAGGAGAGGTAGAGGCATTCGTAGCCGTGCCATCCCGGGTCAAAGCCCGGGACATGCCTCATGGCGCTTTCTTCTCAGAAGTGGTCATTCCGAGCGAAGCGAGGAATCTCTCGCTCAACCATCGAACGCAAAGAAAGCGTGTAGGAGAGAAAGCCGGGCTAGCGCATACGGCGCGGATAAGCCCGCGACCACTGTTGCTGTCAAAATCGCCCACTTTTTATCAAACATCGTAGCGGATATAATGCGGAAAATTCCTCACACCCGACTTGAGCTTATAGGGATCTGAAATTGGGAGAAAGATCCATAACCAAACAGAAGATCCACTTTCCCACAGCCCGTACACCTTTAGAAAACGACCAACTGCCGCTGCTGTCAACCAGTATGAACGATAGTGTACGTCATTCAGGAGGAGAAAATGGAAGAAAAACACACAATGCTGAACGTCAAAGATGTCTCTTTTGACACTGATAATCCTAGAATAAAAAAAGCGTTGGAGAAGTACGGGGATAAGCTGAACGCTGAGCGCATTCACTTTGCTTTGCGTTCAGCCACAGATGGGGACAAGGGTGCTTCCTCTTATACACAGCTTAAAGATGCAATCCTCGCTAGTGGTGGGGTGATATTCCCCATCACCGTCATAATCAAAGACAATGGATATGTCTGCATTGATGGAAACACTCGGCTTGCTATTTATAAACAATTTCTCAAAGAGGGCGCAAAAGGGTCTTGGGCGCAGATCAAAGCAATTGTACTGGACAATGCGAACCAACGCGACATTGAGACAATTCGCGTTTCGGCTCACTTGGTTGGTGCCAGAGAATGGCCCGCCTACGAAAAGGCAAGGTATCTACACTATCTGCGCAACAGCAAGTTCATGGATTATGGTGAAATGATATCGCTTTGTGGCGGCAATAAGATCAACATCGAACGACAGATAGATGCTTATCATGACATGAACGAATATTATCGTGACGTGGTCGATGATACGGCATTTCATATCGATAGGTTCAGTGGTTTTGTCGAACTACAGAAACCTAGGATTAAGGAAGCCATATTCGAAGCCGGTATGGACCTGAAAGATTTTGGGGAATGGATTCGTGATGGGAAAATATACAGATTAGAAGATGTACGGCAGTTACCCAAAGTATTACGTGACGAAAAAGCAAGAGAGACATTCCTTACTGGAGGTCCGCGCTCTATAGAAGCGGCCACCAGACTACTTGACCAACAAGCGGAAAATATTCCTGGTCAAAAAGGCAGCGAGATTACGTTGGAAGCAGCATCTTTATATCAACTAGCAGACGCTCTTGCACGGCGTATCAACGATTTGCCTTATTCTGAGATGCGAGCACTAAGAGATAGGGAACGCGACGATGCTACGGAGCAGATAGGGGCACTAGAAGATTTGTCGGCACGTCTACAGAGGCTGCTTGAAGATGTCTCAGAGTGACCAGCACAGTCATTTAGTAATTCAGGTAGTGAAAGCGCTTGAGAATCGGTTTCCTTCAATGTCGTTCATTGCTGACGTGCAACAGAAGCCTGGAGGACCAGTGCCTCCCTTAATTGATGGATTTCGCCCTGACGTGTATGCCAGCGAAGATTCCAACCGTTCTATCGTTATTGCTGAAGCCAAGACCGATGGTGACCTTAACAACACACACACCAACAAACAAATAGAATGTTTTCTCAACTATCTTGAGCGAAGAAAGAATGGTTTCTTTGTCCTGGCGGTAACTGGTTGCAGAGCTGATAGCGCCAGGACCTTAATGCGCTTTATGCGTCAAGTCACATATGTTACGAGTACAGCTATTACAGTATTCGACGGTTGTGACTTTTGGTTGCTGGACTCAAGCAACGGTGCAACATGGGATTTAAGCTAAGAAAAGCCCCCAGGCTTAGTGCCAAGCATGATGCTTACCCTTATCAGCTTGATGCTGTCAGGGCGGTACAATCCCTGCCCTATGCTGCAATCTTCCATGAGCAGGGGCTGGGCAAGACAAAAATTGCGATCGATCTGCTGTTGCTGTGGCTCATCGAAGATATCGTCGATACAGTGTTTGTGGTTTCGAAAAAGTCATTGGTGCAAAATTGGGTCGATGAACTGGCGTCTCACTCACATGTCACACCTAGAATCCTGTCCGACAATCGTCGAGAAAACAGCATTGCCCTGAATTCACCCATTCTGATCTACATCATGAACTACGAGGTAATATCAACAAACTTAGATCTGATTAGTGAGTTCCTTGGTACCTGCAGGGTCGGGGTTATCCTGGATGAAAGTCAGAAGATCAAGAATCCAGAATCGAAACTGTCAATTCATTTTCATTCCATCGCCGACAGGTTCGTGCGTCGCATCATCATGACCGGAACTCCAGTGGCTAATCGTCCCTATGACATCTGGTCACAGATCAAGTTTCTTGATGGTGGGCAATCGCTCGGCTCTTCATTTTCCGCATTCAAGACAGCCCTTGATTTACCGTCTAGGTCTTCTTCCGTGTCTGAGTATGGCTTGCAACTAGCGGAGGTGATGGACAAGCTCAAGCATTTCTCAATACGCGAAACGAAGCGGACAGCGGGAATCGAGCTTCCTGATAAGACCATTCTAACTCACTTTGTCGAACTCGCGCCTCGCCAATCTGCAATTTATGCTGCCTACAGGGACGAAATGGCTTATGAGTTCCGAGACCGCGGCGGCTTCGTTATTGATGACGCAGAGGACATTTTGAAACGCTTGTTGCGCTTGGTGCAATGCGCGTCAAATCCTGCTCTTGTGGACAAAACATACAACGAACTTCCCGGGAAATATCTAAAGCTGGTTGCCTTGTTTGACGACATCGACCTTCAGTCTAATAAGACAATTTTATGGACTGGCTTTATCGACAATGTCGAATGGTTGAGTGGCAAATTAGCTCATTTCATTCCACAAAAGGTACATGGCTCTATGTCCGTTTCTGATCGAAACGAATCGATCCGAAGATTTAAGACGGATAAGTCTTGCAGACTATTGGTGGCGACCCCTGGGGCAGCAAAGGAAGGCTTGACCTTAACTGTTGCGCATCACGCAGTCTTCTATGATCGTGGATTCAGTCTTGATGATTACCTTCAAGCGCAGGACCGTATCCATCGAATTTCACAATCTGAAGAATGCTTCGTGCATAATTTAATCGCTAAGGCCACCATTGATGAATGGGTAGATCTGTTACTCAACGCCAAATATCAAGCTGCCCAGTTAACACAGGGAGATATATCGCGCGATGAGTTTAGCGCCACGTTTATGTGTGATCTGTCTGGGGCATTGACACAAATTCTCTCACCCCACGTACACTCATAACATTTGTTATCGCGGGCCACAAAACATGAAAGAGAAAGACATGAAAATTCTCCGTGAAACCATTCAGCTTAGCAATGATTACGTCGACATAATTAAACTCAAATTCTTAAAAGACAACCCGAGGGTATATGCCTGTACGCATGGAGAACCTGACTTCAAGAACATGATCGAGGAAGAGCAGCAGGAACTAATATTCCAAAAACTCGTCAAGGAACCAAGCGTCAAGAATTTGCTTCCCGAGATTAAACGACACGGCGGCCTCATGGAGCCGATATTGATCCGCAGAGACACGATGGAAGTCATAGAGGGCAATTCCCGATTGGCGGTCTATCGACTGTTACATAAAAAGGAGCCACATGGTGAGTGGGATCTAATTCCATGCGACATCGTCAGCAGTCTGACCGACGACCAACAGGCAGCATTCTTAAATCAGATTCACGTCAAAGGTAAAACCCAGTGGTCAGCCTATGAAAAGGCCAATTTCGCATATGTGCGTAAAGAGCAAGGGTGGAATGTGGATAAAATCGCAGAGCTTTTTGGTGAGTCAGTGGGGACAATACGTACCAGAGTTAAAGTTATCGAGATGATGAAGCACAACGAAGATACCAAAAGAGCCCACTTCAGCTACTACGACGTTATTGTTCGGACAACCGATATTTCTGAAGCAATGAAAAAGGAGGGTTTGAGTGGCTTACTTCTAGCAAAAATTAAGAGTTTTGGTCCAAATGATGAAGACGGCGCCTTTACGGCGCAGGAACTTAGAAAAAAACTTCCGGTGATTCTAAAGAAATCCAAGGTGCTGAATAAGTATGCTAACGGCGATATTGATTTGGATGAGGGGTATCAACTCGCCAAGATCAGTCAAGTAGAAGAAAAAATAAAACAGGCGAAGAACCTTCTTAATGAAGTCTCACGGCAAGATATGTTAGAACTCGAACAAAGTCGTTTTAATGCATTCAAGCAAGATGTCAGGAAGTTAATGCAGGAAGTTGAGAGAATAAACAAAATGATCAAAGACATTGATGCAAAATGACTGGGAAAAGCGTATTACTAATCGAGCCAGGATATCCCAATAAGTATCCGCCACTCGGCTTGATGAAGTTGGCTGCGTATCACCGTGGTCGCGGCGATAATGTCAGGTTTGTGAAGGGCACAACACCAAAGATATTGGACCAAGCTTGGGACCGCGTCTACGTGACCACGTTGTTCAGCTTTGAATGGGCGCGGACGTCTGCAGCGATTGACTTTGCGATTCAGGCGGCAGGCAATCAGTCGGAACGCGTCTTCGTCGGGGGCATTGCCGCCTCGCTGATGTATGATGAGTTTGTGAAAGAGCCCCGATGGGTAGGCGTTCGCTTCATCAAGGGTCTGCTTGATGGTCCGCCGGCTTCGGCGCTCACCTTGTCAAAGGACAATTTTGATTTCGGCTCTGAAGACCTCAGTGGCACACCTATAGAGGAGATGATCCCGGATTACAGCATTCTCGACCAGGTCAATTACCGCTATCCCGTGCATGACGCCTATTTCGGCTACGCCTCGCGCGGTTGTGTGCGGAGTTGTGCATTCTGCGGTGTACCCAAACTGGAGGGCGCCCAACGCGAGATGCCGCCGCTTTCTAAACTTGTAGCTGGCGTAGACACGGCACACGGGACGAAAAAAGACCTTGTGCTGATGGACAACAACATCACGGCGTCCGCGCGGTACAGAGAGGTCATCGCCGAAATCCGAGACCTTGGTTTCACGCCGGGGGCAAAACTTGAACGAGCCGATAGACCGCCAGTCAAACGCCGCGTTGATTTTAATCAGGGTGTCGATGCGCGTATTCTCGCCAAATCTCCGATGTTCCTGCGAGAAATGGCTACAATCTGCATCAGTCCGCTACGCATCGCATTCGACCACCTCGGAGTCCGCAAGGTCTACGAGATTGCGATCCGCATGGCGGCTGATAACGGGATTACTTCATTGTCAAACTACATGCTCTATAACTTCATGGACACCCCGGCAGACTTATACGTGCGGATGCGACTCAACATCACCCTGAACGAAGCGCTGGGTATCCGTATTTGGTCATTCCCGATGCGTTATCAACCCGTCACTTTGAAAGACCGCTCACATGTTGGGGAAAATTGGAACCGGTATTATTTGCGCTCGTTTCAGATCATGCTTCAAGCGACTCGCGGCATCGTCAGCGGGAATACGTCCTTCTTTATGCGTGCTTATGGAGAAGACTATATGGCGTTTGAACGGTTGTTGCGCCTACCTCATGCGTTCATTTTTCACAGAGAATATTATGAGAACGGCCCTGGGCGCCCTGTGCGTGATGAATACGAGGCCATCCGCAAACGCTGTTCAGAGCGCCAAGAACGGGAATTGGTTCGTCTTCTTTCTGGGCCAACAGACGCGAAAGGACTCCGACGAGATCATTTCCGTCGGTTGGCAAACGACCATACCATCGACCCACTCCTACGAAAAGTGATGCCCTTCCATATGCTGGACATAAAGGACAATTTGAAGACTGATAGCGGTCAGGTGTTGATGCTCTTCCCGGTGCTGAACCCTGATCCAGTTATGCCCGCAGAGGATGAGGTCGTTGAGGATGCTGGCCTTTTCGACCACGAACCCATGCTACAACGAAACAACTCGCTCCTTGTGAAGACAGCCAACTGAACCTTGTTTCGAGGCAACAAAATGCCAGACACAGCCACGCCGACAGCACTCGTGGGGAACAATCTTTTTAGCCTCGTCACCGCTGGCATGTACGACAATCCCTTGGCCATTTACCGCGAATACATCCAAAATGCTGCAGACGCGCTTGCCGCCGCAAGGGAGACCGCGAACAGGACGGTCCAGATCAACATCAATTCACCGGCCTTAAGCGTGAAGATTCGCGACAATGGGCCGGGGTTGCATCATGAAGTAGCGGTCAAGGCATTGTTGCCGATTGCTCACAGCCAGAAGCAGCCAGGAACCGACAGAGGGTTTCGTGGGGTCGGACGCTTGTCTGGCCTCGCCTTCGCCCAGTCGGTTACGTTCCTGACGCGTTCCCAGGCTGGCCAGCCAGTCACCCGCATTGTCTGGGATGGCCCCAAACTCCTAAAACGCATTCTTGAGACCAAACAGACGGAACGTGCGATTAGAGAATGTGTCAGCGTCGAGATTCTGCCGGGGAACGGATATCCCGACCATTTCTTCGAGGTTGAGGTCAGCGGTGTTGGGCGACACGCTGCAGGCTTAATACTTAACAGGGAATCAGTCCGAACATACATTGGGGAAGTTTGTCCTGTTCCGATGCCGTTAAATTTTCCATTCGCTTCAGAAATCGAAAATCTCTTCGCAAAGAACGAGACTCCGCTGACGTTGAGCGTTGTCTTAGACAGCGAACATACGCCCATAATGCGGCCTTATGGTGAGACGATTCAGTTTTCGAGGGACCGTGAGGACCGCTTCAAAGAACTCGAAAAAATCGACATCCCCTCAGTAGACAATAACGGAAGCGCTGCCATCGGCTGGATCGCCCATTCATCCTACCTCGGTGCAATACCAAAAGACACTAGGATTCGGGGCATCCGCGCACGTGCAGGAAACATCCAAGTCGGCAACGAGTTCATATTTGATCGCCTCTTTCTGGAGGAGCGGTTCAACCGCTGGTGCGTTGGTGAGATTCATATCGTGGACCCGCGTATCGTCCCAAATGGGAGACGTGACTATTTTGAACCTGGCCCGCATACTCGAAACCTTGAAAACCAACTTGCCGCCGTCCTCCACAAAATAGTGGTTCGATGCCGCCATGCATCAACGACACGACATAAAGAGCGCCAACTGTTGTCCGCACTCTGTCACATGGAAGAAACCTATGATCTTGCAGGCTCCGGCTATTTATATGCTAAAGATGCCAAAGCATTGGTTGGACAGGCGTTGAACCGTATTCGGAGCATCCGGGAAAGTATCGACACCAAAAACGGCCATAACAAAGTTGAACTTGAGAAGCTGGATGAACTGGAGATGAAATTGGGCAATTTCAAGGCTCGGCGCGGCCGACCACTGCTCGGAGAGATCAGAGCTTCTGAAGTCACAACCTACCGAAAGGTTTTCCAAGCCTTGGCGAAAGTCTCGCAATCCCCACAAGCCGCAAAAGAAATGATCGAAGCCATTCTGGCGCACTCACGACCTTGACTCCTCCAACCTTATCGTTTCTTCAAGTACAAAGACACTGAATTCCCGGTCTGAATCGGGAATTGCATGTGTTCAATAATACGTTGACAAGATTCGTTCATTTATCGGGTATCCAGCAATTTCTCATGCTGCCGGTAGACAAAAAATCCAGACTAGCGCATACGGCAAAGGTTAGGCTATAGTAAACAAAAAGACAACATAGAAACCAACTCAAACCAAAGGGGGTGACTGGCTTCGACGGGGATTAGGAGGTCAACGGTGCGTGTCGAGCTCTCGGAGTCTCGTTAAACCTTCGGGAACCTTATAATTGCCAACGAAGAATTGGCTCTCGCAGCGTAATTACGACTGCGACGTCTCCCCATTCTTTGTCTGCGGGCATGGATGAGACGCCACTTCAGCAGGCTGGTCCAATGTTGGTGCTCAGCAACGGCGGATGAGATTTTTCTGGGCTAGCGAACGTTCTAAGCCGGTCAGTGGGCGTGGGCGGTTGCGAATCTTAAAACATTGACTACACACGTAGGACCGTTGTGCTGAATATCTTCGGACGCGGGTTCAAATCCCGCCACCTCCACCACCATGGCCTCTGGACTATTTGATCCAGAGGCCTTTTTTATTGAAAGTGCATGCGTGCGCTCATTCGCTGGCAATTCCCCCTCACGCTTGCCCCCCGATTAAGAATGTCGGGGGCTTTGTCTAATATCGGAACGGGGGAAGGGAGAAATACGAAAGACACTGGATCCTCGATAAAAATAGCCTGTCCTTGACGTTCTTAATCGAGGATCGAGGATGACAGAAGGAGGAAAGACAAAAAGCAAAGACCCTGGATCCCCGATCGGGGTCGGGGATGACAACACGGAAGAGACGCTGGATCTTCGATTAAAATAGCCTGTCCTTGACGTTTGTAATCGAGGATCGGGGATAACAACACGGAAGAGACGCTGGATCCGTCCTCGACATCCTTAATCGAGGATCCAGTTTTTCTTGTCGAGGATGCCAGAAGGAGAAGGCAACCAGCTAAGACGCTGGATCCCCGATCTGGCCGGGAATGCCAGCACGGAAGGAGAAGGAGAAACGCCATGACGGCCAAGGAGTCCAGCCTGCGCAAGGGGATTCGTTACCAGCCTGATGAAACGCCGCCGGTGCCGCTGGCTTTTGGGCTTGGGCTGCAACTGGTGGTGCTCTGCGTCGCGGGGATTGTCCTGACCCCGGCGATCATCATCCGGGCCGGCGGCGGGAGCGAAGATTTTCTGTCATGGGCCGTGTCTGCCGCGATCCTGGTCAGCGGCGTGACCTCGCTGATCCAAGCGGTCCGGTTCGGCCGGATCGGCGCGGGGTACGTCCTTCTGATGGGGACCTCCGCGGCCTTCACCGCGGTCTGTGTCACGGCGCTCGTCGAGGGCGGGCCGGCGATGCTGGCGACCCTGGTCGTTATGTCCTCGCTCTTCCAGTTCATCTTTTCCACGTGGTTGTCGCTGTTCAGGCGTATTCTGACGCCGGCCGTCGCCGGCACGGTCATCATGCTGGTGGCGGTCACGGTGATGCCGATTATCTTCGGCATGCTGACGGATGTGCCGGACGGCGTCCCTGCACCGGCCGCGCCGGTCAGCGCCCTCGCCACGATCCTGGTCATTGTCATGATCGCGTTGAAGGCGACCGGCACGTTGCGTCTCTGGGCGCCGGTCATCGGTGTGGCCGTGGGGTCGGTGGTGGCGGCGTTTTTCGGCCTGTACGACGTGGACCGCGTGGCCGCGGCGTCATGGATCGGACTCCCGGACGGCGCATGGCCGGGCCTTGACCTGAACTTCGGGCCGGTGTTCTGGGGGCTGCTGCCGGCGTTCGTATTTGTGACGCTGGTGGGCGCCATTGAAACCGTCGGCGATGCCATCGCCATTCAGCGCATAGCCTGGCGGCGTCCCCGGGCCGTGGATTTCCGGGCGGTGCAGGGCGCCGTGGCCGCGGACGGGTTGGGGAACCTGCTGTCCGGTCTCGCGGGCACGGTCCCGAATACGACCTATTCCACGAGCGTGTCCGTAGCCGAACTCACCGGCGTCGGCGCCCGTCGCGTGGGGGTTGCCGTGGGGATCCTGTTCCTCGCGCTGGCGTTTTTCCCAAAGGGACTGGCCGTGATCCTGGCGATCCCGGGTCCGGTGGCTTCGGCGTATCTCACCGTGTTGCTGTCCATGCTGTTTGTCGTCGGCATGCGGGTGGTCTTCCAGGACGGGATCGACTATCGCAAGGGGTTGGTCTGCGGCGTCGCGTTCTGGATCGGCGTCGGCTTCCAGAACGGCGTGATCTTTCCCGAGTACTTCGCGGAATTCGCCGGCGGGCTGCTCCAAAACGGCATGACGGCCGGCGGGCTCGTGGCTATCCTGCTGACCCTGTTCGTGGAGTTGACGGGACACCGGCGCAGCCGGATCGAGGTGGAGCTCGATATTTCGGCCCTACCGAAGATCAGCGAGTTTCTGCGGGCTTTCGCCTCCCGCATGGGGTGGGACGCGAAAATGGCCGACCGCCTCGACGCCTGCGGCGAGGAAGTGTTGCTGACGCTCCTTCAGGATAAGAGCGAAGAAGAGCGGAGACAACGGCGCCTGTTGCTGGTTGCGCACGAGGAAGACGGCGGGGCGCACTTGGAATTCCTTGCCGCCACCGGGGAGGACAACATTCAGGACCGCATCGCCCTGCTTGGCGCACGGACGACTGGGGAGCTGGTCGAGATCGAGCAGGAAGTCTCGCTCCGGCTGCTGCGACACCTCGCATCCTCGGTCCGCCACCAGCAATACCATGACACGGACATCGTCACCGTCCGCGTGGACAGACCGTCCGATTAAACGGGTCGATCAGGGCTTTATGAGTACGACTTTGCCGTCCTTCCACACGCAGATCGGCGTGTTATGCATACGCGCGGTTTTCCGGGCAACTTTGGCGGCCCGGCGCAATGCACGGCCAACGCTACGTGCAAATGCTTGCGCCTCTTTTTGGGCTTTCGAATATTTCATGGTCCCACCTCTAAGAGTCGAGGGATGTCCTCGGAATTGTCATACACCGTCCAAGTATCGGCTAACGAGCGATACACGGCATGAAAATTCTTCCAGCCTCGATCAAAACGCCGTAACACCTCATGCCGGGGGACATCATGGCCTCCCTGTCGTACACGCATTGCGATCCGCCGGAGTGCAATGCGCGGTGAAGAAAGCCAAAGAAAAATTATTTCGATGCGATACCCTGCCGATTTCAAATTCTTGAGCCGTTGCACGTACGTCAGCCCACTCAACGTGCTTTCAAAGGCGAAGTCCTTCCGTCCATGCGCGAGACGATCCAGTTCTTCCAGCACGAGTCGGCCCGCCGTTCGTCCGGCCAAATTGGGATCGAGCGGCGAAAGGCCACTTGCAATGAGGTCTGCGTTTACAAAGTAAACCACACCGGCTTCCTTAGGGAGAAATTCTTTTGCAAAGGTGGTCTTGCCCGCACCATTGGGTCCCGCGATCACAATGCAACGCGGGGATTTCACGGTTTGCTTTTTCACTTCAGCATTACCAAGACCCGGGGTCCTTCCTCTTGGCACTCAAAATCCAGCAGATTATCCGTCTTTGGCGCTGAAAAAGAAAGCCTTACCCCCCTCACCCTGCCCTCTCCCCCAGTGGCGAGGGTAAGAGCAGCCAAGAGAATCTGTGCAGCAACTCCATTTGTGCCTTGCCATGTGGGAGTCTATAATTCTTTTTGATGTTTCACCATCACCCCCTGCTTCCGCAGGGGCAGGCTTAATCCTCTCCCATCAAGAGAGAGGAGACTGGGCTGAGTAAGGGGGTAGGTCGGATTAGCGGAGCGTAATCCGACAGCGAATTGTCGGGTTACGCCTGCGGCTAACCCGACCTACGGGACCTTACAAAGGAGGGGAAAGAAGAGGTAGAAATTGTCAACAAATTATCGAACACATACAGGAATGACCGAACAACAGGAGGACGCTCATGAGTTTGGCGGATAAACAATGCGTGCCGTGTCGCGGGGGGGTGCCGGCGTTGGAACCGGCGAAGGTGCAGGAGTTGTTGGGGCAATTGGATCAGGGGTGGACGTTGAATGCCGAGGGGCATATCGAGCGCCTGTACGAATTCGGGAACTTTGCGGAGGCCTTGGACTTTGTGAACAAGGTCGGCGCGATTGCCGAGCAGGAGGGCCACCATCCCGACCTGTATTTGGCGTGGGGCCGTTGCAAAGTGGAAATCTGGACACACAAGATCCGCGGGCTCACGGAAAGCGATTTTTACCTGGCGGCCAAAGCCGACCGGGTCTTCGCGGGCCATGGCTGAATCCCTCATCACGATTGCGCCACCCGCTCAAACCGCCACTGCGGTTGCGGAAGAACCCTGGGTCGATCCGGACGGCGTCCCGCCGGTGGCCCTGGCCACCATGCCGTTCGGGTATTCCAAATTCCCGTCCATTCAACTCGGCACGCTGTCCCGGGTCTTGAAGAACCACGGCATCGAGTCGAAGAGCTATCACTTCAACCTGCTCTTTGCCCATCGCATCGGGCTCCCGCTCTACGAAGTGTTGTGCGAAAAACGCGGCATGATCGGCGAATGGTTGTTCTCGTCGATTTTGTTTCGGGACAACCCGAAGCACGCCCGGTATCCCGGCGTCTTCAAACCCGTATTCGAAAGCACGGCGCAGGAGGCCGGATGTTCCACGGGCTATCTGGAAGAGATCGCCCACACCATCGCGCCGCAGTTTCTGACCGAAGTGCTGACCTCGTATAACTGGGGGCAATTCAAGGTCGTGGGGTTCACGTCCACCTTCGACCAGAACGTGGCGAGCCTGACCCTGGCCAAATTGATCAAGGAGTTGTATCCCGCGGTTCGCATCGTCTTCGGCGGGGCCAACTTTGACGGAGAGATGGGCCTGGAATATTTCCGGGCGTTTCCCTGGATCGATTACGTGGTGGTCGGCGAGGGCGAAGCGGTGTTTCCCGCCTTGGCCAAGAACGTGCTGCGCGGGCAGGAAGACGCCTTCCACGCCGGAGTGGCCTATCGCAAAAACGGGGCGATTCAGTTCCAACCCAACACAACGCTCTTTTCCGATTTTTCCGAAATCGGTCCGCCGGATTACGACGATTATTTCGACACGGTTCGAGAACTGGAGGGACAAGGATCAACCGGGCTCAACCGGATTCTGCTGTACGAAGGATCACGCGGGTGCTGGTGGGGCGAAAAGCATCATTGCACGTTTTGCGGATTGAACGCGCAGTCGATGCAGTTTCGCGCCAAGACGTCCGACCAGGTGGCCCGGGAAATGGACGGCCTCTCGAGCCGCTATAACACCACGCGCTTCCGGTTGGTGGACAACATCATCGACCTGAAATACATCGACACGTTGTTCGGCCGGTTTGCCGCCGGCCACTATGACCTGGACGTGTTCATGGAGACCAAGGCCAACCTCACCAAGCAACAGATCCGGACCCTGGCCCAGGGCGGCGTAAAGTGCATGCAGCCGGGCATCGAAAGCCTCAGCGCCGCACAACTCAAGGAAATGGACAAAGGCGTCAGCCCGCTCCAGAACGTCCAGTGTCTGAAATGGAGCCGGTATTACAACCTGGATATCAACTGGAACATCCTGCTGGGCTTTCCGCAGGAAACCAACGAGGACTACCGGCGCCAGATTGCACTCATTCCCTCACTGTTTCACCTGCAACCGCCGGAAAGCACCGGCAAACTATGGCTGGAACGGTTCAGTCCGTATTTCATGCGTCCCCAGGAATATGGCGTGCGCATTATCGGACCGGGCGCGGCGTACGAGTACGTGTACGACGCGAGGAAAGTGGACCTGAACAAGATTGCGTACGACTTCGAATATGAGATCGACTGGAAAGTGGACCCGGCCCTCTATGAACGGTTGTGCAGCCTCGTGCAGGAATGGCGGGCCCGGTATTTCTCGCAGGACCGCCCGTTTCTATTCTATGCCAAGGCCATGAGTTACGTGACCGTCTATGACGGCCGGACCGATCAGCCCACGAGCGAACGCTTTGATTGGCCCTATTCGTTTGTGATCGAGTATTGCAATGAAGCCCCGAAAACGCCGGAACAGATCCGGCGGGCCTCAGCGGACGATCCCGCTGGGGCAACCCCGGCGACTTCCATCGAAGACGCGGTTGCCGCGCTCACGGCCAAACGGATCCTGGTCGAAGACAAGGGCCGCTATTTGACCCTGGCGCTGCCGGTCAATCCGCATCTGTAGGTTAAGATTGGGCGCACAGGCGCCGGGGCTCGGGGACAATCCGCGTGCTTAGGAACCTCTGATTTATGGTTTTACGCAGTTCCGCCGGTTTCCGTCGGCCCCTGCGCCAGCATTTCCGAAAACCGTTTCCCCACGATGTCGGTGACTTTCCCCATAATGTCCGTCACCTCTTGCCATTCCTCGGGAGTCAGCTCTTCTTTCAGTCTCGGATTGAGCCCCCATTTGGCACTGACTTGTTGACCTTCACGCTCGACGTGGACCGTCAGGATTTCGGTTTCAAGCGGGCCTTTTGATCGGGAGGACGGTTTCCGTGATGAGGTTTCGCCTGCCACGACGCGCACCTTTCTGGGTAGTGTCCCGGTTTACATTCTCTCTTTTGTCATCCTCGACGCTTGTCCCCGATCCTCGATTACAAACGTCAAGGACAGGCTTGATCGGGGATCCAGGTGATCTATTGGATCCAGTGTCGTTGCTTTTCTTTCGTGCGCCAAGACAAAGTCTCTGGATCCCCGATCGGGTCGGGGATGACAGAAAGAAAAGGACAGAATATCCCCTTTTAAGGGTTGTTGTGTCGAGTGTCAAATGATCGCGAGGGTTCGCGGTCTCTCAAACTAGCGCCTCCTCGCTTGCCTTATGGCCGCGAATTGGGCATAGTACGGGGATTATTATGCATTATTCACAGGCGCAGGGAGTGCGGCTGAGCATCTCGGGTGCCGTGCCTGTGCCCACCGGAGGGCAGACCATGACGGCAATCGGACACGAAGGACAGACCGGAGTACAGGGCCTTGTCCCGGAATACATCGTCGGCGGCACGGGAGGTTTGACAATGGAGGCCGGCACTCCGCATGATAGGCTTGGGCCAAGCCAAGCCAAGCCAAGCCAAGCCAAGCCAAGCCAAGCCAAGCCAAGCCAAGCCAAGCCAAGCCAAGCCAAGCCAAGCCAAGCCAAGCCAAGCCAAGCCAAGCCAA
>JAJDVY010000026.1 GCA_022825885.1 Nitrospirales bacterium | reverse complement strand
GGGCTGCCGAGAGGCCGAGCCGAACGCACCAGGCTTACAACCGGGCTTGGGAACCCGTAGGGGAGTCGGGCTATTCGGCTCGAAAGATGAATAAAGTAGCATGCAATATACACCCTTTTTCAGATACAAGGGGAGGATAGGTGGGGTAGAGTTGAGCGCTCCGGGGTTTCCCAGCCTAGCCTGCCGGGTCTACCTCCCCTCACCCCTCCTTACAAAGGAGGGGTGCCGGAGGGGCGGCCTGAGTGAGGTAGGCTATTTTCGTACCAAGGCACTATGATTTTCGACAAGCACCAGGAGACCGTGAACGACATCCTGAGCCGGTATCCGGTGAAACGCTCGGCGATGCTGCCGTTGTTGAACCTGGCGCAGAAGGAAGAGGGGTACGTGAGCCAGGCGGCGATCCGGGAGATCGCCGGAATCTTGGACCTGACCCCGCCCCAGGTGTTCGAGACGGCGACGTTTTATACCATGCTCAACCTCAAACCCATCGGGAAATTCCATATCCAGGTGTGCCGGTCGTTGATGTGCGCGCTGGTCGGGGCCGATCCCTTGATCGAATGGTTGCGCAAACAGTTGGGTGTCGGCTTGGGCCAGACCACCGGGGATAAACTGTTCACCCTCAGCGTGGTGGAATGTTTGGGGTCGTGCGGAACCGGACCGATGATGCAGATCAACGACGACTATTACGAACGGCTCACGGAAGACAAAGTCGGGCGGATCCTGCGGGACTTGCGGGAAACCGGCGATTGTCCATTGAAAAGCGGTCCCTTTTTGGTGCCCGAACGGGGTGAGGAGATCGTATCACAATGAAGACTTTCGAGAAGATTCTCCTGACCAACATGGAGCGACCCGGCTACACCGGATCGCTGACCGACTATGAAGGGGTTGGCGGGTACAAGGCATTGAAAACCGTCCTGGGGAAGATGCCGCCCGGTGACATTATCGAGATGGTGAAAAAAGCCGGCCTGCGGGGCCGTGGCGGCGCGGGGTTCCCCACCGGCGTGAAATGGGGGTTCATTCCGAAAGACCATCCCGGTCCCAAATACCTCTGTTGTAACGCCGATGAAAGCGAGCCCGGCACGTTCAAGGACCGTCAATTGATGGAGCGCGACCCCCACCAGATCCTGGAAGGCATTGCCATTTCCTGTTACGCCATCGGCGCGCAAACCGCGTACATTTATATACGGGGGGAATTCCGGCTGGCGGCGAAGATCCTGGAGCGGGCCATTGCCGAAGCCTGCCGGGCCGGGCACCTGGGTGCCGATATTTACGGCAGCGGAGTCACCGTGAACGTGTCCGTGCACGCGGGAGCCGGGGCCTATATCTGTGGCGAGGAAACCGCGTTGCTCGAGTCGCTGGAAGGGAAGCGGGGGAAACCCCGGACCAAACCGCCGTTCCCGGCCACGCAGGGCCTCTACCAGAAGCCCACGGTGGTCAACAACGTCGAGACGCTGGCGAACGTCCCGCACATCGTGAATCGGGGAGCCGAATGGTTTGCCTCCATCGGCGTCCCGCCCAAGAGCACCGGCACGCGGGTTTTTTGTTTGAGCGGCCACGTGAAACGCCCGGGGAATTATGAATTGCCCGTGAACGCGACGTTCCGTGACCTGATTTTTGATCTGGGCGGGGGCATGCGATCGGACAAGCCTCTCAAGGCGTTCATCCCCGGCGGAGCCTCGGCGCCGTTTTTGACCCCCGAGCACGTGGACGTGCAAATGGATTTCGAATCGGTGGCTTTGGCCGGCTCGATGTCCGGGTCCGGCGGGATCACCGTAATGGAGGAAGGCACGAGCATGGTGTGGGCGGCTCTTCGCTTGATGGAATTTTTCTATCACGAATCATGCGGGAAATGTACGCCTTGCCGGGAAGGCAGTTCCTGGATCGTCCAAATCCTTCAACGGATCCTGAACAAGCAGGGACGTCCGGAGGATGTACGGACGCTCACGGAGATTTGCGAAAACATCGGCGGTCGCACGGTGTGCGCGTTCGGCGACGCGGAAATCGCGCCGGTGCAGAGCACGTTGAAATATTGGCGGAATGAATACGAGGCCCTGATCGAGGAGGCCGAGGCGCTCAAGGGGAGCCGGAAAGAAATCCCCGTCCTGAGCATCGCGTAGGAACCGGTATGTCGAACACTTCCACCATGGTGACGATCACGATCGACGGAATCCGCACGCAGGTCCCGGAAGGGACGCTCGTGATCGAGGCGGCCCGGCAGGTGGGCATCATGGTGCCTCATTTCTGCTACCATCCGAAGTTGGCTCCCGACGCCAATTGCCGCATGTGCCTGGTGGAAATCGAAAAAATTCCGAAACTCCAAACTTCGTGCAGTACCCGGGTGGCCGAGGGCATGGTCGTGCGGTCGTCGGTGCCCCACGTCGAGTCCGCGCGGAAATCGGTGCTGGAGTTGTTGTTGGGCAACCATCCGCTGGATTGCCCGGTCTGCGACCAGGGCGGCCGTTGCGACTTGCAGGATTTTTCGCACGAGTACACCCCCACCGTCAGCCGGTTCAAGGAATTGAAGCGGGTCTTTCCGAAACAATACCTCGGCCCGGTCATCGAAACGCAGATGAATCGTTGCGTGTCGTGCATGCGGTGCGTGCGGTATTGCGACGAAGTCATGGATGCGCAGGCGCTGGCGGCAGAAGGACGCGGTACGCTTACGCAGATTACGCATTGGTCCGGCAATGAACTGGAATGCGACATGTGCGGCGGGTGCATCCAGATCTGTCCGGTCGGAGCCATCACCAGCCGGTTGTCGATGTATGACTACCGTCCGTGGATGCTGAAACGCACGGAGACAATTTGCTCCTATTGCGGGGATGGATGTCAGATCACGGTCCAGCGAAAGAACGATCAATTGATCGAAGTGAATTCAGCCTTGGGTGCCGGCCGGAACAACGGGGACCTGTGCGTCCGCGGGTATTTCGGCTACCACGCCGCGGTCCATCCCGATCGCGTGCAACGTCCGCTCGTGCGCCAGGCCGACGGCTCCTTTGCGGAAGTCACGTGGGAAGAAGCGTTGGAACGCGTGGCCCGGCAGTTCGCGACGATCAAAGCCGCACACGGCGCCGATGCGATCGGCGGCCTCATCACGACTCGTTGCACCAACGAGGACCTGTACCTGTTCCAGAAATTCATGCGCGTGGTGATCGGGACGAATCAGATCGACAGCAGCGCGCGGTACGGGCATATCAACGGCGTGCGCGCGCTCCGGCGAGTGCAGGGCACCCATCGCTGGACGATTCGCTACGAAGACGTGGCCCAAGCCGGCGTGATCATGCTGGTGGGCACCAACGTCAATGAGGCCAATCCCGTGACGGCCCTGCACGTGAAGCAGGCCGTGAAACGCGGAGGCGCGCACTTGGTCACGCTCGAATCACTGCTTCCGGTCCGCTCGACCGTGAGTCACGTGGCGACGCTCTCCCGGCATCACCTGGAGGTGCGGAGCGGGCAGTTCGGCGCGGCCATCCTGGGGCTCTTGAAGGCCGTGGTCGAGTCGAACCTCGTGCATGAGGATGTCACCCATGAGGCCCTGGAGTTCGTGCAAACGATCCGGACCAACGTGGCCAAGGTTTCCTGGGATGTGATCCAGGCGCAGTCAGGTCTTTCGCAACCGGAAGTTGAAGCGGCGGCCAGGACGTATACGCAGGCCGAACGCGCCGTGGTGCTGGTCGGACGGGAAGTGCTTCGTTCGCTCGGCGGCGAAGGGCTGGTGACGAACCTCCTGGATCTTCAGATCCTCACCGGGCATCTCCGGAGGCCGGGCTCGGGGTTGGGTTGCCTGGCCGAGGCGAACAACGAGCAGGGTGCCGTGGAAATGGGCGCCGTGGCCGAATATTTCCCGGGTCCCGCGGACATCCACGATGAGGAGAGTCAAAAGACTTTGACGCGGACTTGGGGTCAGGCTGTCCCGGCCGGTGAGCCCGCCACGTTGCCGGAACTGTTGAACCGGGCCCGGACCGGCGAGATCAAATCCTTGTTCATCGTGGGCGATAACCCGGTCGAATCGTTGCCGGGTGACGCCGACGTGACCGGGGCGCTGGATGCGTTGGAATTCCTGGTGTGCCAGGAACTGTTTTTGACGGAAACCGCAAAGCGGGCGCACGTGGTGTTTCCCGCGTGTTCGGCCATGGAAAAGGACGGGACGTTCACCAATACGGAAGGCCACGTCCAGCCCGTTCGTCAGGCGACCGAGCCGCTTGGAGAGAGCCGTCCCGACTGGGAAATGTTTTCCGCCTTATCGGTGTTGATGGATCATCCCATCGAGTACGGCGAGGTCAAGGAAATCTTTAAGGAAATCCGCGGGGTGATCCCGGGGTATGGCCTGCTGGGGCCGGCCTCCACACCGCCGAAAGTCGACGAACAAACGGTTGCACGCTACGTCACGAGCGGGTTCGCGGAGGACGTCGCCCGGCGGTACGCCCTTGCTGTGCCGTCTCCCGCTCCGGAAGGAGCGATGACGTTGCGGTTGGTCCAATCCCTGTATCATTCCGGCAAGTACAGCACGCGCGCGAAGGGCCTGATGGAAATCGAGGGAGAAGGCCGTCTTCACGTCAATGCCCGTGAGGCCGGACGATTGGGGGTCGAGGAAGGTCAGGCCGTCCGGCTCTCGAATGATGGGGGGCAAGCCACCGTGTCCGTGAAACTGAACGACCGCGTGCCCGATGCCGTGGCTTGGTTCCCCGAGCATTTCGACGAAGCCATGCGGGCGTTGTTTTCGTTGAACGTTGATCCGCAGACCGGCGTGCCCGTATGGAAGACCACTCACGTCACTGTGACAAAAGTTAGATGACGATTTGGAGCAAGATATGAATCTGAAACAAATTGAAGATGAGGCCCTTCATCTCTCAGAGGAAGAAAGAGCAGCGTTGGCCCAAAAACTCCTCTTGAGTCTGGATGCGCCGACAATGGATGAAATAGAAGAAGATTGGTTGATGGAAGCACGTCGTCGAGCCAGGGAACTCGACGAAGGTATTGTGCAGCCAATTTCTGCAGAGGAGGTCAGAAAAAAGGCGCGAGCCTTGCTCAGATGACCTATGACCTGCATCCTGCCGCAGAGTCCGAGCATCTTGAGTCCGTCGCCTATTATGAATCGAAGAGGTCTGGGCTGGGTGCTTCCTATCTTGCGGAGTTTGAAAGGGTCATGCGTGCTGTTTGTGAGGCACCACACAGATACCCGGTTGCAAAGGAGCCGGATGTCAGGCGCATACGGATGAAAAAGTTTCCATATATTGTCTTGTTTCGTGAATCGTCGGGTTCAGTTCAAGTGCTGGCGGTGGCCCACAACCGGCGTCGCCCGCAATATTGGCAGGACAGGCTATGAAAACGATTATTGTCGGATCAATAGAGGAGCGTTCCCGTGTTTGAGACCAGCATTAAATTGGCGTTGACCTTATCGCAAATCGGGGCCGTGATGGGCGTGGTCCTGTTGACCGTGGCGGTGCTGACCCTGTTGGAGCGAAAAGTGTTGAGTTGGATGCAGGACCGGATGGGTCCGATGGAAGTCGGCCCGTATGGAGTCTTGCAGCCGGTGGCCGACGGACTGAAGCTGTTTTTCAAGGAAGACATCATTCCGGCCGGCGCGAACAAGATCATGTTCAGCCTCGCTCCCATTATCGTGTTGGTGCCGGCCCTGATCGGGTTTGCCGTGATCCCGTTCGGTCCGAATTGGACGATCGACGTCCTGGGGGTGGAGTTCAAGCCCTTCGTCATCAGCGACATCAACATCGGCGTGCTGTACATCCTGGCGTTCGCATCCATCGGGGCCTACGGGGTCATCCTGGGCGGGTGGGCCTCCAACAGCAAATACTCGTTGTTGGGCGGCCTCCGGTCCGCGGCTCAGTTGATCAGCTATGAACTCAACGTGGGATTGGCGATCGTCGGGGTATTGTTGCTGGCGGGGAGTTTGAGCCTGGTGGAAATCACCGAAGCCCAGGCCGGCGGGTTCTGGAACTGGTTTGCCTTCGACCCCTTGCCCTTCCCGCAGTTCATCGCCTTCGTCATTTTCCTGATCGCCTCCGTGGCTGAAACCAACCGGCTGCCCTTTGATCTGCCGGAAGCGGAAAGCGAACTGGTCGCGGGGTTCTTCACGGAATACAGCGGTATGCGGTTCGCGTTTTTCTTCATGGCGGAATATGCGAACATGATCCTGGTGTCGTGCATGTCCACCGTCCTGTTCTTCGGCGGCTGGCACGCCCCTCTGCCGTTCTTGCAGGCTCCGGGGATGTTCGCCTGGGTAACGGGGATTTTCTGGTTTACGGCGAAGGTCTATTTTTTCCTGTTCCTGTTTTTCTGGATACGGGCCACCCTGCCGCGGTTGCGGTACGATCAGTTGATGCGGTTCGGGTGGAAGGTGCTGTTGCCCATTGCCCTGGGGAACATCGTGGTAACGTCATTGCTGGCCTACATCTTTCCCAATTAGATTAGATCCCTGACCGGGTCGGGGACAGGTTTCGAGGAGCCGGGTCGATGAAACTCAAACAGTGGATTCAGTCGCTGATCTTTTATGAAATCCTCTTGGGTATGAAGGAGACGCTCAAGCATTTCCTGAAATATCGCCCCATTACCCTGGAATATCCGCACGTCAAGAAGCCGCTGCCCGAGAATTACCGGGGCATGTTGGGGTTGCTGCGATACGACGATGGCACGGAGAAATGCGTGGGGTGCGACCTGTGCGAGGCGGCCTGTCCCTCCCGCGTGATCCGCGTGGTGAGCGCCGAGGTGCCCGGGGAGCCCACGAAGCGGTACTCCAAGGAATATTACATGGACATGACGCGCTGCCTGTTTTGCGGGCTGTGCGTGGATGCCTGCCCGGTGGACGCCTTGGGCATGTCGCAGGAATTCGAGTGGGCCGTGTACGACAAACGCAATTTGCAGTTGAATAAAGAACAGCTATTGGCAATCGGAGATCGAGCGTTTCCGGAACGGGAAAAACGGTTGGAATTCCAGCATCCCAACGTTGCCTATTTCAACGTCTCCTTCAAGGATATTCCGGAAAAGGAATTTTGATTTTCGCCCGATCCGCCTGTCCCGATGCCGATTCCTCTATCCGCGCGACGCGCAGGCGTCCTTAACGGGAGCAACGTGTAACGGTGGCCACATTCGTCTTCCTGTACTTTGCCGCGGTCATCGTGATGGCCGCGTCGCTCGTCGTCGTGCTCCGCAACCCCATCTACAGTGCGCTGTCCCTGCTGGTCATGTTCTTTCACGTGGCCGGGCTTTACGTGACGCTGCACGCCGAGTTTCTGGCCGCCATCCAGATCATCGTGTACGCTGGGGCGATCCTGGTGCTCTACCTGTTCGTCGTGATGCTCCTGAACGTGAAACGCGAAGAACGGTTCAACCAGCAAGGGCCCGTGGCGTTGTTTCTCGGGGTGGTGTTGCTGACCGAAGCCGCGTTGCTTGCGGTCAGCCGGGGCTTCACCGTGGCGACGCCGGACCCCGGACGCGAAGGGGCGGCCGTGGGGAACACGGAATCCATCGGCGAGGTCCTGTACTCCACCTACCTGTTCCCGTTTGAAATCGCCTCGCTCATCCTGCTGGTGGCCATGATCGGCGCGGTCATTTTATCCAAGAAAGGCATCATGGAATCGAAATGAACGTGCCCGTGGAATTCTACATGGTGTTGAGCGGGCTGGTGTTCATCATCGGTCTCGTCGGCGTCCTGGTCCGGAAGAACCTCATTATCATCCTGCTGTCCATCGAATTGATGCTCAATGCCACGAACATCAATTTCGTGGCCTTCTCCTCCCATCTCGGCAATCTGTCCGGGCAGGTCTTCGTATTCTTTGCCCTGACCGTGGCCGCCGCCGAAGTGGCGGTGGGCCTCGCCATTATCATCGCCCTCTACCGTCATCACGCCAGTATCAACGTCGATGATTTCCGCCTGTTGAGATGGTAGTGCCATGCTGTATGCCCTGATCCCGCTCCTGCCGCTCCTGGCCTTCGTCGTGCTCAGCTTCGCCGGGCACGTCCTGAGGGAGCGCGCGCACCTGATTGCCGTGCCTGCGGTCTGGCTGTCCTTCCTGCTGTCGGTCATGGCCTTTTCCGAAGTCGCGGGCGGGCGCGTCCTGGAAATCCCCTTGTATACCTGGGCGGCTTCCGGCGACCTCACCATCCGGCTCGGCCTCTACGTGGATCAGTTGACCGCGGCTATGTTGCTGCTGGTCACCATCGTCAGCGGATTGGTACACGTCTACACCATCGGATACATGCACGGCGAACCGGGCTACGCGAGGTTTTTCGCCAACATCGCGTTGTTCACGTTCTCCATGCTCATGTTGGTCATGTCCGACAATTTCGTCCAACTGTTCGTGTTCTGGGAGGCGGTGGGCCTGTGTTCCTATCTGCTGATCGGGCACTGGTACGAGCGGCACTCGGCGCGGGCCGCGGCGACCAAGGCTTTCATCGTCAACCGGGTCGGGGACTTCGGGTTCCTGCTGGGCATCCTGTTGGTGTTCGTGGTCTTCGGGACCCTGCAATACCAACCGGTCTTTGCCGACGTGGCAAACAAAGCCGGAGCTACGATCGACCTGCTGGCTACGTTCGGGGGCGGGTGGGAAGTTTCCGCGATGACGCTGATTTGCCTGCTGCTGTTCGTCGGCGCGGTAGGCAAGTCCGCACAGGTCCCGTTGCACGTGTGGCTGCCGGATGCCATGGAAGGTCCCACGCCCATTTCTGCGTTGATTCACGCCGCGACCATGGTGACCGCGGGCGTGTTCATGGTGGCGAGGTTGGCCCCCCTCTATAACGTGTCTCCCGCGGCCATGACCGTGGTGGCGATCGTGGGCGGCCTGACCATGTTCGTTGGCGCGACCATTGCCCTGACGCAGAACGACATCAAGCGCGTGGTGGCCTATTCGACCTTGAGCCAGCTCGGGTACATGATGATGGCGTGCGGGTTGGGAGGGTACGTGGCCGGGATCTATCACCTGCTGACGCACGGCGCGTTCAAGGCGCTGCTCTTCCTGGGATGCGGGTCGGTCATCCTGGCCGTGCATCACGAGCAGGACATGCAACGCATGGGCGGGCTGAAGGACAAAATGCCCGTCACCTATTGGACGTTTATCATCGGGTCGTTGGCACTGGCCGGATTTCCCCTTACCGCGGGATTTTTCAGCAAGGACGCGTTGCTGCTGTCCGCATGGAACGCGGGGATGTTGGGGCAGGCCCTGGCCGTGGCCGGCATCCTCACCGCGGGGCTGACGGCGTTCTACAGTTTCCGGTTGGTATTCGTGACCTTTTGTGGCGAGTCTCGCGTGGATCCGCATCACGCCGATCACGTGCATGAACAATCTTCGGTCGTGACCGTTCCCCTGCTGGTCCTGGCCGTGCTCAGCATCGTCACGGGCTACCTGGGCATTCCGGAGTTCCTGCAGCCGGCCTTCCCCGGCAGTGAAGGCGCGGGGCACCATGGCGCGGCCGCCACGGGCATCATGCTGGCCGCCACGTTGGCGGGTGTGCTCGGCATTGCCGCGGCCTACGTCCTGTACGTGAAGTCGCCGGATCTGCCCGAACGCCTGATGAACCAATGGCACGCGTTGTATCGCGGCTCGCTCAACAAGTGGTACGTGGACGAAGCCTATGACAAGGCGTTCGTGAACCCCACGTTCGTCTTGGCGGAGCGGATGTGGAAAAAGGTGGACGTGGCCATCATCGATAACGCGGTGAACGGCGTGGCCCGCGGGTTTGCCTGGTGGGGCTGGATGGCCCGCCTGATTCAAACCGGCGAAACGCAAAATTACGCGCTCAGCATGGCCATGGGCGCGGTCATTATCCTGACCGCGTATTTGATGTTCTGATGAGGAGTTCCTGATCGAGATGTCTTCTGGCGGATTTCCCTGGCTGACCCTGGTCGTCTTCCTGCCCTTGTTGGGAGTGGCGGCGATTTTCCTGGTCGAAGAAGCCCTGGTCAAGTGGGTGGCCCTGGGCGTTTCGTCGCTGGTCTTCCTGGTTTCTCTCCCACTGTGGGTCCTCTTCGATAAATCCACGCCGGCCATGCAGTTCGTGGAAACGCACCAATGGATCGCGTCGCCTTCCATCAACTACGCGGTGGGCGTGGACGGGATCAGCCTGCCCCTGGTCCTGCTGACCACCCTGCTGACGCCGCTCTGCGTCCTGATCTCCTGGACGGCGATCGAGACGCGCGTCAGGGAATTCATGGTCAGCCTGCTGGTGATGGAGACCGCTACGATCGGGGTGTTCGCGGCGTTGGATTTCGTGCTGTTCTACGTGTTTTGGGAAACCATGCTGATCCCCATGTACCTGTTGATCGGGATCTGGGGCGGCCCCAATCGCGTGTACGCGGCCATCAAGTTTTTCCTGTATACCCTGGCCGGCAGCGTCCTGCTGCTCGTGGCGATCATCGTGCTCTATTTTTACGCCGGGAAAGAGTCGTTCGATATCCTCACGTTGAGCGACGCCGAGTATCCGGCCTGGCTACAGGCCTTGTTGTTTTGGGCCTTCTTTGCCGCGTTTGCCGTGAAAGTGCCGATGTTCCCGTTTCATACGTGGTTGCCGGACGCGCACGTGGAGGCCCCGACCGCGGGCAGCGTGATGCTGGCGAGCGTATTGCTGAAACTGGGCGCCTACGGGTTCCTGCGCTTCTCGCTGCCCATGCTGCCGGACGCCACGCAGCAGTTCACCCCGGTGGTGCTGCTCCTGTCGGTGGTGGCCATCATCTACGGCGCCTACATGGCGTTTGCCCAGGCCGATCTCAAAAAACTCATCGCGTATTCCAGCGTGAGTCACATGGGTTTCGTCACGCTGGGAATTTTCGTGTTGAACGCCCAGGGAATCGAGGGCGCAATCCTGCAAATGGTCAACCACGGTATCACCACCGGCGCGCTCTTCCTGTGCGTGGGCATCGTCTACGAGCGGACGCACAGCCGGGAGATCGCGGACAACTCGGGTCTCGCCGCGACCATGCCGGTCTACGCCTCGTTCCTGGTGATCTTTGCGTTGTCCTCCGTGGGGCTGCCGGGCATGAACAGCTTCGTCGGGGAGTTCTTTGTGTTGCTCGGGGCCTTCCTGTGGAGCAAGGCGGTCGCCACGGCCGCGGCCCTTGGGGTCATCCTTGCGGCTGCCTACATTCTCTGGATGTTGCAACGCGTGATCTATGGCACCCCGGCGCAACACGTAACCTCGAAACTCTACGATATGAACTGGCGGGAAATCGGCACCCTGGCGCCCCTGGCCTTTTTCGTGTTCTGGATCGGGCTCTATCCCAAGCCCCTGCTGGACGTGATGCACGCCAGCGTCGATCACCTCGTGCACAAACAGGCCAAAGCCATGGTGGTGGACGCCGGGCCTCCGGTGTCACCGCAGGTCATTGCCGCCAACCCGTCTTCCCCGGAAACCGGCGACACAAAGGCTGACACGCGATGATGATTCCCCTTGCAGACCTGGTCACGATCCTGCCGGAACTGATCGTCGTGTCCGTGGCTTGTCTCCTGCTGGTCCTGGACCCGATTACCCCGTCCAACAAAAAAGACCTGCTGGCGTGGATGAGCGTCGCCACGCTCGGCGTGTGTTTCATGGTGACGGCCGGAAGCATGGGCGACCGGGTCTATGCGTTCAGCGATCTCGTGGTCGTGGACGAGTATGCCTCGTTCTGGAAACTGTTGCTCTACGTCGTGAGCGGCATGACGATCCTGCTCTCCATCGGATACCTCAAGGAAGAGCGGATCGACCTGGCCGAATTCTACGGGTTCGTACTGCTCTCCCTGACGGGCATGATGATCATGGTCTCCGGCGCCGACCTGCTGGTCATCTACCTGGGCATCGAGTTGATGTCCATCTCGCTTTATATTATGGCGGGCTTCAAGCGGTTTGAAGCCAAATCTATCGAATCATCGGCCAAGTATTTCATTTTGGGCGCGTTCTCCTCGGGTCTCCTGCTCTACGGGATTTCGCTCATCTTCGGTGCCGCGGGCAGCACGCGTCTGGTCGAGATCGCCGCGGCCGTCGATGCCCGGGGCCTGGACGACTCGATGATCCTCATCGCCCTGATGCTGGTGATCGTGGGGTTCGGCTTCAAGGTGGCAGCCGTCCCGTTTCACATGTGGACCCCGGACGTGTATCAGGGTGCGCCGACCTCGGTGACCGCGTTCATGGCCGTGGCGTCGAAAGCCGCGAGTTTCGGGGCATTCCTGCGGGTGATGCTGGAAGGGTTCGGGGGCATGAAACCGAATTGGAGCGGGCTGATCCTGGGCGTGTGTATCCTGACCCTGATCCTGGGGAACCTCGTGGCCATCGTACAAACGAACGTGAAGCGTATGCTGGCCTACTCGAGCATCGCGCACGCCGGCTATGCGCTGATCGGGCTGGTTGTGGCGGGATGGGTCGGAACCGAATCCGGGGTCCCGGCGAAGGGGGTGTCCAGCATGATGCTGTACCTGGCCGTCTATTCCTTCATGACCCTGGGCGCCTTCTCCATCGTGGCGATCCTTCGACGGGGTGGGGAAGAAGGTGAAGACCTGGGCGACTTCACCGGGTTGGCGAAACGCCACAAGGGCGCCGCGTTTCTGATGCTGCTCTTCATGGTCTCGCTCGCGGGCATCCCGCCGACCGCCGGATTCATCGGCAAGTTCTATTTGTTCATGGCCGCGGTCAACGCCGGTCTGACCTGGCTGGCCGTGGTCGGGCTCATCTTCGCCGCGGTATCCGCCTTCTACTACCTGCGTGTCGTCATGGTCATGTACATGCGCGAACCATCTCCCGATCAGGAAGGCGAAACGCGCTTGGCCCTGTCTCCCACCGCCACCGTCGTCCTGGCCCTGGCCGTCGCCGGCGTCGTCCTCTTCGGCCTCTACCCCTGGCCCCTCGTCTCCCTCACCGCCACCGCCGCGCTGCCCTGACGCAAAGTTTTCTGACAAACTTGTTGTTCTCCTTCTCCAATGCCTTTTCTCTTTGTCTTTTGTCTTGGTCTGTCATCCTCGTATGTGTTCACTCATTCGTTGACAAGATTCGTTGTCTCTTTCTGTCATCCCCGACCCCGATCGGGGATCCAGGGTCGTTGCTTTTCACGTCGTCCGTGAAGAATAAAGACACTGGATCCTCGATTGCAAATAGCCTGTCCTTGACATTTTTAATCGAGGATCGAGGATGACAGATAAAGGCGAAAAGCCAAACCGTGGCTTCGTTTCAGATCAAGCCTGGGATTCTGTCAACAAATTAGTGAGCATTTACAGGGATGACGGAAAGAGACAACGAGTTATCAAACACATACAGGAATTTCTGACCGAAATGGACTGACAGGCTCCAGCTTGACACGATCAACTAAGTTTCATAGACTAAGTCTAGCGAGAGGTGTCATGCGTACCGTCAACATGCACGAAGCCAAGACCCATCTTTCCCGTCTCGTCGAAGCCGCCGCCAAGGGCGAACCGTTTATTATTGCGCGTGCCGGCAAGCCCGTCGTCAAAGTCGTCGCCGTGGAAGTGCCGGGCGTCGGTTCCCCTCGGCGAGTCGGCTTCATGGCCGGGAAAATTTCCGTGCCTGAGGATTTCGACCGCATGGGTTCCGAAAAGATCGGAATCCTGTTCGAAGGTGACGGTTGAATCTCCTTCTCGACACGCAGGTTTTGCTTTGGGCTGCGAGTGCATCGCGTCGGTTGCCGGGTGATGCGCGTGCCCTGATCGAAAACCCGGAGAACGAGTTAGTCTTTAGTGCCGCGTCGCTTTGGGAGGTTGCCATCAAGAATGGGCTGGGGCGAAAGGAGTTCAGTGCTGACCCGCGACTGCTACGCCGAGGGTTATTGGAGAACGGTTATGTGGAATTACCCGTGACCGGTACTCATGCCGTGGCGGTGGATCTGCTTCCGCCAATCCACAAGGATCCGTTCGATCGTATCCTGGTGGCACAGGCTCAGATCGAAGGGCTCATGCTTTTGACCGCGGATGAAGTCGTCACGCGCTACCCAGGCCCGATCCGGGCGCTGTGACCGCTCACTTCATGGCATCTCCCCGAATACCCCTTAAAGATGACCCTGCTCCCTGAGTCATCCCCGGTCCTTGATTAAGAACGTCAAGGACAAGCTCTGATCGGGGAATCCGGCGTCTTCTGTTCCCCTCCTTTGTAAGGAGGGGCGAGGGGAGGTAGAGGCATTTGCAGCCACGCCATCCCTGCTCAAAGGCCGGGACATGCCTCATGGCGTTTTTCTTTTCTCCTCCTTTGTAATCCCATACAAACTCTTGGCCTGTAAGCCCGGATAGGCTATAAGTACAGAGTCAACAATCGCTTGGGAAGCACGTAAAGAAAGACACTGCCCGCACGAAGACCCCCCGGCCGGCAAGGAACAAGTCCAAGGTAAGCCCCTGAGAAACTGACGTGCCCGGCCAATTATTCACCCACTACTTCCTCACCGACGGCATAAAAAGTCTACAGTTGAGTATGAGACTTTCCTTTCCAAGCCTGAAGTGTTTACCATGAGATTACGTCGCAGGAGAATCACAGTGTGAGCGGTAAAGCTATTTTTTCAACATATTTCAAAAATCTGACCGATGTGGCTCGCCAAGGCGACGCACGGGAGGAGAGCTTTTATCCAGCACTGGCGGAGATGCTGAAGGAAATGGCCCGCTCCGCTGGAAAGACGGATGTACACGTCACTACGCTCCCCCGACCCACCGAGGGCGGCAACCCGGACTTCCGACTCTGGAATGGGACGGACCGGATCATCGGCTATGTCGAGGCGAAGAAGCCGACCGAAGAGCAACTGGATAGCATCGAAAACTCCGAACAACTCAAACGCTATCGCGCTACATTTCCGAATCTCATCCTCACTAACTTCCTCGAATTCCGTCTGTACCGGAACGGCGAGCGCATCCAAACGGTACAGGCAGGTCGGCCCTTGATACTTAACGCAGTGCGCACCACGCCGCCGCTTGAAAATCAAGATGAACTCTACTCCTTGCTCAAGTGCTTTCTAGACTTTGCGTTACCCCAGACGTTTACCGCCGAATTGCTCGCGGGCGAACTAGCCAAGCGTACGCGCCTCCTCCGCGATGTGATCGGCGAACAGTTCCAACAGGAGCGGGCGAATCCAGATCAGCTCTCCGGCTTTTTCGAGGCATTTCAGACCTACCTCATAGGATCGTTGACGCCGGAAGATTTCGCCGATCTGTTTGCCCAAACTATTACCTATGGACTCTTTGTTGCCCGCACGCGGGCTGGCGAGGGCTTCAATCGGCGCGCTGCGTTCGACAACATTCCTCACACAATCGGCGTCTTGCGCGATCTGTTTCGCTTTATCTCACTCGACGATTTGCCCGATCCGCTTGCATGGTGCGTGGACGACCTAGCCGAAGTCCTGGCCGTGGCTGACGCGCAGGGTATTCTTGATCGCTATTACCGTGAAGGCAAAGGTAGCGACCCAATTGTACATTTCTATGAGACCTTTCTGGTGCAATACGATCCCGACGAGCGGGAGCGGCGGGGCGTTTACTATACGCCTGAACCAGTGGTTGGTTACATTGTTCGTTCCCTACATGATCTGCTCAAGATGGAATTTGGCAAGCCCGACGGCCTTGCTTCTGATGGTGTGACGTTGCTTGATCCGGCGGCTGGCACCATGACCTTTGTAGCCCGTGCTGCCCAAGAAGCTGTTGCTGAGTTTGAGAACAAATACGGGAGCGGTGGACGATCAGATTTCATCCGCCGACATATTCTCAGAAATTTCTATGCTCTTGAACTGATGATGGCGCCCTACGCGGTTGGCCACCTTAAAATGAGCTTTTTTCTGGATGAACTCGGCCACCGTCTTGCCAACGACGAGCGTGTGCCCTTCTATCTCACCAATACGCTCGATACGGAGGAATTGGAACAGAGCCGTTTGCCCGGTCTCTCCGCTTTGGCCGAAGAATCCCGTTTGGCCGGTGCGGTCAAGAATCAAACCCCGATCCTGCTTATCTTGGGCAATCCGCCTTATTCGGGCCATTCAAGCAATACGGGTGAGTGGATACGAAATTTAATCGACGATTACAAGCAGATGGATGGCAAGCCGCTGGGCGAGAAAAACCCGAAATGGCTTCAGGACGATTACGTCAAGTTCCTCCGTTTTGCCCAGTGGAAAATCGAGCAAGCTGGACGCGGCATCGTGGGGATGATTACCAACCATAGCTACCTCGACAATCCCACCTTTCGCGGTATGCGCCAGAGTCTAATGCGTACCTTCGATGATATTTATATTTTCGATCTGCACGGCAATTCGCTGAAGAAGGAAACTGGTCCCAATGGGAGTCTGGACCGGAACGTTTTTGATATTCGGCAAGGTGTGGCCATTGCTTTTTTTGTCAAGCGTGATAGCAAAAAAGAGCACTATGCTCGGGTTCATCACGCCGAACTGTACGGAACTCGCGAGAGCAAGTACGACTGGCTGGACGATCACAATCGGTGCGATACCAAATGGCAACAGATAAATCCAACTTCACCGTTCTATCTGTTCGCGCCGCGTAATGATGCACTCGAAGCCAAATATCGCCGATTTACTTCCATTCCCGAAGTGTTCCCGATCAACAGCGTCGGCATCGTCACCGCCCGCGATCGCCTGACGATTTGCTGGTCAGAGCAAGAAGCATGGGATACAGTACGAATTTTTTCCCATATGGACCCGGAATTGGCCAGACAGGCGTATCAACTCGGCGATGACGCACAAGACTGGAAAGTGAAAACGGCGCAGAAGGATTTGCTTGATCCTAGCCTCACCCGTGAGAAAGTCGTCCCGATACTGTATCGGCCTTTTGACGTACGCCACACCTATTACACGGGCCGGTCGCAGGGCTTTATCTGCAGGCCCCGCTCCGGGGTCATGCGTCACATGCTGGCTGGGGAGAATCTGGCTCTAATGGTGCCGAAGCGTGTTGAGCATGTAGGGACCTGGAAACATGCTTTTGCCACAACCGACATCTCCGAACATGTCGCCGTTTCACTGAAGACTATCGATTACCATTTCCCTCTCTACCTGTATCCCACCAACGATGGCGGCGACCTATTTGCTCACCACGAGGCATCCGAACGCCAACCGAATCTGAACTCCGAGCTAGTTGCGGCTCTAACAGTGGCACACGGTCGAACTCCCTCGCCCGAAGAAATTTTCCACTATATCTACGCTATTCTGTATGCTCCATCCTACCGCGAAAAATACGCTGAGTTTCTACGGATCGATTTTCCGCGCGTTCCGTTCACAAAGGACCTGAAACTATTTACACGACTCGCCGTTTTTGGTAAACGACTAGCTGATCTGCATCTTCTCAAATTACCGGAACTCGATCCACCGACTTGTCGCTTCGAGGGCCAAGGTGATTCGGTCGTCGCAAGGACGAAGGCGCAAGGCTTTCGCTATGATGACGACTCGCAACGCATGTACATCAACAATACGCAGTACTTCGGTCCTGTTTCCCCGGAGGTTTATAAATATCAGATCGGTGGCTACCAAGTCTGCGACAAGTGGTTGAAAGATCGCAAGGAACGACGTCTCGACCTCAACGATATCCGCACCTATTGCCGGATTGTGACAGCCATTGGACATATGTACACGATCCAGGAACAAATTGATGTCCTTTACCCTGAAGCCGAGAAGCATTTCGTGCAAATCGAAGTCGATGTGAGCGAAGATCAATCAAGTGGGTAAATCACGGCTTCCTGCGACCTTGGCTACGATGGCCCGCCATTTGTCTGGAACGAAGAAGAACGCCGCCACCTGCGCGCCCGCCTCGACGCGCTCTACTTCCACCTCTACGGCCTGACCAAGGAAGACGCGGAATACGTCTTGGACACCTTCCCCATCGTCCGCAAAGAAGACGAAGCCGCCTTCGGCCGCTACCTTACCCGCGACCTCATCCTCGCCTACATGAACGCCCTCTCCGCCGGCGACACGGAAACGCAGGTAGCAGTTTAGGCAGCTCTTGACCAGTGTTAGGGGGAAGATGACGAAGAAGTTTCTCTAGGGTAAGATGTAAGCAGCCGGTTTTAAGATGTTGTTAACATGGAGGCTTTGATATGGCCGAATCTCAGACAGGCAATCTCACACAAGACAAAGACAAACGTTTCCTGTCGGATGACAAAGGAAACCCGTCGTCTATGCGACTCATGTCCATGTTGGCGTTAATTGTTGCTGCTGTTTTAGCGTTCGTGGAAGTAATGGGATGGGGCTCAAACGGGAGCAAGACTGAACTCGTCTTGTATTTCTTGGTGGCAGCCTTTGCGCCAAAAGCCGTCCAGAAATTTGCTGAAAAATGAGATCGCCTTCATCATCTTTACTACCTATGTAACAGATTCAGGACAGTCAATGTTCCGCCGAGCAAGTTCTTGTTGCTGCCAACCACGATCTGATCGACGGCTTCAAGCAAGAACCCAAACCGCCATCTCCCGCTAGAGTGAGGACGGAGAAGAAAGATCGATCAATGAACAAAAACACTCAATATGAAGTAGCACTATCCTTTGCTGGCGAACAACGTGAGTATGTTGAGGATGTGGCCCGGTGTCTCCAAAGCATCGGCATTGCAGTATTCTATGATGATTTTGAGAAAGTCCAACTCTGGGGCAAAGACCTCGTAGAAGAATTGAATGAAGTATTCGAGCATAGGGCTGCTTTTGCCGTAATGTTTATCTCAAAAGAGTACGTTAAAAAGGTTTGGCCACGACATGAAAGACGGTCGATCCTGAGTCGTGCAGTCGGCGAGAAATCCGAGTATGTTTTGCCAGTGCGTTTTGATGACACGCCTGTTCCCGGCTTGCCGGATTCCATCAAGTACGAACAAGCCGACAGTCATTCGCCAGCAGAACTTGCAGCTATGATCGCCGAAAAGCTTGGGATCAACCGTTTTGGGGGCAAGGCTTCGGATGTGCCGCCTCCGCGAATGACGTCACCGACTGGCGAGGCAGTATTCGATTACAGCAGCCATAATGGGCGCTATCTTATCGGTCGGGGACCGCTGGAATTTGAAACGCGTTGGAGTAAAGCAGGCGACACTAGCATCCATATTTACAATGATCCTCTATCAATCAACGGCGTTGCTTTGGCACGAGGATGTGCATCCATCGCAAAAGTTTCGCATGCTGCTCTGTTGGACTTCACGTCAAGGGCTCGGACTCTTCAACGCAGGGAGGTCGTCGTATTACGGAATGTAAAAGGTTTCTACGCCGCTGTGCACGTGCTTGATATCAAGGATGATACCAGAAGGGACGACAAGGACGAACTCCGATTCCGATACGCCATTCAATCAAATGGTTCAGACACTTTCACAGAGTTCGGTAATGTATAGGAATCTGAAAGGGTTACACGTATTTCAGCTGTTTAACAAGCCTTTAGCCATGGACACAAGTGCATGATATAGTTTATCATTATCCTCCCACAGGGAGGCAGCGCTATGACGACTAGAGAGCGGGAGATGAAATTGCTGGAGGTCGAGTTTGAAAAGCAGGAAGCTGGAGTGGCCGATTTGATGAAATTTTATGAAAAGGTCGAAGATATTTACATCCAGGCATCTGCCTCGGCCTCTGGAAGTGATGTCGTTTACTCCTCGAATTCAACGAACACAGCGAGACCTAATGCCTACTTGGGGCGAGATCCTCACTGAACTCAACAAGGCCTCTACTCCTGACGGCACACCAGACTACGACCGCGTTCGCAGACAATACTTGCAACGTCTACACGATCTGACTGGGAGGGCAGTCATAATCTATGCGACTGCTTGGCTTGAGTCGCGCCCGATTTCACCTGCTGAACTACAAGTCGGACTTCCGGACATTCAAGGTCTTATGGAGGCCGTCTCCAATGTCCACGAGCGGGACCTGGATCTCATCATACACAGTCCTGGCGGCTCCGCAGAAGCTGCCGAATCACTAGTGGAGTACATCAGGAAACGGTTTGATCATATCCGGGTTTTCGTGCCTGTTGCGGCTATGTCCGCAGCGACGATGATGGCGCTTTCCGCCAACGAATTGGTCATGGGGCAGCATTCACAACTGGGACCAATTGATCCACAGTTTATCATTTCCACTCCTGAAGGGGCGCGATCAGCACCCGCCAAAGCAATCCTCAATCAGTTTGAGCTCGCCAAGCGCGAATGTAAAACACCGGAGAATCTTGCTGCCTGGATGCCAATTCTCAGGACGTACGCACCCGGTCTTCTGACCCAATGTGAAGACTCCCAAAGATTGGCGTCTGGTATGGTTGCCGGCTGGCTAGAGCGCTATATGTTTTTTGGAGAGGAAGACGCAGAGATCAAGTCCAAGAAGGTTGCGGATTGGTTCGCCGACTATGAATCGTTTCACTCACATGGCCGACGGGTTGGCCGTGATCAAGCTCGTGATATAGGTGTCAGGGTCGTGGATCTGGAAGAGGATGCGCAACTTCAGGATGCAGTGCTTTCAGTCCATCATGCAACAATGCACACTTTTGCTGGTACGCCAGCACAGAAGATTATAGAAAATCATCACGGGCGCGCTTGGGTTAGAATGGGAGGTCTGATCCCGATACCGCCTGCCAAACCCATCCAGGCAGGTAATCGAGCGGAACGGCGACGCCAGCAAAAGAAAGGGAAATAGCGAGCTATGACAACTCGTGAACCTCAATGTGTCGCCCTGAAACGACATGGTGCGGAATACGTTGGGCAATTATTATCAGAGAAGTCGAAACAAGAAGAGTTGGAGTTTTGGGGTAGGCGTACTGAAAGTTTACGTTCTCGATTTGGCCGCTATCGCGCCCGCGACCTCATCCTCGCCTACATGAACGCCCTCTCGGACGGCGACACGGAGACGCAGGTGTCGATTTAGATGCCACCTGTATCTCCTTCGAATCTAATAGGTCTTGGACAAAAGTCTGTATAATTATGAGTGAGTGGCGAGGTTTTGGCTGTGGGCTATGAGCAGGATGTCAGCGACCCTTTTGTTGAGGATTTTGTCGCTTATACAACAGATCTTCTTTATAGTGCAGCAGACTTGAAGCGAGTAGATAAAAAATCGTTGTCTTTAATTGGAAGAGCATGTAGGGGAAGTTTGGGAGGCCGTTGAACAGGTGGTAAGGCAGCGGTCCGGCGGGGAAGATTTCTAAGCGAACAGTTTCGTAAGCCAAGCGATAAGATCCTGACAAAGAGTGCCGTTAATATTCAAATCACACGCGCCTACGGCTGAACCCATTTTTCTGGGGTCCGCCCTAGTTGCTAGCCAAGCATGAAGTCTCGCCCGCTGTATCTTGCCATCTGAAAACTTTCTCTCTGCTTTCGGAATATCGTCTATGTAGTGTTGAGACCGCGGCCATACCGGATCACCTTCAGGAATCATGGTTATGACGAAATCTTCAATTTCGCCGGGCATGGTGTTGTTCGGCATCAACCAAATGCCGACGCGAGGCTTGCTATTTATGATTGTTCCCGTTGGGTTGGGTGAAGTGGGTGCTTGGATCTTGGCTTTCCGAAGCCTATCTGTTACAGCCTGCCAACGTGCGTTTAAATCGTCGTTTGCGTCCACGAGAATACCAACGGCCAGCCGTCCATGCCTTTTAATTTCCAGAGTAATCGAATCAAGTAATTTATCGATGTTTTCCTTCTCCGAAATGCAAAAGGTTGGCTTGAGTTGGTGGCGATCATGGAGGTGGCGAATGACGTGTTTGTCGTCCTGTCCTTCAACTAAAAGAATGCGTTCCGATGACGGCGAGGGCAAGCTGGCCATCAGCTATCGAACTTCAATGCCTTGTTCAGCAACGATTTGGAGTTCATCTTCAGAATACTCCACCGCTTGAATTCCATCGCCGTTGGTTTCAAGGCGAACTAGAACTCCTTCCACTTCTTCCGATTCCGTTGCTGCTTGCGCAAAACCTGCTACGCAATCCCAGCCATGCGTAGTTGCGAAAATCTGGACGTTGTTCTCGTGGGCTGTTTTGATAACCATCTTCCAGAAGTCGCGTTGCACCGAATGGTGGATGCCGTTTTCCGCTTCGTCAATAACCAGAAAACCGTCCATGCTGTTAGCGAGAGCCAAGGCTACGCCGAACAAACGCACGGCCCCATCCCCAAGGCTTTTCAGGGGAAGAGGACGAATTTGTCCTTCGATCTTCGCGACTACTCGCCGGCCATAAGGTGCTCGACGTGATCTTTCGCCTCCGATCATCGCAACACGATCCACCTTGCTACCGAAGATCAGATTCAGTGCCTCCACTGCTCGGATTTCATCATCTGTTAGGGCTACCTTATCCCAGAATCGAGCGATGTCCCAATTGTTCGGCAAACTTGGTCCCAGAGACTCGCAGTGAATTTCAGGTGGAAGGTCAGGTTCCTCTCTAGACAATCTGCGATAAGTGAAATCTGCCGCCCTTGAAAGCAAGGGTATTGGGACTTCTTGTTTTGCGCCCTGGAACTCGATATCAAGCAACTGCCCATCATTCTCTGAGGCATAAGGTGGCAAGAACTTCTTCCATCGCTTAGCCTCCCTTGAACTACTAAGCAAAGCTGTCTTGATTCTGAGTTGTTGGCTTTTGTTCACCGGACCTATTTCAATACAAGCATCTGATGAAGTATTCCAATTATGGAAAAGGGCTTCCCAATCAGGCATAAAAATTTCGTCGCCGTCTTCATCGACACTTTCAGTAAGCTCCTCCCTACGTTGCAATATGCTCGTCAGAACAGGGTGGCGGCCACGCGACGCATAGAGCCGGACGGCATCAAGGAGGGTTGTTTTACCAACCCCATTCTTTCCGGTGAAAAGCGTTACTCGGCCCAATCGTGCCACCGAAAGATTCTCGATTCCACGAAATCCTCTGATCGACAGGCTTGGAAGATGAAGTTCTGTGATGGACGGTTTTGCGGACATAGTAGGGGCTCTCATTCTGATGATTGTAATTGTATCTTAAATTTACCTCAAGGTAATTCTCAACCAGCTACTATCCGAACAGTACTCCGACCTCCTACAGGGCGCCTAGAATTTGTCCTTTAGAGGGCAGGTTAGTATGATGGCTATCTGTCCTTATATTGAGCCAGTCAAGAACCGTTTTCATAATCATTGGTTGTACACGTGCTATCTGGTACCGCCTGATTGCGTCTCTTCACTTCAATCGAGGAAAGGCGTGCATTCTGTTCAGGATTCGAAACGAGCAGGACTATGATTTGGCGGTGGAGCGCCTCAATGCACTCCTTGATGAGGTGGCACCGATGAGCAGCATCCGCTCTACTCTCTGTTTGATACGCTTGGCACCGTACTTCACGCCTGGGAAGAACAACACCATGCCATGCCTGAATGCGGGGGAGCGGATGTGCTCAGGTTCTTCATGGAAGAGCACGATCTGAGTCAATCTGACTTGCCGGAGGTCGGGTCCCAGGGGGGCGCGTCGGAGATTCTGAGCGGCAAGCGGGAACTGAACGTCAGATAGATTCGCGCTTTGTTACAACGCTTCGGTGTCTCTCCCTCGGTTTTCGTATAGGCTCAACACACGGAAAAGTGGAAAGGGCAGGTCCGGAGCAATCCAGCAGCTTGGAGTGAAGTTATCCCTGCCAAGGTTGCAATGCCTCTCATGTATAAATATTTTACATTATATTTGTAAATAAAATAGACATGGCTTATACTAAGAAAACCTTCACGTCGTCAGGAAGTCGAAGCATCACCATCTTCATGAGGCTTCTCCTTGCAGGCTGGTAGCCTGTACGCCAGGAGATGAAAAGGAAGAGAAAGACACTGGATTCCCGATTACTAGCAGCCTGTCCTTGACGTTCTTAACCGAGGATCGGGAATGACAAAAGTGGCTATTTTCATGCCAATAACAGCAAGCGAGACAAGATAGACCCATGCTGGGAAAATTTATTCAACGGCAACGAACCGAGCGCAACATGACGCAAGCGTATCTTGCGTCAGAGCTTGGGATGTCTCGCCCCACCTATATGCATATTGAGCGCGGCGAGCGGGAGCTTACGGTTATCGAAGCCCGAACGCTTGCGGGAATTTTTGATATGTCGCTCGATGATTTTTTGGCTGGCCGCGAATCCAGACGTACCGTGACGCTTACGAAACGGCCTGCACGAAAAACCGGAGACCTCCGTATTCGCGTTGAGAATAAAAATCTCGACGTATTCAAGCAGGTGCTTCTGTATGTTTTGAATAAAGTCGGCGGTAAGCCGAACGTGGGGGAGACCATGCTTCATAAGCTGTTGTATTTCATCGATTTTGATTATTACGAACAATTCGAGGAAAACCTGATGGGTGCGACGTATATCAAGAATCATCATGGTCCCACCGCGCTTGAATTGGGGAAGATTCTGGAAAAGATGCAAGAGGATGGAGAAATCGAGGCGGTCAACAGCCAGTATTTTAAATACACTCAAAAGAAGTACCTTCCCCTCCAGCGACCGAACCTTGCCATACTGTCTGCGCGCGACGTTGAACATATTGACGGTGTGCTCGCCCGTCTCTCCGATAAAAACGCGAAAGAAATAGAACTCTATTCTCACGAAGATATTCCCTGGAAATCAGCGGAAGACGGCCAGCCGCTCTCGTATGAGAGTGTTTTTTATCGTGACGAGAGATACTCCGTACGAAACTATGACGATGACCTTTGATGAACTGCCGGAATTTCAAAAAGAACGTAAGCGCCTTGCCAGGAAATACCGATCGCTTTCCGAAGATCTCCGGGAGTTTCAGAACGTTGTTTCCGTTGTCCCGCTTGGGAACCGGAAGCATTTTGCCGTCATCGCACGGAACGAGAATGTGCACATTGTCAAAGCCCGTTTATTTTGTCGATATCTGAAAGGGTCGTCCCTTCGCGTCATCTACTCGTATTGTGAGCAGGAACAACGCATTGAATTTATCGAGATTTATTATAAAGGAGACAAGGAAAACGAAGATCGTCATAGGGTGAGAGAGTATTTGACCAGGCATCAACACTAATCCCATCCAGCCTCAATACGTCTCAAATCCAGTCACGTAGGTGCCAGAAATCCTGTGAGATGCTTGAATCTCCAGGAGAGACGTACTTCGGTTGCCGTCGCCCGCGCCTGTATGGCCGACAAGGCATGTATCGAGCGAGCACGAAGCCGTCGCATCATTTTCCGAGGTCATCCGTCAGGTACGCGATGGGAAGACGGTGACGATTTCCCATCGGGGAAAGCCCGTAGCCGAGATTCCACCTGTGACGTTCTGCGACGCTTGCCATACACGCTCCAGTGAGAGGAGATTGAGATGAAGCTTATTATCCACCTGCTCGCAACAGCGGGATTGACATGCAGCCTGTTCACTTCCCCCGGGATGGCCGGGGACCTGCTGGTTGGGCTGATCACCAAGACCGATACCAACCCGTTTTTTGTGACGATGAAGGATGCTGCACTCCGGAAAGCCGGTGAACTCGGGATCGAACTGCGCACCTTTACCGGCAAGGACCAGGTAGACTCAGAGGCCCAGATCGAGGCGATCGAGGGCCTGGTCGCTGCCGGCGCACAGGGGATTCTCCTCACGCCCTCGGATCCTGCGGCTCTTGCCGATGCGGTCAGGAAGGCGCGAGAGGCCGGTGTGCTGGTCATCGCGCTGGATACCCCCTTCGACCCGGCGAATGCCGTTGATGCCACCTTCGCCACTGACAACTTCAGGGCCGGTGAACTGATCGGCACGTGGGCCAGGGCAAGAATGGACGCTTCTGCAAAGGCCGCAAAGATCGTCACGCTGGACGGGTACGAGGCCCGGATCACGGTGGACGTGTTACGCAACCAGGGGTTTCTCAAGGGCTTTGGGATCGACGTCAAGGACCCCGGGAAGATCGGCGACGAAGACGATCCTCGTCTCGTCGGCAGTGGAGTGACGATGGGCACGGAAGCAGGCGGGCGAGCCGCCATGGAGCGTCTGGTGCGGAAAGACCCGGGGATCAATGTGGTGTATACGCTCAACGAACCGGCAGCGGCCGGTGCCGCTGCGGCGCTCAAGGCACTCGGTATGGAGAACGACGTGCTGATCGTGTCGGTGGACGGCGGCTGTCCGGGTGTCAGGAACGTGGCCACCGGCACGCTCGGCGCCACTTCCATGCAGTACCCCCTTCGAATGGCCTCCCTCGGGATCGAGGCCGTGGTCGAATTCGCCAGGACCGGCCGGAAGCCGGAGAATACGCCGGGTCTGGATTTCCATGACACGGGCGTGGCCCTGGTTACCGATGAGCCCGTTTCAGGAATCCCGTCTCTCTCCGTCGAACAGGGCCTGAAGGAGTGCTGGGGATAGCCTTGCCATGGTGGCTTATCAAGCAAATGTCAAGAAATCAGTCCGTTGGTCGAGTTGGCAAAGCCGGCCATGTACGTCTCTTTTTTGGAGGCTTCAAAAGGGATTTACGACGGCGATGTTATGGTAGGTTTGCCCCGGGTTGAGATCTTCGGAGAGAATCCGGGTACAGCCCTTTCGTTCTGCGGCTGCGACAATCAGGGCATCCCAATAGGAGATCTGGTATCGCCGGCAAGTGCTGATGGCCTCCCGGACCAGCGCCCAATCGACTTCCACGACGGGCAGAATGGCGAGTTGCTCGATCACGAGTTCCGCTTCCTCAACGGCGAGCGGGTGCTGAATGCGTCGTGTCACCACGGTAAAGAACTCGCTGAGCACTTGGGCAGAGATAACCCCGGTCTCATTTTCTATGGCGTTCTTCAGCAATCGTCTGGCTTGCGATTGTTTCTCCGGCGCACTGCGGTCACTTGCATAGATCAGGATATTGGTGTCGAAGAACGCTCTATCTGCCATATTTCCCCAGGCGCTCCTCATACAGATTTTCTCGCGTCCACGTGCGGGGGCTCATATCGCGGCTCAATCTCTCGAAAGTCTCCATTAGTTTGTCTGTGTGCGCTTCCCGCGTCGTCGCGTCGTTTTGGGCCAGAGAAGTCAGGTAGGCCCTCACCATCGCCGTGAGGGTCGTATCTTTGTCAATGGCGATCTTGCGGACCTTTTTGACGATTTTCTCGTCGATGCTCAGCGTAATATTCATGACTCTGTCCCTTGTTTGAAAAATTCAAATATCCACATATTAAGTTTAAGCCATAATAAGAATAGCATGGAAATGAGTCAAGCCATGACAATTCCTTGTCTCTGGAGGGGGCAGTCACTCATGGTTTGTGAACGTGGAACAATACGATGCAGACGTAAGCCGGGTCATTTGGCATGCACGGTGATGAATTTGAATATTGCGCATTGACAATGCGAAATGTATCATGAGTCATAAAGTTTACATATTGTACAATATTTACAAAATGTACATCTTGTATTGTTTTGTAACATATGTACAAAATTTAATGTTTTGTAAAAAAGTCAAAACAGGAGATACATGGTCAAGAAAGTCAGCACGGTCGAGTTGAGAAAAGATCTGGCGTCGCTTCTGGCCGGCGTGGTCGAGCACGGCCGGCACTGTATCATCGAGAAGCGGGGCGAGCCCCTGGCCGCACTCGTCAGCGTCGATGCGTTCAAATTGATAAAACAACAGAAGACGACTTCTGCCGATCCCCAGGGGGCCTTGGCGCTGACCGGGGCCTGGAGCGAATTGAAAGAGCGGGAGATGGACGCCCTGCTGGCGGACGTCCATGCCGCGCGGGGTGGCGCCGCGTGCAGGGAGGGGAAAGACTGATGTACCTGCTGGATACGGACGTCCTGGCGAACCTGATGGGCCGTTGCCCTTCGACGGCGTTGATTGCGAAACTGGCGTCGGTGCCGCCCGAGCAGCAATGCACGTCCAGTATCACGCTTGAGGAGTTGATCGTGGGCTCAAGCCGGTTTGGCCGTCGGTTGGCTGCCTTGCTGAGCCAGATCGACACGCGGCTCATCCCCAACTTGCAGGTCCTGCCTTTCGATGCCGCGGCGGCGAGGCGTTATGGCGAACTACACGCTTCGTTGGCGCGGAAAGGGTCGCCGGTGAGTGAGACGGCCTTGCGTATCGCGGCGGTTGCGCTGGTCCGGGATCTCGTCCTGGTTTCCTCGACTCCCCAATACTTCAAGCGGGTGCCCGGCCTCTCCGTGGAAAATTGGCTGTAGGTTCTCGCACCGGCGCGCATCACCCTCACCGTTGTCCTCTCCCATCGAGAGAGAGGATAACGGCCGATCAGGTTCTCTCGCCCGTCCGCGGAGAGGATATCAGAAAATACAGACCGGGGATGGGAGTTTACGGTTCGTAGGTCTGGCGTTCCACGATGGGTTTGATGGCGACGTCCCCGAGCAATTCCATGCCGAAACGCGTCCCTTCGCTCACTTCATTGGCGTAGAGCCGGCCTTTCGGGGCATCGATGTCGATCTGCAAATCCGTGGTGCCGTTCGGCGCGATGGTCACGGTGTATTCTTTGTTCACCATGGGATGCCAGACCTGGACTGTATAGGTTCCCGGGGGGACGTCGGTTATGGCATACGAGCCGTCTTTGGCACTGAGCGCGTAGTAGGGGTTTTTGACCGCGAACCCCCAACTTTCCATGTACGCGTGAAACCCGCATTGCATCACGAACAGGTTGCGCTGTTTCCCCATTTTGATGGGTTGGGTCAGGACCTTGCCGGCTCGATTCTTGACCGTCTTGCCGGCCAGCAACTCGGCCTTGCGCAATTTTTTGCTCATCGGCAGGGGCACGTTGAAGAGGACCCGGGCGCCGAACTTCGAGGTTTCATAGCCTTGAATGTCATGAAAGACCGGGTCCTTGTTCACCACTTCGATCTCGTGTCTGTCCCGGACAATGGTGATATACGGTTCGAATTTGCAGTCGATCGCCTCAATCATGGGTGGATCGTAATGGAAGGGTTTCCCCTTGCGGAGTTCTTCAATATAAATGACGACGTTTTTGAATCCGCCGTTGGGGCCGATGACAAAAGGTTGCAGGAGCCGCCACCCCGTTCCGGTTGAGATGCGGCCGCAATACACGGCGTCCGGTAGGGTGACGAGGTTGTATCCCTTGGGTCTGGGAACTTTCCCGATCAACGTGACCTTCCCCTGCAAGGTTCCCCCGTCGGAGACGGGGACTTCTTCATATCCCCAACTCGGGCTTGTGCTCAGTCCAACCGCCAGTCCCAAGCCAAGGAGCAATCCCACCGGTTTCATAGAGAGCCCTCCCATAAAGATGCCATGCACGTGCTGATAAAAAGACACATTCTACCATTCATGACATCAAGATGAAAGAACCGGGCGTTGGGGTCCTGAAGCCGGGTCCGGCTCTATGGACTGAGGGCCCGGCGCTTGACCGGCACGCGGGAAACCCACTAGACTAAAGCATCTCTGATTTATCGCACTCAATCAAAGATTCCTTCAAACAACGCGATGGTTTATCGGACAAAGAGAGAGTGGATGAACGTGAATCTCGTATGGGTTGTGGCGGGGTGGGCTTTCCTGTGCTACGCCTCAGTCTCCCTGGCGGAAATCGCCCCGCCTGTGGCTCAACCGGCATACGTCATGCCGGTTCAAATCCCCTATAACGCTCCGCCCGAGCCGGAATTTCCGGAAGTCGAGCAGGCCACTCCCGCGCCGGACGTCCTGTCCGAGAAGGACCTGCAACGGGCGGAAGCCTTGTTGCCGTTATTGGAAGGACGTCAGGAACTGTACGTGATCGGTGAATTCGTCCATTTGGGAAAACCGGTCGTGCCGGTCCTGGTGAAAGCCCTCAAAATGTCCGGAAGCCGGCTTCGGTATAACGCGATTGAAACGCTGTCGATTATCAAGGATCCTCAAGCCGTACCGGATTTGCTCGACGTGGCCAAGGATGGCGAGGAAGTCACGAGGGTGCGGGCTCATGCCCTGCGCGTCGCCGTCCGGTTGGCGCCCGTGGAGGCGCTGCCGACGCTGCAAACGTTGATGAAGGATCCCGCGGATACCGTCCGGCGAGCCGTGGCGTTTGAGTGCCAGAACGTGAGACGTCCGGAATCGGTGTCACTCCTCATCGACTTGCTGGCCGATGAAGAAAAATACGTTTCCATTACGGCTCGCGATTCGCTTTGGCGGTTGACCCGGCGAGGGGGGCCGCCGCATGATTGGCAGGGGTCTACCCATGAACAGCGGATCGCATGGTCCAAGGAATGGAAGGCGTGGTGGGAGGAAGCCCTCAAGAATCGCGGAGCCCCGCCGAACAAGCCACAATCCGAGCCTGTTTCCTGACGACGCGCCGTTCCGGACTCTGCCGGACAAGGGACGATCATCAAGGGAGTGATCATGGCCACGTTGCCGATTGCCAAAATAGGGAACCCCGTCTTACGGAGAATGGCCGAACCGGTTGATCCGGCGATCATCCCTACCCGCGCCTATCAGCAATTTATCGACGACATGTTCGCGACGATGGACGCGCACGAGGGGATCGGGTTGGCGGCGCCTCAGGTCTCACGGTCCGAACAACTCGTCGTGATGCGCTGTGACGGCCAGGATGCGTTTCCCGAGACGGTCCTGATCAATCCCCGGATCGTGTTTTACGGCCCGGTTCAAGTCGAAATGTGGGAAGGCTGTTTAAGCGTGGACGGGCTGCGCGGCCAAGTGACGCGGCCGTCGTCTATTCGAGTCCAGGCGTTGGACCGGGAAGGCCGTGCCGTGGATTTCGAGGCCACGGGGTTGTTTGCCGTGTGTATCCAACATGAAATGGATCATCTGATCGGCAAATTGTTTGTGGACCGGATGACGGATCTCTCCACGCTGACTCAGTTGAAGGAATTCGACGCGTACTGGAAACAGGAACCTTCAACAGTGATCTAGGGTGTCTTGCACGACCGGGCGCATGGCGGCGTTGTGTCCTCGCTCACCCCTCGCCTGTCTCTGTGATCCGTCTCGGGTTTTGTTGTGGGACGTCCTGCCCTGCATCCCGGGATCACAAGCAATCAGAGGTCTTTGGTCCGGCGTCCCTCCCTGACTTGTTCCCCCTCGGTCAACATGGACCTGCTCTCACGCGGCCGTTTCTGAAACCGGTCGCAGGGTGTGAAACAACGTGAACGTTCTCCTTCGCATTCTTGGGTATCTGCGGCCGCACCGGTCTCTGGCCCTGACAACCCTGTCCTTCGCCGTCCTGACCACGATGTTCGACCTGTTGCCGCCTTGGCTGGTGAAAGTGATTATCGACGACGTGATCCAGGCGGACCAATTCTCCTTGTTGCCGTGGGTGTTGGGTGGCTTGGTGCTCGCGTATGCGTTCAAGAACGTCGCGAATTCCCTGCGAATCCGGTTCAACAATATCCTGGAGCAACGCGTCGTGGTCCAACTCCGTCAACAGGTGTTTCATGCGCTTCAGCGGCTCTCGGTCAGGTTTTACGAGGACCGGTCGACCGGAGAAATCATGTCCCGTATCATGAACGATACCGAACACGTGGAGCGTATTTTTGTCGATGGGTTGGAGGGGATGTTGACCGCGTCGTTGACGTTGATCGGGATCACCGTGATTCTTTTCGTGGTCAATTGGCAATTGGCGCTCCTGGCGCTGGTGCCCATCCCGGTCTTGATGGTGTCCGCCGTGAAATTTTCACGACGGGTTCACGGGTATTACCACGAAATTCGACAAAACACCGCCGAATTGAGCGGCTATCTCCAGGATTCCCTGTCCGGTATCCGGGAAACCATGGCCTTCAATCGTCACGCGTTTGAACGGGAACGGTTCGACGCCAGGAATCGCGAGGTCAGCCGGAGCAATCTCAAGGCCATGTTTTTGTGGTCCGTCTATTCGCCGGCGATGATTTTTCTGGGGGCCATGGGCACGGTGCTGATCTTGTGGGTGGGATCGGTTGAGGTCGCGCAGGGGAACCTGAAAGTGGGAGAACTCGTGATGTTCGCGTCGTATCTGGCCCTGTTCTACGTGCCGGTGAACCAAATCCATTCCGTCAACCACATGCTCCAGCACGCCCTGGCCTCGAGCGAACGCCTCTTTGACGTGTTGGATGCGGAACCCGATGTGCGGGATCGCCCCGGCGTGGTAGCTCCCGCCGCCCGTTTTCGCGGGAGCGTGCAGTTCGAAGGCGTGGACTTTTCCTATAAGCCGGCAGTGCAGGTGTTGCGCGACGTTTCCTTCGACGTGGAGGCCGGAGAGCGCATAGCCCTGGTGGGCCCGAGTGGCGCGGGTAAGAGTACGATCATCAAACTCCTGCTGCGGTTCTACGACGTGACGGGCGGCATGGTGGCGTTGGACGGCGTCGACGTGCGAAATATGCCGCTGGCGTTTCTGCGGTCGCAAATCGGTCTGGTGCAACAGGAACCGTTTCTCTTTAACGGGACCATTCGAGAAAATATCGTCTACGGCGATCTCTCAGCCACCGACGAGGCCATGGAACACGTCGCCATCGCGGCTCGGGCGCATGAGTTCATTATGGATCTCCCGGACCGGTACGACACCAGAATCGGAGAACGGGGCGTGAAATTGTCCGTTGGCCAAAAACAGCGAGTGGCGATCGCCCGGGTGTTATTGAAAAATCCTCCCATCGTGGTCTTCGACGAAGCCACGTCGAATATCGATACGGAGACGGAAGTCAAAATTCGCGAAGCGTTGGCCGTGCTCACCCAGGGTCGCACCACCATCTTTATCGCGCATCGGCTGACCACTCTCCAACAGGTTGACCGGATCATCGTCCTCGAGCGGGGACAGACGGTCGAAGAGGGGACCCACGCCGAGTTGCTGAAGGAAAAGGGGCTGTATGCCAATTTGTATGAAGCACAGTTTCAGGTCTGATTGGTCTGCCCCGTCGACGGTTTAGAGACGCTCTGCTCTTTTTTCGGCATACCATGTTTCGTCTGTGGTGGTCTGCATAATGTTATTGACAGGCTCCGTACTCTTGTGATACATCGACAGATGAATATTTGTTCCAAACATGGCTTCATAAATGGTATTTATATTTTATTAGCTCTGCCGCAGAAGCGAACATGCTTCCTGCGGTTTTTTTAGGGCCTTTTAAGGAAAACCCGTGGTTTTTCTTGGTCCGAAATGGGGGAGGTACCTATGAGTGATCGCAAGTCGGGAACCGTCAAATGGTTTAACGATCGAAAAGGTTTTGGATTCATTCGAGTCGAAGGAGAGCAGGATGTCTTTGTGCATTATTCGGCTCTTCAGGGTGAGGGCTTTAAAACCCTCAAAGAGGGCGAACCCGTTGAATTTGATCTGGTGGAGGGGGCCAAAGGTCCTCAGGCGGCCAACGTGGTCAAAACAGCCGCAGCTCAACAATCGGCCTGATACCGTTTTTTAAGAGTCGGATTTCAGATAACGAAGTGGAACCCAAAAGGGCGGTCAATCCCGCCCTTTTGGGTTTTTTATTGCGGTATTTTCCCTAAGGATTGTTCTCTTGTTGACTGTCTTTTTCCGTGAGGCGTATAGTTCCGACTTTAAATAATGGTAAAAACGCGGATTCGTTTTTGCCGCCAATGCTTATCGGAAAGTTTGAAGAGGAGGAACCACATCATGGCACTTCGTCTAGGGGATGAGGCACCCAATTTTACTGCCGAAACAACGGCAGGTACGATAAATTTTCATGAATGGCTCGGTGATGGATGGGGGATTTTGTTTTCCCATCCGAAAGATTTTACCCCGGTTTGTACCACGGAGTTGGGAACCGTGGCGAAAATCACCGGTGAATTTGCCAAGCGTAACGTCAAAGTCCTTGCCGTAAGCGTGGATCCATTGGACTCACATAAAGGCTGGATCAATGACATCAATGAAACACAGCAGTGTACGGTTCAGTATCCGATCATTGCGGACCCCGACCGACAAGTAGCGAACCTGTACGACATGATTCATCCCAACGCGTTGGACAATATGACCGTACGCTCGGTTTTTGTGGTCGGGCCCGATAAGAAAATCAAATTGACCCTCACCTATCCGGCATCGACCGGAAGGAATTTTGATGAGATTCTTCGTGTAGTGGACTCGTTGCAACTGACAGCCAAGCATCAGGTGGCTACCCCTGCCAATTGGAAGGACGGGGAAGATTGTATCATTGTCCCTGCGGTGAAGGATGAGGAAATTCCCGCCAAGTTTCCCAAGGGCCACCGGGCGGTTAAGCCGTATCTTCGGTACACGCCACAGCCTAACAGATAAGGCTTTCGCGCAGGCCTCGTTCATTCCGAAAAAGAGCCGCCTCTGTGAAGGGGCGGCTCTTTTTTTACGAGGATTTCCGAACGAGAGCCCTTGATTACGGTTGGTAGGTTTCAAACCGGGAGACTGTGGCCTGGAAGCCGACGCGGCATTCGCGGCAACGAAATTGAACGATGTCGCGTTCCACGCTGACTTCCGTGACGTGCAAGGCTTCCTGGTGGTGGCCGGCACAGGTCTCCAGCTTGGCGCTCGCGCCTTCTTCGCTCCACTTCGCGTCTCCGATGATGCGCGTAATGGTTCCAACGGTCAGGCGATGCCGGGATTTGCAGTTCATGCAAAAGATGCCGATGGTGCCGGGCATGGTGAACAGTTTGAAATTCAGAGAAAGGGGGTGAACGGAAAAGCATTGTTGCAAAAATGCGCCGGATTGAAAAACGTTACCCATAGGGTTTTCCCATTTGATGACGTTTACGCATTCGGGGTCCGGGCGTTGGCAGCGAAATGGTCAGGCTGGAAAAGAATGTGTTGCCCGTATGCGACTCGTTTCCATAGCGACGCAGTCAGAGATCAGTGTCAGCGCAGGCTTCTCGCGTCCACCGTTGGAGGATCTTGGTGGTGTCATCAAACGTAAGGATGTAGTGATAACAGCGAGGCCTGGTGCTTGGATTCAACGGGTTGTTGGCGCCGCCGCCAAGTCCCATCATGGCGGTCACGCCCTGGGTGGCCTTGAACACGCTCCGCCCCAGCTTGTTGACGCCCATCGGGTCGAGTTCATCCTGGGTGAGCGCATAACGATAGATCCACGTCGATTGCCCTCGTAACACGGAGGTCTTTTTTTTCCATGGCTCTCCGAGCCGTTCAACGACCTCTTGTTGTGTCGCGTTCTCCTGCGCGCCTTTGAGATACGACTCTCGTCCGGAGCTACAGGCTGCAAGGGACAGGATCAGAAGGGCGGCAAGAGGCCAAAGCGTCCGCGCCGGCACAAGAGGGACGTGTCGCAAAGTCACCGTCATTATTCCTGAGAATGCCGTGAGGGCATTTTGTGCATGATCGTTCGGTAGAACGCATAGAGTTGGGCGCACAAGCCCGTCACGATGAGGGTCAGCGCAATCGGCAACCATATTGAATCCGGTTGATTCAGACCTTCGATCCCGAGCAGGAATCCCGCCGCGATCGCAATGATGCCGATGGCGCGTGCAATGACAATATTGGGTTGGGTCAGGAACGACACAGGTGGTCTCCGATCATGGTGCCGGGTATTCTGCCACAACTCGTCACCAGCGGCAACGAGCCGGAGAGCGCGTCGTTTGGCATCCGGTTTGAAATGCATGCTGCCAATCTTTTAAAAGGAAGAGTTTTATGAGTGAGTTTCTCAATCGTCAGCGTAGAATAAGGCCATGGACGGGCACGGACCACTCTTTGAAATTGGCGTGAGTTTCCGCTACGCGCAAGAGCATGAATGGGTCATGCCGGCGATTACGGGGTTCTTGTCGGCCTATTTCATGGAGGACCCCGGCTTTCGGCTCAAGCGACACCTCCACGAATTGGAAACCGGCATGTACGTGTGGACCTGCGAAGCTCCGGGAGAGAAATTTATGCGGCGGTTGTTCAAACGGTTACAAGTCGATATCCCGCCGTTTGAACTGTACCGGCGCGATCCGGGTTCCGGCGGGCCCACGCGTCACGTCATTGATTTGCCTTCCCTGCATGCCGAACAAGAGGAAGATCCCTGAATCCCGGTAACGGAACGCCCGTGAACGTTTGTCGAGTCGTGGCCCATCTTTTCCCCCTGGTTCTGTTCCTGTTGCTTTCGAGCGGGAGCGCCTCCGGCCGGCAGGCTTTGGAGCAAGGCCCCAGTCTCCAATCTTCCAAGCCAACGTTGCTGGACGGCTTTGGTTTCTCCATATCCGCTGAACGCGATCACGTCCTCGTCGGTGCGCCCCATGCGACAGGAGCGCGCGGGCAGACGGGAAAAGTGTTCCTGTTCGAGCGCGAGTCAGGCAGAGTGCTGCGTGAATTCGCTCCTCTTTCGCCGATGGGTCATGATTTGTTCGGCCTGTCCGTGAGCCTCACCGCGGACTACGTAATTGTGGGCGCTCCCAGGGGAAAAGGGGCGTTGCGCCGGTCCGTGGGCTCGGTCTCGGTTTTCGACCGAAACACGGGAGAATCACGGCAGGTGATTATCAGTCCCAATCAATCGGCGGCGGCTTTTGGGCATGCCGTGGCTGCACAAGACCGGCTGGTGGCCGTTGGCGACCCGGGGGCGAGTACCGCCACGGAGTTTGAGGTGGGGGAAGTCTATCTGGTTGACGCGGCCAGCGGAGCAGTCCGCTCGACCTTTGTCTCTCCGTATGCGGAAAACCGGAACTCCGACGGGTTCGGACACGCGGTGACGTTTCTGGGGTCCACGCTGGCGGTCAGCGCCCCGCTCGGCGGCACGGATCCGGTTGATCATGGACAGGTGTTTCTTTTCAATGTGGAAAGCGGGAAATTGCAACGTCTTCTCATCTCGCCTGATCCTCAGACAAATGAGTATTTCGGGTGGGCGTTGGCGAGTGACGCGGAGTTGCTGGTGGTTGGCGCCTTGGGACGAGGGAGTACGCAACCGGGGGCCGGAGCGGTGTATCTCTATACAAAAACCGGTGAATTCCTGCGCACGCTGGAAGCCCCGGAACCCGGGAAAGACGATCACTTCGGAGAAGCCGTGGCTCTGCTTCCCGAGTACGTCATCGTTGGCGCGCCCGGACATGATTCCGCCGGAACCGATGCCGGGGCGATTTTCATCTTCGACCGAAAAACCGGAACGCTGCACACCGTGATTGCCAATCCGTCGGCAGCGACCGGTGTCGCCGACCTTTTCGGGCTTTCCTTGGGCGGTGCGGGAAATGATTTGGCCGTGGGTTCGCCCTATGGAGATCTCGAGGCGATGCCCGATGCGGGGTTGGTACATCAGTTTCGGCTGCCTTCGTCTCATAAGGAGCGGTAACGGATCTCGAGAGGGCGGGCGCGCGCAGGGTTCAGGGCCTGCCGTCGTCCGTTTCCGCGATAGACAGGGCCGGGCTTCTTCGCTATGATCAGGAACATGTCTTTTTCATTGCAAGCGTGGCGGAAAGCTCGACAGTACTCCATCGTCAAGTTGGCTGCAGGGTCCGGCGTCGAAGAACCCGTTATCGAAGCGATCGAAGCCGGAGATACGGATCCCGCCGTCTCAACGGTGGAAGCCTTGGCGAAGGCTCTCGCGATTCCTCCTTCCTGGTTGTACAGTTCCCCTCAGGCTCTTGATTGGTTGTGGGGCGATCCCGAGGAAGAAGGTTCCCTTAATCCTGACCTTGATTCTCCCGATCCCGTGACCGAACGGATTCTCCTCGGGAGTCGGGCCGAACGGGATTTATACGTGCTCCTCACGGCCCTGCTTCGCCATGGCGACCCCAAACTCCTCCGTGCCGCCGAAGTCAATCTTCGAAGTCTGCTCAAGCAAGCCAAGACGGCGACGGTCCCATGGCAGACTCGTCCCTCCGGCCATTTTGAACCGCCAAGTGACTGAATGCCGTCAAGGCTGGTGCCGCAGATTCGTCCCCGTTTCTTGCAATAGTCGTTTCCTTTTCAATACGATAAAGAGTTGCGACTTTCATGCGTTCTCTCATCCTGGACGAGAACGAAGTCATTATTCATTCCCGAAAACGTGAAAGAGGAATAAGAGATGCCCAAAAACAGTGGCCTCCGGAATAGGAAACCGATTGCGGGCAGGAAAAAAGAACCAACCAACCTTGAAGGGATGTCCTCCCCCTTGCTGGCGGAAAAAGGCTCTTCCCAAGAGTTTTCCACGTTGTTTGCCACGTTGGAGGAGGAGACCGTTGAGCAGACGGCCGCCTTTCAAAATGAAAGCCTCGATTCCCAAATGAAGACGGAGCCCGTGACCCCGGTCGATGAACAAGGAGACGCGTTGCCGGAAGCCGAGAAAGAAATCGATCTGACTCCCGGTACGGTCAACAGGATCGATGATCCCGTCCGTTTATATCTCAACGAGATGGCCGGCGTCTCTCTTCTCTCAAGGGAAGGGGAGATTGAGTTAGCGAAGAAGATCGAAGAAGGGAAAGAAGAGATGACGCGGGCGATCGCGGGGATGCCGATGACCCTGGAGACGCTGGAGGCCTGGCGGGGGCGGCTGAAGAAACGGGAAGTGCACGTGGGGGACGTGGTGCTGGTGCACGAGCCCGGGGAAGACGACCTGGACGAAGCGGAAGTCGCGGAAGTGCAAGAAGAAGAAGTCCGGCAGCAGGCGCTGGCGGAGTTGGAGCAAGTGCGGCGGTTGGGGAAGACGCTGGT
>JAJDVY010000014.1 GCA_022825885.1 Nitrospirales bacterium | reverse complement strand
AACCCACGGATAACGCGTATATTGAGGCGTTCAATGCGCGACTTCGGGCCGAATGCGTGAATGCCTCCTGGTTCTTATCGATGCACGATGCCAAAGATCGGCTCGAACGTTGGAGACAGGACTACAACACCGCTCGGCCGCCCTCGGCGCTCGGCAATTTGACGCCGAGGGCCTTCGCGCGCCAAGCTCACGAGGCCAGAAAAATCGCATAGAAACTGGACCAATTTCGGGGGCAGGACCATTGTACCAGAAAACTCACCCTCGAAGTGGACCGTTTTATGGGGAGAAGGTCACTGCTATGGACGAAAAAACCGTCAAGCTTCTTCTTTCAAAACTGGATACTATCATCAAGCTTATGGCTCTCCGTATGACTGAAGGCAAAAAACAAGTAGATCAAATTCAGTTGCTGTCCAAAGCTGGTTTTGAACCAAAAGAAATAGCTGATGCCATAGGCACAACCTCAAACACCGTTAGAGTGGCACCGTAAGCTTCCCCTGATTTGCGACATGTGATAAGTGGAGTTTTCTGGCAGGATCACCCTGTAAGGAGACGCCCATGAGACGAAGCCGATTCACCGAGACGCAAATCGTATCGCTTCTGAAAGAAGCGGAGACTGGGAAGAAGACACGAGAGATCTGTCGCCAGCCCGGCATCAGCGAGGCGACGTATGACCACTGGCAAGCGCAAGACGGCGGGATGAGTGCCTCGGACCTCAAGCGCCTGAAGGAGATCGAGGGCGAGGTCACGCAATACAAGCGGAGGTCTGCGGAACTGGCCCGGGAGAACGATGCTCTGAAGGCGTTACTGGCCAAAAAGCTCTGAGGCCACCGGCGAAGCGCGACGCCGCGCACGACCTGGTGGCCCACTGGGGATTGAGCAAGGTCCGGGCCTGTGCTGCCGTGCATCTTGCGCGCTCGAGTTGGTACCGGCCGGGGCGCGGGACGGACCGCCAGGATCGTGACGTGATAGAGGCGCTGAACGGCGTGGTCGAGCAACACCCCCGCTGGGGATTTTGGATGTGTGACCACCGCCTCCGTCTGCTGGGCCAAGCGTGGAACCACAAACGCGTGTATCGGGTCTAGAAAGCCATGAAACTCAATCTCCCCCGACGCGCGAAACGGCGCCTGCCCCACCGGGTGCAACAGCCAATGGCGGTGGCGGCTCGGGCCAACGCCGAATGGTCGATGGACTGCATGGCCGATACGCGGTATCAGGGGCGCCGGTTTCGCACGTTGAACATCCTTGATGAGGGGGTCCGCGAAGCCTTCGCGATCGTCATCGACACCTCCATTCCCGGCACGCGCGTGGTGCGCACGCTGGAACGGCTGGTGGAATGGCGAGGCAAACCGGACGCGATCCGCGTCGATAACGGCCCCGAGTATCTGTCCCAGGTGTTGACCGCCTGGTGCCAGGCCCAGGGGGTGACGCTTCGCTACATCCAGCCCGGCAAGCCGAATCAGAACGCCTACATCGAACGCTTTAACCGCACTTTCCGCCATGAGGTGCTGGATGCTTACGTGTTTGAATCACTCCGGCAGGTACGAGAAATTACACGCCATTGGATCACAGCCTACAATGAGGACCGCCCTCATCACAGCTTGGGAAGCATACCGCCTGCCATGTTTCGACGGCAGGTCGAACACGCCAGACACTCTACTTTAGAATTGTCTCCTTGACGGGGAAGCTTACGGAATAACCCAGGATGCTGAGAGCAAATGATACAAAACGTTTCTGATGCAAGATCAAGCTCAAATGACCAAATTGCACATGCAGCAAAAGTGATTGGAAGGTCTAAACACCGCGCGGCGGTGTTCAGGGCGATTTACCAGGGCAAGAAAAAAGTTAAGACTGTAAAGGAAATTGAAGATGTTACTGGTTTATCACGGATCCGTGTTCTACAAGAAGGCGGCAAACTTGCCAACAATCAGGTAGTGCATTTAACAAAGAAAGGCGGAATGACTGCCTATCAAAAGGATTCTTTCTTCGGTGCGCAGAAAACAAAAATTCTTTCTTTAGCTCAAAATCGACAAAAGCTAGATAAATTCCCAACTAAGGTCACTCCACGTCCCTTTGCCTCTCCCTTTGTTGAAATCCGCATCCCACGTCAGCGAATCCAGGTAAAATCCATAACGATTGATGACTTTGATTCGTTTATGAAAGTCAGAAAAATATCGACCTTTAGTGAAAAACCTACACCAATGCGCGAGTCTGTGTTTAAGGAAGGAATAAAACGAATTATCGGGGAGACGGGGATATTCAAGGACTGGGGAGGCGAAAAAAACGATCTCCTTACCACACGTCTTCGTTTAAATGGCAAGCGGCTTTCCGCAGCTTTTGCCTTTAAAGGAAAAGGTAAAAAGGGGAAGCTCACTCCAGCCTCCATGGGCAAAAATGGCGACCAAATTCAACGCCTTTTCACAAGTCCCGCTGAGGTTTTCTTAGTGCAGTATTGGGCTCAAATCGATGAAAGTATCATCGAACAAATGCAAGAGTTTGCGAAAGCCAAATCCGCTACAGAGGGCAAAACAATCTATTACGGAATCATCGATGGACAAGACTCCAACCGGCTTATCGGTGCATATCCGAGAGCCTTCCAGCAGACCAAAAATCATCATTGACCGTGTTTCCCATCGGGGAGAGAATGAAATACTACAATCAAACATTTTGTATGATCGAATACTTAGTTATTCGCAACACACCCTTGACTCTCTAAAACAACCCGACGATGTCGCCTTTGGCGTCGAGGCCTACGGCTTCAGCGGCCGGGACGCGCGGGAGACCGGGCATCGTCATGATCCCGCCGGTCAACACGACGAGAAATTCCGCGCCCAGGGACAGCCGGACTTCTCGGATGGGGATCGTAAAGCCGGTGGGGGCGCCTTTTTTATCGGGGTCGGTTGAGAAACTGTATTGTGTCTTGGCCATGCAGATGGGAAACCGGCCGTATCCCTTGTCTTCCAGTTCCTCGAATTGTTTGAGGACGGCTGAAGGGATATCCGCATCATCCGCACCATAGATCTCTTTCGAGATAGTCCGGACTTTCTCGGCCAACGGCAGGTCATCGGCATAGAGGGGTTGAAAGTCGGCGGGTTCTTCTTCAATCGTCTTAACCACCAATTCCGCCAATGCAACGGCGCCCTCCCCTCCTTTGGCCCAGTGCGTCGCCAAGGCCATTTTTACTCCACGGCCCGCGCAGATTTCCCGGACCAGGTCCAATTCGGCTTTGGTATCGCTTGTAAATTCGTTCACGGCCACCACCACGGGCACCCCGAACTTCTTCACGTTGTCCAAGTGACGGACGAGATTCGGCAGGCCGCGTTTGAGCGCATCGAGGTTTTCCGTGGTCAGTTCTTTGGGGTCGGCTCCGCCGTGCAGTTTCAACGCCTTGACCGTAGCCACCACGACGGCACAGGCCGGCTTCAACCCCGCCCGGCGACATTTGATGTCGAAAAATTTTTCCGCGCCCAGGTCCGCGCCGAACCCGGCCTCCGTCACGACGTAGTCCGCCAATTTCAAGGCCGCCTTCGTGGCCACGACCGAGTTGCACCCATGGGCAATATTGCCGAACGGGCCGCCGTGCACGAAGGCGGGGTTCCATTCCAGGGTCTGGACCATGTTGGGGTTGAACGCGTCCTTTAACAACGCGGTCATGGCGCCTTCGGCTTTCACGTCCTTGGCCAGGACAAATTCTTTTTGCGGAGTCAATCCGACTTTGATGTTCCCCAACCGTCGTTGTAAATCATGCAAATCCGTAGCCAGGCACAACACCGCCATGACCTCGGAGGCCGCGGTGATGTCGAAGTTCCCTTCCCTGGCAAAACCATTCACGGCCGAGCCCAGGCCCGTGACGATCTGCCGCAACGACCGATCGTTCATATCCATAATCCGTCGCCAGGAAATCTGTCGCGCATCCAGGAACGGGGTATGGCCCCAATACAAGTGATTATCCACCATCGCCGCGAGCAGATTGTGCGCCGAGGTAATGGCGTGAAAATCTCCCGTAAAATGCAAGTTGATATCCGTCATGGGCACGACTTGGGCATACCCGCCTCCGCAGGCGCCGCCCTTCATGCCGAAACAGGGGCCCAAGCTCGGCTCCCGCAAGGCCACCATGACTTTTTTCCCGATCTTCGCCAAACCATCGGTCAGACCGACGGACGTCGTGGTTTTGCCTTCCCCGGCCGTCGTGGGCGTCATGGCCGTCATCAAGATCAACTTCCCATCGGGACGTTTATTCAAGCCACCGGGCAAGGCAAACGGAATTTTGGCTTTGTATTTTCCATAGAGGTCCAGGACGTCCCGGTCGAGTCCCAATTTTTCCTGCGCCACCTGCTCAATGGGCCGGAGGGTCGCCTTCGCGGCGATTTCACTATTGACGTTTGTCGATGCCATGCCTCACCTCAGTCAGCTTTATTCTCACTTTTGCCTCCAGATCGTTAAAAAGCATATCCTATGCTTCCCGGCCGGAGTTTGCTATGAAAATAGCCACTTTTGTCATTTCCGAAGAATTCTGTAGGGGACGGCCTGCGTGCCGTCCCGCGTCTTCATGGACGCAGGAGAAGGCAAAGACCCTGGATTCCCAATTACAAATGTCGGGAATGACGGATGGGATTTTCATCCCTTGGGGTACAGGCGGCAAGCCTGCATGAGGGATTGCTGTGTATGAGCAGCGTATGAAGGAGATTGTCATGCGGGGTCGCTCGTTGGTTCTCAGTCTCTTGGTCGTCGCAACATTATGGAACACCGGAGGCGTTCTTGTCTCCCTAGCCGGTGCTTTTAAGGCAACGCATGATCCCGTTATCCATCAAAGCCCTTCTCAGGAAGAAGCCCTAGTGTGGAAATCTTCAACGGACTGTCAACGTGTTGTCAAGGATGGCGGTCGTATGGCCGTCCCCGTTCCCGACACACTGCGGGTCGGAACGTGGAATATCCGCTGGTTTCCTCACGGCAGCCCGCCTGACCAGCCGGAGCCGGCCGCTGCGCCGACCGATCTGGAATGGCTGACGTGCACCCTCGTGTGGATGCAAACGGATATCCTGGTCGTTCAGGAGAGCCTGACAACCGTCGAGGCCAGAACCGCATGGGACCGGATTTTGACGGCGCTCGAACGACACACGGGGCAGACATGGCAATGGTCCGTTCAAGAATGCGGAAAGCCTGACGGGCATCACGTGGGGACGTTATGGAACGAGAGCCGGGTGACGCTCTCCGCCTTTCAGAGCCTCTGGTCCTTGAACGGTAAAGCCACGTCCGCGCACAACCCGTGCGAAGGCGGACTCCGGCCCGGCCACTACGCGCACGTGCAATCCCAACGCCAACCGGGCGCGGATTTTCACCTGATCGGCCTGCACCTCAAGTCGGGACCTACAGTCTTTGCGGTCGAGGCCCGCCAAAAGGCGCTCAACCGGATCGACACAGCGGTCGCACCATTTCTCGAAATGGATGAGGACGTGATCATCCTCGGCGATTTGAATACCATGGGTGCCGGCGATCGTCATTCACAGCGGTCCGAGTTGAAATACCTCAGACGAAAGGTGGCAAAAGAGACTCCCGGCTTCGACGTTCTTTTCCCGGAGCCCCGGTGTTCGCATTATTTCCGCGGTCGAGGCAATTGGTTGGATCACGTGCTGGTGGCAAAAGACATGGACGAAATACGGACGCGACCGGCGCGCGTGACCGGCTATTGCGCCGTGACCGGATGCCGGCGGATCAAGGGGGATTACCCGCTCGCCTATCAACGCTTGTCCGATCATTGCCCCGTGGTCGTCGAGATCGACGACCGGGACAGGGACTGATGATGAGCCGGCCATTCCCTTCACGATGTTCCTGGGCCACCAACGCGCTCCTGACCCAATACCATGACGAAGAATGGGGCGTTCCGGTCCACGATGATCGACGGTTGTTTGAATTTCTCATCCTTGAAGGAGCACAAGCCGGGTTGAGTTGGAACACGATCCTTCAAAAGCGTGAAGCCTTCCGAACGGCCTTTGATCACTTTGACCCGGCGTCAGTCGCCATGTACGGCGCACGAAAAATACGACGCCTGTTGAGCAACCCCGGTATCATTCGAAACCGGCTCAAAATTCAAGCCGCCATTGCCAATGCGCAGGCTTTTCTTCTAATCCAGAATGAAGTCGGCAGCTTTGACGAGTATATTTGGGAATTCGTCAACGGCCGGCCGATCTCCAATCGCTGGAAATCTCCCCGCGACGTTCCCTGTAACACGCCGGTTTCGGATGCCATCAGTCGGGATCTGAAACACCGGGGCTTCACATTCGTCGGTTCGACGATTTGTTACGCATTCATGCAAGCCATTGGCATGGTCAATGATCATACGACTGATTGCTTTCGATACCGGGAGTTGCGCTGAGCGGCGTTCATCGCCTTCGGCATCCGCAAAAATTAAGTATGGCCACATATTGTATTTTACATAAGCATTTGCTACGATATATTGTTCATAAAACTTAAAATAATAAATTGAAAAAAATAAAACATATTGGTATAGTGTAGTTGGAACGTTTGTTCCATAAATTATGTGGAATGGCAGAACATCGTCATTCTCTTTCTTGCTGTCAGGACTGCGGCAAGATATTTCGACACGGGGCAGTGCTCTCAGTTTCGATGGTTCATTCAGTTTTGATCGGAGAGAGGGACATAGCTGTTTCCACACAAAAGGAGGCACGTTATGGCAAGTCAAGGCACCATTGAACGAGAAGTCGCGATTTTCGAACAACATCAGCACGAGGGGCAAGCCCGATGGTTCGTTCGCGTATCCTGCAATTTCTTCGAACCACGAGTCTATGGTCCCTTTCCGGACGAACACGAAGCCGAGCGGTTTCGAGGGGGCGCGGAGTTCGAACTCCGGAAATTGTTAGACTACCAACTCCCTAGCCTGTCCGATGATTGTCATTTCCCTGTCCTTCGTTAAAGTTGTCTGATGCACCGTCCCGCTGGCTATCAGCGGGAAATTGTTACATGTCAGTCCCATATCCCGCGGCTTGTGTTCTGCTCTGAACAAGGGGTGGGTTTATCGATCATCCACTATCTGTTCACAGGCACATATTGTGGATTACGTACATGAACAACTATAACTATATGATTTTATTTCACTATTCTGAGACGAACAGATTCGTCCACCAAAAATGGGGACAACATTGTGGATTCTTTTTGTACTGTACAAAATTGCAAAGTACCTAAGGCATTGTTGACGAAGTTGCCTATATTTTAGGCATAGTGGATTCATGGTCTGCACCACAAAATCTGGTAACGGAAAGACCCTTGGGGTCGGGTACTTAGCCAAAGAGCAGAACGGACTTCATACGTTCATTGTGCCTTATTGAAGACCGCCATTCATGCTTGCGTAACACCCTGTCCAGCCTTTTTCGACAAACCCACGCCAATTGAACAACAAGAGACACGGCACATGCCGGATCCTTCAAAAACCCTGGCTGCTCTAAAATCCAGACTCCTGGAAATCCGGCACCTCAAAGATGCCGCAGCCCTGTTGGCCTGGGACCAGGAAACCTATATGCCGGCCGGCGGCGGGCAAACCCGTTCCGAGCAACTGGCCACGCTCCAGACCCTGGCCCATGCCAAGTTTGTTTCCCCGGAAATCGAAGATCTCCTGTTGCACCATATCGATCCGGCAACCGGTTTGGCGAACCCCAACGCCAACGGGCTCGATGACGCCTCAAAGGCCCTCTCCGGGAAACCTGGCGGGATTTCAGCCAGGCCAAAAAACTTCCATCCGATTTCGTCAATCGCTTGGAGCGCGAATGTTCGTTGGCCCAGCAAGTATGGGCCGAGGCCCGCCGGCGCGATGACTTTCTGCAATTTCTTCCCAACCTGCAAACGGTCATCGCGTTGAAATTTGAAGAAATCGACTACCTGGGGGGCTTCGACGATTCTCCCTACGACGCGTTGTTGGACACCTACGAACCCGGGGCCACCGTGGCTCAACTCCAACCGCTGTTCGCCACGCTTCGTCGCGGATTACTCGAGCTCTTGCACCACGTCCGGGAATGCGCTTCGCCGCCGGATGACCGGCTCCTGTTTCAACCCTACGATCAACAGCAGCAACTCGCGTTCGGAAAACTGATCCTGCAGGCCATGGGGTACGACTTCCATCGGGGGCGCGTGGACCTCTCGGCCCACCCCTTTACCACGTCTTTTCATCCGACGGACGTACGCGTCACGACGCGCGTCTTCGAACAGGATCTACCCTCCTGCTTGTTCAGTTGCCTCCATGAGGGAGGACATGGCCTCTATGATCAAGGCTTATCCCGTGAACAGTACGGCACCCCCTTGGGCGAAACGCTGTCACTCGGCATTCATGAAAGCCAGTCACGGCTATGGGAGAACCACGTCGGACGGTCCAAAGCCTTTTGGACGCATTTCTTTCCCCTGTTGCAACACGACTTTCCATCACAACTCGGAACGGTGTCGCTGGATAGCTTCCATGCTGCCTTGAACAGGGTCAAACCTTCCCTGATCCGGGTGGAGGCGGACGAAGTCACGTACAACCTGCACGTCATGATGCGTTTTGAAATAGAACAGGCTTTGATTGAAAAACAGGTTGCCGTCAAGGACCTGCCCTGTTTGTGGAGAGAAAAGATGTGGGACTATCTGGGAATCGTTCCCGAACGGGACGCCGACGGCGTGCTGCAGGACGTCCATTGGTCCCTGGGAGCCTTGGGTTACTTTCCCACGTATACCCTGGGCAATCTTTATGCATCCATGTTTTTTCAGCAAGCCCGTCAGGACATGCCCGCCCTGGAAACCGACATCCAGCGAGGCAACCTGCTCCCACTCAAAGACTGGCTCAACTGCAACATTCATCAGTACGGACGGCAATATTCGGCCGCCGACCTCCTGCGTCGGATCACCGGCCGCGAGTTGAGCGTCGATCCCTTCCTCTCATACCTCCGAACCAAAATCGGCGACGTGTACGGCTTCACCATCACTCCCTGACATCCGCAGCACCGTCTCCCGCACCGGGCTTGCCCGCCACGTCCGCAAAAATTTGGCTCGCCCGACACCTGAGGATACAACGCCGCACCCTGAAGTGGACGGTCCACTCCGCTTCCCAGGAGCACACCATCCTGGCCTTCCGGAATGAAGACACGCAAAACCCTTATCAATCAAAGATCTATTCGTTCTCCGTCTTTTTGGCACGCTCCTTGCTTTATGAAGAAATAGAAACAATTGGCGCTACTTTTTCCATTCACCATTTTTTACAAGGAGGAACGATCATGAGACACATTCACCAACTGCATCAATCCCGCTTCACGATCAGCATACTGACGCTGATGTTCATCGTCAGTTTTGCGGGTATGGGTTTCGCGGATGGCGGCCAGGTGGACCTGAATGCCGGCACCGCCAAAGAGCTTCAACAATTACCGGGAATCGGCAAAGGGCTCGCCAAGCGGATCGTCGAATACCGGAGCACCCACGGACCGTTCAAGACCGTGGAGGAACTGATGAAGGTCAAAGGCATCGGGAAGAAAACGTTCGCCAAGATGCAGGATCGCCTCACGGTCGGGAGTTCACCTGAGGTCGCCTCGTCAGAATAAGTGACGCACGTTCTTTCTCGAGATTATTGTTCCGGAGGCGCGGAAGTTGGGTTGGGTCAAATTGACCCGGCCCAACTTCCGTTTTTCCGAAATGAACAACCGGCAACTATGAGCCGAGGGCTTTATTCAGGAGAGCCAATGTTTTGGCAGGGACGGAAAACTCTCCGGTGATTTCGATGCGGGAGGGGACCAACACGATGGAATGAAACGGAATATCCCGGACACATAATTTTTCCTCGGGTCGATCGACCACGCTGATTTCAACGTCTTCCACGGATTTCGTGATCTCTCCCGCATCCTGAAGCCCATAGGTCTCCACGATGGATTGGAGAATCTCCACGACCTGTTCGTTGGCCTCAACACCGGGAACCACCTCTTCTTCCACCAAAGGGATGCAGGCTTCCGCGGAACCGATCACGTCAAAATTCTGGAGCCGTTCTTTCTTGCGCAAAGCCAGCAGGTCATTATCAAGGTCTTTGCTGAAGGCTCCATAGGGAAACCGCATGAATTCGTAATGCAACCCGCGCACCCCCTTGCCGAGCATTTGCAATTCGGCCAGAAAAAGCAGTTGTTGTACCTTGACATCGCTGACCATGGAACATTCTTTTTTCTGGGCCAGGTGCAACCCGTAGACCAGTAACGTCCGGTCGATCGTGATCTCTTGTGGTTTTCGCATATCGAGTGTCCTAACGGGTGGATGATCCTAACGAGCCGCGCGAAGACGCGTCAACACAAAGAAAACATGAATACTTTTGGTGAGTTCGTCAACGAACGAGGATTTCCGCTTGACCCTCCAACCATATTCCGGTTTAATGGAAATTTCATAAGCGCGGAAATTCATTTTATGGCGAAGCCCACCAAAGAGCTTGAGATTCTCAAGCAACACCTTGCAAAAAACAGCCTGAAACTGACCCGTCAACGTGAAAATATCCTCTCGACTTTTTTGAAAATGGAACACGTGACGGCCGAACAGATGTACCGGCTGCTCTCCAAAAAAGATCCGCATATCGGCTTGGCTACGGTCTACCGCACGCTCAAACTCCTGTGTGAGACCGGCCTCGCTCAAGAGCAACATTTCGGGAGCCAGACACAGTTCGACAACGTAGCCCACAAAGGCCACCACGACCATCTCATCTGCACGGTGTGCGATAAAATCATAGAATTCGAGAATTGCCAGATCGAAGAACTGCAGGAAGAAGTCGCCAGAAAAAACGGGTTCACCATTCGCACCCATAAACTGGAATTGTACGGCACTCCCATGCAATTGCCGAACGGCGATTGCAAGAATTGCGGGCGTGATCTGGGCGCCAATGCAAGGACGGGCAAACGTTGAGGACCCTTTTTTTCTTTCTCGCCGTAATGGCGACCTTGAGCCTGCCCTCATGGGGCTATGCCGAAGACGCGCTGGTCGTCTACTCCGGCCGGGCCGAACGACTCATTCAACCGGTACTCAATGCGTTTCAAGCCGAGTCCGGGATCAACGTTCAAATGCTGACGGCGGACAGTACGGCATTGATCAACCGGCTTCAGATGGAAGGAGACCGGACGCCGGCCGACGTGCTCATCACCAACGACGCCGGCACTCTCGAACGCGCGCGTGAATTGCAATTACTCCAACCCGCGGCCGACCCCGACGTCGAGGCCACCATCCCCGGTCGTTTCCGGGCACCGGACAACAGTTGGATCGGGTTATCGGGTCGCATTTGGGTAATTGTCTATAACACCATCATGGTGAATCCGGAGGACATCTCCTCCATCCTGGATCTCGCCGGGCCGCAGTGGAAAGGCAGAATCGCGATCCCCAGTGCGGGCAGCGTCTATTTACAGACCGGGGTGTCGGTGATTCGTGCGGCGAAAGGCGATCAAGTCGCCACCGCGTTCCTGCGAGGCCTGAAGGAGAACGCCGGATCACTCGTCTATGGGAAAAACCGGCAAATCGTGGCAGCCGTGGCACGGGGGGAAGTGGCCGCCGGCCCCGTCAATCATTACTATATCAACCGCCACTTAGCGAAACATCCGGATGCGCCGATTGCCCCGCTTCCCACGGATCAAGGAAAGCAGGGGATGGGCGTGGTGCTCAATGCCTCGGGAATCGGCGTCACCACGCACACCAAACACCTGACGCAGGCCCAGGCCCTGGTCCGCTTTCTTATCTCTCCAAAAGGACAACGCATGTTCGCGGACGTGAACAAAGAATATCCTTTGAATCCGAACGTGACGGCTGCGCCCGAGTTGTTGCCGCTTCAGAACATTCAAGTGGCCGACGTCCCGTTAAGCCGGTTGGCTCAACTCCGCGACCCCACGATGACCGTCATTGAAGAAGTTGGACTCCGCTAACCCGTTTCCTCCATTTCCATCGATCCGTTTTCGTTTGCCTTCCCCCCTGATCCTGCTCGGCTTTTGTCTGGCCGTCACGCTCATGCTGCCACTGTTGTACGTCGTCTTTTCAGCCGTGACGGCGGACCCGGCCGTCTGGGGACGACTCTGGACTACACGGGTCCCGGAACTGTTCTTCAACACGATTTCCCTGTCCTTGGGCGTGGCGGTCATCAACCTGACCCTGGGCATTTCGTTGGCCTGGATCCTGACCCGCTATACCTTTATCGGGTCGAGGATTTGGGATTGGTTGCTGATTTTACCCCTGTCGATCCCCTCCTACGTCCTGGCCTATACCTATACGTACCTCTTGAAACGCGGGGGCGCACTGGAACACGCATGGCAAACCATTGCCGGGCCGGAGGCTACGTTCTTTTCGCCGTTCAGTTTCGAAGGCGCCGTACTCGTGCTGGCCCTGAACACGTTTCCGTTCGTGTACCTGCTGGCCCGTTCGGCGTTCAAGAATTTCAACGTCTCTTTTGAAGAAGCCGCCCGCACGACCGGAGCCAATCGCGTGACGACGTTCTTCCGTGTCTCGCTTCCGCTCATCCGCCCATCGCTGATCGCGGGCCTGTTCCTGGCGATTCTCTACGTCGCGTCCGATTTCGGCGCAGTGTCGCTGTTGCGCTTTCAAACCTTTACCTACGCCGTGTACCAGCAAATGACCGGCCGGTTCGACAATACGGCAGCCGCTTGCCTGAGCCTGATACTGGTCGCATGCGCGTTCGTCTTTCTATTCGGCGAACGGTGGTTCCGGCAACGAAGCCGGTTCTACCAAACCACCGGCCGGTACCGGAAACCGACGCCTCAACCTTGCCGTCCCTTCACGGCCCTGCTGTTTACCGGCTATCTGGTTCTCGTGTTCGGAGCGGCCTTCGGCCTGCCGGTGCTGCTGCTCATTCAATGGACCGTCACGTCGGCGTCAGCCGGTGACATTACTCCCCAGTTCTTCGGATACGTGTGGAACAGCGTTTCCCTGTCAGGGCTCACGGCCACCGCGGCCGTCATGTGCGGGATTCCTCTCGCCTACCTGGCGTGCCGGCGCCGGACCTGGGCCGGCACCTTTTGCGTGCAAGGGGCCTATACCGGCTACGTCCTGCCCGGCCCGGTTGCAGCCCTCGCCATCCTGGTCCTGGTCTCCCAAACCGTTCCCCAATTGTACGGCACAATTCTCGTCCTGCTCATGGCCTATCTGGTCCATTTTCTCCCGGCGGCGCTGCAAGGCATGGAGTCCACACTCCAACAACTCACTCCGAATCTGGAGGAAGCGTCGCGAAGCCTGGGGGCACGGTCCCTGCGAACGTTTTTTTACGTGACTCTGCCGTTGGTGCGGGGCGGGTTTCTGAGTGCCTGGATCCTGGTATTTGTGCAATGCATGAAGGAATTACCGGCGTCACTCCTGTTGCGCCCCGTGGGGTTCGATACCCTCGCCGTGAGGATCTGGCTCGAGGCCAGCGAAGAACTGTATCAATTGGCGGCACCCCCTGCCCTGCTGATCGTAGTCATTACCATTCCGGTCGTGTTACTATTGATGCGGAAAGACCGGACCTAACCGCGCCCCGCACACCAAGGGATGAAAATGATGATGCCTCTCTCCCATCTGTCATCCTCGACATTTTTAATCGAGGATCCAGCGTCTTTGCTTTTTCCTGCGTCCGTGAAGACAAAAGACACTGGATTCCCGATTACTAACGTCGGGAATGACAAAAGTGGTTATTTTCGTATTAATGACTCCTCCCGACGATAAGCCCATCGTGCTCGAATTGCAGAACGTGACCTGCTCGTATGAAGCCGGCTCCCCGGCGGTGGAAGGCATGTCCTTCTCGGCGCAAAAGGGCGACGTGATCTGTTTGTTGGGGCCGTCCGGATGCGGGAAGACCACCACGCTTCGGTCCATCGCGGGGTTTGAACCGGTGGCCTCCGGCGAAATCAGGCTGAACGGCGCCGTCGTCTCCGCGACGAACCGGCACGTCCCGCCCGAACGACGGCGCGTCGGCATGGTGTTCCAGGACTATGCCCTGTTTCCTCACCTGACGGTACGGGACAACGTGGGCTTCGGGCTGGCAACAACCACGGCGGACGACCGTCGAAAACGGATCGACGAGATGTTGTCTCTCACCGGGCTTTCGGCTCTTGCGCCACGATACCCCCACGCGCTGTCCGGCGGCCAGCAGCAACGCACGGCATTGGCGCGCGCGCTAGCCCCGCAACCCGTGCTGATGCTGTTGGACGAACCGTTCAGCAACCTGGATCCCGATACGACCGAACGCATGCGCATGGAACTCCTGCGCCTGCTGAAAATGACCCAAACCACCGCCGTGCTCGTGACACATGACCATAAAGAGGCCTTTGCCATGGCCGATTACGTGGCCGTCCTGAACAGCGGGAAACTGGAACAATTCGCCACACCCGAAACGATCTATCATCTTCCGGTTTCGCCTTTTGTCGCCGAGTTCGTAGGGCAGGCCGACTTCATCCCCGGCACCATTCGTGATGCCGCGGTCCTGACGCAACTCGGGACGTTCCCGGTCCCCTCAGGCTACCGGGGCGGACCGGACGTCTCGGTCATGATTCGACCGGACGACGTGCATATCCGTGAAAACGGGGATGGAGACGGAACCGTGGAGTCCCGCCAGTTTCGCGGGTCGGAGATTATTTACGGAATCCGCCTGGGATCCGGCGACGTCGTGCACAGCAGTGAAGCCTCGACGCGATTCTTCCCGCTCGACGCGAAGGTGGAGTTGGAAGTCATGGCCACCCATACGGTCGTATTCGACAGGAAAGCATGGACAACCTGACCGGTGTTGTGCGCTAACGGCACGTGAACGAGGGGCCAAAGGCTCAATTCGCAATCTCACGATTCAGTGTTTATAATATTCGTATAAGCCCTTTATCCCATCGTGTGAACGTTTCCAACGTCTTGATCTCTTAGGAGGAACCAACCATGAGAATCCCCGAAACATCCCGCTGGGTTTTACCCGTTTCCCTACTCGCTGTTTTCTTCCTGCTGACTGCGGGTCCGGCGCTCGCCGACCCACACGGCTCCATGCATGGGCATTCAAAAAGTATGCATGCCAGTGCCGGCACCCACGGCGGCCACGGCTCAGTTCACCATGACGGCCATCATGACGGCATGCACAAGAAACACGGCGGCGGCCATCATGCCGCTCATTCGTCAGGACACGGGAAGCACCCCGGACATGACGGCCGTGGTCACGGGGCCGTGCATGGCGGTCACCATCAGGACGCTATCAAGTTCATCAAGCATATCCTGAAGTTCAAGGAAGGCATGAGCCTCACGGCCGACCAGGAGCAAAAACTTCAGACACTCAAGGTCACCTACAAGAAAGACCGGATTAGAACAAAGGCCGAAGTGAAACTAGCCAGCATCGATTTGCATGAAGTCTTGAAAAACGAGAAGGCGAATCTGGCTGACATCGAAAAGGAATTCAACAAGCTTCATGCCTTGAAGACGAAACTCTACATGGCTTCCATCAAAGCCAAGCGGGACGCCAAAGCCGCGTTGTCCGCAGAACAACGTGCGCGGATGGACAAAATTCACAAACGCATCAAATCCCATGGCGGCAACATGAGACACTCCGGTGATTATTCCAAGTACAAGAAAAGCAAAGGCCATGGAACCAACGGGCACGTGAAGTAACCCGTTCCCTTGGAACGCGCTCCGGACAAAGGGCCGCTTCATGCGGCCCTTTGTCTGTCACGAACGTTCCCCTGGCACATCAAGGGTGCAGGCTCAATTGCAACCGGTCCTGCAAGCCCGAAGAGACGGACACGGGGCCGTCCGCGACGACGATCACGCCTTCAACTCCGGGCAGGTGCTCAATCAACGCCATGACTTTTCCCACCCCCATGAAGAAACCGGCACCTTGACACGGCGCGATTATTTATTTATGGTAATGATAATAAAAATCAATTCTATAAAAAGATTGGCAGTGTTTCATCAACCTGACCATTCAAAGGAGGAATTCGACATGAGATTCAGAACAACACGTTCCCCGTTACCATTCATTGCCCTGTTGACTGCGGTCTTTTTGCTGACTGCGGGACCGGTCTTTGCCGACCCTCCCGGGTCCATGCACGGGAAATCAAAGGGCATGCATTCGAGTTCAGGAAGCTATGGTTCACCGGGACACAGAATGGGCCACAGGAAAGGGCATGACGATCATGGTTCCGGCGACATGCATAACCGGGACCACCAGAAGGCCATGATGTTCTTCAAACATATGTTGAAGAACAAGGAGGCAATGAGTCTGACGGACGAGCAGGTTCAACAGCTTCGCGATCTCAAAATCAATTACAAGAAAGACCGGATCGGGATTAAGGCCCAGGTGGACTTAGCCAAAGTCGACCTGCACGCCCTGCTGTGGGACGAACAATCCAAACTGGCGGACATTGAAACGCAAATGAACAATGTTCACGCTTTAATGACAAAACTGCACATGGCATCGATTAAAGCCGGACGTGACGGCAAAGCCGTGCTGACCGACGAACAGCGAGCACGGATAGACGCCATGCACAAACATATGAAGGCCTATGGCGGCAGCCTGGGACATCCCGGCGACTCGTCGAAGGAGAAGAAAGGCAAGGGCGAGACCACCGACGAACACAAGAAGTAATACGTTTCGTCACAACTCTCTCCATACGACAGGACCGTCTCCTACGGTCCTGTCGGCTTCCTTTCTCCATTGAGTTTGTCCCCCGTTCATCCTCTTGCGTCCATAAAGAGAAAAGCGTACCTTACGGTTCAATAGCGTACGGATTGACACACTTCACAATCGCTCAAGGCAGGTTCATCGTTATTCGAGAGCACGGAGATAGCGATTCATGTCCAGAACCATCATCAGCCTGCCGGATGAGGACAAAACTTGGCTCATCCGCCAAGCTTCAACCCAGAGAGTACCTATGAGTGAGCTTGTGCGGCGCGCCGTCCGCGAATATCGCGAACGTCACGGCAATGGTCAATCGAAACGCCTGACCGAGTTGCTCGACAGGACTCGTGGTAGCTGGAAGCATGGCGACGGACTCCGCTATCAGTCCAATACCCGCAAAGAGTGGGAGCAACGCCTTTGAGATGGATGGTTGACTCAGTCATCCTCATTAATCACTTCAACGAAATCAACGCCGCTACCGAATTCATCGCCGATGAGTGCGAGAATATTGCTTTGTCGCCAATAACCCGTGCTGAAGTGCTCGTGGGCTTTGATGACAATTACCTCCACCTCGCAGTCGAACTGCTTGACCAATTCCCAACACTGCCCATTACCGCGATTGAGGCGGATTTGGCCGCTTCTCTGCGTCGCTCCGAACGCTGGCGACTTCCTGATGCTTACAAGCAGCTATCGCCCAATCTCACGGGCTTCATCTCGTCACGCGGAATGTGAAGGATTTCCCACCGGATCGCTACGATTTCGTCAAGGTCCCGTATACTCTTGATCCACGTGTCGGATAATTTTGCGGAGAACCAAGATTGACAGAGATTACGAGTACGGGCTCAACTGCAAACGGCCCCGCAAGCCGGATGAGACGAACACGGTGCCGTCCGCTGCGACGATCACGCCTTCGACTCCGGACAGGCGTTCAATCAATGCCATGCCTTTTTCCGGACCCATGACGAAGATGCCGGTATCCAGGCCATCGGCCAGCACCCCTGTTTCGGCCACGACGGTGACGCTCTGGGAGCGACGCGCGGGCTGAAGCGTTTGAGGGTCGAGAATGTGATGGTAGCGAATGCCGTCTTTCTCGAAATAGCGTTGGTAATCGCCCGCCGTGGACACGGCTTCATCCTCGAGTTCGAGTTGTCCGATCGTGATCCCGTTCTCCTTGCGGGGATGCTGGATGCCGAACGTGAACCGTTGGCCGTCCGGCAGGCGGCCAAAGGTTTTGATGTCGCCGGAAATAGCGACCACACCCGCCGAAGCCCCGGCTTCCCGCATCACGCGGGCCGCGAAATCGGCGGCATAGCCCTTGCCGATACCGCCGATATCCACCCGCATCCCGGAACGCGCCAGATACACGGTACCCACCTCCCGATCGACGTGGATGGCGGAAAGATCCATGAGCGGGCGCGCGGCATCCAACTCTTCCCTCGACGGAATGCGCCCTTCACGACTGACGTTCCAAACCTCGACGGCCGGCCCAATGGCAATATTGAAGCCGCCCTCCGTCAACCGGGCCATTTCCAACGAGCGTTCCAGGATTTCCAAGGTTTCCGGACCGGCCGCGACGGCACGTTGCCCGGCCGCGGCATTGATCCGTGACAGTTCGCTACCGGGAATCCACGTGCTCAGGATCTCCTCCAAGCGATGGATTTCCGCAAACCCCTTGTCAATGGCATCGTGGGCCTGCCGTTCGTCCGCGGCCACGGCAGTCAGAAAAACCAGCGTACCCATATGCATCTGACCGCGCTTGACCACGTGCGGCGAAGCCGCCTGCACAGGCAGATCAGGACAACAGAGGAACGAAATACTCAAAAGCGTGAGCCAAAGAAAAGACATCCGTTTCATCTTGTATGTGTTCAGTCCCTTCGAGAGACTCAGGACAGACATTCGTTGACAATTTTCCCTCACCCCAGCCCCCCCACAGTCTCATTCTATCAACGTGAGAAACGGATTGCAGTCAATTTTCTTCACGACAAAATAAAGTTGACAGAGTTCTGCAAATTTTATATCTTAATAACTGTTATTAAAATCAATTCAATTAAAAATAAAAATCATTTTGATTTTTGTCAATTTGCGGAGCATCTTCTGAATTCCCATTGCTTTCATTTTCACTTCAATGAATTTTGATAGAAACACCAAGTGGCTGGGGAGACAACTTAAGCCTGTCGAAGCAAGATGCGAATGCGGTCAGCTCATCGCAAAACTGCGCGGGGACAATCTCGAAGTCAAATGCAAACGCTGTAAACGGATCGTCTCCATTTCCTATAACAGACTCAAGGAAAGCGAGATCATATTGGCGCCATGCACACAGTAGCCTCCCCTCACCCTCTCCTTCTCCCATCGAAAGAGAGGAGGCAGAAGAGAATAGGCGCAGCAAATACACTACACACACCAAGGCATAACACGTGAGGGTCTACAGAGCCCCTATAGTGACCAGAGGACCGGCAAGAGTCCCCAACAATAAGGAGGTCGTCCAATGCGACGATTGTTGATCGCGGGGGCAATGATGGTCCTCATGATTGGGCCACAAACAACAGTTAAGGCTGATGATGCGGAATTTACTCCAGCACAAATGAAACAGATACGAAAAATGTTTGAAGAGTGGTATTCCCAACGACAGAAAATAGAGAAAGGCACTCCTGGTGCTCCAGTGGCGGCTCCACCCATGGCGCCACCACCGAAAGAGAGTTCCGCCCCGGCCATGGGCGACACCTCAAAACAGTCAATCCGATACGGCACGGACTTCTCCGGTGGTTCCGGCCTGCAGGGTGGACGAACAATCTATGCCAAACCCTTCGTCAAGGCGCCGAAAACCATCATCGGTGGATATATCGACTTTTCGCTCACCCGATGTTCCGGTGGATCACGGGATTGTCGAAACAGGTTGGAATTCGACCAGGAACGTTTTGTACCGTTCTTCTATTCCCAGGTCACGGACCGGCTCAGCGTGGCTGCCGAACTTGAGGTTGAACACGGCGGCCCCCAAGGCAACAAATCGGACGGAGACATCAAAATGGAATTCGCCACCATGGACTATCGGTTCAATGACGCACTCAACCTTCGGGGGGGGATCATCCTGATGCCCATGGGCCGATTCAACCTCATCCACGACTCGCCGCTCAATGATTTGCCTCTCCGTCCTATGGTGAGCCGATTGATCCTGCCTTCCACGTTTGCCGAAAGCGGACTCGGCTTTTACGGCACGTTCTATCCGACCCAGCTTTCCAAAATCGATTATGAATTGTACGTCGTGAATGGCTTTCAGGGCGATAACGGCGATTTTTCCGTCGAGGAAGGCAGCGGGCTGCGATCTGCTCGCGGAAGTTTTCAAAAGGATAACAACGAGAACAAGGCGATTGTCAGCCGTATCTCGTTCAGTCCTGTGTTGGGTGTCGAGGTGGCCGGATCCGTTCACCACGGCAAATGGGACGAAAATGACAAGCATGATTTGACCCTGTTCGCCATCGACGGGAACCTGCAACGAGGGGCCTTTGACATTCAGGGTGAAGCCGCCTGGGCCAACGCCAAAGGAAGCGGGACGTATACGCGTCGCGCGGGTGAGCCATTTTTCACTCAGGATACGACCGGATCAACAAGGCGCCGGCATGTTGCACAAGGAGACTCCAGTTACGTCGTCCCCGAAAATATGTTCGGATATTACGTGCAATTGAATTACCACTTTATGCCGGAGCGACTCACCAAGACCTTTCCCAGCTTTTTCGGTCGGGACTCGACGTTTACGGGCATACTCCGTTGGGGACAGGTGGATACCAACACCGATGACGACAGCAACCCGAATCGCATCGACCGGTTGACTCTGGGGATTAATTTTCGGCCGCTGGAAGATTCGGTCATCAAATTGGCTTATACGTTTAATAGACATGGTAAGACCTCACCTACCGGGTCAGCCACGGACCGCAACGGGTTCCAATTCAACATGTCGACGTACTTCTAACCGAAAGGAAATTTCATCCATTTATGGATATACGGTTCTTTCTTTGTGTTTTCCTGGTCGTCTTGACGGTGGAATGCACGACGTTTTCTGGCGCACCCGGCACCGTAAAGGCCGCCTGTCCCTACGACCAAGCATGGTCGGTCACCGTGGCAAGCATGGATGAATTCACACTGGCTGAAGTGAATAAGAACAAAGGGGTGATTGAGACCGAATGGATGGGCTTTACTTCCAAGCGAAAAGCCGGTCTATTTTCACGCGATGCCAATCAGGAACGCGCGCGGTTCTTTGTGAATCTCACCCCGGACGGACAGGCCGTCAGGATTTCCGTTCAGCAAGCCAGAGAATTCTTTTCTCCCATGGGCGCGCGGTCGCAAGCCACGGGCTGGAAACGCATTCCTCCCATCACAGAGGAAGAGAGGCGCCTCACTCAACGGATTGCCAACCAACTAAAGGATAAAGGATGTACGATCGTCAGTTGAGACAGATTGAGACAGAGGAAAGAGGCTGGATTGGGATGAAAATACCCAATGACATCACGAATCGGTCATTCCCGTTTTTCTCCTTCTGTCATTCCCGCGCACGCGGGAATCCAGGGTCTTGGGTTTTTTATGGAGCAAACGGGGCGCCGGAAAAGACAAAAGACTCTGAATCCCCGATTAAAGATGTCGGGGATGACAGAATAGAAAAATGCCTGGATTCCCGCTTTCGCGGGAATGACAGAAAGAGGAAAGCCGGAATCCGGCTTTCATTTATTGCCGTTATTCTTGCCGTATGCAGTGCTTTCACGGGTTTCCTTTCTTCACCGGTCTTCGCCGAGGAGGAACCTCAGGAACGGATCTGGGACCACGAACTCAATCGTTGGCTTACGCCGGAGGAACTGGGGCACCTGGAAATTTATTTCACCGAGGACGAAGCCGCCGAAGCCATGTTTCCGGATTCAGAAAAGATCCGCCGTGAAACCCTGACGTTGACGGCGGAGCAGAAAACGTTTATCGAAAAGGTCATCGGCTGGGAATTCCCGGAATACACCTTCGACGTCTTCATCGGGGAAACCCAGGGGAACGTCGACGGGTACGCGGTCATCCAGAATACCATCGGCAAGCATCGCCCGATTACGTACATGGTGGGCGTGACTCCGACGGGCGAATGCATGAACTTTGAAGTCATGGTGTACCGGGAAGCCCGCGGCAACGAGATCGCCACGAAACGCTTCAATTATCAATATCAGGGAAAAACCATCGGCGACCCGATCCGGATCAACCGGGACATCATCAACATCACCGGGGCCACGATGTCCGTGCGTTCGGCAAGCGCCGGGGTGAAACGCGTGCTCGTCCTGGTGAATGAATTCTACTTGAAGCCTCACGGTCTCGGCCGTGACGTCCTAGCAGCCACCAGTAATGAAAAAGGATTCTTTGAAACCCTCTTAGGTCTCTGAAGGAAGGGGATAAATCCCCGAAGACTCTACCTCCCCCACCCCTCCTTACCCTTCGGCTCCGCTCAGGGCAGGCAAAGGAGAGAAATTTATGGGAGTTCCCTCTCCCCTGGAGCGAGAGGGCTGGGGGGAGGGAATCGTCAACGGATTGTTACTTACAAACTACAGACAGAGGGGCTCGATGACAGAAGGAGATCGGGGCTCTACGTGAACATTCGATTGCAATGCGGAATTTCAATACCCGGTTTCGGCTGCGCGACACCGACCGACAGATCAGGCTGGTGTATACGTGGTTTTTGCTCCTCATGTTCGTGGGATTCGTCTTCACCTTTATCTGGGCGCACAGCATGACCGACCTGACGCCAAAGGGCATTGCCCTGCATTATCGCGGGTCCCCTGAAAATTTCGGAGAGCCCATGTCGTTCGGACAATTGGCCGAAACCACGCACTTTCATTTATTCACGATGCCCGTCGTGTTCCTGATCATGGTACACGTCTTGTACCTGACCATGGCCAGCCCTCTTGTCAAGGTGCTGACCACGTGGATGGCCTTTGTGGGCGTAACATTGGATCTCATGTCGCCATGGCTGATCACGTACGTGTCTCCCCTCTTTGTGTTGACGCTATTAACCGGCGACGTTCTCATGACGGTTACGTTTTTGATCATGTTTGTCATTCCCATGTACGAAATGTGGGTCTTGAATCACCCATTCATGATGCGAGGAGATTCTGAGTAACGGCTGAACATTTTTGACCGGCGGCTTTCTTCGTCACGCCCGAGACTATGAGTCCAGAGCCCAAGGATGCATGATGCGTTCTTGGGCTTCTTTGTTGAAAGAGTGAGACGCGACTCACTCCTCAAGGCCGGGAGGAGACTCCTCCTGACATGCCTCCCGGCCCCCCTACTCATCTGGAAAAATTATCCGAATTTTTGGCTATGCGAAAAAGTATTGATAAGAGAGCGAAGCAAGGTCGGCCCTGCCGGCGATGAACTTGGAAATCAGCGTTGAGTCATACACGCCACGAGTTGTTTCTTCCGCTAATGGTCCCATCTCCACGTGAGTCCCCCCATCAACATTCTCGGCATACCCGGCACGAAATGGAGATCCTCCACACCGCCCGCGGGCTCTCCTGCCACGCGAGAGGTGTAAAAAAATTGTGCTTGCCGCCAATCGGTGTCCGTCACGTTTCGGACACTGAGGAACGCCTCCAACCCGCCGGAGGCGAAGCTGATTGGGAATCTGTAGCGCATAATGACGTCGAGCACGGTGAAGGGCTCCAGTAACATACTGCGATCTTCGACGGCTGCACGACTGCCCACGGTGAGCATTTGCAGGGTGCCGGAAAAGTTACGGGGCAGACGAGTGGTAATTGATGAAAATGCCGTGAATTCAGGAGCTAACGGGACGGACTGACCTGTTTGACGAAATTCGGCGTCGGTATACGTCACGTCGCCTCGTATGGAAAGCCACTTCCATGGAGTCAAACGCAGGCTGAATTCGGCTCCCAACCTTCGCGAGGCTTCACGTATTTCCGTCGTGCCTTCGTCGCCGACGAAGACGAGTTCCGATTCAAGATCCAACAACCAAAGCGTTGTGAGAACTTCCATCCGGTCCCAGGGACGCGTTCGGAGTCCTATTTCGTAGCCGATGGCCTGTGGAAGCGTGCCGGCGGAACGATTCGCCACCACGTCACGGGCATCGTTGCTGTGAAAGCCCGTGCCGACGTTCAAGAAGAGTTCCGTGTCGGCCCAGGGACCGAGGATTATGTTTCCCTTGAGACTGGCGATAGCATCGGAGGCGCGACCTTCGGGGCGTATGGTGCAGGCGTTTCCGCACCGGTCATCGACGTCGAAGGTGAAGACGTCGACGCGCCCCCCGCCCGCGAAGCGCAACCAGGGAAACACCTCGACATCGAGTTTGAGATACGGTGAATAGGAGGCTTCCAAAATATCGGATTCCTGGGTTGTCGCCAAGGTGTTCCGTTTCCGTTGCGTGCCCAAGCGGACGCGGGCATCATCGACCCGCGTTTGGAACCCGACCGTCGCCATAACTTCGCGATCCGACAATCGCAGCCGGTGTTGATAGCCAACGTCGCCGCCATAGACCCAGCGCCGATCTTTCTGCTCGATCCCATCACCGTTGACCGGATCATTCAGCAAGAAAGTGAAATTGGTGAACAACGAGAGTTGATAGTGCTGGGTCCAGACTTTGGCGAACACCTTCTTCATCGGAGACAAGTCATAATGGTAATCGAGACGGGCCGTAGTGCGAGCCGTTTCTCCCCCTTCGGATGGGTCTATTGCTCCGAAGCGATCGAGACGGCCCGTGCCGACTTCCCTCAACGGAATCTGGCCCGATCCGTTCCAACGCCCGTAATGCTGCGTCAGAATGAAACGCAACCGGGATTCGGGTGTGGGATCAAAAGAGATCTTGGCCAAGCCGTTGTAACGTATATTGCGATTCACGAAGAGGAACGGACCGTCAGTGTAGTAAAACTCCCCGGCAAAAAGGGTACGAACGTCGTCCTGCACGGGCGACGTCATGAACAGGTGTCGCTGCGTGTTGAACTGGCCCCCACTCGTCTGCACCACGGTCTCGGGGACGACCTCACGTGTCACGTAATTCACGGCCTCCGCAGTCGCAAAATCGCCATATTCGACGTGATAGGGACCTTTTTTTACAACGATTTCCCGAATGGTTTCCGGAATGATGAAGTTCAGGTCAGCGTAACCCTGTCCATGCGCATGGCTGCGAAGATTGACCGGCATGTTGTCCACGTGGAGCGCAAGGTCCGTCCCATGATCGCCGTCGAACCCGCGAAGCAAAAATTGGTCGGCCTTGCCCGCTCCTCCTGAATGTTCGAGGGTGATAAGCCCCGGCGCCAAGCGCAGCAGGTCTGCCGGGCGGCCTTGAGGTTGGAGCATGATGTCCTCATCCGGGATAATCCGGTTGGACGATGCCGCTATCTGACGCTCAGCTTTGACCACGACCACCGGCAGGATTTGCGCGGCCTCGGGGGTATGCGCTTTACCCTGAATCGGGAGAACCAAGCCCAAGATGACCAGTAAGAATTTCTTCTTCATTGCTCCGCCCGGATCGCAAACAAGCGTCAACGCCCATCCGCGGCACGAGTTGAGGATCACGGCATGAACAGTCTTGTGTGTCTGAATCCGGAATAAGATGTTAATCGACTCGACACAATGAAGCGGGCATCGGGACATGGACTGGATGCAGGAGTTCTGCCTGGCGGGCCAAGCCCGAGCTTGGTGATACAGTGAACCCTCGCGGGTTCCTCACGTGGCGGCGTCATATTGCAAGAATCGATCGACCCGTTCTTGCAGCCTCGTTTGAATGGATTCGCACGTCGCGGCGTCTTCGACTTTGTTGCCGTTTCGTTGCGTGACGTGAAACACGTCCACGACTTGGTCAAGCCGCGTTCCGATCCTGGCCGAGTGGACCGAAAGCTCGATGTCGTACAGCGTTTTGGCGATCTCATGCAGCAGGCCCTGCTTGTCATCGGCAAACACGTCGATTACGGTAAAGTGATCTGACGTCTCATTGTCGATTTTGACCTCGGTGCGGTTCCGGCGGATCGGCTTTTGGCTCCGAAATGACACGCGTCGATTCTGTTCCATAAAGACTTCGATCGAGAGTTCTCCCTTCAACGCGCTGACAATCGCCGTTCCCACTTTTTCCATCCGGGCCGGCGTGGGCTCGCCGCTGAAATCAGGATCTTTGACCCAGAACGTATCCACCACGATACCGTCAGGTTTTGTCACAATCTGAGCGTCAAGCACACGCAGGCCCTTGGCAGCCAACACGCCCGTCATTTTCATGAACATCCCGGACGCCATGGAATCAAAGGCGATGAGCGAATATTCACAGACCTTGAGTTCACGGTTGTAGGCGGATACGACCTTGGGACGTTCCAAGGTCAAGGACCGGATGACGGAAAGGTGGGCAATGATTCGATCCCTGGCCGTGCCGGAAAGATAACGCACCGGAAACGTTTCCAATTGGCGCTTGACCCACTCACGGTCCGGAAGAGCTTGGCTCTTGTTCGCTTGTCCGCCTGCGACAACGTGGAAAGCCGATGATTGCCAAGCCGCCAGGACTTCGTGTGCGACAGACTCGAGGTCCGAAACGGACTCCTCTCGTGCGCCTTGCCCGGACACCTCAGGGAGCGACAGAAGATAGAGTTCGACCAACAACGCTTCTTTCCATTTCGTCAGCACGCCAGGCCCCACCGCCGCAATGTCCGCGGCCGTCAGGAGCAAAAGTTGTTTCAATCGTTCGGGAGCCCCCACGGACCGGCTGAACGTATGCCGCACTTTTTCATCATGGGGGTCCCGTCGAAAGGCCGTATTGGCCATCAGCAGATGTTCATGAACCAGGAACTCCAAGGTTCGGGATTCTTGTGCGTCAAGTCCCAATCTGACGGAGACGTCCTGGGCGATCTTTTTGCCGACTTCGCTGTGGTCTTCAGGGAGGCCTTTCCCCACGTCGTGAAGAAGCACGGCCAAGTGGAGGAGATCTTTCTCTCGAATTTCCTGGTACGCCTTGCCCAATGTTCCCGGCTGTTGCCCCAACGTCTCAACTTTTTTCACCGCCAGGAGGCTGTGTTCGTCAACCGTGTATTTATGGTATTGATTGAATTGCATAAGGCCACGGACGCGACCAAAGGCGGGGATCAATTTTTCCAACACCCGAGCCTGATGCATCAACGTTAAGGTGGCGGCGACGGCCTCGGGGCCGGACAAAATTTCTCGAAACCGCCGGCTGACGTCCGGGGTCGCAAACAGGTGGTCGGGCAGGCTTTCCATGTGGCGGTGAATCTCTTCCAGCACCAACCCGTCAATCGGCACCCCCTGTTTTTGCGCAACCTGAAAGAGCCTCAAGAGATGCTCCGGATCATCAAGGACCTGCATGAGTTTGTCATCATGGATGGACAGCCTCCCGTCAACCGTCTGAAGGAAACCATCGATCAATGGAGCAGGCCAGAGTCTTTTGAGGCGAGTCCAGACACTTGCGGAACCTGCACGCTCCACAAACCGCATCGCACGATCATGAATGCCCGTCGTCAGACGATAATACTGCTGCATGAACTGTTCGACTCCCAGCAAATGCGGTTCATCCTGATAGCCGAACTCTTCAGCCATGCGCACTTGTTCGTCGAACGATAATATTTCCTGGGCGCGACCCGCACCCAGATGGAGAAAAGCGCGCACTTTGAACAGAAACTCTCTCGCTTCGAGCAATGCCGTATAATCCTGATGTGCCAAGACGCCACGATCGACCAACTCCTGCAGGGTGGCGGCCTGGTACCGGGCCATGCCGATCCATTGGAGCAAGTGGACGTCTCGCAATCCGCCCTTGCTTTTCTTGACGTTCGGTTCCAGGAGAAACACGGTCTCGCCGAATTTCTCATAGTCCCGTTCCCGCTCTTCGAGTTTTTCGCGGATAAACGTCCCTACTCGTCTTCCCAATACGCGCTTGACGAACCGTCGCTGAAATTCCTGAAAAACGATCGGATTGCCGGCCAAAAATCTTGATTCCATCAGCGCAGTTTTGGCCGACAAATCCCCCTCCGCAACGACCACACAATCGTGAATCGACCGCACACTATGCCCCACCTGAAACCCCAAATCCCATAAATGATGAAAGACCTGCTTGGAGAGATCCTGAACGACCCTGCCACCACCGGATCGAGAGAGCATCATGACGTCGATATCGGAATAGGGAGCCAGTTCGCGTCGCCCGTATCCCCCCACCGCCACCAGGCAACAGTGCTGTATGCCCGAAGACGCATCGCCGCTCCACTGCCTGACCACGTTTCGATATCTGCCGATCAGGACCGTATCCACAAGAGCGGTAAAATCTGACACGACGTCCGTCCCAGACGCCCCGTCGCGCAATCGTCCGAGCATGCCTTCACGGCGCACGTCGAGGACGTCTTGAGTTGAGGGGGCACCCGATTGAGACGAATCCACTGCTTGTTCCATAGATTCCTGAGTCACCAGCGCACACCTGCGCCGTTGCCGTCGGGGAACAACGATCGTTGCTCCCTACGTGGTTCGTATACCGGCTCGAACATTGTGCGTCAACGCTTGACGTATCGATTGGTAATGGGCATCCGCCGGTCCTTCCCCAGTGCCTTCTGCGTAATTTTGATCCCGACCGGGGCCTGGCGACGTTTATATTCACTACGGTCCACCATGCCCATCACGCGCTTGACGGTTTGCAAGGGAAACCCCCTTTCGGCGATCTCCCCGAGAGAACGTTCCTGTTCGACGTAAGCCTCCAGAATGGGGTCAAGGACTTCATAGGGCGGCAACGCGTCCTGGTCGGTTTGCCCGGATTTGAGTTCGGCCGACGGTGCACGATCGATAACCCGTTGAGGAATCATGGCCGCACCATGGGCATTAACGGCCTTCACGTTCCGATACCGGGCCAGGTCATAAACCAGGACTTTGGGGACGTCCTTAATCACCGCAAAACCGCCGGCCATGTCTCCATACAGGGTGGCGTACCCAACGCTCATTTCACTCTTGTTCCCGGTCGTCAGAACCAAGTGGCCGAACTTGTTGGACAGGGCCATCACAAGGGTGCCGCGGATGCGGGCCTGGAGATTTTCTTCCGTGGCATCGGTCGCGCGTTCTCCGAACGTTGGAGACAAAACCCGGACGTATTGTTTCCACAAGCGGGTAATCGGAATGTTCAATAACCGGACGTTCAACGCTTTCATCAAGGCCCTGGCGTCGACATGGCTTTCCCGCGAGGTAAACGGTGAGGGCATAAACACCCCCGTCACCCTGTCGTGGCCCAGGGCATCGGCGGCAATCACCGCGGTCAGAGCCGAATCGATTCCTCCGCTGACCGCGACCAGCACGTTCTGAAAACCGTTTTTCCTGACGTAGTCGCGCACACCCGTCACCAGGGCCTGGTAGATTTCCTCCAAATCGTGAAGCAAGTCCGGCTTTTTCAATAGTATCGGCCTGTTCGGTTTCCGTTGAGCCACCGGAGACAGCCTGACTCGCTTGACGGGATACCGTGGCAGAGACCGCGTTTCCTTCCCCGATGAACGCGTCTTCCCATCAAACGACAGGTCGGTCAGCAGCAGGTCTTCTTCAAAGGCCCGGGCCCGCGTGACGACCGTTCCCGTTCGATCGACGATCAGACTGTTGCCATCGAACACGACTTCGTCCTGTCCTCCAACCATGTTCGTGTAACTCACCACCACGTTGTTCTGCCTGGCACGTTCCGCCAACATGCGCTCCCGCGTCCTGACTTTTCCCACGTGATAGGGGGAGGCGTTGATGTTCAGGATCAATTGCGCGCCGCCGGCGGCAACCTGATCACGCGTAGGCCCTCCGGCGTACCAGATGTCCTCACAGATGTTCACGCCGAACCGCACTCCCCGGACTTGGCAAACCAAGGCTTTTCGGCCAGGGGAAAAATACCGGCTTTCGTCGAACACCCCGTAATTCGGCAAGCACGTTTTTTGGCAGGTGGCCGCAACCTGCCGGTCATGAATCACCGCGGCGGCATTGAAAACGTGCCGGAGACCCGAGGAAACGACGAAGGCGCCCGCGTCCCGCGGACGAATCCTTTTTCCCTCTTGCAGATACCCAACGACCACGGTCAAGTCCCGGCACTGTTTCGTCAACCATTGGAGGGCGTGATTGGTGTCCCGGAGAAAACTCGATCGCAAAACCAGATCTTCCGGTGGATAGCCGGTAATGGCCAATTCCGGGAAGACGACGATATCCGCTCCGGCCCGCCGAGCTTGTTTCACCCATTGGCCTATCGCACGCACGTTCCCATCCACGTCGCCCACGATGGGATTCATTTGAACCATGGCAATTCGGCAGGTGCGCATCGCAAAAAAAAACGCCCTCTTCCCTTCAGGGGAAGGAGGACGCCTTTGTCCCAATACCAATCAAACGTTCCATGCGTTATTGTGGAACTTGTACCAACGATCCCGACGACCTGTCAAGAGGAATCGAGCAAGGCAGGTCGGATTACGTTTCGTGAATCCGACCTGTTCTACCGGTCCATGGACCCACCTTCCAATTCTCCGGCCAGGATAACGGCTTCGGCAATTTCTCGCATGGATTTTCGCATGTTCATGCTTTGGCGCTGGAGCAACCTGAATGCGTCGGCTTCCGATAGTTTGCGGGAGTGCATGAGATAGCCCTTGGCCCGTTCAACGAGTTTTCTGACGGTCAGGGCTTCCTGCATTTCAAATGATTTTTCCACGAGACGCGTGTGCTCAATAGCCACCGCCGCCTGGTTGGCAATGGCCTGCATGATTTTGATTTCCTTGTCGTCAAACGCATGCAATGAAGAGGTATAGGTATTGAGGACGCCGATGACCTTTTCCTTGCTCATCATGGGCACCGACAATAACGAACACAACGACTCCCGTTTGGCCAGGTCCTGGTAAAAAAACTCTTTCTCCTTCTTCACGTCGGACACGTAAATCGGCCGTTGTTCCTTGACCACCCGCCCACTGATACTCTGACCGATCTTGAGCGGAGGTTTTCGGCGATAGGCTTCGCTGAGACTCTGGGTTGCCGCAATACGCAACCGCTGGCTCTCCTCGTCAACCAACATGAGGGAACAGATCGTCGAATCCGTCATCTGCGCCGTCGTCATCACGATCAATTGCAGCATTTCCTCGATCACGCGATTGGACGCGACGGTTTCCGACACTTGGGACAAGGTATCCAGTTGTACCGTTTGCCGTTTCATTGCATCATACAAGCGCGCGTTTTCGATGGCACCTCCGACCTGGTTCGCAATCGTCGACAGGAGCGCCAGTTCGGCGTCCCGATACCGCCTCGCTCGTTTGTGTTGCACGTTAATGACCCCGATAACGTTGCCTTTGGTCACCACGGGAAGCGACGCAAACGCCTGGTACCGGTCTTCCGGGAGATTGTGGAAGAGCTTGAATCTCGGATCATCACTCGCGTGGCGAGGAATGACCACCGGCACCCTTTCTTGCGCCACCCAACCCGTAATGCCTTCCCCCAATCCCACGGAAATTCGCCCGACGAGTTTGGGATGGGGGTTCTTGGATGATCGCAAGACGAGTTCGTCCCGATTCTCCGAGACGAGGTACAATAAACAGGAATCGGCTTTCGTCACTTCGACCACCACCTCGACGATCTGTTTGAGCACCGCTTCCAAATCGAGTGTGCTGCTGATCGATTCGCTGATCCGGTACAGCACTTCCATTTCCCGCGTTCTTTCACGCAAGACGGCCTTGACGTCCGGCTTGGATCTCTTGGGCATTTTCTGTGTTGGCGGCATTTTAATAATTCCCAGTTACTCCCTCGTCTCTTGAGGGAGAGGGTTGAGGCGAGGGGACTGATTAACTGACTTGCGCATGCCACCGTCTCACCGCACGCAGGTCCAGCGGCAAGACCCGGACGTTTCCTATCGACCGGGGAAGCACGCAATGGATGGTGCCGCCTGCCACTTTTTTATCATGGCCCATGGCCCCCCAAAACCTCGAAAAACTATAAGACGGCATCTTCACGGGAAGACCCGTTCTCTGTATCAGGACACGCTGTCTGTCCACCACGGCTGCAGGGCACAGATCCAAATGATGGGCCAGAAGCGCCTCATACACCATACCGATTGCCACGGCTTCGCCATGGATATATTTCCGGTACCGGCTTAAGGATTCCAACGCGTGGCCGATGGTATGTCCATAATTCAAAATCCGGCGCAGGCCCGATTCCCGTTCATCTTTGGCGACCACCTTGGCTTTGATCTCACAACACCGCTTCACGACCGCTTGGACGTCCGTCTCCCGCATATCGAGAATATGTTCCATCCGGTCCTCCAAAAACGAGAAGAATTTTCTATCGGCAATAACCCCGTATTTCATCACTTCGGCCAGCCCGGCCAACCACTCCCGTCTGGGGAGGGTCTGCAACGTATCCGTATCGGACACCACGAGCGACGGCTGGTAAAACGCGCCGATCAGGTTTTTTCCGGAGGGATGGTTGACCCCGGTCTTCCCGCCTACGCTGGAATCCACTTGCGCCACCAGCGTCGTGGCGACTTGCACAAAGGGGATACCTCGAAGGTACATTGACGCGGCAAATCCCGTCACGTCACCAATCACGCCCCCACCCAACGCCACGAGCGCGGACCGGCGCTCAAAGCGATGTTTGACCAATTCGTCAATGATGGATGAGGCCCAACGAAGCGTTTTGGTGCGCTCGCCTTCCGGGATGCTGAGCACGTGACAGGTGAAGCCGGCTTTGACAATCGCCCGCTTGAGCGATGCCCCGTACAAACGCGCCAGCGTCGGATTGGTCACGACGCCGACTTTTCCGGACAGTCCCAGCGCCTGCAAATGCTCCCCCATCCGGTGAAGACTGCCGGGACCGATCACGATGTTGTAGCTTCGCTTGCCGAGACCGACTTGGACGATTATTTGGTTGGCATGAGTCATGCGCAGCCCTGCATACGGCGACTCCGGTTGAACGTTGTCATCGGGTGACGTTGTTTGAAGAGGCTCAGAAATTCTTCACGTATTCCTGGTACGCGTCGAAATTGCGTTGCATTTCATCAACACTGTCGCCGCCGAACTTTTCCAACATGGCATTGGCCATTTCATACGCAATGACGGCTTCCCCTACCACGCCGGCCGCGGGGACCGTACAGATGTCGGAACGTTCCACCGTGGCTTCAAACGGTTTTTTGGTTTGGATATCCACGCTGTTTTTCGGTTGATACAGGGTGGCAATCGGTTTCATGGCGACCCGCACGACAATGGGTTGTCCGTTCGTGATGCCGCCCTCCAATCCACCGGCGTGATTGGTCTTTCGAGCAAAGCCCGGTTTGATTTCACTGGGATAGATGTCGTCATGCACTTCAGATCCCAAGCGACAAGCGGTCTCGAACCCCATGCCGATTTCCACGCCTTTCATGGCCTGAATGCTCATGGCCGCCATGGCCAACCGCGCGCTCAGGCGCCGGTCCCACTGCGCGTAACTGCCCAACCCAATGGGAGGATTGGTCACGACCACCTCGAAGACTCCGCCCAGGGAGTCGCCGTTCCGTTTCGCCGACTTGATCTGCTCGATCATTTTTTCATTCGCTTCCGGATCGGGACACCGGACCTGAGACTGCTCAGCCAGTTCATACGCCGCCAAGTGATCATCCCCCGGCGAAATTGTCACCGGGCCGATGCGGGTCGTATAACTCACCACCCGCATGTCAAATTGCGACAAAAGAGCCTTGGCCACGCCGCCGAGGGCCACCCGGATGGCGGTTTCTCTCGCACTTGCCTTTTCCAGCACGTTGCGAATATCCCGATGCCCGTATTTGATGGCCCCCACCAAGTCGGCGTGCCCGGGTCGCGGACGGGTGACGACGCGTTCATCTGACGGGGGACCCGGTTCGGCCGCCATGATCTCCTGCCAATTTTCCCAATCCCGATTGCGAACCAGAAGGCCCAACGGGTTGCCCAACGTTTTCCCTTTTCGAACGCCGCAATAAAATTCCACCTGATCTTTTTCAATCCGCATCCGGCCTCCGCGGCCATACCCGCCCTGCCTTCTCGCCAAATCCTGATTGATCGTTTCCGCAACGAGCGGAAGCCCGGCCGGAACTCCTTCCAATACGGCCATCAATCCCTTTCCATGAGATTCACCGGCATTCAAATAACGCAACATGCCACACCTTCATCCGTCTGAGTGTTCAGGAATTCCCGCCGGAACGCAGTTCTTCCAAGTCCCGTTCTTCGTCCAACCAATACGTGTTCTCCGCTTGAGACTTTGCCGTCTCTCCTATCGCCGAAAGAGTCACCCCTTGCTCCGTGACGTCTTTCACGACTCGGGAATGTGCGGCAATAACTTGTCCCGGCGTGACGATGAGTCGCTCCCCTCCGTCAAATTCCAACACGGCCCAACGGCCTTGCGCGGATGACATGGTTCCAACAACCCTCACGGTTTGAGGGCCCACGTCCTCCTCCTGTACGGATGGCTCAGCGGACGCTCGGGGCACCGCAATCGGAATAAAAGGATCGCGATAACGATCCGAACGATATCCGGACGAGGGCGAAGGCTCCTGCGCATTCGCCGCCACCTGGCTGCCCGGTTCCCCATACACTCCGGCAACGCTCCCGCACGCGAAGCACATGAGCACTGAAATGACGCGCATCATGAGGTTACCCCTCTACCCTCCTGCGCTTGTCCGGCAATGGACTCCTCCTCGTGTTCGACCTCAGCCGCCTGAACGCCCATCAATTCAATGGAGGCTTGAATGGCATAATCCGGATTTGCCTCACTCCGTTCCCGGACGCGAAAGTCCAATGCCCTCAACGTCAACCTGTTTGGCAGCACTTGAAGCTCTTCGAGAAAATGGGCGAGCGCATGATACCCTCCCTCAGCGTGGAGACGAAGCGTGACGCGATGCACGTTTGTTTCCGGAAGCGGAACCGGCTCTTCGGATTCCCAGGACGTTAGTGCCACGTCAACGGATTCCGCTTTGCTCAGGATACCCGCGAGCACGTGATCCATGGGCGCTGCGAGCCGGCTTTTCTGTCTTGCGAGTCGGCTTGTCAGGCTATCGATTTCCTCTTTGAGCGCTGCCAATTCTTGATCCGGTTTTCGCGTTGCAAGTTGACGGTCGAGTGATCGAAGGGTTTGTTGAAACGCCCGGGTGCGTTCCCGTTGCGGCTCCACGACGAATTGAAACAGGATGACCGACGTCAACCCCGCGCAGAGGAGCAGAAGAATGACCTTTTGGCTCTTCGGTGTGTCTTCGACCCAATCAAGAATTCGTTCCACCATGATTCGGCGAGTCCATCAAGACGTTCATTGAAAATTGGAAGAGATCCGGCAACTGCACGTGAGGGCCGGCGTCGACGATTTCAACCGGCCCAAGGCCTTCATTCTTGTCGATAGCCTTTGCGAGTTCCAACACGTCATGGAGGGAACGGGCACTCCCTGACAACACGACCTTGGCACCTTTTGCCTGAAGATGCCGCAACCACACGTCCAGAGGATCGACCACCCGGCCGATGATCGACAGCAGGCGAATGGGGCGATCCAACTCACTCGTCAAGGCCTTGACTCGTTCCTGCTCCATGACCATGGCTTGCCGTCGTTCTTCCAGCGCCAAAACTTCCCGTTGGGTTTTTTGCAGCAACGCGACACGAGCCTGTTTGGCTTGCATTTGCCGTTCAAGCCGTTGCGTGGCTTGAGTGACGTCAATGGCGACCCATCCCCAAAACGCACAGACGCCTGCCACGACACAGATCCCCGCGATCAATTCCACCGTGGCGCGCCTGCGCACCGGATGGTCATTGGATCGTTGGCCTCTCAGTAAATTAATGTGAACCATGATTGTCCTGATGCAGGGCCAACCCGACGGCCACCCCTCCGAGGTGGGCCGAAGCCGAGAGTCGATCCCGGCGATCACCCGCACATTCGATTTCCTCAAAAGGATTGAATTGGAGAGCCGGAATTCCCAACGCCTCGTGCAACGCACTTCGCAATCGTGGATCGTTCGATTTCCCGCCGCACAGAAAGAGCTTTTCCACGTCGAGTTCAGGGTGGCGGTCCAGGACAGACTCGAAACAGCATTTGATTTCCCTGATGACCTCCGCCATCGCCGATGGATTCTCAGGGGAATCGGTTCCGGCCTGCAACGAACCGGATGCCTCCACGCCCTCGACGGCTCCCTCGTCAACGGCCGTCAGGCTTGATGACGTTTCCTCAAACATGACGTCGCGGACGACGAGAGGCTGTTCATCGGCAACAAAGATGAGGTTCATTCCACCGGCTCCCACGTTGGCGAGGGCAAACGACCTTCCCCGTGAGGCCCGGCGTGTTCGCATAACCGTCTTCATTAACGCGAGACCATCGACGTCGCACACGACCGGATGAACCCCAATTTCTTCCAACAGCGTCTTGCGGCTTTCAATCACCTGCTGCTTGGCGGCAACCAACAACAGTTCCAACTCTTTCGAGGCAAGTCGAGGTTGAGGCAGAACCCAATAATCAAAATAAATGTCATTCATGGCATACGGAATGTATTGATGGCCTTCCCACGTCAAATATTCATCAAGGGCATCCGCCTTGACGCCGGACACGCGTATCCGCTTGACCATCACTGATGGTCCGGACACGGAGATGGCAACGGGACTGCCGAGGAGCTCACATTCTTGAAGCAGGTCGCTGAGTGAGGCTTTGAGCCAGGGAGAAGAGTGGATGGATTCCTCTCCCACCACCCTTGATTCAAGACGACGCACGCCAAATCGTTTGAGACGATACCTGCCGGCACGCTGCTCAAGCTCGATCAGCTTGATCGTGGAAGACCCGATGTCCAATCCGACACGGGTCTGCGGTCGTGAGAACCTCTCGGTCCATTTCCGGAGTCGCTTCCTCATTGGCTGTCAATGGCAAGAGCTCGCCTGCCATCGCAGGCACCATCCCTGACGTTCGGCTCAAAGGATTTTACCCTACACTGTTCTCCATTGACCGTCAAACACCGGCGATTCGGCCTCACCCGCCGATGAGATTTCTTATCAAGGGGCTCGCGGCGGTTTACGCGATACGTCCATGCAGCACCCGGGGAAGGAAAAGCCCGCAGGGTGGAAACGCGCCTGGCCGGAAGATACCGTACGTCAATATTCCGAACGATCCAGGTCCCGGTGATTGAGGGTGACACTATAGCCTAACGGCGCAAACAGGCCCTTGACCTTATTGGCAATCGCGACCGAACGATGCCTTCCGCCCGTACAACCGATGGCGATGGTCAAATAGCTCCGTCGTTCTCGCTCAAACAGCGGAAGGAGAAAGGCAAAAAAATTCTTCATGTGTTCGAGAAAATCTTGCGCCTCTTTGTTTTCGAGCACGTACTGCTGGACGTTTTTCTCATTTCCCGTTAACGGCTTTAACTCCGGAACGAAGTGTGGATTTTGCAAGAATCGGACGTCAAAGACGAGGTCGGCTTCGTAGGGCACGCCAAACTTGTAACCGAACGTGATCACGGACACCTTCATCGAATGCCGATGCTCATGGTCGCCGTACTGCTGCACCATCCAATCGCGAAGCTCATGTACGGTCAACTCCGACGTATCCAGGATCCGGTCCGCACGAACACGTAATTCACCAAGGCGCTGCCGTTCAAGCCGGATTCCTTCAAGCACGGGCTGCCTGGGGAGGAGTGGATGGGGTCGCCGCGATTCCGAAAATCGACGGGTCAAGACCACGTCATTCGCTTCCAGATACAACAATTCCACGGCGGAGACGTTCGCTTGGAGCCGCTCCAGGTTTTCGGAAAAATCCGAAAAGAATTCGCGTTCGCGAATATCAACACACAAGGCGATCTTTCGAACGGTATGGCTGCGCTGGCTGCAAAATTCCGCAAATGACAGGAACAGCGCCGGAGGGAGGTTGTCGACGCAGAAGAACCCTATATCCTCGAGACATTTCAGGGCTTGGGTTTTTCCGGAACCGGACAAACCACTGACGATCACGAGATGAAGCGAACGTTCCGGTTCGGTATCAGCCACAGCGACCTACACGGTGCCCCAGGCATGGCAAAACCAGCAAGAATCTCGTCGTGACGACACCAGCACGGCGGGGCCGGATTCAATACATCCGTTTTCGCTGACTAGCCGGGGCAATATTGAGTTCGGCCCGATATTTGGCGACCGTCCGCCTGGCAATGACAATGCCCCTGGCACGCAACCTCGAGACAATTTCCTGATCTTTCAACGGTTTCCCGGAATTTTCTTGCCCGACCATTTCACGAATCAACTCACGAACGGTGATCGAAGAGAAATCTTCAGCGCCCGGTTCTGCCCGTTGAATGCCGGCGTTAAAGAAAAATTTGAGTTCCAACATGCCCTGAGGGCAATACATGTATTTATTCGTTGTCACTCGACTGACGGTCGACTCATGCATGCCGACGTCTTCAGCCACTTGCTTCAGGATGAGCGGTTTCAAGCACTGGATGCCTTTTTCCAAAAAGGGTTCCTGGAATTTGGTTAAACTTTCCACCACTTTCAGAATTGTTTTGTTCCTCTGCTCAAGGCTGCGAATAATCCACTGTGCCCTTCGCCGGTTATCCTCCAGGTACGCCTTCGTGTCGTCTCCATCTCCATGGGTCGTTCCTAACATGTCCGTATAAAACGGATTGAGGCGAACACGGGGCATCCCATCGTCATTGAGGACGACCCGCCATTCGTCTTCGTCTTTGAAGACGAAGACATCGGGAACGATCACCTGGTTGTTATCGAAACCATAGGGACGACCCGGTTTCGGCTCCAGCCCTTCAATAATATGCACGGCCTCCACAATTTCTTCGACGAACCTCCCGACGGCTTTTGCAACGGTGGAGTATCGCTTTTTCTGGAGATCAGGCAAGTGGCTTTTGATCAGCAATTCAAGCAGGGATTTCTGGCGCGCGCCGCCATGATGGCATCCGTTGCCAAGAGGCATTTGATGAAGGTGGCGGAGTTGAATCAACAAGCATTCCTGAAGATCTCTGGCAGCCACGCCGATGGGGTCGAACGTCTGAATCAACGATAGGACAGAATCAACCTTTTTGACGGATGCTCGAGATTTTTCGGCAATTTCCTCGATCGACGTGCGAAGATACCCATCTTCATCGAGATTGCCAATGATCATATGGCCAATGGCTTTTTCTTCTTCATCCTGGGAAGAAAGTTGCAATTGCCAAAACAAGTGATCTTCCAGTGTGGGCGGTTTCGTCAGCGTCTGGTCATAGGAAGGGAAATCGTGATCCGTGGCAGCGGGGCTATTACTGTCTCCGGACCGCCAATCACTTCCATAATAGTCTTCCCAGCCCTCGGGGGAGAGTGGATCGGAGAACGTTTCGGTCTCTTCCCAACTATCTTCATTTTTTTCCTCCTCTTCCCCTTCTTTTTCTTCTTCTTTCTCCTCTTCCTCCTCCTCTTCTTCAAGTAGCGGATTTTCCAGCAAGTTTTGGGTCAGCACCTGCTGGAGTTCCAGCCTGGATAACTGCAGCAATTTGATGGCTTGTTGAAGTTGGGGCGTCATCACCAACTTCTGACTGAGCCGAAGATCGAGTTTGAGTTCCATTGCCGTCATCCGGAGAGGCCCGAAACGTTCAGAGCCTGAAGCTCTCACCCAAATAGATTTCTCTGACCTTGGGGCTCCTGACGATCGCTTCCGAAGTCCCTGCCTCCAGAATCCTTCCTTCGTTAATGATATACGCCCGATCGGTCATGGAAAGGGTTTCTTGCACGTTATGATCCGTCGTCAGGATCCCGATTTGCTTTCTTTTCAAGGAGTGAATGATTTCTTGGATGTCGGCAACCGCAATGGGATCAATTCCGGCAAACGGTTCATCCAACAACAAAAACCGAGGAGTCGTAGCCAAGGCCCTCGTGATTTCCAACCGACGACGCTCGCCGCCGGATAGCGTAAAGGCTTTGCTTTTTCGAATATGGGTTAACCCGAGTTCGTTCAATAAACTCTCCAATCGTTCCCGACGCTCGTGACGAGAGAGATCCAGGGTTTCCAAGACGGCACGAATGTTATCTTGAACGGATAATCGGCGAAACACAGAGGCCTCTTGCGGAAGATATCCAATGCCGCGGCGAGCCCTCTGGTACATCGGCAAGTCAGTGATTGGGTCGTGATTTAAGAAAATCTGGCCATGGTCTGGCTGACAAAGACCAACCACCATGTCGAAAATCGTGGTTTTTCCCGCTCCATTCGGTCCCAGTAACCCGACAATTTCTCCTGATTGGACTTCCAGTGAAACGCCTCGTACGGCATCTCGCCCCTTGAAACTTTTGCGTAAGTCCTTAAGGAAAAGGCGGGAAGACTTCCTGCTGTGACTGCGGGAAGCCTCGAACAGCGACATCTGGTCAAAACGCTCTGGTTCATTGACGGAAATCCTGGAATGCGCCATGACGGGCTGCAATGACTCAACGGTTGTCAACGGCCTTACGGCCCTTACTCTTCGAGGATCACCACACGGGATCCCCCTTCGACGATGCTTCGATTTTCCTTTAAAAACATGGTCATTTGGGAGCCTTCAACCTTTGTCCCACCTTGCCAGGCCACCGGCGACTTCGTCAGGACAAGTTTTTCTTCATCTTTGTCGTACAGGGCGTGCCCGCACGTTGCCTTCCCATCCGATTTCTCAATGACCACTTTGCCGTTGGCCTCAATGTGGTCAACTTGCCCCGAAGGCCCTCCTTCCTTTTCTTGGCTTCCGTCTTGCGCGTCCTTTTTAAACGTCACGACCATGTGGTCGGACCGCATGATGAAATTCCCTTTCTTGAAGACCACCGTACCTTCGAAGATCGTTTGTTTGGATTTTCCCTGGACCGTCATTGTTTCTGACGTAATCGTTGTTTCCTCTTTTTTCTGCGCAAGGGTGCCAGGAATGGCCTGCCCCGACACGAAGACAAAAACCAGTAATCCGATGAGGATCGGATGGCCGGATTCAAGACGTAATTTGAACGTGGACATCATCAAGCACTCCTAATTTTTCTGTTTTCAACTCTGCCACCAACCCGCTACCCGTTATGGTGAATCCCGGACCATGAATCATCACCGGCCTATCCGTGCTGATTGTCTGCTCCGCATCCACCCAGTGTACGTGGGACGTCAGGATCGTATATCCATTGACCAAATCAATCGCTATCAATTCATCCTCATTGCGTAGATCAAAATCGCCGCTGGCCGTATTGATCGTTCCTTCTTCAGCCTCTAATTCCATGTGTTGCCCCGCCTTGCCGAACAAGCGAATCTGAACCCGCGTCAACAGGACGTGTTGTTCGGACTCGTGGCTTTCCGCTTTTTGCGCTTCCACCTCCCACTGGATCCGTCCGTTTTCGGTTTGGCGGTACACAAAACCTTCTATGTCTGCATCTGTCTTTTCAAAGACCGGTTCCGTCACGACCGGAAGGGGATGATTGGACTGCATTTGCTGCATGAGGATATACCCGAGAAAGCCCGCCAAACACAGGGTCGCCCCTCTTAGAATCCATCGAATCCCGGAACGAAACTTCATACATTAACACGTCAATGCGGGCTTGAAATGAACTTGAAACACAATACCATACGCCCCCAACCAAGTAAACTAAAGGTCGTTGAGATGCGCTGTCGTTTAACGATGGATGGGAAATCCACGAAGGCAGGCTGACGCGCCACAGACTCCCATAAGGCCGGACGTGTCAGGAAGAAGGGACTACCAAAAAGCTTATGACGCGTTGTCTTCGGTCGCCGATTCGTCAACGTCCGCACTCACCGGCCCGCGTTCAATCAACTCTACCGCCACCAGTTCCGCCGCGTCCCCGGGGCGCCGTCTCGTTGGGATGATCCGAACGTACCCTCCGGACCGACGATTGAACCGTCCGGCAACGTCACTGAACAATTTGGAGACGACGTCTTTTTTTCGGATAACATTCAAGGCTTGCCTGCGCGCATGCAGAGACCCCTCTTTCCCCAAGGTGATCATTCTTTCCGTAAGGCCACGCAGTTCTTTGGCTTTCGCCTCCGTGGTCTCGATACGTTCGTGCTCCAGTAACGCAGTGACCAAGTTGCGGAACATCGCGTGTCGATGCTTGGTATTTCGCCCTAATTGTCTGCCTTTTTTTCGATGTCGCACGCCGTCGCTCTCTTGATAAGATGTTAATGTGGTTCGTTGTTGGTCTGCACCAGATTTTCTCGTCTGAGGCCCAAGCTCAACCCCATTTCGGCCAAGACTTCCTTGATTTCGTTAAGAGACTTTTTCCCGAAATTTTTGGTTTTCAGCATCTCGATTTCCGTCTTCTGCACGAGATCTTCAATGGTCTTGATATTCGCATTTTTCAGACAATTCGCCGCACGGACGGAAAGCTCCAGTTCATTGACGCTTCGAGTCAGATGTTTGTTCAATTCGGCTTGTGTTTCCTCATGCGCGGAATCATGCTCCACTTCTTTCATCTCTTCACTGGGAATACAAATAGCCAAATGCTCCCGAAGAATGGAGGCCGAAGAAGAAACGGCTTCTTGCGGGGTGACGCTTCCGTCGGTCCAAATCTCAAGATTCAATTTGTCATAATCGGTCACACGGCCGACACGGGCATTTTCCACGTGAAAGTTGACGCGTTTAATCGGGGAAAAAATCGAGTCGACCGGAATGACGCCGATGGGCAATCCTTCCTCTTTATTGCGTTCCGCCGGCACGTACCCGCGGCCCGGCTTCACGATCAACTCCACGTCAAGCATCCCATCTTTGTCCAACGTGGCAATATGCAGATCCGGGTTCAAAATGGCGATATCCGCATCATGCTGAATATCGGCGGCACTGACTTGACCCGGCCCTTTCTTCTTTAACCGCATCGCTTTCGATTTGTCGGTATGCAGCTTCAGCCGAAGATTCTTGACGTTCAAGATAATAATGGTCACGTCTTCGATGACGCCGGGAAGGGTGGAAAATTCATGAAACGCCCCTTCGATCTTGACGGATGTCACGGCCGCCCCGGTTAAGGAGGACAACAGCACGCGCCGCAAGGAATTCCCGACCGTAGTCCCAAACCCGCGTTCAAAGGGCTCTGCCGTAAACTTTCCATAGGTGGGCGAGGCTGTTTCTTTTTCCAATTCCAGTCGCATCGGCAACTGAAAATCCTTGATCCCTTTGTTCATTACGTCCCCTTTCACCTCAATCCGGCACAGCCAAGTTCTCGGCTCACGTCCGGCTCGCCAACCCGTTACGTGCTAGCGAGAATATAACTCGACAATGATTTGTTCATTGACCGGAGCCCCGATGTCATCTTTCGTCGGCACGGCCCGAATCGTCCCTTTCAACGCGTCACGGTCACAGTCGATCCAGTTGACGACCGGGAGGTTATCGGCGGCATCCGCCGCCGCTTTAATCGCCACCAATTCCGCACTCCGCGGCCTGACTTGAATGACGTCTCCCACGGCCGTCGTATACGAAGGAATGTCGGTTTTCCGGCCATTGACCAAAATATGACCATGATTGACCAATTGGCGAGCCTGCTTGCGCGAAAATGCCAATCCGATCCGGTAGACGACGTTATCCAACCGTCGCTCAAGCAGCGCCAGAAGATTCTCACCCGTGACGCCCTCCTGACGTTCAGCACGCTCAAAGGTCCCGCGAAACTGGCGCTCCTGTACGGCGTACATCCGACGCAATTTCTGTTTCTCACGAAGCTGCATGCTGTAATCCGTGACACGCGGTCGAGATTGCCCATGTTGCCCCGGAGGATAACTTCGACGTTCGATCGCACACTTGTCGGTCATGCAACGTGTTCCCTTCAGGAACAGCTTGACGCCTTCTCTTCGACAAATCCTGCATACTGGACCACGATAATTTGCCACGTCTCTACCCTCTCACTTTCAAAACTTCAGATTCCACCCTGACGCGTCTGAAGGTTGAGTCCATCACCGCTCACACCCGCCGCCGTTTTGGCGGCCGACATCCATTATGGGGAACCGGCGTCACGTCACGAATCAAATTCACGCGCAGACCCACGGATTGCAGCGCGCGCACCGCCGATTCACGTCCCGACCCCGGGCCGTTGACGTACACGTCGATCTGGCGCATACCCTGCTCCATCGCTTTTCGACCGGCCGCTTCCCCCACGCGCGTCGCCGCAAAGGGAGTACTCTTCCTGGCCCCCTTGAAACCCAGGCCGCCCGCGTTCGACCACGAAACCGTATTGCCGCTCATGTCGGTAATGGTAACCAGTGTATTGTTAAAAGACGCCTGAATATGGGCAATCCCCATTTGCACGATTTTTTTCTCTTTTTTCCGACCTTTTTTTACGCTCATGCCCTCACCTGGATCGCTGTTTATTTTTTGGACCGGCCGATCGACGCCCGCTTCCCTTTCCGGGTTCGTGAATTCGTTTTGGTTCGTTGACCACGAACGGGAAGCCCCCTGCGATGACGAAGCCCTCTATAAGTCCCCGTATCGATCAGTCGTTTGATGCTGAGAGTGATTTCCTTTCGAAGATCCCCCTCCACGGTGTAATCTTTATCAATCGTTTCCCGAAGTTTGACAATGTCTTCCTCACGAAGATCCTTGACGCGCACGGCGGAATCAATGCCGGCCTTTTGTAAAATCTTCCTCGCACTCCACGGCCCAATCCCGTAAATGTAGGTCAAGCCTATCTCAATGCGTTTACCCACGGGCAGATCGACGCCTGCTATCCGAGCCATGTCCCCTCCTTCTTCACCTGACGCGGCCTTCCGCCTTACCCTTGTCTCTGTTTATGGCGCGGGTTGCTGCATCGGACCCGAACAATACCGCGTCGCCGGAAGACAATGCATTTTGAACACATCGGTTTAACGGACGATTTGACTTTCATGAGAGCATACCTCTCCTTGCTATTTGAAGCGATAGGTGATCCGTCCTCTCGTGAGGTCATACGGAGACAACTCCACGGTCACTTTATCACCCGGGAGAATGCGAATAAAATGCATGCGCATCTTCCCTGAAATATGCGCCAAAATCTTATGTCCACTCTCCAATTGAACCCGAAACATGGCATTGGGCAACGTTTCCATGATCACCCCTTGGACCTCAATGACGTCTTCCTTTGCCATCAGCCTGAAACCGCGTCACTATGAATTGACGCTTACGTGCTCCTTGACCGTCGTCAGAATCACGGGCGGCCCTTCGGGTTGGATCGCCACGGTATGTTCAAAATGCGCCGAGAGGCTCCCATCTTTTGTGACGGCGGTCCATTGATCGGCCAACACTTTCACCTGCGGCCCCCCGACGTTCACCATGGGCTCGATAGCCAACACCATCCCAAACTGAAGGCGCGAGCCTTGCCCCGGACGTCCATAATTGGGGACTTGAGGTTCCTCATGCAGTTGCCGACCGATCCCATGCCCCACAAAATCCCGCACGACGGAAAACCCGTGCGCTTCCACGTAACGCTGAATCGCATGCCCGATGTCGGACAGCCGATTGCCTACCCGGGCTTGATCGATCCCCTGATGCATCGCTGCTTCCGTGACTTTGAGCAGATGTTCGACGTCGTCCGAAACGCAGCCCACGGGCACCGTCACGGCTCCATCGCCATAAAATCCCTGAACAATCGCCCCCAAGTCAAGCCCGACGATGTCCCCGTCCTTCAACTCCCGGTTGGAAGGAATCCCGTGGACCACTTCATGATTCACCGAGGCACATAAAGCATTGGGGAAACTGCGGTACCCCTTGAAGGCCGGAACGCCCCCGTGGTCACGAATGAACGTCTCGGCCAGTTCGTCCAAATACAACGTGGTCACCCCTGGCCTAACCTCCTGTTGAAGCACCTGATGCGCTTCAGCCACGATCTTTGAAGCCCGGGCCATCAACGCAATTTCTTCCTCGGTCTTGAGCATGATCATGCAGCGCTACACCCCGGACACCAACACAAGCAACCGCTCTTGAACCTCTTCAGGGGATCCCGTGCCGTCCAATTCGGCCAACACGTTTTTCTCTCGATAATAGTCAATTAAGGGGGACGTTTGCTCTTCATAGACCACGAGTCTCGATTCCACCGTCTCCCGTTTATCGTCACTACGTTGAACAAGGGCTGCCCCACACTCATCGCAACGCCCTTCCTGCTTGGGCGGCACATAATCGACATGATACACCGCCGAGCAAGCCGAACAACTTCTTCGTCCGCTCAACCGCCTCACCACTTCCTCGCGGGGGATCACGAAATAGATAACCCGGTCCAGCGACACCTCCTGATTCCGAAGAATACTTGACAGGGCGTCCGCCTGAAGAATGGTTCGCGGAAATCCGTCAAGAATAAATCCCTTTTCACATTCGGAGGACGCGATTTTTTCCTCGACGAGGCCGATCACCACGTTGTCAGGCACGAGTTCACCTCGCGTCATGTACTGCTGCGCTTCAAGCCCCAACCGCGTCTTTTGGGCCACACCCGTTCGCAACAAGTCCCCCGTGGAAATTTTTGGTATCGACAATTTGGCCGCAACCATTTCGGCCTGCGTGCCCTTGCCGACTCCGGGCGCACCTAAAAAAACCAGTCGCATGGCGTACTAGCTGCTCCGGCCTTTCAACCGTCCCTTGGCCAGGAACCCTTCATAATTCCGCATCAGCATGTGAGACTCGATTTGCTGGGCGGTATCCAACCCGACCCCCACGACAATCAACAACGATGTGCCTCCAAAATAAAAGGGCACGTTCAGCCTATAAATCAACAATTCCGGAATCACACAGACAATCGCCAGGTAAATGGATCCCGCAAACGTAATCCTGGTAAGAACCCGGTAAATATAATCGGCCGTTCGCTGCCCAGGACGAATGCCAGGGATAAAGCCTCCATACTTTTTCATGTTGTCTGCCATATCGACCGGATTCAACACGACCGCCGTATAGAAAAAACAGAAGAAAATAATCATGCTGACGTACATCAACGTATAGACAACCGAGCCCGGCGCCAAATGCGCCCCCAGGGCCTGCACCCACGGCACCTGAATAAATGAGGTAATCGTGGCCGGAAAGGCAATAATCGAAGACGCAAAAATCGGCGGGATCACGCCTGCCGTATTGATTTTCAAGGGGATATGCGTGCTTTGCCCCCCGTACACCCTGCGGCCGACAACCCGTTTGGCATATTGAACCGGAACCCGTCGTCTTCCACTTTCCAAGAACACGATGGCCGTAATCACGGCCAACATGCTCACGACCAACAAGATCAGGAAGAGCAGGCTGAGTTCCCCGACCCTGTACATTTCAAAAGTTTGGGCAACCGCGCTTGGAAGACGGGCGACGATCCCTGCAAAAATAATCAGCGAGATGCCGTTCCCCACTCCGCGCTCGGTGATTTGTTCCCCCAACCACATAAGAAACGCGGTCCCCGCGGTCAGGGTAATCACAGTCATGAACCGAAACGGCCATCCCGGCTCCAACACGTATTGACCGCCGTTCATGCCTTCGAGGCCCAAGGCAATCCCGAACCCTTGGATCAGGGCAATCCCGATGGTCCCGTAACGGGTATATTGAATGATCGTTTTTCTTCCTCGTTCACCCTCCTTGGCGAGTTTCGATAAATGCGGGACTACCACCGTCAAGAGTTGCAGGATAATCGACGCACTGATGTAGGGCATGATGCCCAGAGCAAAAATCGTTAACCGCGATAACGACCCTCCGGAAAAAATGTCCAGGAACCCGAGAAGGGCTCCGCCTTGATCCAATAAGAATTGCGCCAGTTCATCATTGTTGATCCCCGGAGTCGGAATATGAGCTCCAATCCGGTACACAGCCAACATTGCCAACGTAAACAGGACACGGCTACGTAACTCCGGTATTTTAAGGATGTTCTGGAAGCTCGTAATGAGCCGTTCAAGCACGGCCGATGACCTTGGCTTGTCCGCCCGCCTGCTCAATTTTCCGAAGAGCCGACTGACTGAATTTATGCGCTTCAATAGTCATGGGCTTGTCCAGCTCTCCCACACCAAGAATCTTGATGGGTTTTGACTGCTTCTTGACAATCCGCTTCTCATAGAGGACTTGAGGGGTCACGTTCCGGTCAAGGGCCGCAAGGGTTTTGAGATTGACCACAACGAATTCGGTACGAAACGGATTGTGAAATCCTCGTTTGGGCAACCTCCTCGCGAGCGGCATTTGACCACCTTCAAATCCCGCAACGTTCGCCCTCCCGGAACGGGCGAGCATACCTTTATGCCCCTTGCCGGCTGTTTTGCCCAACCCCGAGCCCGGACCTCGCCCCAAACGTTTTTTCGCTTTCCTGGAACCCGATGCCGGCTGCAATTGATGAAGTTTCATTGATCGTTGACCTCAACGAGATGATTGACCTTTCGGATCAATCCCAACACCTGGGACGTCTTGGGGCGCTGCACCGTTTGATGGAGCTTTCGTAACCCGAGCCCTTGCAAATACAGGCGCTGTTTATAAGGCCGTCCGATGGGACTATGCTTCAATGTAATGGAAAGCTGCTCTGGAGATTGAGACACGGCGCGGCTCCTCATACCACGTTAGAGTGACGACTCATTCGAGACCTCACGGAGTTGCTTGACCTCTTCCGGGCCCTTGAGCTGGGACAAGCCGGCCAACGTGGCCTGCACCACGTTATAGGGGTTGCCGCGGCCCATGGTTTTCGCAATGATATTGTGGGCTCCGAGTACTTCCAGAATGGCTCGAACTGCCCCGCCCGCGATGATTCCCGTCCCCGCTTTCGCCGGTTTCATATACACGTGTTCCCCGCAGAAACGCCCGTGTACGTCATAGGGGATACTGCCGTTCCTCAAAGGGACCCGGAGCAGTTGCTTTTTAGCCCGGCCAACGGCCTTGGCAATCGCCGGCGGCACCTCGGTGGCCTTGCCCTTGCCGATGCCAACCCATCCCTGTCCATCCCCGACCACAACCAGCGCGCTGAAGGAAAACCGCTTTCCCCCTTTGACGACTTTCGCGACCCGGTTTATCGAGATTAACTTGTCTTTGAGGTTCAGTTCTTCAGGGTTGACTTGTTGCACCGAATGCCATCCTCTTCGTTAAAAGGCCAGTCCACCTTCACGGGACGCGTCGGCCAGCGCTTTGACCCGCCCATGGTACAATCGCCCATTACGGTCGAACACGACGTCAGTCACATTCGCAGCCTTGGCCCGTTCGGCCAACAATTTCCCGACGGCTTGCGCGGCTTCCTTCGGCGAACCGGACTTCACGGTCTCACGAAGACCGGCATCCATGGATGACGCGGCAGCCAAGGTAAGACCCGCGACGTCATCCACAACTTGGGCGTAAATATGCGCATTACTGCGAAACACCGTGAGCCTGGGCCGTCCAGCCGTGCCCTGAACTTTTTTCCTGACTCGTGCTTTTCGCCGTTCCAACCGGCGACGTTGCGTCTTTTGATTCATCGGTTATTTCTTGCCGGCTTTTCCGGCTTTCTTAATGAGGACTTCACCGGCATACCTGATGCCTTTTTGCTTATAGACGTCAGGCGGTCTCACTCGTCGAATATTGGCGGCCGTCTGGGTCACGAGCCGTTTATCAATACCTTTGATGGAAATCATGGTTTGTTTCTCAACAGACGCTTGCACGCCTTCGGGGATCGACATAGTTACGGGATGCGAAAATCCGACGTTTAACGTCAGTGATTGACCCTGCACTTGCGCCCGGTACCCCACCCCCGTCAATTCCAGGGTACGTTCGAACCCCTTGGTCACGCCTTCGACCAAATTCGCCAATTCAACGCGGGTCAGCCCATGGAGGGCTTTGACTCGAGGCGTATTCCCCCGTCGCCCCACCTCGATCGCTCCCTCGTTGATTGTCACGTCAATCCCGTCAGCGAGTGCCCACCCCAATTGGCCCAGAGGTCCCTTCACGGAGACGGAGCCTCCTTCCACCCTGACCTCAACGGTTGAGGCCAGCGCGATTGGTTTGATCCCGATTCTAGACATCGTTCACCTGACGGCTTGGTTGGGACAAACCGCTTCGTCCCGGCTCTACCACACGTGACACAACACCTCTCCCCCGATACTCTGCTGCCTGGCCTGCCGATCGGTCATGACCCCTTTCGAGGTCGACAGCACCGCCACCCCCAACCCACCCCGCACTCGCGGTATGGAAGAAACGCCCACGTACACGCGCTTGCCCGGCTTGCTGACCCGCCTGATTCGCTCGATCACGGGCTTCTTTTCCCGTCCGGGGACATACCTCAATTCCACCTGAAGGGCCGGATGCCCATCGAGTGTTGTGGGCGAGAAGTTCCGAATAAACCCTTCGGCTTTAAACACGGCAAGCACGTTGGCCTTCAACTTGGAGGCGGGAACGTTGACCGTCGCATGCCCCCGTTGAATCGCATTCATGATGCGAATAAAAAGATCGGCAATTGGATCCGTCATGCTCATAACGTCATATCCTCATCCTCCGCAGCCTGGAGCCGGACTACCAACTCGACTTGGTGACCCCGGGAATGTTTCCGCGCAGGCTATGCAGCCGGAAACAAATCCGGCACATGTGGAAACGCCGCAAAAAGGCCCTTACGCGGCCGCAGAGAGGGCAACGATTATACCGCCGGACGGGAAATTTTGGCTCAGCCGCCGCCTTATTCCGTAACGCTTTTCTTGCCACGCAACCCTCCGTCTTGATTTCTTGAACTCAACGAAACGGCATCCCCATATGAGTCAGCAGGGATTTGGCCTCGTCATTTCGTTGGGCACTCGTCACAATCGTAATATCCATCCCGTGAATGGCTGCCACGTCATCGTATTTGATTTCAGGAAAGGTCAACTGCTCCTTCAACCCGAACGTATAGTTGCCACGACCATCAAACGCTTTGGGGGATACCCCACGAAAATCCCGAATCCGTGGCAGGCCGACATTCAGCAAACGATCCAGAAATTCATACATTCGGCTTCCACGAAGCGTGACCTTGGCTCCGATCGGCATTCCCTGTCGCACCTTAAAGCCGGCGATGGCTTTTTTCGCCCTCGTCACGACGGGCTTCTGCCCGGTAATCAACGCCAACTCGGCCACGGCACTATCCAACAACTTGACGTCCTGAATGGCTTCTCCCATACCGACGTTCAGCACCACCCGTTCCACGCGAGGCACTTGCATCGGATTCGCATACGAGAATTCTTTCATCATCCGGGGGACCACCTCATTCCGGTACAGATCCCTTAGCCGCGGAGGAGGTCCGTTTTGCGCCGCCTTCGGCACGGCTGCTGATTTCACTTCTTGTTTGGCCATCACACCTTATCCAAAACGTCATCCGGACTTTTCTGTAAGACTCGAACCCGACGACCGTCATCCATTCGTTTGATGGCAACCCGCGAAGGTTTCCCCAAGGCCTGGGAATACACCATGACGTTTGAAATCGCCAAAGGCGCCTCGCGCTCCAAAATACCGCCTTGCTTCATTTTTTGTGAAGGCTTCGTGTGCCGTTTAATCACGTTGATTTTTTCCACCGTCACCCGGCTTGTCCGTGCATTCACGTGCAAAACCTTCCCCATTTTCCCCTTCTCCCGTCCGGCAATCACGATCACCGTATCGCCCTTGCGAATACGCGACTTCGCCAACGAAGAGCTTCCAGACGCAGTTCGGATCCCCATGTGTACTACAACACCTCCGGCGCAAGAGAAATGATTTTCATAAACTTCTTTTTCCTTAATTCCCGGGCAACGGGACCGAAGATTCTTGTGCCCACGGGGTCCCCCTGATTATTCACCAGAACACAGGCATTGCGATCAAAGCGAATATAGGAGCCATCCTCACGGCGCCGACTTTTTTTGGTTCGCACGATCACCGCCTTGACCACGTCGCCTTTTTTGACGGACGCTTTGGGTATGGCCTCCCGAACCGATACGACCACGATGTCGCCGATGCCGCCATACCGCCGGCGAGTCCCACCCAACACGTGAAAGCACCGCACGCTCTTGGCGCCGGAATTATCGGCGACGTCAAGGTAACTATAATTTTGAATCATCGGAACACCACGCCATTTCCGAGTCGCCGCTTACGACGACGGATTCTGCTCACCCCGCTCTATAATGGCCGCCACCCGCCAATGTTTATCCTTGCTGAGCGGGCGCGTCTCCACGATTTTCACACGATCGCCGACCCGGGATTCATTCTTTTCATCATGGGCTTTCAGCTTGGTAAGACGCCGGACCACCTTTCCGTACAACGCATGCGCCACCAATCTCGGAACCGCCACGACAACCGTTTTATCCATTTTGTCGCTGACCACACGTCCATACGATGCCCGCTGTCGTCTTACAGTCATATTTCGTTAACCCTCGCCTTCCGGTTGCCCCGACGACCGCTTTTCACGAAGGACGGTTTTGGCCCTGGCCACGTCTTTCCTCACCTGACGGATTTTCATCGGATTTTCAATTCGTCCCAGGGCATGTTGGCAGCGGAGGTGAAACAATTCCTGTTTCAACTCATGCACCTTTCCGACCAATTCTTCCGCTTCCATGCCTTGCAATTCCTTGACGTCCATTGATGCGCCTCAAACGGGATATTCGCCTCGCACGACAAATTTTGTCGCCAACGGCAGCTTGTGACCAGCCAAACGAAACGCCTCTTCCGCGACGCTTCTCGACACGTCATCCATTTCGTAAAGAATGCGACCGGGCTTCACCACGGCCACCCAAAACTCCGGGCTCCCCTTTCCTTTCCCCATTCGCACTTCCGCAGGCTTCTTGGTAATGGGTTTATCCGGGAAGATCCTGGTCCAGATTCTACCACCACGCTTGACGTGACGCGTCATCGCGATTCTCGCAGCCTCGATTTGCCTGGCGGTAATCCGGCCCGGTTCCAGCACCTTGAGCCCAAACTGACCGAAAGACACGTCACCGCCACGGTAGGCTTTCCCCCGCATGTTGCCTTTCTGTACTTTTCGAAATTTAACTTTTTTCGGCGCTAGCATATTTTGAGCCCATCAAGACGTTGCGTTCCGCATCAGACGTTCTCATTCATACGGCACGCGGCGCTTCCCTAAAGCAAATTCAACGACGCTTCGTCTTTCGCCACGTTCGGCAACTCGGCATCCCCTTTATAAATCCACGCTTTCACCCCGATAATCCCCATGGTCGTATGGGCCTCTGCAAATCCGTAATCCACGTCAGCCCTGAGCGTATGAAGCGGAACTCGGCCCTCCCGATACCATTCCGTCCTGGCGATTTCATTACCACCCAACCGTCCGGCACACGATACCCGAACGCCTTGAGCACCCAGGCGAAGCGCCGAGGCCACGCTTCTTTTCATGGCGCGACGAAATGAAACGCGTTTCTCCAATTGCAAGGCAATGTTTTCAGAAACAAGCTGCGCATCCAACTCCGGCTTCTTGATTTCCTTCACCGTCACGTAGACTTCCCGGCTATACCGTTGCTCCAGCATCGCCTTCAACTTATCAACTTCTGCACCCTTTCTCCCGATGATAATACCCGGGCGGGCCGTATAAATGATCACCTTTACCTGATTCCCGGAACGCTCAATCTCTACCCGTGAAATGCCAGCGTGAAACAACCGGGATTTGACCGTTTTGCGAATCTCGACGTCCTCATGCAGCAGTTTCACAAAATCTTTTTTGGCATACCACCGGGAATTCCAAGTCCTGGTGTACCCCAGCCGAAAACCATATGGATGTGTTTTTTGTCCCATGCTCCGGTTTTACCTCACTCCGTCAACGGAAACGGTCGCCCCTGTCTCCCCTCTAGGAATCCTCTTTCGTCGGAGAAACCACAATCGTCACGTGACTGGTTCGCTTATGGATGGGGTTCGCCCTGCCCATGGACCTGGCTCGAAACCGTTTTAAGACAGGGCCGCCATCGACGCAGGCCCTTGAGACTTTCAACGATTCGGCATCCCCCAAGTCCCGTTGTCCGGCATTCGCGACAGCGGAATGCAACACCTTTTCCACGACCGGGGCCGCGGCTCTGGGCAAATACTTCAGTACCGTCAACGCCTCGGACACGTCACGCCCGCGAATCAGGTCGACAACCATCCGCACTTTTCGTGGCGTCATTCTTACGTAGCGCAAGACTGCCTTTGCTTCGGCCATAAGATCCCTTCCCTACCACTCCCCCGTGTCATGCTACTTCAATGGAACGGCTTTTTCCGATTTGGCGGCTCCATGCCCCTTAAAAAACCGGGTCGGAGAAAATTCTCCGAGTTTATGCCCAACCATATTTTCCGTCACGTAGACGGGAATAAACTTTTTCCCGTTGTGCACCGCAAACGTATGACCGATCATTTCAGGAATGATTGTGGAACGACGCGACCAGGTCTTGATGATTTTCATGTCACGAGACTCGTTCATTTTTTCCACCTTTTCCAAGAGGTGGGTATCGACAAACGGTCCTTTATGAATCGAACGCGGCATCGACGCTGGTTCTCCTTATTTCGTCCGCCTGGAGATAATGAATTTCGATGACTGCTTCTTCTTCCGGGTCTTGAAGCCTTTGGTCGGAACCCCCCAAGGGGAAACCGGGTGCGGGTTTCCCTGTCCGGACTTCCCTTCACCGCCACCATGCGGATGGTCCACCGGATTCATCACGACCCCTCGGACGTGGGGACGTTTCCCCATCCACCTTGAACGACCGGCCTTCCCTACCGAAACATTCTCGTGATCGAGGTTCCCGATTTGTCCCACGGTAGCCATACACGTTCCCAGAATACGGCGCATCTCACCCGAGACCAGGCGAACCTGAACGTATTGGCCTTCCCGGCCCATCACCTGACACGAAGCACCGGCACTCCTGGCCACCTGCGCACCCTTCCCCGGTTTGAGCTCAATGTTATGAATGGTCGTCCCCAACGGCATAAGCGACAAGGGAAGCGCATTGCCGGGACGAATGTCCGAGCCGGGACCGGCTTGAATCGGGTCTCCAACCGACAAGCCGACCGGAGCCAGGATATATCGCTTTTCCCCGTCCGCGTACGCGATCAACGCGATACGAGCCGAACGATTGGGGTCGTACTCCACCCTGACGACTTTACCGGGCACCCCGATCTTATTCCGCTTGAAATCGATTATACGGTACAGGCGTTTGTGCCCGCCTCCGCGAAATCTCGTCGTGATACGGCCGAAATTGTTTCGCCCCCCGGAGCGCGACAGTGACGAGGTCAGGCTTTTTTCAGGCTGCTCCTTCGACAGGGCCTTGTCCTTGAGCACCGTCATGCCGCGACGGCCGGGCGACGTTGGACGATACGGTTTACTTGGCATAATGTACGACCCCTGTCTTCTCCAGATTAATCCACAAAAACAACGTTTTTAAATCAACCTACCGCTAAGCGCTCTCGTACAACTCTACTTTTTCCCCTTCGTGAAGCGTGATAACGGCCTTCTTCCAGTCAGGGCGTTTTCCAAGATACCGCCCCTGACGCTTCTTCTTGCCCAAGACGTTCATAATGTTGACGGACTTCACTTTGACCTTGAGAACCGATTCCACCGCCTGGCGGACTTCGATTCGATTCGCGTCATTTTGCACGACAAAGGCAATGCGGTTGGCGGAATCCTGAAGTCCCGTAATTTTTTCGGTCAACAACGGCTTCACCAACACGTCATAGGGATCGCGTTTCACGCCCACAACTCCTGCACGTTCGGCAATTGATCCTTCAAGACCACGAGCGTCTGGTATCGAAGCACGTCGTAGACCGTGAGCTCTTCAGGCAACACGGCTTTCACTTGAGCCAAATTCCTCGTTGCACGAAACACGGCATCACCGTCTTTCCCCACGACAAAGAGCACGGAACCCGTCACACCCAATTGCTTCACCGTTTTGGCCATCAACTTGGTCTTGGGTTCCGGAAGAGAGAGCTCGGAGAGAACCAGAAGCTCCCCTGCCGCCATCTTGGAAGACAGCGCACTTTGCATGGCCTTTCGATACATTTTTTTCGACATAACAGAACGATACTTCCGTGGCTGCGGTCCGAACACCACCCCGCCATGACGCCACACCGGCGAACGATTCGAACCCGCTCGAGCGCGTCCCGTATGTTTTTGCCTCCATGGTTTTTTGCCCGTCCCGCTGACCTCGCTACGCCCTTTCGCGCTGGCGGTACCTTGACGAAGCGACGCGAGCTGCATAATCACCGCGGAATGAACCAGCGACCCATGAGGCTGAGAACCGAAGACACCTTCACTCACCTCAACGGTACCAACGGACGCCTTGTTTTGGTCTACGACGTCTATCGAGGCCATGCCGACGACTTACCCTCCCGCCTTCCGGATAAGAACCAGCCCACCCACGGGACCGGGAACGGCCCCTCCGATGAGGACAAGATTTTCCTCCGGCCTGGTATCAACCACGGTCAACCCTTTCACCGTGACCCGCTTATTTCCCATCTGCCCGGGAAGTTTCTTGTTTTTCAAGACACGCGAGGGATACGAACTACACCCGATCGACCCCGGCGCACGATGAAACATTGAACCATGACTGGCCGGACCGCCCCCGAAATTGTGACGCTTCATGACGCCCTGAAATCCTTTTCCCTTCGAAGTTCCCTGGACGTGCACCATTTCACCCTTTTCAAAAAGATCTGCCGTCACGGCGTCTCCCACCTGACAATCCGGCACGCAACGAAACTCCCGCAAATACCTGAACAGCTTCTCCTGTCCGGACGAACGAAGATGGCCCACTTGCGCCTTGGTGAGCTTCCGCTCCTGAACTTCCGCATAGCCGAGTTGCACCGCATCGTACCCATGACGGTCTTTCTTCTTCACGGCCGTAACGCGACAAGACCCAACCTCAATCACCGTCACGGGATGCAGACGACGCTTTTCATCGTAGAACTGCGTCATGCCCAATTTTTTTCCTATCAACCCGCTAATCATGCGACACCTTGCCCATCATCAAGGATCATGCCACCTAGAGCTTGATCTCCACGTCCACGCCCGCAGCCAGGCTCAACTTCATGAGCGCATCCATGGTTTCCGGGGTGGGCTCAAGAATATCCAATAAACGTTTATGCGTACGGATTTCAAATTGCTCGCGGGACTTCTTGTCCGTATGAGTGGATCGCTGAATCGTAAACTTTTCAATCCGGGTGGGAAGCGGAATGGGACCGGCAACGCGCGCGCCCGTTTGCTTGACGGTGTCCACAATTTCCCGAGCCGATTGATCGAGGATCCGATAATCAAACCCCTTCAACCGGATACGAATACGTTGATCTACGCTTACCACCACTGGCTTCCTTCCCTTAACTCAGTTCCCTTACGCGAGGATGTCGGTCACGACGCCGGCGCCCACCGTGCGGCCCCCTTCCCGCACCGCAAACCGTAACCCCTGCTCCATCGCAATCGGCGCGATCAATTCCCCCTCGAACGTCGTGTTGTCCCCCGGCATCAC
>JAJDVY010000011.1 GCA_022825885.1 Nitrospirales bacterium | reverse complement strand
TTCGCCAGATCCAACCCAATTGTCGTCAGCTCTTTCATGGTCGCCCCCTTTTGTGCTGAGATGGTTGTGCTGCCTTTCGCCATCTTGGCACATTCCATGCCGATGAATTAAGAGGGAGGAGACCATCTCATCGACCTACGGGGGTGCGGGACTGTTGACTCATCGTAATTTGCCGGCTACCAGACGGTTCAGGCTGACTCCGGATTCAGCCGCTTGAATGGAGAGCATCCGGTGCGTTTCCGGCGGAACTCGTATCGTGAACTTTCCGCTGTAGTTTTTCAATGCAAGAGGTTCGGGGATTTCCTCCCTGTTTCTTTGCATATCTCTGAGGCGGCTTGGCGCAAGGGTTCCAGCAACGTGTCCGGGACTTTCAGGTTTCCTTTTCCTCGACCGACTTGAATGGTCGGGTTCGCCGCTCCGTGGAAATCGCTTCCGCCGGTGACCAACAGGTCCAATCGTTTGGCCAATTCGAGATACCGCGAAGTCTGTTTCCGGTTATGGCTGCTGTAAAACACTTCCAGGCCCAGCAATCCGGCTTCCTTTAGGCATGCACACAAGCGGTACAGGGGTTCCCCTTCACACCGGGTCCACGCCGGGTGCGCCAAAACCGGAACTCCGCCCGCGTTGCGAATCCAGGTGATGACGTTCCGTGTGTCCGGAAGCGTCCGGGGCACGTAGGCCGGGGCTCCCTCTTTCAAGTATCGATTGAAGGCTTCCCGTGTGTCCTGCACGTATCCCTTGTCGACCAACACCTGCGCGACGTGCGGACGACCGATGGAGCCGGACCCGGCTTTAGCGTTGACTTCTTCTTCGGATAGCTCAAGCCCCAATGCATTCAGCCGTTCGATGGTCTGCGGATTTCGGACGTGTCGCGAACGCCGTTGTTGAGCCAGGTGGTCCCGGAAGGTCGAATCCTGCCAATCGAAGAAATAGCCGAGAACGTGGAGTTCCCGTTCATGAAAGCGGGAACTTAATTCCACGCCCGGGATGACTTCGATGCCTGGCTTCGCAGCAGCCTCCATGGCTTGGGGAATGCCGTCCACGATGTCATGATCCGTGATGGCCAGGGCCGTGACGCCCGCTTGATGAGCCAAGGCCACGACTTCCCCCGGCGTCAGGCTGCCGTCGGAGAAACGGGTATGCAGGTGAAGATCGATCCGTGCCAAAAGACGAATGCTCCCGTCGTAATCCCGGAACAAGCCAGGGTTACGCTTTTTGGGCTACGAGTCGTGCGGTCATGGCCGGCTCTGGTTGGTGAGGGGAGGCGGGATGCGGGCCTTCGTCGTAGTGCAGCACTCGCAGCGGATGCGTCAAGTGCAGCAGTTCGTTGTGTTCCAGACAGAATTCTTTCCTCCGGGGATGATTGAACCGGAGGTGGTTATCGATCAAAAACGTTTCATAGATCAGGATGCCGCCGGGCTTAAGGGCTTGCAGGAGAGACGGAAAGAGCGGGCGGAAGAGATAGAAAAACACCAGAATCCCCTCGTATTCCTGGTCGCCGAGCGCAGGAGGCGCTTCCGGATCTTTTTCCATGTCCGCTTCCCACGTAGAGAGATTGGGAAGGTGATGCTCCCCGGCCCTGCGCGTCAGGGTGGCCAATGCGCACCCGTCACGGTCGAGACCGGTCACGTCATATCCTTGAGAAGCCATATACAGGGCGTGTCGTCCTTCTCCGGCGGCCACGTCCAGGATCCTGCCTTTGGGAATCATGTGTGCGGTCTTGTGCAGAAACGGTGAAGGGTGGAAGGGAGAAGCGGAATCGATGGCGTGCGTGTGGGGGTACGTCAGCCGTACGCCGACCGAACCCGACACGTCCGGCAGCGGCGGCGCGGCTTTCCGCAACCAGATGGTCAACCGTTGGATGGGAAATTCCAGCAACAGCGTTTGGGCAATCTGATCCGTCAATCGTTCGATCAAGGCATTTGCATTGGTGGTCCCGACGTCGATGACCCGTTGGACGACGCGGGCGTAGTCCACGGTTTTTGCGAGGCTGTCGGAATGAATGGCGTCCTCGACCGAACAGGCGAGTTCGAGGTCTGCCAACAGTGGTTGCGGGCATTGCCGTTCGTCAGGCGTGACTCCGCATCTCGCCTGGAACCGGATTCCTTCAATGATGATGGCTTCGGACACAGGGGCATTGTCGGGGAGGGGAAAATACGTGTCAAGCCCGGTTGTTTTGACCTGCTTCGATCCGGCAAGAGAAGGCTGGTTCCGCTTGACCCGCTTTTCGGAGGGCTCCTATAATAGCATCGGCGTTTGAACGGAAAGGTTGTGCCAGGTGGCTGATTTTACGCATTTCAATGAATCCGGACGGGCGAGGATGGTCGACGTGTCGGCCAAGGGCGCGACCGAACGCATTGCAGTGGCTCACGGACGGGTGTTTATGCTCCCGGAAACCCTACGCCGTATTCAGGAAGGGAAAATCGCTAAAGGCGACGTCCTGGCCGTGGCGCAGGTTGCCGGGGTCATGGGTGCCAAACGGACGCCGGACCTGGTTCCCATGTGTCATCCGCTCCTGCTCACGAGCGTGAATATCGACTTTCAGGAACAGGCGACGCCCGATGAAAGGGGGCAATGTGCCCTGACGGTCCAGGCTGTCGTCAAGACCAACGGCCAGACCGGGGTTGAAATGGAAGCCATGACCGCGGTGTCGGTGGCAGCGTTGACGATCTACGATATGTGTAAGGCCGTGGATAAGGGCATGAGTTTCGGCGACGTGTGTCTGGTCTCGAAATCCGGCGGCAAGTCCGGGACCTATCAACGCGCCGGCGTCCAAGCCTTGGCCCCGGTTCATGGGATATCGTCATGATTGTCACGGTGAAATTGTTCGGCATGTTGAAAGCGCAGCTTCACAACCAATCCGAACTGAAGGTGCCATTGGAGCAGGGAGGCCGGGTCGATGATCTGATCGCGGCCATCCAGGCGATGAATCCCGAGGTGGGGGACTTGTTGCTGAAACGAAAAATTCTCGTGTCGGTGAACCATGAGATCGCTCACGGGGAAACCGAACTTGCCGGCAGTGATGAAATCGCGTTGCTTCCGCCGTTTTCCGGCGGATCATGGACGCCAGGGAGGATGCCAGCCGATGTCTACCGTTGATACTGAAGCCGCGTTGGTGCGGGTCCAACGTGAGACTTTTTCGATTGACGAGGAAATCGACAGGGTCCGGAATCGATCCACGCGCATTGGCGGGATTGCGACGTTTCTCGGTACCGCGCGGGACCGGTCGGATGACCGGGACGTCAGCCGGATCACGTTTGAATACTATGAAGGAATGGCCCAAAAAAAGCTCCGGGAGATTCGCGAACGTGCTTTGCAGGATTTTGACGTCATTGAAGTATTGATCCTGCACCGGTACGGCGAGATCGACATCGGGGAAAACATCGTCCTGATCGTCGTGGGTGCCATGCACCGGGCGGATGCGTTCAAGGCCTGCAAATGGTGTATTGACGAACTGAAGCAGATCACGCCGATCTGGAAATGTGAACAGACGCCGGATGGACAGGTATGGGTCGAGCAACATCCATGAACGCCGTGCCGGCAGGTGCGGATCTGTTGGACACATTCGGTCGTCCTTTGCGGAGTCTGCGCGTGTCCGTGACGGACCGGTGCAACCTGCGTTGTCACTATTGCATGCCCGAGGACGAGTATGCGTGGCTTCCCCGTGAAACCCTCCTGAGTTTCGAAGAAATCAATCGGTTGGTGGAGATTTTTGCCGAGTTCGGCGTTGATAAAGTCCGGTTGACGGGCGGTGAACCCCTGCTTCGTCGCAACCTGCCCACCCTCATCAGCTTGCTAAAGCGACAAACCGCCATTCAGGACATTGCCCTGACCACCAACGGTATTTTGTTGGACGAGCAGGCTGAATCACTTCGTGACGCCGGCTTGGATCGCATCACGGTCAGCCTGGACACCTTGAAACCCGACAGGTTCAGGAGCCTCACCAAACGGGATACGTTTGACCGTGTCTTACGGGGCATTGCGCACGTCAGGACGGTCGGATTGACCGGACTCAAAATCGACACCGTTGCGATCAAGGGATTCAACGACGATGAACTCGTCGAGTTGATTGAATACGGGAAATGCGTCGAGGGGGAAGTGCGATTCATCGAGTACATGGACGTCGGCGGTGCGAATGATTGGGGCATGGAAAAAGTTTTGTCCCAGGCCGAGATGCTGGAGACGTTCCGGCAGGCGTATGGCAGCGTTGAGCCCATTCAGGAAAACAGTTCGGCTCCGGCCCGGCGGTTTCGCTTGCCCGATGGCACCACGTTCGGGATCATTCCCTCCACCACCACGCCGTTTTGTGCCACGTGCGACCGGAGCCGGTTGACCGCGGACGGCATGTGGTATCTGTGTCTCTATGCCCGGCACGGCGTAGACTTGCGGGAACCCCTCCGGATGAACGATGACGCGAGCCTGCGGACCCGGATCCGGTCGGGATGGCAGCAGCGGGTTGACCGCGGCGCCGAAGACCGCAAAGCGTTGGAGTCCTCCAGCGAGCGTGGTCAATTCATTCAGATCGACGAACTGCGCCAGGATCCACATTTGGAAATGCACGCGCGCGGCGGCTGATTGTTCCCGCCGTTGTTGGTTCTTGCCTCCTCGATGAGATCCCCGATTACAAACGTCGGGGACAGGCGTCGGGGACAGGCTTGGGAAAAGGTCTCGATGAGTTGGTTTAAGAAAGGCTCGCCGGAAGAACGAGAAAAAGGCAAGCTGAACATTGTAGAAGGCATGTGGATCAAGTGTGCCTTCTGCCGTGCCGTCGTGTATCGAAAAGAAGTCGATCAGAATTTCAAACTCTGTCCCAAGTGCGGATATCACTTTCCCCTGTCGGTCCCTGAACGGCTTGACGTCTTGCTTGATCCCGGCAGTTTCCAGGAGTGGGACGACGACTTGTCCCCAGGCGACCCTCTGGCGTTTGCCGATACGCAATCCTATCCCGTCCGAATCGAGATCTATCAGAAGAAGACCGGCAGACGTGATGCCATTGTCACGGGGGAAGGCAGACTTCAGGCTTGTCCGGTCATCGTGGGCGTCTTTGATTTTGGATTCATGGGCGGCAGCATGGGGTCCGTGGTGGGAGAAAAGATCTGTCGTGCGGCTGACCGGGCCGTCGAGGGCAACACGCCATTCTTACTTGTGACGACGTCAGGCGGGGCAAGAATGCAGGAAGGCATCTTCTCCCTCATGCAAATGGCCAGGACGTCGGCGTCCATGGCCCGGCTTCATGAAGCCGGGGTGCCGTTCGTTTCGCTCCTGACGGATCCAACCTTTGGGGGCGTGACCGCGAGCGTGGCGATGTTGGGGGACGTCATCCTGGCTGAGCCAAAAGCCCTCATCGGGTTTGCAGGCCCCCGCGTCATTGAGCAGACAATCAAACAGCGATTGCCGGACGGGTTTCAGCGCGCGGAATTTTTGCTCGAACATGGTATGATCGACGCTATCGTGAGCCGGCCCCGTCTTCGGCAGACGCTGCACACCGTTTTTCGGCACTTGGGTGCCGTCGTCTGATAGGGACGTTGACAGGCTGGACATGGAGATCGTCAATGAAGCCCTCCTACGAAGCTGCAAGGGAACGTCTCTACGAGTTGCAACAATTCGGCGTCCATCTGGGACTCGACACGATTTCCTCTTTATTGTCGGAACTCGGAAACCCCCAAGAGCGTGTTCCGGTTCTGCACGTGGCCGGAACCAACGGGAAAGGATCCGTGGCTGCCATCACGGCGTCGATTCTGAGGGCTGCCGGGGTCCGCGTTGGGTTGTACACCTCTCCGCACCTTCTTGATTTTTCCGAACGAATCCAAGTTCAGGGGCGTTGCATCCCCGGAGATCGCGTTGTCGACCTGTTTGACAACATCCAAGCTCTGCCGTCCTTTGCCATACCGCCCACGTTTTTTGAAGTGGCCACTGCCCTGGCCTTTCAATATTTCGCCGAAGAACGGGTGGACGTCGCGGTACTGGAAGTCGGTCTGGGAGGAAGATTCGACGCGACAAACGTCTGCCGGCCGATCGGAACAATCATTACGAACATTTCATTCGATCATGAGAAGCACCTGGGGTCATCCCTGGAAGCGATTGCCTTCGAGAAAGCGGGAATCGTGAAGCAGGACGTTCCGCTGGTTGTGGGTCCGGTCGAGCCGTCGGTAGCCGTTGTCCTGGAAGAGCAGGCGCGACAGAAGCAGGCACGGACGTTCGCATTCGGCAGGGAATTTATGAGCATTTCCCATTCATCCGGCGCCTTTGATTTCATCGGGATGGATCGCAAATACCCGAGCCTTCGTTGTGCGCTGGACGGCGAGCATCAAGCGATGAACGCGGCCTGTGCCATCGCGCTCCTCGAAGCTGGTGTGACGCCACGGATCCGGATTTCCGAACGGGCCGTCAGGCTGGGCCTGGAGCAGGTTTCCTGGCCGGGCCGGCTCGAACGGCTCCGGCGTCATCCTGAGATCCTCTGCGATGGAGCCCACAATCCGGCTGCGGCGGAATGCCTCAAAATCCATTTGCAACGGCGTCTTTCCGAACAACAAGGGTGTCGTCTGATCCTGGTGGTCGGGATGATGCAGGACAAGAACCTTTCCGCATTTTTGAAGACGTTGGTCCCGCTTGCCGACGTGGTGATTTTGACGCGGATCAATTCTTTCAGGGCAGCCACCGTGCGCACCCTGAACGAAGCCCTGCCGTACATTGATCGTCCGGCGTACGAATGTGATGTGCCGGAGGCGGCTTTTGACCTGGCAACGGATCTGGCGAATGACAACGACCTGATCTGTGTGACGGGATCCTTGTTCCTTGTCGGGCACGTGAAAAGTCTGATGACGGGAAATGCTTATGAACCTGTCCTGGGATAAGCGTCGCCGGGTGCGTGCCGCCAAGCGGGTTGCCGCAACCGGTCTCCTGTGTGCCGTTCAAGTCATATTCGCGACGGCGAGTGGGGTCCATGCGTTGTCCGTGTCTGAAACCTTGAAGACGGAACACCCCGGTGAAGCTTCCGCGCTTCGTATCACGGCCGAACGAACCGAATTCGATCAACGAACGGAGGAATTCAAGGCCATTGGCTCGGTGGTGGTGACGCAGGGCGACGTTCGGTTGACCGCCGACCAAGCCGCCCTTCACAAGCTCTCCGGCCGGTTGACGGCGGCCGGTCACGTTCATCTCAAGGATCAAGTGAACGACGTGTGGGCGGAGGAAATGACCATCAACGTGAATACGGAATCCGTTCTTGTGGTCAACGGCAAGATCTTCTTGAAGGAGACGGGGACGTGGCTCCGCGGGCGTCTCCTCCAACGGTTTTCCGAAACCCACTATCGCGTGAAGGACGGCTCGTTTACGAATTGCAAAGCGGATGACGGGCAAATTCCCGATTGGAGTTTTTCGTTTCAGGACGTGGACGTGGAGCAGGGTGACAGTGTTTTCGCAAAAAATGCATGGTTGAATATTCGCAACCAGCCCGTCGTCCCGGTCCCCGTGTTGCGCTATCCGATGCCCAATGCCAGGAAAACCGGGTTTCTGGTTCCGACCATCGGGTTCGACAATGTGTTGGGTGTTCAATATCGACAGGGGTTCTATTGGGCGCTTTCTCCCAGCCAGGACCTGACCATCGCCCCGCAAATCCTGACCAAACGGGGGCAGGGAGGCGACGTGGCGTATCGTTACGTCTTGAATCGCCGGTCGAGAGGGCGATGGCTGGTCAATGCGTTTAATGATACCGACGTGGAACGGGCTCGCGCACAAGTGACCGGGGCGCACGTTCACCACATGCGGGACGACCTGCTGATTCAAGCCAAAGTCAACTATGCCACGGACCGGAGACTCTTGCGGGACCTGAGTGCTTCCGGGATTTCCCGGGCATTGCCCAGCCAGGAATCCGTGTTGCACGTCACGCGCCGCCTGCCGGGAGGCGCGGCTTATCTCAGGGCCCAATACCTGCAACCGCTGGATACCGGAGGCCGGGATACGTTTCAACGGCTGCCGGAAATCGGTCACCGGTTCGGGCATCGGTTGGCCCTGGATGCGGAATCGGCGAGTCTCGATGTCGGACTGGATTCGACGTTTGTGCATTTCGCCCGTGAACGAGGGAGCAACGTGAGCCGTTTCGACGTCATGCCGTCCCTGGCCGTTCATGGGTTGCACGTGGGGCACGTGGTCGGTCTTCGTCCGCAATTCAAAGTCAGGCAAGTTCTCTATTCCCGGGGGCGGGTTCACGATAATGCTCGGGAACGTGGGACGTTTTGGCTGGGCTTGGATGCGGTTTCCAACGTCTCGCGTGGATTTCAGACAGGGACCGGGCATCGACTGCGTCACACTCTTGAGCCGCGAGTGTTCTACGAATACGTGCCCGCGACCAGGCAGTCCGATCTTTTACAGATCGATGCGACCGATAATCTTCTGAAGAAGCACCTGGTGACGTATTCCCTGAGAACCAGGTTGCAGGATGAGCGGAGCGGCAAACGGTCCGCGACGTTGATGGACGTGATGATTGCCCAAAGTTACCATCTCGCTTCCACGCCGGGTTCGGCGCAAAAGTTCTCGGATGTGTGGGGGCGAGCGACGTTTGAATTTCCGGCGACGCAATTGCCGGACGTCCTGGACCGTTTCCGCCTGAGTCTTGATACGTTCTATGATCCGGAGAGCAGTGAATTATCGCAATTCAATTCAGACGTCATGGTGCAGGCTCACCAACGGGCATACGTGCAATTGGGGTATCGCTATGCACGATCAGGCTTGCTTCCCCGACGGGGAGATATCTGGAATCCGGTGTCCTTTAATGAGGTATTGGCCGCTCAATCGGAAATCAACTTTTTCGGCGCGGGCGGCGCGGTCCGTCTTCCATGGGGATGGACGGTGGGGACCAAGGCCTATCATGATTTTGTCACGGGTCAGACTCCTGAATGGGACGTCGTGGGTTTCTATCAAAATCCCTGTCAATGCTGGTCGCTGGGGCTGTATTATATTCGCTTGGCCGGCGGTAACGGTCTTCCCGAACGCAATCAATTCAATTTTTTCCTCACGTTGCGTGGTTTGGGTGCGACCACCGGATTAGGCACCCAAATTTTCAAGCGCATTCTAGGCCCGCTTCTTCAGGATGAACCGGATTTGCCGTGGTCCTGAGCGCCGCCGCTTTTTCCTTTTCTCATTGCTTCTGAAGAACCCGTTCGGTTGCCATGGCTAAGGCGGCATCGGCCTGATGATCTTCGGCGAAGATCCGGAGTTGGACAATCTGTGCCGGCAAAAACTCCATTAATTCTTGAAGTTTTTCTTTTTCAACGGACCCGGTCGCGGGGTCGTAGAGGTAAAACTGGAATTGGCCCATGTTCAACACGTTGAAAGGCCGGGTATCCTTGCTGGCGATGTCGACTCGAAATGTCAGCCCTCGCAGTCGCCGGGGTAAATGTTGACGAATATGGGATTCCAGCTTGGCCGGTGTCGCCGCCGGTCCTCGGGGACGGCAGTCTCGAATCGTCAGCACCCTGCTGTACGCCGTTTTCCATTTGACCTGTCGTCCCAACACCCGGGCCCATTCATATCCAATCCGTCGTTTTTTGCGATTCGAAGACGATTCCCAGGCGCGGACCGTTTCCAGCAACGACCAATCCGTCAGTCGAAGATATTGTTCCATGTGTTGCAGGGGGTTGTGAGGGAAAATACATTCCATGGTTTCGTGGAAAATCTCCAGGAGGTGGAGATCGATGGCACGGGAGGTGCGGTGAAAATATACGTTGGCATACAGATAGAGCCTGGCGTTGAGAAACATCTGGAGGGCGGGCAATCCGTTCTTGTGAATGGTCAACCCCTTGGGCGTGATCAAGGTGTAATGGATCAGCCGGGGAATATCCACCGGTCCGATCGCGACGCCGCACATATAGGAGTCGCGCAGGACGTAATCAAAGTTATCCGCCGTAAATAATCCTCCGATTAACGGTCGAAGAAGCTGAAGCCACCGGGGATAGTACCGATTCTGTTTATTGGGTTCTTTCAGAATCAGAAACGCCACGTATTCGGGGTCGATCGTTTCATGGTCTGCAAACGTTCCTGAAGGACTCCGCCGGATTTGCTTGATCTGCGGACCGACTTCATGACGAATAATGGCCTGACTCACGTGTTCGTGGGACAACCCGTACCGGTGAAGAAAGTGGTGATCGAAAAAATGACAAAAGGGACCATGTCCCACGTCGTGGAGCAGGGCGGTGAGCCTGAGCAAGGCTTCGACGTAGGGGAGGGAGGGAACGTCACGAACCGTTTGAGCCAAGCTGGGATAGACGTGCTTGGCATATTGACCGGCCAAGTGCATGGCGCCCAGCGAATGCTGAAACCGGCTGTGCTCCGCTGCCGGATAGACCCATCGCGCGCTTTGCAATTGATAGATGTACCGAAGGCGTTGGAGCCATGGAGAGTCAATCAAATCTTTTTCGGTGATTTCGTTTGATCCAGGCGAAGAATGGGGAACCGTAAATTGAATGTAATGATGGATCGGGTCGGCGATAAGGGAAACGTTGTGAGGGATCGAGCCGGTCATCAGGTTTCAAGTCTGAGTCGGTGAAAGAGTTCCCGCAAATCTTACCGTAGCGTGGGAGAACGAACAACCAACCAACCAATGCTGCGTTTCCGGTCGTCGCAACTGAGTCGTCATCGACGGGGGCGTGCGCTTACATTTTTTGCGCGATGGGCCGCTTGCGGTACCATGATATGAGGATCAATCCCAAAGGATAGGCAAGCAGGGCGCCCAGCACGCTCAGGGTCAACGCTCCCAGGGTAAACGGCAGAATAAACGGCCCTACCGTTTCGTAGAGCGTGGCGGCGGAAAGATGACTCCAGGACACGTCCGGAACGTCCTGGATACCCAACAGAAAAAATCCCGTCCACATTGTCGCTCCTAGAATCGGGATGACCGTCCAGGGATTATTGATGAGCGAGCCGGCCAGGATAGCCGGGAAATTCAGCCGGAGCGCCCAGGCCAGGAACACGACGCTTGCCGTATGCAGCCCGTAGGTCGGGGTGAATGCGATGAAGACGCCAAGGGCAAACGCAACGGCCGTGCGATGAGGCGTTTCTCCGAGATGGAGCGCTTCCCGTATTTTCGCGCGAAAATAGTTGGGTGTGACCACGATGTGGGAATCGGCAACTCTTATCGGCTGCGGAAATGCTGAAAACTCTCGTTTGGCAGTTTTTGTTTCCGGCCTCCGGGGAGCGCAAGTTGTCGACCGAAGGCTTTCGGTTTGATTTCACCAATACAGGTTATGGGCACCCTGGTTTGCTCGGAGACGCGTAATACGTTCTGATGATGTTTGGCCGGGGCGGTAAACAGGAGCTCATAATCTTCGCCCCCCCGGAGAGCGATGTTCAAGGGGTCGGTCTTATCTTGCCGGGCAAAGGCGCGCAGTTGGGAAGAAAGCGGAAGGGCGTCTGCGTGGATCTCGGCCCCCACCCGGCTTCCTTCGCACACGTGTCCCACGTCTGAAGAGAGTCCGTCGGAGAGATCGATTGCCGCGTGGGCGAGCTTTCGGTTAACCAGGAGTTGTCCGATGTGAATCCGTGGGGCGGGTCGCAGGTGACGCCGGATCAGAAACGTTTCAACGGCTGACCGGCGGAATGGTCGACGGTTTGCCTGATGGCTTTGCAAAATGCGGAGACCGGCGTTGGAATCGCCGATGGTTCCGGTCACGTAAAGACGGTCACCGATTTCAGCTTTGTTTCTCGTGAGCGCACGATTGGCTCGTATGGATCCCACGATGGTCAGGCTGAGAAAGATTTGCGACGGCGATGAAGAGGTGTCCCCGCCGATCAATTCGACGTTGAAGGGGTGACAGGCCGCTTGGATTCCTCGATAGAGTTCCCGAACGTGTCGGGGCGGAACCCGGACTGGAACGGCTATCGAGACGAGCAGGTACAGTGGGGTTCCTCCCATGGCTGCGATGTCACTGAGGTTGGCCACCCCCGCACGCCAGCCCAAGTCCTTCGGGGTTTGATAGTCCAAGTCGAAATGGATACTGCCCATCAGGATGTCGGTGCTGATCAGAAGCTGTTCACCGCGCCGTGCTTTCAGAATAGCGGCATCGTCGCCAATGCCGGTGATAATCCAAGGAGAGGACGCGGGCCACTGGCGTTTCACGTTTCGGATGAGACCAAATTCTCCGATGGTCTTTAGGGAGTCACGCGTGGAGGAGCGGTTCACCGCCGAGCCTTTTTGGCAGGCAGAGCAGACACCCGTTGCTTTCGTTTTGAAGCCGCTGTTTTGGCACGTGCGGCTGGTTTGGGTTTGCGACGTGCCGGGCGCAGGAGCGCCGCCGCGAAGACTTGATCAACGGTTTCCGCAAAGATGATCTTGATATTTTTCAGGAGGTGTTTGGGCAGTTCTTCCAAATCTTTTTCGTTTCGTTTGGGCAGAATGATACGTGGGATCGAGGCTCGCTTCGCCGCCAGGATTTTCTCTTTTAACCCGCCGATGGGGAGAATGCGTCCACGGAGGGTGATCTCTCCGGTCATGGCGACGTCGTGCCGGACGGGAATATTCGACAGATTCGACGCGAGGGCCGTTGCCATGGTAATCCCTGCTGAAGGCCCGTCCTTGGGGATGGCGCCGGCGGGCACGTGAATATGAATGTCGGTTGTCGAGAAGGTTTCGTCCTTGATGCCCAGCGGGCCGGCCTGTGCCCGGACGTAGCTGAGTGCCGCTTGAGCGGATTCCTTCATGACGTCGCCGAGATGGCCCGTCAGGGTCAGGTTGCCTTTGCCCTGCATTCCCGTGGCTTCGATATGAAGCGTTTCCCCGCCCGTTTCCGTCCAGGCCAACCCCATGGCCAACCCGACTTGGTCTTTTTCCTTTTCGGTTTCCGGCAGGTATTTGGGAATGCCGATGTAGGTGCGGAGAGAGCGCGGCGTGATGGAGTGGAGTTTCGGTTTGCCTTCGGCCACGCGCCTGGCGACTTTCCTCATGGCGTTGGCGAGTTCCCGTTCGAGGTTGCGGACGCCGGCTTCACGCGTATAGTGAGTCACAATTCGCTGAACGGCCAGATCGGCAATGCGGAAATGTCGATCCGAAATGCCGTGTTTTTCCAGTTGCCGCGGGATGAGGTAGCGGCGGGCGATCCCCAGTTTTTCTTCTTCGGTATATCCTGGAATTTCAATAATTTCCATCCGGTCCCGCAGAGCCGAAAGAATAGGGTCGATGAGATTGGCCGTCGTGATGAACATGACGTTGCTGAGGTCGAAGGGGACACCCAAATAATGGTCCGTGAACGCGTGGTTTTGCTCGGGGTCCAACACTTCCAACAGTGCGGCTGAAGGATCGCCGCGAAAATCCATCCCGACTTTGTCGACTTCATCCAGCATGCACACGGGATTATTGGTTCCCGCCTGTTTGATGCCTTGCATGATCCGTCCGGGCAAGGCTCCGACGTACGTGCGGCGATGTCCGCGGATTTCTGCTTCGTCACGCACCCCACCCAGGCTCATTCGCACGAACTCGCGACCCAAGGCGCGAGCAATGGATTTCCCCAACGACGTCTTTCCCACGCCCGGTGGACCGACAAAACACAAAATCGGACCTTTGAGCTTCTCTTTGAGTTTGCGGACGGCCAGGTATTCGAGAATGCGTTCCTTGACCTTTTCCAGGTCATAGTGGTCTTCGTTGAGCACCTTTCCGGCGGCTTCAATATCCAGGTTGTCCGTGGACGCATGACTCCACGGAATTTCAACCATCCATTCCATGTAGGTGCGGACGGTTGCCGCCTCGGCAGTGTCGGGGTGCATCTTTTCGAGACGCTTTAATTGTTTTTCCGCTTCCTTCAGGACTTTATCCGGCATGCGGCACTCTTCAATGCGTTTTCGAAATTCCGCAACTTCTTCGGCCCGGTCATCCAGTTCCCCCAGTTCTTTTTGAATGGCTTTCAATTGCTCGCGCAGAAAATATTCCCGTTGCGTTTTATCGATCTCGTCTTTGGCGTCGGCCTGGATTTTTTGTTGCATCGATAAGACGTCAATTTCTTTTGAGAGGATCTCCGTGACGCGTTTCAATTTGGTCACCGGATCGTCGGTTTCCAAAATTTCCTGGGTCACTTCCACTTTCAATCCAAGGTTCGATACGATGAGGTCAGCCAGTCGGCCGGGTTCATCCATGTTTTCGATGACCATCATGACGTCCGGCATGAGCACTTTCCCCAGACCGGCGATCCGGTCCACCCCTTCCTTTGCCGTTCGAATGACGGCTTCGGTCTCGAGGGACGTTGCCGGTTCCTGAGTGGCCGGGAAGGGTTGAATGCGAACCGAGTAAAACGGTTCGGATTGGAGATAGTGGATGATTTTCGCCTTGGTCAGACCCTGGACCAGAATTTTGATCCGTTCGTCAGGGAGCTTCAGCATGCGCATAATCATGCCGACCGTGCCGGTTTCGAATATGTCGGCTGGTGTCGGCGTTTCCGTGTCATGGGCTTTCTGCGTTGCCAGGAGGACCATTCTATTGCCGGCGAGGGCCGTTTCGATCGCTTTGATCGACATGTCCCGTCCGACAAACAGTGGCAGCACCATGTACGGAAAAACCACGATGTCCCTCACGGGAATCAACGGTAAATCGTCGGGAATATCGACGTTTGACGGGACAGGGTGAAGTTCTTCAGTCATTGAGCGTCGTTTGAGGTGTCGAGTCGGCAAACGTGAGTCGCGTAATACAGAGTCGAACGGGTTTTGGAATTGCACCACCGGGGCAGGAATCGTCCGTCATTGACTCATACGGATTGTCGCTTTCGTCCGTGGAACGCGTTTCCAGCGAACCATTGGATAGTAGGTGAACAAAAAAATGAATGTCAAGGAAAGAAGCTCCATTTCAAGTGCCCTAAACTTTACAAGCCATACGGGTCGATCTATAATGACGCACTTTTCGTCGCATCCTTTCAGGTTTGAGTGTCTGAGTCCGGCTTCCTGAAACCCACTAGACGCCTCTCGCCCTTGAGTGCCGGATGTCACGTGTGATTGTATGGCTTCTGTCCCATAAGGAAATGGGACGTTTTTGTCCGGAGCACAAGATGGTGGGCGTTCGTTCGGAAAACCCGCGTGTGGCGATTCACAATCCTGGAATCCCTCTGAGGCGAGCAAGAATCAGTGGATTTCTTGGGATCACTCTCGTGTCCGGGTTCTTATTCATCGTATTCATGAGCGTGTCTTTACCGGCGTTGAGTCAAGCACAGGACTTGATTGTGGAAAAGATTGCCGTGACGGGCAACCAGCGAATTGAGTCGGCCGCGATTCTCAGTAATGTGACCTTGAAAACGGGAGATCCGCTTTCGTCCGAGGTGACGCAACGGCAGATTCGGCTGATTTACGACATGGGGTTCTTTGACGACGTGCAGGTACGGACGGAAACGACGCCGGAAGGCGTCGCAGTCGTTTTCGTGGTGCAAGAAAAACCCTTTGTCACGGCTATTGTCTTTGATGGGAATGATGCGTTATCGGACGATAAGTTGAAAGAGGTCATCACGCTAAAAAATCAAGTGTTTCTCGATCAACAGGCGACCAAGGCCAGTGCGGAGAAAATCCGGGCGGAATATGAAAAAAGCGGGTATCACAAGGCCAAGGTGATTCCGATCATTCAGGAATTACGGGAGAGTCGCAATCGTGTGACCTTTTTTATTCAAGAAGGAACGCGAGCCAAGATTGATACGATTCATTTTGCAGGCATGACCGTGTTTGACAAGAAAGATTTGTTGGGTGTGATGGCCAACCAGGAATGGACCCCGATCCTTTCTCTCATTACCGACGCAGGAATCTTACACCAGGAAGAGCTCTCCAACGATATTGAACGGATCAAGGAATATTATTCGAATCGAGGATACCTTGACGTCCAGGTCGGGACGCCGGCCATTGAACTGAGTGACGATAAAGAATCCGTGAACCTGACGTTTCAAGTCAGTGAAGGTCAACCGTATACGGTTCAAACGGTCCGCTATGAAGGGAATACGGTTTTTGAAGACGAGGCCCTTGCGCGGTATTCGTTTATTCGTCCCGATGACGTGTTTCAACGGACGACGGTCCGGGACGAGATTTCTCGTGTCACGGACATGTATGGAGCGGAAGGGTATTCATTTGCCGAAGTCACGCCGAATCTGGCTCCCAACCCTGATACGCTCACGACGGACATTACCTTTACGATCAAAGAAGGATCGCTGATTCGTGTCAGAGAGATTCTCATTACGGGGAATGATAAGACGCGAGACAACGTCATTCGACGGGAGTTGCGAGTCGATGAACAGGAAGTTCTGGATTCCGCGGCCATCAAGCGCAGCTTTCAACGGCTCAATAATCTGAATTTCTTCGAAACCGTCGAACTGGTCCCCGAACACGTGGAGGAAGATAAGGTCGACGTACAAGTACGACTCAAAGAGAAACCCACGGGACAATTCAGCATTGGCGGCGGGTTCAGTACTCTCGATCGCTTTACGGCTATTGCCAATATCACGGAAGGCAATTTGTTCGGTTTGGGATATCTCGTCCGAGTTCGCGGACAAGTCGGCGTTCGGCGAACCATTGGCGTCCTGACGTTCAGGAATCCGGCGCTGTTTGACGGGCCCACGTCCTTTCAGGCGGACGGGTTCAGCACTCAAACGAATTTCTTGACGTACCAGGAAGAGAGAAAGGGCGGAACGGTCCAATGGGGAAGGGCCTTTTCCGAATATATCACGGGAAGTTTTACTCTCGTTGGGGAGCAAATCAGAATTACAAACGCGGCCAGTGACGCAACGTCGTTCATTCGGAACCAGCTCGGCGATCAATCCACGACGGGGTTCCGTTCGAGTCTCTTTCGTGATACCCGTGACTTTTTCCAGGACCCGCGTACCGGATCGAGGACGGGTCTGCGCCTGGGTTTTGGAACCGAGGCGCTGGGAGGGACCAACAATTTCTATCGATTCGCGCTTGATGGGTTGAAATACGTCCCGTTACCCGTTTGGGATCTCAGGATGGCGTTCCGTGGTCGGGTCGGCATGGCGGAGGGGTATTCGGGTGACTCGGTACCCTTGACGGAACTCTTTTTCGTCGGCGGCATCAATACGATGCGTGGGTTCCAATTTGGGCGAGCCGGTCCCGTAACCGAGTCCGGAACGTTGGCAGGCGGGAATAAACAGTTGATTCTTAATGCCGAGTTGATTTTTCCGGTCCTCCCTACTGCAAAGTTGAATGGAGTCGTCTTTTTTGATTATGGGAAAGGTTTTGCCGAAGAAGAAGAGTTGGATTTCAATTTGCGAAAGGCAACAGGGGTAGAGGTGCGCTGGATTTCACCGTTCGGGCCCTTACGCGCGGCCTGGGGTCTCAAATTGGATCGTCAGCCTCAAGAGCAATCAAGTGTCTTTGAGTTTTCCGTCGGGAACGTCTTCTAGAGTGCGCAGCATGCGGAACATGAATGGCTCGAATACGTTGTTATTGCCGGGAAGCCTCCTCCAGGCGGGCTTGGCCATTTTGTTGTCGGTGGCTGCCGGTTGCGAGACGCCGGCTTCCGCCCCTGCCACAATTTCCGCCGCGGAGCGACCGGCAGGTTCCGGTGTCGTCATCGGCGTGGTGGACACGCAATGGTTATTGAAGGAATCCAAGCTCGGCCGTCAGGTCAATGATACGCTCAACCAATTTATGAAGGACCGGCAGGCGTTACTCGAACTCGAACAGCAGGAACTCAGGAATCTAGAAAATGAGTTATTGCGTCAAGGCAGCGTGTTAAGTCCTTCGGCCAAGCAACAAAAGGAAGATCAATTGCGCCAGCGTATGTTGGACTACCAACAAAAAGCCGGTAATATGTCACGAGAGTTTCAGACCAAGCAGGCCGAGTTGCTGGATGAATTTCGTGAACAGGTCGATTTGGTGGTCAAGGAAATTGCTCAACAACGAGGATTCGGACTCGTCGTGGAAAAAGGAAAGAATACCCCGACGCGTTACTATGACGAGAGCATGGACTTTTCGTCCACCGTGTTGGAAATTTTGGATCAGACCACGTTTCGTTGAGGAACGTGATTGCGTGCGCCGGATCAGTGTCGTTGCCTGACGGACTTTTCCCGTCTGAGGGTAGAGAGGAACCATGAGCGATCAGACAGCTCAGCCGGACATGGCCATGGATGCCATTGAAGTGCAAGCCGTCCTGCCTCACCGTTATCCGTTTTTGCTCGTGGACCGAGTCGTGAAGATTGACTCCGGTCGGCGGGCAGTCGGGTTGAAAAACGTCACGGTCAACGATCCGTACTTCCAGGGCCATTTCCCCGGACGCCCCGTCTTCCCCGGCGTGTTGATCGTCGAAGCGCTTGCTCAATTGGGTGGAGTGTTGGCCATTCGATCGTCGTCCGTCGAGGGATCCCCGATCGTGTACCTCACGGGAATCGATAAGGCCAAGTTTCGCAAACCCGTGATTCCCGGCGATCAGATACGGTTGGAAGTCGAAGTGATTAAACGCCGGCCGCCATTCTGGAAAATGCAAGGAAAGGCCTTTGTCGGGTCGGACTTGGTGTGCGAGGCCGAATCCACGGCGATGTTGCAGTCTGAGCGGGTCAACTCCACGCATGCCGAAACGGGGCAATCAAACCTTGAGGATCATGATGTCGAGTAGGTCCATTCATCCCACGGCTATCGTGCATCCAAAGTCCGAACTCGATGAGGACGTGATCGTGGGTCCTTTTTGCGTGATTGGCGAGCACGTAAAAATCGGCCGCGGGACTGAACTGTGCTCACACGTGAGCCTGGAGGGTCATACGGAAATCGGCCAACGGTGTAAAATTTTTCCTTACGTGTCGATCGGGGCTCCCCCCCAGCACCTTCAGTATCATGATGAGCCGACTCGCGTGAGGATCGGCGATGAAAATATTCTGCGGGAGTACGTCACGGTGAACCGCGGGACGGCATTTGGCGGGGGCGTCACGACGATCGGCCGGCACAATTTTTTGATGGCCTACGTGCACGTGGCGCACGATTGTCACATTGGCGACAACGTGGTCATGGCCAATGCCGCGACGCTCGCCGGACATATTTCGGTGGGGAGTTATGCCGTGATCGGCGGGTTGGTCGGCGTTCATCAATACGCACGGGTCGGCGATTATGCCATGATCGGCGGGTGTTCCGCCGTTGCCCGGGACGTGCCACCGTTTATGCGTGCAGTCGGCAACCGGGCCGAACTCTATGGGATCAATGCCATTGGGCTTCGCCGGGGAGGATTTTCAGCCCAGCGCATCCGTGTCTTGAAACAAGCCTACAGCCTGCTGTTTAGAAAAAACCAACGTATGGCCGACGCGATCAAGCTGGCCCGCCATCAATTCCAGGATAGCCCCGACATCCTGGTCCTGCTGACGTTTTTGGAAACCTCGACGCGTGGGATGTGCCGTTCCGCGCGAAAAGGTCAAGGCGAGCAAGAAGACTTTTAGGTGATCCCACACGCGGTGACACGAGAATTGCCTTCGTCGGCTCTACCGCTTCCTCCCACCGGTGGCTGGATTGGCCTGATAGCGGGCAACGGTCGGTTTCCCATCATCTTTGCGGAAAACACAAGAAAGCTTGGGTTTCGAGTCTCGGCCGTGGCTCATCACGGTGAAACGGCTCCGGAGTTGGAGCAGGTGGTCGACCGGATGCATTGGGTTCGCGTCGGGCAATTCGGAAAAATCATTCAGGTCCTCAAGGGTGACGGCGTCGAGCAGGCCGTGATGCTGGGAGGGATAAAAAAAACGCATCTCTTTTCCGGCGTTCGTCCCGATTTCCGGGCCATGGCGTTTTTTGCCAGACTGAAATCATGGAAGGATGATCATATTCTCAGGGCCATTGCCGATGACCTGGAAGACGAAGGGATTACGATTCGAGAATCCACGTTCGGGTTGTCCGATCTTGTCGTTCCGGAAGGGGCGTTGACCCGGCGGGAACCGTCCGGGAAGGAACGGGCGGACGTGTCCTACGGATGGAGTATTGCAAAAGAGGTCGGCCGGATGGACATTGGCCAATGCGTGGTGGTCAAGGATCGGGTGGTCGTCGCGGTTGAAGCGGTCGAAGGCACGGATGAGACCATCCGGCGCGGCGGGCGATTGGCTCGGAGCGGCGCCGTTGTCGTCAAATGCTGCAAGCCCCAGCAGGATTTACGGTTTGACTTGCCGGCGGTCGGTCCTCAAACCATCGACGTGATGGCTGAAGTGAAGGCGTCGGCGTTGGCCTTGGAGGCTCACAAGACCATTATGCTCGACCGGGAAGAGATGCTGAAAAAAGCGCATCAGGCCGGCATCGCCATTATTGGCATCTTGGGATAATCGGCAGAGTGGACTTTTGCGTGACCGGCTTGTCGTCCCCTTGCCGGTTCCGCGTCTTTTGCCTTTTCGCTTTTTGTTGAAGCAGGCGAATCCGTCACATCCCGCCGCGCCGCGGTTTCTGTTTTTCTATTATGCAACCTGATTCCATCGCAGGAAGCCGAGATATGGACATCGTCAGCGTTGGCGTCATTGGCGTGGGACACCTCGGGCAACATCATGCCCGGATCTATTCGGAATTGCCGCAAACCCGGTTGGTGGGCGTGGTGGATATTGATCAGACCCGGCGGGCTGAAATCGGCAATCGTCTTGGTGTGGCTCATTTCGGAGATCACCGGAATTTGCTGGGCCGGGTCGACGCGGTGAGCGTCGCCGTACCGACTGTGCAGCACGGGGCGGTCGTGTCGGATTGTCTTGAAGCCGGCGTACACGTTCTGGTCGAAAAACCCGTGGCCGCCACCACGGAAGAAGGGCGGCAGATGGTCGACCAGGCGAAGCGCAGGGGGGTGGTGCTGCACGTGGGGCACGTTGAGCGGTTCAATCCCGTCGGGGAGCTGATCCGGGATCGTCTCTCCAACCCCACGTATATTGAATGTCACAGGCTCGCACCCTTTCAACCACGGGGAACGGACGTGGACGTGGTACGGGATCTCATGATTCATGACGTTGACCTGATCTTGTCTTTTGGTTTGGGGCGCGTCACCAAAGTGGAGGCCGTGGGCATGCCGGTGCTGTCCTCGCAGGTCGATTTTGCACATGCCCGGGTCGAGTTTGACAATGGGTGCGTGGTCAATTTGACGGCCAGCCGGATTTCAACCGGCCGTTTGCGTAAAATGCGATTGTTCCAGGAAAGCCTCTATCTTTCGGTCGATTTTCTCTCTCGTCAAGGCATCGTGTATCGACAAGGCGTGACCGCTGGATCGTCCGTACGGGAGGAATCGATTCAGGCAGGGGATGACGAACCGCTGAAGCGTGAATTGCAGGCCTTTGTGCAAGCCATTCAAGCCGGGACTCCGGGTGGGGTTTCCGGCGAAGAAGGGTTGGCCGCCCTGGAGTTGGTGCATACGATCCTGCATTCCATCCGTGGACCGGCTTCTCCGCCGAGCGGGTTTCCGAAGGTCGAGGCGTCAGCCTCGTAGAGGTGGGCATGGCTCGTCTGTCAATCATGATTGTCGCCGGTGAGGCGTCCGGCGATCTTCATGGCGCCAGTTTGGCAAAGGCCTTACAAACACTTCGGCCTGACATCAGGCTGATCGGGGTCGGCGGGCGGCACATGCGCACCGCGGGCGTTGAACTGGTTCAAGGGTTACATCGCCTGGACGTCGTTGGGGTGCCGGGCCCGGCTATTATTTGGAAGGGCTTGGCCAACGCATTGACCCTGAAGCGGTTTTTCCGAAAGGAGTCCCTGGACGGCGTGGTGTTCGTCGACAATCCATCGATGAATCTGCGGCTGGCCAGAATCGCGGCGAAGCTCGGTCATCGCGTGATCTATTATATCGCTCCACAGATTTGGGCATGGGGCCGGCACCGGATCAATCTGATCAAGCGAGTGGTACGCCGGATGATCGTCATTTTGCCCTTTGAAGAGCCGTTGTACCGTGAAGCTGACGTCCCCTGTAGTTTTGTGGGGCATCCCTTACTCGATGACGTGGTTCATTGTCATGGTACGGCTCACGTGCGTCGAGCCTTGGGGCTTCCGGCTCAAGGCCTGGTTCTGGGAGTGCTGCCCGGAAGCCGCCGTTCTGAAATTGAATCCCTGTTGCCGGCTATGTTGGAGGCCGTGGGGCGCATTCGGGAATCGTTCCCCGACCTTCATTGCGTCATCGCACGGGCCCCCACGGTGGCCGCAGAATGGGTCAACGAGGTCATCGACGAAAAGACGCTTCCCGTGACCGTGGTGTCGAACCAGCCGGAAGAGGTCATGGCAGCCGCGGATTTGTTGTTGGTGGCCTCGGGAACGGCCACCTTGCAGGCAGCGTTGGTCGGCACGCCTATGATCCTGACGTATCGGGTTTCTTGGTTGACGTATCTTCTTGCCAAAATGATCGTCACCGTGGAACACGTGGGGTTGGTGAACCTGGTTGCCGGGCATGCCGTTGTTCCGGAACTTTTGCAATCGGAGGTGACGGCGGAACGATTGAGCGCAGAGGCGCTTCGTCTTCTGAAGGATCGAACCCGGTACGATCACATGCGGGAAGCGTTGGGGGAGATTCGCTCCAAGCTTGGTTCCCCCGGAGCTTCCCTGAGAGCGGCAGAGGTCATATTGGCCGAGTGTGAGGCATGAAGGTTTTTTTCAGGATTGTATCCTACTTGTATCAATACCGTGTCCGGTTGGTCGTGGCGTGTCTGTGCGCGGTGGGCGTGGCGGGCATGTCAGGACTGTATGCTTGGCTGGTGCAACCGGTCCTTGACGGAATTTTTATTGCCAAGGATCAACTGCTGCTCATGGTTTTGCCCCTGGTCATTCTCGGCGCGGCCACGTTGAAAGGGCTCTTTGCGTACGGTCAAAGCTATTTGATGAGTTACGTCGGCAATCGCGTGGTGGCGGAAGTCCGGCAGCAATTATTCGGTCACTTTCTTCGCATGTCGTTGCCGTTTCATCAGAAGCATTCAAGCGGGCGATTGGTGGCACGGGTCATCAACGACGTCAATGAAATGGCCAATGCCATTCCCAACGTGATTCGAGACTTGTTTCAACAGGGGCTGACCCTTCTCGTCTTGACCGGCGTGGCCTTCTATCAGAATTGGCGGTTGGCCACGGCGTTGCTTGTGGTGATGCCGGTTTCCACCTATGCCATCGTGAAAATCGGCAAGCGGTTGCGAAAATTAGCCGTCAGGGGACAAGAGTCGATGGGGGATATGGCCTCGACGTTGAAAGAAGCGTTTGCCGGAATCCGAATCGTCAAAGCATACGGGGCTGAACACGTTGAACAACAACGGTTTGCCATGGGCAATACGGCCTATTTGCGGGCGGTCATCAAGTCGGCACAATTGGCTGCCTTGGCGTCGCCCCTGTTGGAGGTGATTGGGATAGGCGGCATTGCCTTTATCGTCTGGTACGGTGGGTTTTCAGTGATAGACGGCCAAATGAAACCCGGTGAATTTTTTTCCTTTTTGGCGGCCATGTTCATGGCCTATGCGCCGCTCAAAAAACTTGCCAGTGCCAACGCATTGGTTCAACGAGCAATCGCGGGGGCGAACCGGGTTTTTGAAATGCTCGATACGGAGCATGAATTCGTTCGCGATCACGGGCTTGTGGCATTGCCGGCCATCTCGCGTTCCCTGGAGTTTCAAAACGTGAGTTTTCGCTATGAAGGGAGCGATGAGCCGTCAATCGAACATATTGATCTCACCGTCGAGTTCGGCGAAGTGATCGCGCTGGTCGGGAAAAGCGGGAGCGGCAAATCCACCCTGATGAGTTTGGTCCCGAGGTTTTATGATCCGTCCGAAGGCCGCATACTCGTCGACGGCTGGGACATCAGAGATGTGGCCTTGACCTCTCTGCGGGCCCAGATTGCCATCGTCTCTCAAGAGACGGTCTTGTTCGATGAAACCGTACGGGCTAACATTGCGTACGGCCGTCCGGAAGCGTCAGATCAGGAAATCATTCAGGCTGCCAAGGCGGGATACGCGTGGGAATTTATTGAGGAGTTGTCCAACGGGTTGGATACGCTGATAGGAGAAAACGGCGTGACCCTGTCCGGCGGACAGCGGCAGCGGTTGGCCATCGCTCGTGCGATATTGCGGAATCCCCCGCTGCTCATCCTCGATGAAGCCACCTCCGCGCTGGATACCGAGTCCGAACGAAAAGTCCAGGCGGCTTTGGCTGAATTGATGAAGAACCGGACGACGCTGGTTGTCGCGCACCGCCTATCTACCGTTCAGCATGCGGACCGTATCGTGGTGTTGGATGAAGGACGCGTCGTGGAAGCCGGTCTCCATCATGAACTGCTTCGTCGCAACGGGGTATACACGCGTTTGTATCAAACCCAATTTCACGACGTTCACGCGGCATCCACGTTGCCGTAATCAGTGAAAGGCTACGACCGTTGATAATCCATCGGCTGAAATTGCGCGTCCTGTCGTTTATCGGTGCGGCAACCATTCGGCTTCTCGGCAAGTCAATGTCCTTGAAATCGTATGGGTTCGAGCCGGTCGATCAGCTCTACCAGCAAGGCAGGCACATCATCCTCGCTTTCTGGCACGGGCAACAGTTGATGATTCCCTTGGGCTATCGGGGCCTCCATCCCGAGATTCTGATCAGCCAACATCGTGACGGGGAAATTATTTATCGCATCATGAAGCGGTTCGGGTTCGGCGCCGTCCGCGGATCAACCACAAGGGGTGGGCATAGGGCCTTGCGTCAACTCATTCGCCTGAGCCGGCAAGGCGTTGACCTGGTCATCACGCCTGACGGTCCCAAGGGGCCCAGGCATTGCGTACAGCCCGGTGTCGTTGCTCTCGCCAAGTTCACGGGCCTGCCCATCATTCCCCTGGCCTTTGCGTGTTCAAAAAAAAACTCTTTTCCAGTTGGGACCGGTTTCTAATCCCGTATCCGTTTTCGCACGGGGTGTATTTGTGGGGCAGCCCGATTTGGGTTGACCGCAATGCCGACGCCGCGGCCATGGAACGAATACGGCTGGAGTTGGAACGCACCCTTATCTCGATGTCATCAGAAGCGGAAGCGATGTGTCATGATCCGGGTACGTACTGAGATGTGGTACGGTCTGTATAACGCGCTTCTGATCCTCGGTTTTCCATTTATTCTTTGCGCGTTGCTGTTCAAGAAACGGTGTCGTCCCGGCCTGTTACAACGGATCGGATGGGTTGTCCCTCAGGGGTGGAGCGCTCAGGACCACGTGCTTTGGGTTCATGCCGTGTCATTAGGGGAAGTGACCGCCATTGTGCCGTTTGTGACGACGATTCGCCAACGCTATCCCGCGCTCAAGATCGTCGTTTCGACCATTACGGAAACCGGACGGGAAGCCGTGGAACAACGATTGGCCGGTATCGCCACCCATTGCTATTTGCCGTTGGATTACCCGTGGATCGTCAACCGGTTCATCAACTCCCTGAATCCCGCCGGGTTTTTGGTCGTCGAAACCGAGTTATGGCCCAACCTGTTGCGAGCGCTCTCCCGTCGGGGTATTCCCTCCGTGATCCTGAATGGACGACTGTCGTCCCGTTCCTTTATCCGATACCGGTGGGTCCGACCATTTATGCGGCAGGTCCTCGCGAACGTATCATTGGGGCTTCTACAATCAGCCAGGGATGAACAACGATTCGTCGAGCTGGGAGCTTCGCCGGACCGGATGCACCATACGGGGAACATGAAATTCGACCTGACGATAAACAGAGATCTCACTTCTCGACCATCGCTCCGGCGATCGATATTCAGCCTATCAGAAGATGAACGGTTGATTATCGCGGGGAGTACGCATCCCGCCGAAGAAGAAATTCTTTTGGAAAGTTATCGTGCCGTGAGTCATGCGTGCCCCAACGTCGTTCTGGTGTTGGCTCCGCGACATATCGAACGAAGCGGCGATCTGGTTGAAATAATCCGGTCGTTCGGGTTTCCGGTGGTGAGACGAAGCCGGTTGCCGGAAACGGTTCAATCGGGTGAGGTGCGTCCGTGCCCCCGGGTCATTCTTCTCGATACGCGAGGAGAATTGGCGCAGGCGTACGGGTTCGCATACATGGCGTTTGTCGGAGGGACGTTGGTCTCCGTCGGAGGGCACAATCTCCTGGAGCCGTCGGCTTGGGGAAAGCCGGTGTGTTTCGGTCCGCATACGGACCACTGCCAGGAAATGGCGGATCTGTTGATTGAATCCAGAGGCGGGATTTGTGTCCGCAACGGGCAGGAATTGACCGAAACGTTGGTGAAGGGCGTGCAGAATCAGGATTGGGTCTCTCATATGGGACGAAACGCGCGAATGGTCATCGACGAGAATCGAGGGGTGGTCGAGAAGAACGTGAGTCTGGTTGAGCAAGTCGTCGGTTTGTGTGAGCCGCGCCCTCTTGAGGGGAAGAGGAGCGGGTATTCGTGAACGTATGATGAATGGATGGCAGTCCCTGCTGACCGGCCCGTACCGGTTCGCGACGCACGTGCGGATGCGGCTGTATGAACAAGGGTGGTTGCGGCAACGCCGGTTGCCGTGCCCGGTGGTGAGTGTCGGGAACCTCACGGTCGGCGGAACGGGCAAGACGCCCATGGCCATGTGGGTGTCTCAAAAACTGTTGGAGCAAGGGAAAAAGCCGTGCATTCTCAGCCGCGGGTATCGCCGGAAGCATGCACGGGAATTTTTGCTGGTCTCCGACGGAACGTCGGTCCTGGCCGGACCTCTGGAGGCGGGTGATGAGCCGTATCTGATGGCGACACGATGTCCGGGTGTTGTCGTGGCCGTTGGCGCCGATCGATATGAATTGGGTCGTTGGGTCTTGAACCAAATGCCCATTGACTGTTTCGTTCTGGATGACGGGTTCCAGCATTTGGGCCTCGACCGTGACGTGAACTTGCTGTTGGTAGACAGTTCCGATCCTGCCGGAATACAGGCGTTGCTTCCCGTGGGGAGACTTCGGGAACCGCTTGGCGAAGCCAGAAGGGCGTCGGACATTGTGCTGACCCGGGTTGAAGATGTCTCAATGATTCCCAACGTCTTGGAACCCATCGAGAGGGCCATGGGTTTGAGCGTCGATCCCATCACGACGACCTTTACGGTTAAAAAGTTGATTGGCGCCTCGGATGCGGTGCCGCTTTCTGACGTCCGCGGGAAAAAGGCTTTTCTCTTCAGCGGTATCGGCAACCCTAAGCCGTTTCGCCGGACCGTGGACGCGCTTGGCGTCCAGGTGGTGGATGAACTTGTTTTTCGAGATCATGAGGCGTACAGCCGTTCCAGGATTGAAGACATTCATCGCCGTATTGAGCAGCGCCAGCCGGATCTGGCGCTTACGACGGAAAAAGATCTGATAAAAGTGCAAGCGCATTGGTCGATCTCGACGCCGCTTTTTGCCGTTTGCCTTGAATTGGAGTTTTTGAACGGCCAGAGTCGATTGGAAAAAGTGTTGTCGGCTTTGTAGGGTGCGTCCTCGGAAGAAACAGACTTGAAGAAACATCTCCCGCTGCTCGGGGGGATCCCCGTCTCCGCCGTGGGTGACAGGCGGGCGCCCCGGTACTTCGGGTTGACGAAGATGCTGTCGGAAACGACAAAGGGCGTTTCCGACAGGACCGGGAAGCGTCTTAATCCTTCCACGTCCCGGGCTCCGTTCATGCCATTTGCCGTAAGACCAGGTCACGAAACGGACCGTCCGCTGCGAACAATTCGTTGAACCGGCCCACTTGGACCACACGACCGGCTTGGAGCACGTAGATCCGATCCGCCAGCCGGATAGTGGACAGCCGATGCGCGATGACGAAACGCGTGCTGGTGGACTCCTCGATCCCCTTCATCGTCTGCGTCTGGCTCCTGGTGTCGAGCCAACTCGTGGGTTCGTCGAGGAACACGATGCGAGGGGCCCGCACCAGCGCGGCGGCGATGCGAATCCGCTGAATTTGGCCGCCCGAGAACGTTGCCGAGTTCTCACCCACCGTGGTGTAGAGCCCCATGGGCATGGCGCGGATCTCTTGGTCGACCGCGGCTTGCCGGACGGCGCGCCACGCGTCTTCCACGGTGAGGTCGTTGCCGACGCCGATAATGTTGTCGAGGAGTGTGCCGCTCTGGAGTGTGCCGTCCTGGGTGACCACACCGATCTGCCGTCGTACCGCGCCGACGTTCATGTGGGCCAGGTCCCGCCCGTCATAGTACACCGCGCCCGACAACGGCTTCTCAAGGCCCAGCGCCAACCGGAACACGGTGCTTTTGCCGGCGCCGGATTCGCCCACGATCGCCACGAACTCACCCGGCTTCGCGTGAATCGAGACCTCTTGCAACACCATCGACCCAGCCCCGGAATAGCCAAAGCTCACTTTGTCGAGGAGGATCTCGCCTTCGAGCTTCAGCCGAGCTGCATACTGGGCGCCGGCATCCACCTGGCTTGCGAGTATCGGACGTACCTGCTCACAGGCCGGCTTGATGAACGCGACGGATCTGGCCGAATTGCCCAGCATGACGATGGACATAAACAAGATCATGGCGGCGGTATGAACGGCGAGAAAATCCGCTGTAGCGAGTCCGCCGGTGTCTTGCGACGCCACCACTGCGAACAGGACGGCGCTCCCGATTGCCGGCACTGCGGCGCTGAAGGCGGCGAGCCACTCGCTGAGGACGGACAGCCGAATCTCCGCCTGCTTGTGCTCCCGGTACCGCCTCGCCCAGGCCGCGAACGCCGAGTCTTCGGCGCCGGTCGTGCGCAGCTTCGCAATCCCGTTCAGGAATTGGTGCAGGTCGCCGAGAAGTTGGCGCGACGTTTGTAAGTAGCGGCGCTGGGGTTCGATATGGCGAATGCAGAACGCGGCTGTCACGCCAAGCGCAACCATAGCCAGACAGGCGACGGCCCAGCCCAGCGCCGCACCATAGTAGAACAGCAGCCCAAACGCCGGCAGCACAAACAACATCGACAACACCGCGTCGGCCGTGACGCCGGAGACATGATCCCGCACGTCTTGAAAGACCATCGATCTCGCGGCCAGTTCTCCGGCGTTGAAGTCGCGAAAGAACGCCGGTCGCAGCCGTAGCAGACGGTCCCAGACGGCCGAACCGATCCGCGCGGCCAGGCGCCCTTCCAGACGCATGAGCGCCATGCCGCGAAGGACGTGCGCCAGCGCAGCCAGGAGGGCGAGGCCGACCAGAACCGCCGAGAGCTGAATCAAGGGCGCAGCGTCGCCCGTAGGCATCACGTTCGCGATCAGCACGTCGACGGCCACGGCCGGGGCGAGAGCCAGTAACCCGGCACCGAGTCCGGTCACCACGAGCCTGGTGAACTCGGCCACTGCTTTCGCGCCGCCGACGCGAAGCAGGTCTCTCACGCCGACTGGGCCGTCGGAGTGCAACCTGGGATACAGCGTACGCGCACCGTGAATCTCGTCGGTCGTTTTCTCGCTCGCGGGGCCGGATGTCCCGGTGACCGGATCCACCACCCGATATCGGCCGGCGCGGCCGGGCAGGAGCACAACGGGCCGGTCATCGTCGCGGCGAAAGGCCAGCATCGCGCCGCTGTCTCCCAGCCACCAACGGTCTTCCACCGACAGCCGCACACGGCGTTGGCGTACGCCCGATGCCTCGCAGTAATCGTTGAACGAAGGCTCCATTTGACCGGTGAGATCCGGCGTGCGGATGCGGATGCCCTCGTGCCGGCCGATCATTCGCAACGCGTCACCAAGCGGCGTGCGGCCACTCTCCGCTTGGTCACGGGTGTTGAAAAGGAACGACAGGCGCTGTTTGGCCAAGGCCTTCTCACGATGGCGCTGGGAGGTTTGCGCTACCTGCAGATTCGCGTCGTCGACCAGCAGCAGGCGGCGGTTGAAGGATTCGGCACCGAGGGCCAGGCGGTGAAATTCCGGCAATCCCTTGTTCAGCACGGTGTCGATGCCGAGTTCGTGGGAAGATCTACAGGCGGTTCCCGACGTCGAATGCAATCGGATCCAAGTGTCCTGGGTGATTGGCATCAAGCCCGGCCCGTCGGCTGCGGCATCTACCACTTCGAGGAACGCGGCATCGAGGTTATCGGCGACCACCCAGACCACGCCGCGCTCGGCAGACGAGATGCCGCGACCCGTGGCGCTTCCGGGGGAGAGTCGAAATTCGGTACGCGGACGCCCTTCCACTTCGCGCGCCACCGCGGCAGCCAAGTCCTCAATCCAGGCGTCGGCCTGCCGGATCAGCTCACGCGAGAGTTCGTCGGCCTCGTCCCTCTTCCCCAACTCTTCGATCAACTGGTCGAGCGGCAGACAACGGAGACAGGACGATTGCACTCCCTTAGCCATCAGCATGAGCGAGTGGCCGTCTTCATCGACGCCGAACGCCAGCCGGCCTTGCTCCAGGCGCATGAGGTGTTTGAAGGGTGATTGCATCCGGTCGTCGACACATTCCGCCGCCAGGACGTCGATGGCCCCACGCTCAACGAACCACACGACGCGGGAATCGTTCAGACGAGTGGGACGGTTGGCGGCTGCGGGCCGGGGTTCGCCGAACGTCACGGCGAACCCCGGCAGCATGTCGTTTGATGCTTTCTCAGTCGCCATCGAGCAACCTTCGGTAGAAGGTGTCATGGGCGTGGAGTTCGTCATGTGTGCCCTGTTCCACGATGCGGCCCTTGTCGACGACGACGATCCGGTCGGCGTCGCGGATGGTGCTCAACCGGTGTGCGACGATGAGGCAGGAGCATCCCCGTCGGCGAATCCTATCGTCGATCAACAACTCGGTGGCGGCGTCGAGCGCGCTGGTTGCTTCATCCAGAATCAAGAGCGACGGATTGTTGACCAGCGCCCTGGCGATTTCCAGGCGTAAGCGCTGTCCGCCGCTGAAGTTCCGGCCTCCCTCCTCCACCATCGCTTCGTACCCCGCCGGCCGGCCGATGATGTCTTCGTGAATTGCTGCGTCTCGGGCCGCGGCGGTCACGAAATGGTCAGGAATCGTCGCGTCCCATAGGGTGAGATTGTTGCGCAGGGTCGTGGCGAACAGAACCGGGTGCTGATCGACGATGGAGACGGAGCGGCAGAACACCTCGCGTGGGATCCCGTCCAGCGGGTGGCCGTCGAAGAGTACTTCCCCGGACCACGGCCGGTAGAGCCCGGCCGCCAGGAGCGCCAACGTCGACTTGCCCGACCCGCTTGGCCCTACTACGGCCACGCGCTGGCCGGGCTCAATGGTCAGGTTGAAGTCTTTGACCAAGGGCGCGTGGTTCCGTTGGAAACCGAACGTGACGCCGCGTATCTCCATCCGGCCGACCAATCGCAGCCGGCCGTCGAGTACTCGGACCCCCCCCCCTTTTTTTTTATGCGAGTCGGTATCGTGGTCGGCGGAAGCCGCCTCTCCCGGCGCGTTGAACACGTCATCCATCCTTGCCAGATCCGCCTCCAAGGTCTCCAGCAGGTCAGAGACCTGGGCGACTCGAGCCACCGGACGAAGAAAATTGCCGGCGAGAACGTATAAACCGATCAACACGCCGATGGTGATCTCTCCGGACATCGCGCGCCAGCCGCCAAGGCCGAACACCACTGCTGCGGAGAGAATCACAAACAGTTGCGGCAGTGAGGCCGCCACGTGACCGAACTCGACAAACTCCTGCCGGGCTTTCAGTTCGCGGGCCTGCCTGCCGCTCCAGCGCGAGAAGAAGTCGTTCTCGCGAGCCGTCGCTTGCAGGATTTCGATCATCCGGATGCCCGCCGCGCTCATCCCGGTGAACATGCCCTGCTCGCGCCGCAGTCGATGGTTCATGTCCCGACGCAGGCGGGTCAACACCCTGGTGGCGACAATGCAGGCGATTCCCAGCCCCGCAACGGCAAGCCCCATCCAGACGTCGAAGATCAGCATGACCGCCAGGAACGCCATGCTCATCACCACATCGACGGACAGGCGCACCAGTTGACCGGCCCCGGTGTCGGCCACTTGTTCGATCAAGCGCATGCGGAACGCCAGATCACCGGCATACCGGTGCGCGAAGAATTTCATGGGAAGTCGAAGAAGATGATCCAGGTAGCGAGCTGACTGGTTGATGGACAGTTGCACCACGAGTTCGCGCAGGGAACGCATCTGAAGCCACGTGCACAGGCAGGTCAGTCCGCCAACGGCCAGCATCCCCGCGATCAGCGGTCCGTTCCAGTCCGTCTGCCGGTTTTCCAGAACACGGTCCACGAATAGCGCAAGCAACACGGGTAACGCCAACGAGGTCAATGCCAGGAGCAGGCCATAGATGGCCGTGCGCGTCAGGAAGGAACCGTACCCTCGCAGCCACGGCGCTAGCTGGCGCACCACGCCCGGCCGTTTCCCAATCGGTCGGAACGCGGGACTCGTCTCCAGCACCAATCCCACGCCGGTAAAGTCACGATTGAAGACGTGTGCATCGACGACACGATGTCCTTCAGCGGGATCGTTCAGATAGTAACGCCCTTGTGAGATGCCCTCCAGGACGACGAAGTGCTTGAATCCCCAGAACAGGATCATCGGCAATGGCAGGCCGGCCAACCTCTCGATCTGGCTGCTCCAGCCGGTCGCCTTCAGACCGTATCGCCGGGCGGCGAGCGCGATGTCTTCGAGGGTCGAGCCGTCGCGCCCGACGCCGCACTCCTCGCGCAGTTCTTCCGGGGATACCCAGCAACCGAAATGGGCGAGCACGATTCCCAGACAGGCGGCGCCGCAGTCGGCAGCCTCCAACTGCATGAACAGCGGTGTGCGGCGGCGGCGCCATGGGCGCCGTCGCTTGGGGGTGACAGGGGACTTCGACTCGGGAAGATCTGCCATCCTGGATCACAGCCAGGCCGAGAACGCGGCCCAGACAGCCAGTATGAGCAACAGGACGAGGAGCGCCATCCTGAAGACTCGTTCGTGCGGGGACGTCACTCGTAGCAGATCGTCCAGCGCTTCAGGCTGCACGTTGCGAATGAGTGCTTCCCTTCGATAAAGGGATCTGCCGGTCACGGCATGGGAAAATGCGTAAAGAACAACAGTGCGGCCGTCGTGTTACCGACGGCCGCACCTCGTTAACCCTATCGAGTAGTCAGCCATCCTGTTCAGGAGGACCGCGGTCGTTACGGACCGGCTGACGGTTGCTTGCTGTCTAGTAGTCCCCCAAACCGCAATCCCCGCAGCCGCCGGAGGCTTCGCGTATTTCCTGGTCGGAAAGGCGCCCGCCTGCCGGCGGCAGGACCAGATGGAAATCCGTCGCGCTCTCTTCATGGACGTGGATTGAAAAATCTTCCGGGACGGTCAGGCCAGTCACTGCCTTGATCGCGTTACGCGGATCTTCCAGGAGCTGGGTGCGGAATACTTCGTCCTCATCTGCCTTCGCCTTGAGCGTGGTTTCGATTTCTACCGCTGTCTGCATGATGGTACCTCCTTTTGAATTCAACGTTTCCGGGTAGGACTGAGTGCATCATCCATAAACAACCACCATGATTATTATTAATGGCAAATAGAGTAACAAGAAAATAATGGTTGTGCAATATAAAACACAAAAATGGCAATGCATGGCCGCTCTTCCTGATTCGAGGAGTGCCAAAGGTTTCTGAACTTATACACTATCGCAGGACGCGGCCGGTTTTTACCATCGTTTTCCTTTGCTCCGTTCTGTCTTGACTCGCATCAAGGCGTTTCTTACACTACCCTGCGACAAATAACCTGAACGGAGTTCGGAGGTTGGGAGATGAAGGGACGACTGCCGCCGCTGGTGGACGTGCCTTTTGTGGTTTCGGATAGCATTTTCATCAACCCAAAGTATCGGGGCACCCGGCTGCTGGGCAAAGACGCGTTCGACCCGGATGGCAGTCGGACGGCGCTTTGCCGCAAGCAGATTCGGGTCCATGACGCCCGTTCGCTCAAGCAGGCACCGAGTATCGAGCGCGAGGGCTTCCAGTTGATGGAGGCCCCGATTGATCTGGATTTCAGCGATTCTTCACTGGTAACGACCCGTTATTACGAGCATTGCGCGAATCTGGTCAAGGCTGCCACCGGGTGTCTTACCACCAGGACTATGCAGCACGAGTTCCGCGCCGGGAAGGTGATTGGTCCCGCAGGTGCTGGCCTCTATTCCCTTGTAGTCCACGCCGACTTCACCCCCTTTGTTGAGGATATCACGGATGTGCCGGAGGAACACCACTTCGCCTTGTTCAACATCTGGCGTGGGACGCATCCCACTCATGAGATCGAATTGATGCCGCTGGCTCTGTGCGATGTCACCACCGTTGCCGACGATGACATCATTTACGCTGATTGCCTGCGGCGCACCGAGCCGCGAACTCGTCTGATCGATTGCCGTCTGATCCACGACAGCAGGCAGGGCTGGTACTACTTTCCACGAATGACGCCGGACGAGGTGCTGATCTTCAAGCAGTACGACACGCGTCAGGAAGATGCTGGCAAGCGTGCGGTATTCCATACCGCGTTCCGGGACCCGACCACCCGGAGGGACGCGCCATTGCGGGAGTCGATCGAAGTCCGCGTGCTGGCGGTCTTCCCTGAGGCTGACTTGGAACGCGAGCGCAGAAAGGCTAGATTTCAGGCCGAAGTGCCGAACACCCGGCTCGACGGCACGGTTTCATCCTGGTGCCACGAAGAGATGGTCGACTGGAACGGCATCCAACAGCAGCCCCCAGTAGCAGGCCCCGGTCCCGCACCATAGCAGGGAGCTTCAGAACGTGCTGCTGATCTCGAAGTTGATTATCCACCCGGATATCGTACCAGAGTCTTAAGGCCATACGCCGAATCGGGCGCGTCTCTCTTGATGAACCTTCAGATCCGATGCCGTATTGGTTTAAGACATCCATTTCTGAACGGATTCCGGTCTTTTCTATCCCTCGGATGACCTGACCCGATGAAAAAAGTTACTTTGGATTACTTATGGACAAACCCGTATATCGTGCTGGATGATTTTTTTGAGCCCGATGAATTTGAGACAGTAAAAAGTGGATTTGCCAGTATAGATAGAAAGTTTAATCCCAGAAGAGGGATTTTGACTGTTAAGTGTACTTTTAATTTGTCAGGCCAGTGCGTTTATAACAATAGCCATTGTCCCGAGAAAAAGCTGGAGCCAATCAATGCAAAGTTCACACCAATACTTTTGAATATACTGGAAGAATTGACGCCACATAAAGTAGAGCAAGCAAAGTATGTTGATTGGGGATTTCAAACAACTCCAAAATCTCTTGTGTATTCAATTCACCCCGATATTCCTGAGAAGCTGCTATCAACGGTTGTCTATTGTGGGCCCGAAGAAAATTTTGGAACGTTTTTATTCTCTAATCAAAATGGCAATAATCGTTTTGAAGTTCCCTGGAAACCGAACAGGGGATTAATATTCAGCAAGGCAGAAGATACCTGGCACAGTTATTCTTGTAATGATATTCAAGAAAGACATGCGTTAGTATTGAATGTCTTGAGTAGTATTGAACAATTGATGCCTGGATGATTACGTGCGACCTTTGGGCCTCTGATGTCCTTACAAGAGTTACCCGGTTGCGCCCTGCGATAGCGTTTTCCAATACCAACGTGATGGTGAAGCGGGGAGATGTGTCGGACTTTGCCGTTGGCGTGTTGGCATTCGAGAGCGATGTTCCAGACATCCGCTTCACCATCACTTCACGTTGGACAATACGGCAATGCTTGATTGCCCGACCGGTTTTGTATAACGTTGGATTGCGGGCTGAAAGGAGGCGTGCAAATTGAATTCGGATTCAATGGAAACTGGTATCGTGGAAAACTCCGGCAGCACGCAGTGGTGGAAGGAAGAACAGATTCGTTATTGGCAGGAAACGACAGACCATTATCTGAAGTTTGGCACCACAATTCAGGCCGGGATATTTCTCGATGACTCCTCTGCCGGTGAGTCGTATGACGACAATAATCAAACCATCCTGACCCGGTCCGGTCTTCGTAGCGGTCAGGTGGTGCTTGATGCCGGATGCGGCGTGGGTGGCCCGGGCCTGTACGCGGCCCTGCATACTCCAGGTCTGGAAGTGCATGGCATAACCCTCTCGCCATATCAGGCCGAGTTGGCCCAGCGCCTAATCGCCGACTCCCCGGCCAGCGGGCGGGTTCATGTTCAGGTAGGGGACTACCACAAGCTGCCGTTTCCAGACCACACATTCGACTGTGCGCTTTTTCTGGAGTCCGCAGGATATTCCTTTCAGCTTGAGGAACTCTTTACCGAGATTGCCCGAGTGTTGCGCAATGGCGGAAAGGTCTACATCAAGGATGTCTTCCGCAGGTCCGGGAAAATGACGGTTCAGGAATGGAAGGAGATCTACGCGTTTTGCCAGATATACGTTCAACCGACACCATCCATGGAAGATATGGTGTCGGCGCTTGAAGCTACCGGGTTTCGTGTGACGTCGGCACTGGATATTACGCCAATGGTCATTCCTAGGCCCAGGGAGAAGGAATTTGGTCTCCCTCGCTTTCGGAAGTTTCCGGTTTTACCCATTCATTGGGGGGAAATTGTCGCCAAGTACTCTACAGGTTAAGCCCGCTGGAATAAGAACCTGCACATGGAGCACTTCCGGGACGTATTGATTGGACTCCACGGCCAGATTCCGGAATCCCTGCTTGCCGGACAAGGCTGGGGACGTCTGCTTGAGCGGATAGGGGACCTGCCCGCCGTCACCGTGACCTCATTGTGCGGCTTTGAATTCAGGCTCGACGAGCAGGAGCCGGCAGCGGACTTCTCAAGCCCGGTTACCCCGGGCCAAGTGAGTCGCTACTACATTGCCAGGGGTGGAGCAGCCGTGCCCGCATCCACCGATGCCTGGCTCGCCGGGCATCTGACGGACTCATCCGACACCGACCACTGGCTCGAGTCCGTGTTACTGGCCTATGACATTATCGGTGTAACTCCACAGCGGCCTGCGCCACCGGTTGTCTACCTGCGGCTGCTGTCCGACCCTGAGACAGGCGGGATCACCGCCACACCTGTTGCCATTGCGGCCACAGTTGCGCAAGCATCTGCACGCAGAGACTGGGAACCTGAGCGTCGCGCTCTGGTGCGGGCCTTGGGCTGTCTGCCAGCGGGTGCCAAACTTGTTTATGTCGGAGCGACCCCGGGTCGTGCGCCCAGATCAGTAAGGCTGCTTGTGGCAGACATGGAGTTCCATGAAGTCGGGCCCCTGTTAAAGCGGCTCGAATGGCCAGGTTCGATTGCCACGGTGCTGGAGTTGTTGTCCGGCATGCGTGATCTTTGCGGGCACTTCCAATTCCTCTTCGATGCCACCGAATATGGCGTATTACCGAGGCTCGGCTTCGAAATGTACCCGGTGCAGAAAAATGTGACGAATTACCGCGCTCTGCCCGTTGCTTGGCTTATTACATCGAAACGTGACTGGAAGCCGGTGATCCGACGCCTGGGTGACTGGCAGTTGTGCTTGCCTGTCAAGGCCGAAGGTCTTCTGGCCTGGCCCAGGCTGAGAACTGTTTTCGGAAATGATGGGGCATTTCAACTGTACATGGGAATCAACCACGTCAAGTTATCGGTTGACGGTGAGCGTGTGCGGGCCAAGGCCTACGGAGGTTTACGTTTGTTGCCGTTGGGCCAAGTCACGAAGGAGGCCTTCTTCCGCGAGTAATTCCTCGAATCGGTCCATCTCGACAACCTGGCCAGCCTGCAGCAAATCAATCCGGTTTGCCACGCGGATTGTGGAAAGCCGATATGCAATAAACCTAATAGGAATCGTCGGTTGGTGCCCAACCTCCCGCTGCCCCACGCAGTTCCTCATCGGAAAGACGGCTGCCAGCCGGCGGCAGGACCAGATGGAAATCCGTCGCGCTTTCTTCATGGATATGGATAGAAAAATTCTCCGGGACGTTCAGGCCGGTCACTTCTTTTATCGCGGTGCGCGGATCTTCCAGGAGCCGGGCCCGGAATACTTCGTCCTCATCTGCCTTTGCCTTGAGTTTGGTTTCAATTTCCACCGCTGTCTGCATGATTGGAATCTCCTTTTAAATTTAACGTTTCCAAGTAGATCTGAATTCATCGTCCATACACAACCACCCTGATTATGATTAACGGAAAATAGAGTACTCAAAAGATAAGCATTATGCAACACAAAGCACAAAAAATAGCAATGCATGGAAGCATATATACGCTATGCAAATTCATTATGAGACAATGGTGCGGTGGGTAATCGGTTTATGGAAAGGGAGAGAGTGGGGCATAGGTCATGGGATAGGCGAACAGTGTTTCGAGCCAGGAGGTCATCTCATCCATGGGCAGGGGCATCATGTTCAAGCGGACTTCCAAGTGATAGCGGTTTTCCGTTCCCATGATTCCGACAATGGCTGCGGCGTCCGGATAGTCAGGGAGCAGGGCTTGGGTTCGAAATTCGGACACCGTGGTGTAGAGCCGGCCTCCTTGTCCCGCAATGTTCAAAAGGACGGGAAGGTCCGTGAGGCAGGCATGTGCGGAGCAGCGGTAGGCCGTGCGCACGTCGGGTTCAATCGCCTTGAATGCCTTGAGGGCTTCCCGGGAAAAGCCGGTCAAATAGATTCGAACCGTGGCCGCGGGCAGTCGAGTCGTCGAAGCCAACCCGCTGGCCGGTACGAGAAAGGCGAACGGATCAGAGGAATTGAACTCGAATTGGCATGGACCGAACGCGTCAGGCCACGAACAGAAAAACGGCACCTCTTCGTGCTCGTTGCGAAGCATGATCCGGTCTTTTTGAATCGAGACGTCTATCGGCAAATCGAGAAGTTCGATTGCTTCACGGAACGCCGTCCGGCGTTCTTCCAGCCAGATCGGTCGCTGGGAAGGGTCGCAGAACTCACCTTGGGCGATAATCCTGGTGGTGTGGAACCGGATTCTGATGAATGAGTGCCTATGGCGAAAGCCCATCCAGAACATGGCAAGGGGCTGAAGCGTGGCCAAATGGCCAGAAAGATGCCAGGGATGGCTGATAGAGCAATAGGCGCTCACGGATTGATGGCGTTGGAAGGTCGAGTGATAGCGTCCGGCCAAGAGAAAGAAGTCGTCGTTCCAGGCGTCGAGTACGTGCATCATCGTCACATCTTCCAGGGGCCATCGATCGAGTCGTTGGATGGCTTCGGGCGATGGAACTGGCCATTCTTCGATGTAGCAGATACCTTCCTTCTCAGGGTCAACGGGACGCAGTCCTTTGTCCTGAAGCCGGTTGAGCAGGTCGAGAACCTGCGGGAAATTCAGGGATTGCCGGGATTCCCAACGCTGTTCACGCATGAATGCGTTCCTGTGGGAAATGGAGAAGCGGATTGTGCTTCTGTCCGGCTCGCATACTTTGGAGGTGAAGAAAGAGACAGAAGAGGTTTAAAGTTGGGAATGACTGTCCGGTGAAATCGTTCCGCTAATGGCGGAGAGGGCGGGATTTGAAGTCGCGCTAAACGGTCGTTCATCGCTCCCGCTAGGGGGCCAGCCCCCTCGCGCCTCCGCTTCGCTCCGTTCACCCCGGGAAGGGGGCACACCCCCTTCCGATCCCCCGTTCAAATCTCGCTGGAATCATGTGAGATGAGCGGCAACATGATTCACGAATCTTCTTGCATTCCTATTTCGCTAATGGCGGAGAGGGCGGGATTTGAACCCGCGGTAGGGGGTTAGCCTACGACGGTTTAGCAAACCGTTGCCTTCGGCCGCTCGGCCACCTCTCCGCATCACGGTTTTTGTTGATGTCTTGTTTCCGGTTTTCTGCGTTCAGTCTGTCAACGACACAAGACACTCTAGGCGAAATTCCCGAAGAAGTCTACTGTTAACGGCCCCGCAGGCTGGATTCGCGTCGCGTAACCCGGCAGATGTTTTATGCTTGGCCGGCCAACGATTCACCGCCTTCGTCTTCGGGTAATGATGGGGTACCGGTTCCCAGTTGCGCTGCGAGCAATTGGAGCTTTTTGACCTGTGGATGATCAGACGGGAGAGGATTCCCATATTCGTCCGTGAGTAATTCCTCCATGTCTTTGAGCATGGCCTCCAACTCGGGGAAGGAGACTTTCGGCAATTTTTTCTTGCTCATGGGAGTTCCTCCGCTATGCAATGTATGCCGATCATGTTACGCGAGTCATGATTGGCTGTCGTGAACCGGTGATCTTATGACTTTTGGTCTTTCCGGAGAATGCCGTTGATCAGGGTGCGAAGATTGTCGATGCTCAGATTCGGGACCAGCAGGTTCCCGTCCAGAACGACGGTCGGGGTATGTTTGACCTGGATCCGTTGACCCCAGGCGATGCCTTGTTCCAGGGCCTTGTAGGGTTTGCCACTGGCCAGCCCTTCCTCGAAGGGCTTGGCCTCCAGCCCGATTTCACGAAGCAGCAGTGAGCGGAGGCCCCGGTCGAAGACATGAATCTCCTCTTTATGAATCGTGCGGAATAAGACTTCCTTCATTTCCGAACCTTTCCCCATGGCTCTGGCTTGCTCATACATCTCGAAAGCCGTGGGCAGTTTCCCGCGGATCACGGGAAATCCAATCAACCGGACTTCCAATCGTTCACCGAATTCTTTTTTCAATTTTGAAGCCACGATTCTTTCGAACAGATGGCAATGCGGGCAGTAAAAATCCGCAAATTCCAGGAGCAGGACTTTTCCCTGTGTATGCAGGGACGGTTCATCCTTGATCACCTGGTACTCTCCCGGCAAGCGTTCCGCAGCATGGACGAGTACGACTGACAGGTGGAGGAAGACAATTCCGAAAAAAAGAACGCTTCTTCCTTTTTGCAAGACGTTCATCGATCGCTCCTTTGCTGGATGCAAAAACCTGCAACGCAGGGGACACGGTATCATGAGTGCATACCGTGGAGCAAAACCTGATGAGGATCCGATGCAGCTTTTGCGGACGAACTTGGGAACGTCGCGTGCCTTTGGTACAATAGCCGGGTTGAGAATTCTACGATGGACGTACGCTCGATTGAGCGGGATTCATCCGCTGTTTGAGGTGCATCGTTCAGATGGGGGAGGTTCGAGAAGAATGAAGGTCATGAATTTGGCAGATTTTCAGGGATTTTCCAGCGAAAAAATGAAAAAACATAACGTGTTTGAAACGCCTCGATTTTTTTGCGACGTCTACTGCTTTGAGCCGGATCAGGTGCAGAAAGGCCACGTTCATGCCAATGAAGACAAAATCTACATGGTGCTGGAGGGGCGGGGCACCTTTCGCGTCGGCGGTCAGGAGCAGGTCCTGGGACCCGGTGAAGGGACATTAGCCTCCGCCGGCGAAGAACACTCCGTCACCAATCATTCGGGTGCCAGGCTGCGCGTGCTTGTTTTTATGGCCCCGAATCCTTCGTAGATATTATTGGCTCAGCAGTGTCTCGGGAGCGGGGATCTGACCGAGTATCAGGGAGCGGGTTTGGTAAATGCCGGGCAAGCCGGCTCCCGTAGCATAGACCAAGCCCTTCTCTCGCGTTCCCAGTGCCAAGTGTCCGCGGGGCCGGCCTTTTTGGTCGATGCCTGTAACCTCAATGGCGGGTGGTTTGAGACCGTATTGATCAGGCTGATCCTTGGTTTCACGGACGGGCAGTTCCGCTGGAAGATCAACGAGACGGCTGACGAACAAGTTGGCTTGCTGTTGGTCGACCGGCTCCGTTTCCTTGCCTTCAAGATACCATGCCTCGTGTTGTTGAATCAGGGTGTACTGCGAGTCGTTGGTGTTGACGGTCAATAGCGCGAGTTCGTTCATTTCCATGCCGAATAAGCGTTTGTCCTGTAAGTGAAACGTTTCACGCGGCAGATCCTGAAGCACGTGAGCGGGTATCCGGTAGATTGGATCATTGGAAGAGGTGACGGCGTATGCCTCCTCACCGGGAACGACCGGCTCGAAGAAGGCGACGTGATGGCCTCGTTGTTTTGTATGAACGGTTGCCGTCAAGGACGGGGTTTGGAGTGTTGTCAGGAGAGCTTTTTTCTCTGCCGCTGAATCGATAAAGTTCGTTGCCGTCAAATCTTCGAGCGTCATCAATAGAATGCCGACGGCGGTTTTGTCGGCGGGGGCGTCCACCGGAGACGTGAAATTCCACTCGGAAACGGGGCCATGGAATCCGGCTGCCCGCTGCAGCGTGATGGTCTGACCGGGAGTTTGCAGTTGAATGCGTTCGGCACGAGTCCGGTCGAAGAAGAGGACGTCTTTCAAGCGAAAGGTCTCCAGGGTTTTCGCCCGAAAATCTCCAACCATGAGCGTCGTCAGCAGAATTTTTTGATCCGATCCGCGTTGTGCGTACAAGGTGGACGATAAGGGACCCGTATTTCCCAAGGCCAATGATTCGGTGTATTCCCGCGTGGTGAGGTCGATGGTCACGTACGGGGATTGTAACCCGTATTGATCGGCGGTCGCTTTTTCCCCCTGTCCGTTCTCTTGAATCACGCGTGAGACTTTGCCGATTTCCAGGGCACGCAGCACGCTTTCAATCTCACGCGCGTCACCCCGGGCTTCCACCGGTTCAAGGACCCTCCACCGGTTTCGTTCGTCACGACTCATCAGGATCCGTTCGGTTCGCGTGGCATATGCCAGGTATGTCACGTCGCGATAATCAAAAGGCAGGAGCCGCTGGGCCTCGGTTTTTTGAACGACGTCGCGTTCCATGGTGGGGACTTCGATGGTGTAGACGTAAACTCCAAGCACCATAAAGATAACGGCCAGGAGGAGCGTCGTTCGGAACGGTGTCATGGGAGTGATCACAGGCGGCTGCGCCGCCGCCATACCGTCAGGCCCGACAGGAGCATCAGGAACGGAATCGAAAAGACTTGTACCGCGAACAGCATGTGTTCCTGGGCGGGATTCGGAATAAACGGCGGGAAGGCGGATTCTTTGGGGCTGACGGAAATCAGCGCGTCTTCATCCGCTAACCAGGCAATGGCATTGGACAGAAAATCGGTGTTCCCCGGAAATTGCAGATAGGTGTTGCTGGCAAATGCCGAATTGCCGATGACCACCATTGCCGGAGTCGAATCGGAGTCTGTGTTTTTCCGGCCCAATGCCCCGGCAAGCGCAAACGGGCCTTTTTCGTCGGACCCTTCCTCAAATTCCGGAGTGGTCTGCTCAAGGTTCGTTTCGGCCCAACTCTCTTCCGACGATTGCAAGAGAGACGTGAAATCCAAATTGGTGTCCGGGGTTTCATCAAACGACACCGGCTGCAGCACGGGCAGTAAAATCGGAGAGGTAAAGCCTTTGGTAATGTGGTGGGTGGTAAATCGACGGACGAGTAGGGCCGTCGGGCTGCCTTGGGCTACGCGGTCCGTGGGATCGACGACGATTCCCGGACCGAGCGTGAGCCCCCATTGCGCAATCCACTTTTCGAGACCGCTCGTCACCTGCGGATCGAGGAGTAACAGGATCCGCCCCCCCTCCGTCATGAAGTTCGTGATGTGTGTCAATACTTCCTCTTCAACGGGTTCGCGAGGCCCGGGAATAATGAGGACGGCGGTATCGTTGAGCATGTCCGGGTCTTCCCCGATTGAGCCTCGAACGACCCGGTATCCTTGTGCTTCGAGGTTGTGTCTTGCCAATGACAACCCGCCTCGTTCCTGGTCCGTGATTTGGCGTTCGCCGTGACCTTCCAAGAATACGAGGCGCTTGGCGTCTTCTGTCGTCACACGAATTAACGCGCTCGTCAGCTTTGATTCACTGGGTTTGGGGACGTGGATGGTCTGCTTACCGCTTTCAAAGACGGCCGTGTCGATTTTGGAAATCCCATATTCGCGGGCCAATCCCGGTTCTTTTTCCGGATCGACGTAGGTTACGGAAATTCGCGGGCTTGTATAGGCGTAACCTTCCAGCAGGTCGCGGTACGTCCGAAATCCGGGACTTCGTTCGTGAGCGAACACCAGGACCCGGACGTCTTGCTTGAGTCGCCCGAGCACTTGCAGGGTTTGCGGGGCCAATGAAAAATGCTGTGTTTCGGACAAGTCCCACCGACCGCCGTGCCGGATGACCAAAAAATTGATGATGGTCAGGATGCCGGCCATGAGCAGGATAGCCATGATGCCGTTGAATCCGAGTTTCGTTGACCGTGAACCGGAAAAGGTTTTGAGTCGTGTCCAGTTCCCTGCGAAATAGATGACGAGGCATGCCAACGCGAGGCCTTCCAACAGGAAGACCGTACTTTGGGCTGTGGTTTGGGGAAGGAGCAGCCCACCTATTCCCGTGCTGACTCCCAGAACGCCCAGGATGGGTAGGAGATGTTTTATGACCATCGGTGTGAATCGACGACGCGATGCGCAATGAATAACAGCAGTACGGTGCCGGACAAGTAGTACACAATGTCTTTCGCTTCGAGGAGACCGCGAACGAGTCGATCATAATGTTCGCTGAACGACATAGAGGACAGAACGTTTCCGATCGTCGTATCGCCCAACAGTGAACCCAGCCCGCCGAGCAGCCAGATGAGCAGGATCATTCCGAAACTTAAAAACGCCGCGATCACCTGGTTTTCAGTCGTGGCGGAAGCCAGGAGGCCGCAGGCCAGGAACAAGCCGCCCTGTAACGCGAGGGCCACGTATCCGGTCAGAATGGGCTGCCAATGAAAGCTGGTGTACAAGGACAGGATGAGGGGCGTTAGGACCGTCAGTGAGAGCAATCCCAAGTAGATGAAGAGCACACTGATGTATTTGGCTGATATCAGTTCGTTGATCCCAACGGGGGAGGTGAGCAGGAGTTCAAATGTATGCAATTTGCGTTCTTCCGCAAACAACCGCATCGTCAGAATGGGGAGGAGAAACATGAGGACGAAATCCAAACTGTAAAACAGTGAACGGAAGACCAATTCATTCACGTTCAGTTGAGCGTAGGTGTTCTGGACTTGTAAAAATCGAACGGCTTGCTGTCCGGCGTTCACGGTCATCAGGTGGGCGATTAAACCGGAAATAAAAAGAAAAACCGCACCGACAACGTACAAAACAGGTGAGACGAAAAAACAGCGTAATTCTTTCGCGAGGATGGTCCGGAACGGCGTCATGCAGGTGCTTGCTCACTTCGGCTTGATTGCCCGCGTGAATCAGGATGGCCGGATTTGTCCATCCCGGCGTTTTCTTCCTGGTGCGTGAGTTGGAGAAAAACTTCTTCCAGGGAAAGGGAGAGGGGTTTGAGCTCGAGGAGTCCATATTTCTGGTTGACGACAAATTGCGCGAGCTTTTCGCGAAGGTCCCGTCCCAGTTCACAGTCGATGGTACAAGTATTGGGTTTGCCGGAAGGCAGGACGTCGAGGACACCGGGAAGCGTCCTGAGACGTTCCAGCCAATCAGGTTGCGGCTGTTTGACCGTGAGGCTCATTTTCTCGGATTGGCGTAACCGGCTGGAAAGTCGGTCGGGAGCATCCTCCGCCACAATGCGACCTTCGTGAATAATCACGACGCGATCACAGGTGGCCATAGCCTCTGGGAGAATGTGCGTGCTGAGGATAATGGTATGGGATCCGGCAAGACTTTTGATCAACTCGCGTATTTCAATGATTTGTTTGGGATCGAGCCCGACCGTCGGCTCATCCAGGATCAGCACGGGAGGATCGTGGATAAGAGCCTGTGCCAGGCCAACTCGTTGTCGATACCCTTTTGACAGGTGACCGATCACGCGGTGATGAACGGAGCCCAGTCCAACCTGGTCAATCACGTGGGTTTTTCGTGCGGCCAGGCGTTGTGGTGTCAATCTCTTGAGACGGCCCACAAACGTCAAATATTCGTCAACGGTGAGTTCCGGGTAGAGAGGCGGTATTTCCGGCAGGTAGCCGAGGTGTCGTTTGACGTCCATTGGCCGGTCCAGACAATCGAAACCTGCAACCGTAGCCGTCCCTTCACTTTGCGGCATAAAACAGGTTAAAATACGCATCGTCGTTGTCTTCCCGGCCCCGTTGGGACCAAGGAAAGCCAGAATTTCGCCCTTCTTGACGTGAAACGTCACGTCGTCAAGGGCCGTGTGGTGTCCATAATGTTTTGAAACGTGCTGTACGGCAATCATGAAGCCACAGAAGGGGAAAATCTGATACTTCCCAAGATCAAACGTCAGTTTGGTCCAGTCTCGGGATACCACGTATGGCAGGGTAGAATAGCATACTGGCAGGACAGGTCTTCGTCAAGGCGACCATGAGTCTGGGAGAATGAAGAAAGGTATTTATCGATTTAACTTGATGATATACATCATTTTGTGATATTTATTTCAACAAAAACAAGATATTGTATCCTGTCTGGTTAAACAAATAGATCTCTTAAGAAAGAAGAAGAGCTTGTTTTTTCTGTTGACAAGTCCGAGAAATTATCTTTTAATGAGCAAGTCTTCAAGTCTTGAGACAGAAATTCTCTTCTTCTACTTCTTACCTACTCCTGCTTCAAATAGTGCAGAGACAAGAGAGATCGTCAATCTCGGCAGTTTCCATTATTTGTGCCTGTATATACCGGTAAAGAGAGTGTGATGAAAGGAGATTCCAATATGCAAACGGTCAAGGGTTGGATTGCCCTTATAATTGGTACGGGCCTTCTGGTGATGTTGTCGGCATGTGAGGGGTCGAGACATGCCGAAATCATGAGTACAGAAGATTTACGTGCCAAGACTGAAGTGGCAACGGCTCCTGAACCGGAGATAGCCCCTGAACCAAAGATAGAGAGTGTGCCCAGTTCCCTGCCACCGGCACCAGCACCAGTGCCGACACCTGAACCGGAACCCGTACCGCCACCGGCGCCCGAGCCGGAACCTGCGCCACCGGCACCCGAGCCGGAACCTGCGCCACCGGCACCCGAGCCGGAACCTGCGCCACCGGCACCCGAGCCGGAACCTGCGCCACCGGCACCCGAGCCGGAACCTGCGCCACCGGCAC
>JAJDVY010000001.1 GCA_022825885.1 Nitrospirales bacterium | reverse complement strand
AACTGTGCGGGCTGCCGAGAGGCCGAGCCGAACGCACCAGGCTTACAACCGGGCTTGGGAACCCGTAGGGGAGTCGGGCTATTCGGCTCGAAAGATGAATAAAGTAGCATGCAATATACACCCTTTTTCAGATACAAGGGGAGGCCAGGTGGGGTAGAGTCGCAGGAAAGCGAGGCTGCCAGGAATCTCTACCTCCCCTTCACCCCTCCTTACAAAGGAGGGGAATGGAAGCAGCAGACAATATCACCGGACGACGGGAGCATTGACACGGGCTACGGATGAAACCACCTGATGAGTGATGACTCCCAAGAGCGAACGGTTCCACCCTGGTTGTACAAGCTGTTCACGGGGCACCAGTATCCGTACGTCCGTCGTCTGGCCAAATTCGAGAAAAAGGATCGAAAGCGCGGCGAAATGAGTGCCGAACCGTCACGCGAAGAGATTGATGCCAAATTCTGGGAAGTGTATCCTCGATCCTCCGCCAGAATTTTGCAGGAAGTGAAGCAGGGGATGATCGTGAGCTTCACGGAATTGGGGTCTTATCCGCCCGGCGGCTACCGGGAGTTGGTGGATACCCCGGAAGACTTCCTGGCCCGGGAATACGGGCGAAAAAAAATCAAGGTGAATTTTTACGACGGAGAAAATTTTGTCTGCACCATCAACTTCAAAGTCGGAGGATGGGCCAGTCACGATGATGACGACTAGGGGCTGTCACGCCCGCAGGCAACGTGCGCACAGGACCGGGACGTTTGGGGGGCTCTCTGTGAATCGAGACAACAATCTAACGTCAGGTGTGTCATGAGTCGACAGAAAATAACCATTGTCGGGGCAGGCAACGTGGGTGGGTCCGTGGCGCAGAGGCTGGCCGAAAAGAGCGGGTACGAGATCGTCCTGGTGGATATTGTGGAAGGCCTCCCGCAGGGTAAGGCTTTGGATTTGGCGCAAGCCGGCGCGGTCTGCGGCTACGATTCGCCGATTCGCGGGAGCAACCGGTACGACGATACCACGGATTCCGACGCCGTGGTGGTCACGTCAGGGATCGCCCGGAAGCCCGGCATGAGCCGGTCCGAATTACTCGAGACCAACATCAAGATCGTTCGATCCGTCGTGCGGGAAGTGGCCACCCGTTCTCCCGCGGCGGTCCTGGTCATCGTGGCCAACCCGTTGGATGCCATGACGTACGTGGCCTACCGGGTGAGCGGATTTCCCAAACAGCGAGTTATGGGAATGGCCGGGATTCTGGACTCCGCCCGGTTCTGTACGTTTATCGCCCAGGAGTTGAACGTCTCGGTCGACAACGTCCAGGCCATGGTGCTCGGGGGGCATGGGGATGCGATGGTGCCGCTGATTCGCTATACGACCGTGGCCGGTCGCCCCGTGGATCAATGGATGTCAAAAGAACGGCTCGATGCCCTGGTGAAACGAACGCGCGGCGGCGGCGGGGAAATCGTCAGTCTCCTCAAGACGGGGAGCGCCTACTACGCACCCGCGGCATCCGTGGTCGAAATGGTCGAGGCGATTATCCGGGATGAACACAAGGTGTTGCCTTGTGCCGCGCTGTGTGAAGGCGAGTACGGCCTGAAAGGGACGTTTATGGGTGTGCCGATCCGGTTGGGGAAAACCGGCGTCGAAGAAATTCTCGAATTTGACCTGACCCCGGAAGAAAAAGCCGCGTTCGAGGAGTCGGCCCAAGGCGTCAGGGAACTCTGCGAAGAGGTCGATAAAATCCTCGGCCTGTAATTGCCTCTACCTACCGCATCGGCAGCATCGAGTGCCTGCGTTAACGTTTCAGATCGCCCAAGGCTTCATGCACGAAACCGTCAGGAAGCATCTCGGTGGTGGAATACTGGGCTCGGCGATGATTGTCGTTCAAATTAACCAGACACAGGGCGCCCCCTTCCGAATCGCACAGCAGAACGACTGACCGCCCTTGTCCATCAGGCGCATCAATAGCAATCTCGCCGTCCGGCGTGGGATAGACCTCAAAACGACGAGGGCTAATCCCGTACATCTCTCTTAGCAGCCGCTCCGCATTTTTCAACGCAACATCGGGAGGCTGAGGAAACCCTTCGTCACGAGCTTCGTCTCTTGCTTCGCGAAGATCGTGCAAAGCGTCGTTCAATTCGGAGAGGTCGGCTTTATTCTTTAACGCCATTAAACAACTCCTCGGCTTTCTTCAGCCATACCGTATTCTCCATTATAAAGGCTTAGTGTCATGATTGCACCGCTTTCTCATCGCCATTGAGATTGATCTGCCTATTGACCCTCGTGAGACGGCCTTCACAACACTTCAACAATATTCAACGAATAGCTATCTCCGCTCTCCCGAGCTTCATAATATTTTATGGTGGGCTTACGATTTCTGCACCACTCACGAATCATCTCTTTGTGCTTTTCCAACATCCTACAGCCGAAGATGACACCCGTTAAACGTTGAGCGGGGAAGGGATGCAAGCCGGTACGCTCCGGCGTGATAATTCGCCATTCCCTGACATGGAAGGCACACTCGAAGGGATCGTTAAAAGCCTTGGGCGAGCAGAAGTACAACTCATTGTGCGTGAAAATGCGACTGGAATATTCCGGGTGATCTTCGTCGATTGATTTGTATTTGTAAAAATAATTCGGACGATCTGGTGGCGGGAACTGGTCTTTAGTTTTTAGTGGTGGTGTACTTTCTTACGTTTTCACAATGTGGCAGGGGCGGGCGGAGCCTTATAGTCTCTGACACGAGCCTGGATCCTATCTCTGAGTTGTTTGCACAGGTCTTCAGGGTTTTCCCAGAGGATGTGGTGATATTGACGGGTATCAAAGTTGAGTTCTTCCTCCAGACCTTTCCGGCATGAATATATAACCTCAAGCCCAAGACCATAAGCAAACCCGGCTTCGTAGTACACGCCCCCACGAACACCTTTCTCCTTATCATGCGTGAAATCTGCCACCACGAAGCGGGAGCGGCGAATTTCAGCAATAATCTCATCGTCAATCTTGTTCACATCTGGCTTTTTGTCGATGCGCAAGGGTTTGTACCCGCACTCCTCGACCGCTTTTTTGATGCCATCTTCATACGTTCGGTCCATCGAGGGATCAAACCACATGGCGACAAAGCATTGGGACAAATCTTTCTTCGTTGCCTGCTCTTCAATATGCTGATAACCGGCTACCGTTATCATGTAAGAGTGATTTTGACGCTCAAGCCATCCTTGGGTTGTCAAATAGTGGAGAAAATACATGATGTCTTCTATTATGGTCGACTCGGACCATGCAAAGGCCCTTAGATCTTTTTGGATGAAATTAGTCGAGAACCGTTGCCCAACGTATTTTGGTATCTTGACCAAGTATCGAAGGAGTCTCTCGGCTCGCTCATGAATGGGAAGAGGGTCTGCGTTTTTGGTTTTCTCGATCAGTGTAGACGTGACCACCGCCGTCTGCCCGGTCCATCGACGCTTTTCAAGGATCATGGTCGTCAGCTTTGCTTTCTGAACATCATCTAGAGCCTCGACATCTCTTATGGCTTGGGCGGAAATTTCGTAGTCCCCACCAATCCGTGGAGAACCCTCGACAACAAAGGCATCCCTGTCGGAACGTCGTTGTATGTACGTTACTGCATCGCCCCAAATGAAGCAGAACTGCTCTTTGTTTTCCATCTCTTGAGCCTTTTTCCTGTGATGTCAATACATGGTCCCGTACGTTCACTATACGGGCCTCTTCCCTTTCTCTACCAGATAGGGCTTAACAAGGAGATGTCAATCTGAGAGGGAGCAGGGCAAAGAAAAAGGCCTTGGACTGGAAAAGCCTAGGGCCTTGCACATGTTAATCACGTCTACTAGAAAACCACGTCGATGAATTTTGTACGTGGTTCAGCCATCGACCATCTCAATTTCAGGAAGCGGAAGCTGCTGACTTGGGGCGAGATCCAGCCATCCAAGGAGATTCAGGTTTCGGATGGCCACGGCAATGTCTTCTTCTTTCAGAGGCGGACGTCGCTTTTGCTTCCATTGTTTCACTGCTTCCAATACGGAGAGTTCCGTGGGTTTGGGGCTCTTATCTTTTAGTAACTCGTCCGCAGCGAAATAGACGGTTGCCGCCACCTCGGCCTGATTCGTTTGCATCCGCAAAAATAGATCTGTGATTTGCTCAATGGGTCCTTCCCATTGTCGGAGTTGGGCCCGATAGGCTTGGGCGGCGTCCTGGTAGGTCGGACCAGGTTTTACAGAAAACATGCGTCCGAAACGTTCTTCCCGAATCAGTCCATGATTTACCAAGCGTGTCGCTAAGGATTTGAGTTCCTTTGCAAAAGGCCCGAAACTGCTCCGACTATACTTGAGACCAGTGGGAATTCCTTTTGCCGTCGCAAAAAAGGCAATTTTTTGAAACATTGTTCTCCCCACTGGCCAGTGAAAGGGTTCGTGTTCAATCCGTGCCAATATTTCCACGAGAGCCACCCACCCAGGATTTATTTTGGATGGTTCTAAAGTTAAGAGGTCAATGGATTCTCCCGTCACTGGTTGAGCCAGAAAATTTTTTTCCAATTCACTGGCAGGTGTTCCATATGGCGCATATAATTCAATAGGGATGTGCAGCCGACTCAAATAGCGATACAGTGTTGGACCCACAACGCGCCACTCGAGTTGTCCTTGCCCGCAACCTAGCGGTGGTACAGCCAAGGAGGCAATGCTCCATTCTTTGTAGTTTTTTTCTAAGTCCTCCAACCCCTGAATAATATCAGCTAACCGAGAAACCGACCGCCAGTGTTCTTTGGTGGGAAAGTTTAAAATTGAGGGGGGGAATAATCGGGGATACAAGTAAGGCTTCCCCAGCTTCACTTCACCTCGGTTGCATCGCTTTACGTAGTCTTCATACATATCAGGAAACCGTTCCTTAAATTCAAGGGCAATGCCTGCCCCCATCACCCCAACACAATTGACCGTGTTAACGAGGGTTTGTGCTTGGGAATCGAAAAGATTACCCACGTGTACTTTTAAGTCAGGCGCATCCATAGAAATGGTCTCTACTGAAAGAAGAGATGGCCGTTGATTGTAATCGGAATTGTTGGATCAATTGTCTGGATTTGCCGTGATGATTTAGTCCCGGAAACATAAACACCGAAAATGTATTCCGGTGAAATTTGATTTGGAACAAGAACTTCAGCACACTTAATGGACTTATGTCGCCATTCTTCTATTTGGTCGTAGGGGTTTGTCCAATCATCCGCAAACACGAGGTCTTGATCCACCATTTTTAGTGCATCAGGTGCTGGACCAAAACGCGCATATTCGCTGGACGCGTTTTGGTCTGCAATGATAGTTCCTGTCATATCGAGAATTGTTGGATATACACGAAGTACACACATATCCCGGTCGTGTCCATGACGCTTATACATCATGGGATTTCTGGCGCAGATGTATAAATTTACATAATCGTGCAATTTATTGCCACCCGGGACAATCTTGTTTTTCCTTCTTTCCTGGATTTCCTGCATAGCCAGAGAATCGTCATGTGGAATTTTTTTCGCTCGGTTGTGTGATAAAATTCCACGTTCTCTGATCGAGAGGATGTTCGCAATGAGGGTGATGTAATGTAATTCTTCAAGATCTTCTCGATTCATAAAAAGGTTTGTCGCCTTTTCGGTAGTAGCCCATCAATCAACAATACCCTACTGCAATTTTTCTGCCAGCACCTTCTCCGTCTGTTTCCGGCGGTACCCTACCGGGCGTTCTTTGATCCCCGAATCTTCGAGAGCCAGAATCGCGGCTGCGAATAAGGTGGCGTTGGCCGAGCCGTCTTCGCCGATGGCCAGGGTGGCGACGGGGATGCCTTTGGGCATTTGGACGCGTGACGACATAGTGACATTATAGCTGCCGTGTTGTCAGTAATCATTGGTGAGGCCTCCAATCAAAACGAACTTCAATCTCCCGCAGCATGTCAAACGTATCCTGGTAAATAACGCCGAACTGTCGGCAAACGTTGGGCAGGGGTACTCGTTTTTTTACATCCGGGTCGAATTTCTCCTGGGTAACCACGGTGGCGTTATGTCCCTTGGCGTAGGCGGCAACCCACCCATCGGCTACTCTTGCGAACTCCGCTTTCGCGTTAGGTCTAAATTGGTCATTTGTTTGGACCCAGTCCATCATTTCCGCGAAAGCATCGACGACCGACTGCTCCGCTGACGATATGAAGAGATCGTTTGGTGCATGTTTCACCCACTCAGCCAACTTGTCTGGAGCATCCTGATTATTTGGTCCTTCCATCAATTCAGCACGAACCCGATCGATACTCAACATTCGTCTCTCTTGGCAATAGTGTATCAGGCATTCCCAGAAACCAGGGCACAGGTCTTGCGCGTAGTAGCGACGGTGTGCCTCTATGAAGATGTTCGTATCTAACACAAACAACGTGTGTGCCTGGTGCATCAAAGTAGCATTCCCATCTTTTTCGGCATGCTTTCAAAGGTCTCTCCTTTCAGGCCGGTGAGGCTATAGGCTTCACGATAGAGCAGTCGGCCTTCCTTGACCGCGCGGATGATTGCGGTGCCAAAGCGTGGGCCTATGCGCCATTTCTGGGTGTTCCAAAAATCGCCGCCGCCTGCTTGGTCTTGTTGTCTGCTGTGCCATTCAGTGTCCTGATATTCCTGATAGAACCTGAAGAATTCATCTTGGTCGATGAGGTCGAGATCAAGCGAACGGCGCGCTGCTACAAGAGAACTGACCTTGAAGTGACGAGCAATCGCCTGGTAACGGTCATTCGCTTGCTTGGCGGTATGCCAGAAATTGTTTAAATCGTCCTTTGGTACCAGAAATTCAGCAGCCGTCTGATTGCAGAAACGCTCTGTGGCATGGGGCGTTGGCTGAAAGTTTTGGAAAATGGATATGCCTGTTTCTCCCACAAAGAGGTGTGCCAGTTCGTGGGCGAAAGTGAACATCTGCGCTGCCTTGAAGTCAGCGCTATTGATAAAGATAAGTGGAGCATGCTCGTCGGCGAGAGCAAAACCTTGAAACTCATCAGGGTCCAGCTTGCGTCGCGTATTGTTTCCCACGATGCCATTGAAAACTACCAGGACACCGGCATCTTCTGCTTGATCCCGTAGAACCTTAAGCGCATCCGTCCAAGTGGAGACTTGCGATGCCCAGTTGTAGGACAGTTGCAATGCATCACGCATGGCAGCAGCGACTTGCCGTGGATGCGCATCAATTCTGTAGGCTCCAACGAAGTCCAGAGGTGCGGTGTCATCTTCAATGAGTTCATCGCGCATCCAAGCCTGACGTCGCTGCATAGTCTCCACGGTTTCGAGAAGGTCCGGACTCGGTCGCGGCGGTGTGTCATCGCTTCGGGTCCGGAAATCAGGTATTGGTAAGTGGTCCTCAGGTGGTTCTGTTAGGTACAGAAAGCCCAGAGGGGTATGGGTACGTTGGGCAAGCCTATCTGCTTGGGCAACACTGATCCTACCGGATTGTTCCCACTCCAAGACGAGTTCTGGCCTCACCTGCATCTTTTGGGCAAGTTCATCCTGGCTGATACGCAGTCGCTCTCGCGCCCATCGCAACACGTCAGGCTGCAACGTTATCTTTAAGCTGCGGCTACTCATGGAGTATGTCTATATCTGGGGAACACCTCAGAATGTCAGTCTATTACTTGGTCCAACTCGTCGGAGTTATCTGGCAGGTCGTCCGTCACCTCACGCCGCTCAGTTTGCCAGTAACCACATCGGCAATCAAGCGAGGGCGGTTCGAAGGATAGGGAAAGCGGGTGGACGGTGAGAGAAGAAACAGAGGAAAATTACGAAACTGCGAAACTTTCCATCATTACTGAAGTTTCTCAGCCAGCACTTTCTCCGTTTGTTTCCTACGGTACTCTACCAGCCGTTCTTTGATTCCTGAATCTTCCAGGGCCAGGATTGCGGTGGCGAAGAGGGCGGCGTTGGCCGAGCCGGCTTCGCCGATGGCCAGGGTGGCGACGGGGATGCCCTTGGGCATTTGGACGATGGAGAGCAGGGAATCGAGACCTTGCAGCGCCTTGGATTGCATGGGTACGCCCAGAACCGGCAAGGTCGTCTTTGCCGCAATCACGCCCGGCAAATGCGCCGCGCCGCCGGCGCCCGCGATGATGACGCGGAGCCCGCGCGACTCGGCCTGGCTCACGTAATCGAATAGGGCATCGGGGGCCCGATGCGCGGAAATCACGCGACATTCATTGGCAATGCCGAGTTGCGTCAGCGTCTCACTCGTCAGCCGCATGACGTCCCAATCGCTTTTGCTACCCATGATAATGCCGACTAACGGCGTCTCGTTTGCTGAAGCCACAAGCGTTCCTCCTTCACCGAAATCAATGAGAGCGTTGAAATGGAAGAGTTTTCGCAACTCCTCGATAACCGGATGAAAGTGTACGCACTCGTCATTTCATTTACAATCTCATTCTGTGGCGAGGGAAAACGAGAAAAGCGGGCTATAGCGGCGGATGGCAGAACATAGCAAAAACATAGCAAGTCATAGCAGAAACATAGCATGATATAGCAAGGCATAGCAAAAACATCACAAAACATAGCAAGGCATAGCGGATAATATAGCAATGCATAGCATTAAATAGCTAAATTAAAATACATATATAACATTAGAGCGAAGCATCGCGTGATAGGGCGTGAAGTGTCATGTCCGGCGAGGATTTGAAGATGCAGCTTGTTGAGAACAAACGTGCCACACGACGGGAAACAAGTAAGCCGGTCGGCGGGATGTGCTGGATTCTAACTCATTGACGTGCAAAGGGTTTTGGTATTTGCATGCAGGAGAACGGCTTGACGGAATCAATCAGAGCCTGTAAATGTTTGCTACTTCTCCCCTCACCCCGGCCCTCTCCCTCAAGGGGAGAGGGGGTTCAGGAGGGGAACTGAAAGACGCTGGATTCCCGATCTGGTCGGGAATGACAGATGGGGGAGAGGGGTGTAGGAGGAGAATGATCAGCGAATACGTGAACGAATGCAATGACAGCCAGGGCGCATTTCCCCGATTGAGGCATTTTGTATGACTGACAAATTTCCACTTCGATTGCTGGCGCCGCTTGATGGCGAGCCGTGGGATATTGACGGTTACGTCAAGACCGGAGGGTATGAGGCGTGGCAACGGGTGGTTCGAGAGGCCGACCCCGAGCGGGTGATCGGCGAGTTGAAGCGCGCGAGTCTGCGTGGCCGGGGCGGAGCCGGATTCCCGACGGGCTTGAAATGGGATAAGGTCGTGCATCATCGGGAGACGGAGCGATATTTCGTCTGTAACGCCGGTGAGCACGAGCCGGGGACCTTCAAGGACCGGTACCTGGTTGAGCATTACCCGCATCAGTTGATCGAAGGATGTCTGATCGCGGCCTTCACCATTGGCGCGCGGGAATCGTACATTTATCTGAACGCCGAATTTCTGGCAGCCCGGGCGAGTCTGGAAAAGGCCTTGGAGCAAGCCCGTTCGCGGGGATTCCTCGGCCAAAACGTCCTGGAGTCCGGGATTGACCTTGAATTGGAGATTTTCGAAGGGCATGGCAGTTACGTCGCCGGCGAGGAAACCGCGATGTTGGAGTCCATGCAGGGCCGTCCGGCGCAACCCAAGGAAAAGCCGCCCTTTTACCCGACCGAGTTCGGACTCCATGGAAAGCCGACCTTGGTGAATAACGTCGAAACCCTGTCGCACGTCCCGCATGTGCTGCGTCACGGGGCGGAATGGTTTGCGGCAGTGGGCGCGGAAAAAAGTCCGGGAACCATGTTGTTTTCGTTGAGCGGGGCCGTCAATCGTCCGGGTGTCTACGAATTACCCCTGGGGACGCCGTTGCGTCATCTGATCGAAGAATGTGGAGGGGGCGTTCCTCATGGCCGGGGGATCAAGGCCATCTTTCCGGGGGGGCCGTCTTTTGCCATGGTGGGGCCTGAAGCCTTGGATCTGCCCATGGATTTCGATGCCTTGAAACAGGCCGGGACCGGGCTGGGGTCGGCCGGGGTCATCGTCGTCGACGATGCGACTTGCATGGTGACCCAGACGCTCAAGCTCTCGACGTTTTTTCGTGAGGAAAGTTGCGGGCAATGTCCGCCCTGCAGGATCGGAACGGAGCATCTTGAAGAGCTGTTGGCGAAAATCAAAGAGGGGAACGGGACGCGGGAAGATCTGGACAAACTCTTGCAGATTTGCGGATTCGTCAAAGGCACGGGTTATTGCACGTTGGTGACGGGCGCCGCCGTCCTGGTCCAAAACAGTCTTCGGCTGTTCCGGCATGAATTCGAGGAGTACGTCGCCAAACGGGCGTGTCCCGTTCAACCCGACGGCCACGAAACCGGCGATTGCCGTGAGGTGAATGATTTCTGATGCCGCGTGTCACCTTTATCCATCCCGAGGGCACGAGCGGAGAGGTTCCGGAGAACGTCTCCCTGCTCGATGCCGCCGAGCAGTTGGGGTTCCCGCTCAATCACGATTGCGGGGGGAGTGCCTCGTGCTCGACGTGCCGCGTCGAGGTGCTCGTGGGCGGCGAGCATTTGTCTGAGATCGATTTTGAAGAACAGGACCTGCTCGATCGTGAAGCGTTAACTGAGCCGTATCATCGCCTGAGCTGTCAGGCCTTAGTCCTGGGGGACGTCGTCGTCCAGGTGCCCGAGGAAAAATGGGCCTCCGCGTCGGCCGATCAACAGGATTCCTCGAATGCCACAACGAGTTGAACCATGAGATGGCTCAAAGCAGGTCGTTCCCGATGAACGAAAAAATCAGCGTGACCCGTCCGTACCGGTTCTGTGCGGCGCACCGGTTGCATACCAATGCCTTGCCCGATGACGTCAATCGAAAAATCTACGACAAGTGCAACAATCCCAATGGACATGGGCACAACTACACCGTGTTCATTACGGTCACCGGTGAATTGGACCCGGCGACGGGAGACGTGACGGACGTCCGGGCCCTGGACCGGCTGGTCAACCGGAAAATCGTGGAACGTTTCGATCACCGCCATTTGAACGACGATCCGGCTTTTCAGCATCTCGTCACCACCGGTGAAAATCTCGTCAAATTCATTTGGGACGAATTGGTGGATCACATCCCGATGGGACGGTTGGAAAAAGTCGGGCTGATTGAAACGCGTGACAATTATTTCGAATATCGGGAGTCCGTTGTACCCGAACCCCAATCAGCCTGAGAACGTTTCGTTCGATATCCGATGAACAAGCGGCAATCTCCCAAGGCCTCGACCAGGCGGCCCGCGCGGGCGACGAAGACGGGTTCGGGCTCCGCCTGCAAGCCCGCCGACGGCAACGCGATACAGCCGCTGATCGCGCAACTCCTGGATGCGCTCGGGGAAGATCCCAAGCGTAACGGGTTGCAAAAAACGCCCGAGCGCGTGGCCCAGGCGTTTGCGTTTTTCACGAAAGGGTACAATCAGGACATCCGGGAGATTATGAACGGGGCTCTGTTCCCGCTCGAATATGACGAGATGGTCATTGTGCGGGACATCGATTTTTACAGCTTATGCGAACATCACCTGCTCCCGTTTTTCGGGAAGTGCCACATCGGGTATATCCCGAACAAACGGGTCGTCGGCCTGAGCAAACTGCCGAGGATCGTCGAAGCGTTGAGCCGGCGGCTTCAGGTGCAGGAACGCCTGACCGTGGAAATTGCCGAGACGCTCAAGACGGAGTTGAACCCCTTGGGAGTGGGGGTCGTCATCGAGGCGCAGCACCTGTGCATGATGATGCGCGGCATTGAAAAGCAAAATACCATCGCCGTGACGAGTCATATGCTCGGCGGGTTTCGCAAGCAACAACAAACGCGCGAAGAATTTCTGAAGCTCATCGGCCGGTCCGCCTGAGCCATCCGTTTCCTCCCCTGTGCCCGCCCCTTACGAATCCGAACCCTCCACCGACCTCAAAAAATTCAGGATCGCCGCGTTGAAGGCGCCGGGGTTTTCCATGTTCGAAAGATGTCCGGCCCCAGGGAGACGCACGAAGGTTGCGTCGGGGATCTGGGTGGCCATGTCTTTCACTTCCTCGGGTGGTGAGGCGAGGTCTTCTTCGCCGGCGATCACCAACGTGGGAACGGTAATGGCATGCAACAGCGAAGTGGAGTCCGGTCGTTCTTCCATGGCCATGAGATCGCCCACGATCCCGGACACCTGGTTGCCGGTGATGATCGCGCGCAGGTGATCCCGCAGGTCCGCGCGGTGTTCGCAGGCGGCCGGACTCAACAATTTGGGTAACATGAGTTCGGCAATGGCCGACGTTCCCCGGCGGTACGCGATCTGGGCCATGGAGAATCGAGCGGCCCTGGCGTCCGGCGTATCGGCCGTCGCCCGTGTATCGGCCAACACGAGAGCCTGAAAACGTTCGGGGTGCGTTCGATACAGCGCAAAAAGAATATACCCTCCCATTGACAGTCCCACGAACGTCGCCCGGGCAATCCCCAGATGCTCCAGTAAGCCGTTGACGTCCTCCGCAAACTGGTCCAAGGTATACCGCCACATCGGCGCATCGGATTCGCCGTGCCCGCGCAGGTCGATCGTGACGACGCGATAGCGGTCCGCCAGCGCGGCGGCCTGCGGCGCCCACGTCGTCTGATTGAGCGGAAACGCGTGGAGAAACACAACCGGAGGCCCTTGCCCCTCATCCGAATAGGCCAGGTTGATGCCGTTGATGTGAGCGTTCATTTGCGCCGGTTTCCAAGGGCGTTATAGCATGCGAATAACGTAGGCTTCAGGAAAAACGTGATGTCTGACGAGGCTCCACCCGACCTGTTCTCTACCGCTCCCCGGTCGAATCCTAAGTCAAAACGCACACCGGTGCAAATGCCGTCCGCGCCCTTGGCCGAGCGGCTTCGTCCCCGAACGTTTGACGAGTTTGTCGGTCAGGACCACGTACTCGCCGGGCATCAATCGCTCCGGCAGGCCATTGAAAACGACCGGGTCCCGTCGCTGATTCTGTGGGGTCCGCCCGGTTCGGGCAAAACGACGCTGGCCCACGTCATCGCTCAAAAGACGAAAGCGGCATTCGTGGCGTTTTCCGCGGTGGTCAGCGGCGTGCCCGAGCTGCGAGCCATCATCAAGGAAGCCGTGCATCGACGGCGAATCCATGACCAGGCCACGATTCTCTTTGTGGATGAAATTCACCGGTTCAACAAAGCGCAGCAGGATGCCTTCCTGCCCCACGTTGAGAAGGGGGAGATCATCCTCATCGGCGCGACCACGCAAAACCCTTCCTTTGAAGTCATTGCTCCGCTCTTGTCCCGTTCCATGGTCGTGACCCTGAATCCGCTGGATGACGACGCGATGGGCGTGATCCTGGACCGGGCCCTGAACGACGTCGAGCGCGGGCTGGGGAAATCCGGGGCGACCCTCACCGGCGAAGCGCGTCTGTATCTGGTCCGGTATGGGAACGGCGATGCCCGGTCAATGCTCACGGCCCTGGAATACGTGGTCCGGCAAGCCGCTTCCGTTTCCGGGAAGCCGGTCACCCTGGATTGCCCGCAACTGGAAGGGATTCTGCACCAACGGGTGCGATACGACAAGGACGGCGAAGAGCACTACAACCTGATCTCCGCCTATATCAAAAGCATGCGGGACTCCGACGCCGACGGCGCGTTGTATTGGCTGGCCCGGATGCTGGAGGGTGGTGAAGATCCCAAATTCATTGCCCGGCGCATGGTCATCTTTGCGTCGGAAGACGTGGGCAATGCCGAGCCCATGGCGGTGGTGGTGGCCACGTCGATTTTCCACGCCGTGGAAGTGATCGGGCTGCCCGAAGCCCAAATCAATTTGGCGCAGGGCACGACGTACCTGGCGTCCTGTCCCAAGAGCAATGCGTCCTACGCCGGACTGATCGAGGCGAGAAAAGACGCCAAGGCATGCGGCAACCTGCCCGTTCCCTTGCATTTACGGAACGCCGTGACGTCGTTGATGAAAGACCTGGGCTATGGAAAGGGCTACCGTTACGTTCATCATGACCCGAAGGCCCGGACCGAACAGGGTCATTTACCACCGGAACTCGAGGGCAAAAAATATTATCGTCCCTAGCCATGACTCCCTCCTTGAGGGGGAGTCGGCGAGACAAGGGCTTCGCCCGCCGTCGAGCCGGTGGGGGGTGGAGGGCTAGCCGACCTTCGCCAGTTGGTCTTTGAGTTCCGCGAGTTCGGTGGAAAGGGTTGACCACCGGTTGGTCAGGACGTCCAGTTCCTCTTTCCAGCGTTCATGTTCCTGATGCAACTCGTTCCACCGGGGAAAATCCCGGTAGAGTTCCGGCGTCGCGAGTTCTTCCGCACGGGCTTTGATCCGGTCTTCCAGGGCCGTAATCTCCTCTTCAGACCGGGCCACCTGTTTTTCCAACCGGTTGATCGTCTTGGTCATATCGCGGCGGGTGGGCTTCTTCGACGGGGGGATTGCCTCTGTCGCGGGCGAGGCGTTCCGGGTCTTTTGCGTTTTTGGTCCGGTGCGCGTCCGGGGTTCTTCCTGCGCGTTCAAGGCCTCAAATTCCTGCGACCGTTTCCACAAATAATATTCATAATCTCCCAGGCAATCCTTGACGCGGCCGTCTTCGATTTCCACGACCCGGGTCGCAACGCGACTCAGAAACACCGGATCATGGGAGATGAACACGATCGTCCCTTGAAAGTCGATGAGCGCATCAGTGAGCACGTCCACGGAAGTGGGATCCAGGTGATTGGTGGGTTCGTCCAGCAAGAGCGTGTTTGCCGGTTCCACGAGCATGCGAGCCAGGGCCACCCGGTTGCGTTCCCCGCCGCTCAGGGCCTTGATCGGCTTTTTCTGATCCTGTCCGGAAAAGAGAAAGACCCCGGCCGTGCTCCGCAAATAATTGGTCTCGGCTTGAGGCGCGGCTTCGGTCAGGGATTCCAGGATCGAATGCTCGGGGTTCAGGATCTCGGCCTGGTGCTGGGCAAAGTAATGCAGCGTCACGCCATGGCCTTCCTGTCGCGTGCCGGCTTCGAATGGTAACACGCCGGCGAGCATTTTCAATAAGGTGCTCTTCCCTGCGCCGTTTTCCCCGACCAACGCGACGCGTTGCCCGCATTCAACGGAAAACCGAAGGCCTTCATAGACGACGTGGTCGCCGTATTGTTTGCGGACGTCGTCCAGGTCCAATACCTTGATCCCGCTCTTCGCGGGTTGCGGAAACTTGAACCGGAGCCGTTTGGGGTCCCGTTGGGTTTCCAGGAGTTTGATTTTTTCCAACTGCTTGAGTCGTGACTGCACCTGTTTGGCTTTGGCCGCCTTATACCGGAAGCGATCCACGAATTTTTGAACGCGCGCGACCTCCTTGGCCTGACGCTGTGCGGCCGCGGCCTGTTGAGTATCGAGCTGCGCTCGCTGTGCCTGAAAGGTCCGGTAATTGCCGCGATATTCCAGGATCTGGCGATGACGAATTTCCCAGATGTGCGTGGTCAGGCGATCGAGAAATTTCGTGTCGTGGCTGATGACGAGCATGGTCATTTTGGAGGCGAGCAAAAAGGATTCGAACCAGGCCTGCGTGGGTTTGTCCAGATGGTTCGTGGGCTCATCCAGCAGCAACACGTCGGGATGGCTCAACAGAAGATGTCCGAGGGCCACGCGCATGCGATAGCCGCCGGAAAAGGTTTGCAGGGATCGATGCCAGTCCGCCTCGCCGAACCCGAGTCCCGATAAAATCCGTTTGGCTTCGTGTTCGGGATATTGCTCGCGATGGGCCGCCTGTAGCACGGTCAGGTCCGTGGGAGCGTCGAGTTCTTGGGGAAGATACCCGATACGCAGCCAAGGCCGTTTTCGAATGGTCCCATCGTCGGGCGAATCCTCGCCGATGATCATCCGGAGCAGGGTCGTTTTCCCCGTCCCGTTGCGCCCCACGAGACCGACCCGGGTTTCCGGACGCAGGTGAGCCGCCGCCTCGGAGAAGAGCGTTTTTGTCGGGTACTGTTTGGTCAGGGATTCAATATGGATCATCGGTCAAACGGCAAATCGGGGAATTGGTTCGGGCTGTTAAAACCGGGAGAACAAGGAAAGCGGGGCGGGGTTCGGCCACGACGAGTAGGTGGTGGAGCTGGCCGGGATTGAACCGGCGACCTCGTGAATGCCATTCACGCGCGCTCCCAACTGCGCCACAGCCCCACTCAGAAGCGTTTTCGGAAAAACCTGACAACAATCAAAGCAGGCAAGAATCTAACATGCAGGGTAGGATGGGTCAAGGTTGGGGGTGCGGGGCGCAGCCACGCCCGCAGGCGCCGGGAGAAGACACTTGCATTTGTTGTCATCCCCGATCCTCGATTAAAAATGTCAAGGACAAGCCTCGATCGGGGATCCAGTGTCTTTGTTGTTTCCTTGCGTTGGGAAGAGAACGGCAATGGATTCCTGCTTTCGCAGGACAAACTGATTGTGCGGATGACGGCCAGGAACAGTGCGCGAAAAATAAAGGTGCAACTGGAGGGCACACTTTGATATGAAGACAGTCATGAGCGTTAGAGTTCGGTTTGCGCCGAGTCCCACGGGGTACCTCCACGTCGGAGGCTTGCGGACGGCCTTGTTCAATTGGTTGTTCGCCCGGCGGCATGGCGGGCAATTCATTTTGCGGATTGAAGACACGGACCGCGATCGATCAACGGACGCCGCCATCGAGGCGATCCTGGATGGCCTTCGCTGGGCCGGACTGGATTGGGATGAAGGTCCCCACCGGCAGAGCGACCGGCTGGATCTCTACCGGCAAAAGGCCATGGAACTGCTCGACCGGGGGCAAGCGTATTGGTGTGTGTGTACACCGGAGGAACTCGAAGCCCGGCGGAAAGAAGCCCAAGCCAAAGGGGAATCCCTTCAATACGACGGCCGGTGCCGGGAACGAGGCCTGACCAACCCCGCGGAACCGGCGGCGCTCCGGTTTCGATCTCCGCAAGAGGGGCAAACCGTTGTCGAAGACCTGATCAAAGGCACCATCACGTTTGACAACGCCGTGCTGGACGACCTCATCATCCTTCGGTCGAACGGCTACCCCACGTATAATTTGTCCGTGGTCATCGATGACGCGCTCATGGGAATCACGCACGTGATCCGCGGCGACGACCACGTCAACAACACGCCACGCCAAGCCCCCCTTTTCGAAGCGTTGGAGTATCCGGTGCCCCAGTTTGCCCACGTGCCGATGATTTTAGGTGAGGACAAATCCAGGCTGTCCAAACGACATGGCGCCACGTCGGTCTTGGCTTATGAGGAAATGGGATATTTGCCGCAAGCCCTGGTGAACTACCTCGTCAGGCTGGGATGGTCGCATGGCGACCAGGAAATTTTTTCAATTCGGGAGATGATCGAAAAATTTTCGTTTGATCACGTGCAACCATCCGCGGCGGTGTTCAACCCGGAAAAATTGCAATGGCTCAATGCCGAGTACATCAAGCAAGGCGAGGTTCGTCATATCGCGGAAGGGCTACTGCCTTTTTTGGAAAAGCAGGGATACAACAGGGGCGGACTGGTCCAACCTCAGGGCGGTCTTGAGGCGGTGATCCCTCACCTGCGCGAACGCGCCAAAACGCTGGTCGAAATGGCGGACTGGACCATGCCGTATATTGTGGAGCCCGTGGCGATGGACGAAGCCGCGGCCGGCAAGTTTCTCACCCCTGCGATTGCGCCCAGTCTGCGCAAGTTTGTCGAACGGGCAACAACGATTGAATCCTTTTCCAAAGAGGCGCTCGAACCCGTGGTGCAGGCTATCCTCGAGGAAGAACGGTTGAAGATGGGAAAATTCGCCCAACCCCTGCGCGTGGCTCTCACCGGGAGAACCTTCAGTCCGGGCATTTATGAAGTCATGGAATTACTGGGGAAGGACCGCACCCTCAAACGCCTTGAACGGGCGATCGATCGAATCGGTTCGTAACGGTCCTGTGTCAGTTGAGACTTCGGTCAGCCCCACAGGGACTGCAAGGCCAAACCATCAAGTCCAAGCAAACAAAACCGGTCAAGACATTAATTGACACAAGCGGCTGCAAGCCCGGCTGGTGCAAGAGGAGCGGCACCCGTCTCGCCGGGAGGCAAAAGGATTTCCGCTTGTTTCGCGATTGACTCAAGCAAACGCTTCTCGGGACGGCTGCGGGAGAGCACAAGCAAGCCCATGTACAGACTCAGGATGGCGGATGCGGCTTGGGCCGGCACAACCGACTTGGAGATTTCTCCGATGGCGATCCCCTGTTCGATCCTTTTCCTGAAAAACTGTCGCTCCATGTGGGTGAAAGCCCGGCAGACGAACGCGGCCACCTCCTGATCGTGCGGTGCTAACTCCAAGGCCGTATTGATCAGGAAACACCCATTGCGTGCCTGGTTTTTCACCACCGCCGTGATTGCGTCATGGAATAACCCGAGGACAGCTTGGCGTGGCGACGGTAATTTGATCCGCTCTGTCACCACGGCCCGGCGGTGGATGCGGTCGTACCGGCGTAACGTACTGAGAAAGAGGGTACGCTTATCGACGAATGCGTTATACAGACTGGCGCGCTGGATCTTCATGTGGTCCAGGAGGTCGTTCAAGGACGTGGCTTCATAGCCACGTTTCCAAAAGGCCTTCATGGCTTTGTCCAAGGCCTCATCGACGTCAAATTCTTTTTTTCTGGGCATACCCCCCCCTGAAATAATAAAAAGAGTAATATTAACCTTCTATTATAGACAAAACAGATAATATTCTCAAGTGTTTCGGAATGACCGTTCTGATATAAACAGTCTAATATGAATGGTCTAAATAGAAATGCGAAGGCTTTACGGACCCCCCGCTCACCGGTCTCCGTGGTACGGAAGTGCCTTTTGCCCGATTCCATCGGGGAATCGTCAAACAGCATCGAGGCAGGTTACTCAAAATCAGGGTCATTTCTTGACTCGGCGCGCAGGCGTCCTTTAGGCTTTTTGACGGCTTGGGGGATCGTCTAAGGGTAGGACATCAGATTCTGGATCTGAGCGTGAGGGTTCGAATCCTTCTCCCCCAGCCATTCTCAGTGACGTGATACGGTTCAGTCCATGGTCAGATGGCGAATGACGAATGACCCTCAGGAGTCCTGCTTGTATCCAACGCCGGGAGGAGATTGAGACGATGACGAAAACGACAATGATGTCCCTTCTTTCATCCGGACGCCGTGCTCTGCTGCTGGGTTGCTGTCTGCTTGCTTCGGCTGGCGTGGCAAGCGCCGAAACGGGTCGCCGGGGATTCTACGCCGGCATGGAGTTGGGGTTTGCCAATGCCGCGGACGTGGGTTCCGTCAATTCCGGAGTCAACCATCCGACACGGTGTGATGTTTTGATTGGAGGCGACCCCAACGGTCAGGGTTGCACAGATAATACGCCGCAAGTGTTGACCGTCAATTCCTTTGATCTCAACACGGGGTTCTTGGGCGGTGTCAGCGTAGGATATGCCTTGGACAGATTTCGCGTCGAATTTGAATACCTGAACCGCTCTCATAATAGCCCTTCCTCCCGCCCTTGGACGTCGGCTAGTGGGAACGCGGCGCTACAGAGCAAAAATCCGGAAGTAAGCGAGATCGATCCTCCTTCGGAACGGGTATCGGACTTCAGTGCCCATCAATTCTTCGTGAACGCCTACTATGATTTTCTCAACGCCTCGCGCTGGACACCCTATGTGGGCGCAGGCGTCGGGTGGGCCCGGACCAGTCTGGACTATGAAGCCCGCTTTTTGCGCAAGACGGTCGCTCAAGGCTACCCGGCCGACAGACCACAGGCTGCCGCCGGCACGCTAAGTCTGCTGAATAGCGAATTCACCGACACGCTCTTCGGATTCCAATTCCTGGGCGGCCTGGATTACGCGCTCACGGAAAAGGTCTCAATCGGGATGAAAGCGCGCTGGGCATCCTTCCAGGATCTTGAAGGCGACACTGTGTGGACCCTCATCAGAAGTCACAAACCGGTCCTGGCCGACGGGAAAACTCCGTTCGACAGTACGCTGACGTTCAGCGACATCCAATACTGGGCGCTCAGTTTCGGGTTCAAATACGCCTTTTGACCCGGCTGCTTCGGATAAGCCACACGTGTCCACTCCTCAACCGGCTTCCAAGGACTTCATTCGCGCAATCGTGGCGCAGGACCGCGAGGCACGGAAATTCGACGGCGTCGTGCATACGCGCTTTCCCCCGGAACCCAACGGCTATCTCCACATCGGCCACGCCAAGTCCATTTGTTTGAATTTCGGCATTGCCCGGGAATTTGCCGGGGGCCTGTGCAATCTGCGGTTCGACGACACCAACCCCGCCAAGGAAGACGTGGAATACGTGGAGTCGATTCAAGAGGACGTGCGTTGGCTGGGATTCGACTGGCAGGAGCGGTGTTTCTTTGCCTCGGATTATTTCGAGCGGTTGTACGAGTACGCGGTGTTGTTGATCGGGAAAGGGAGGGCCTACGTGGACAGCCTGACCGCGGACGAAATCCGCGAGTACAGGGGGACCCTGACGGAACCGGGCAAGGAGAGTCCGTATCGAACGCGGCCGGTGGAAGAGAACCTCGACCTGTTCGCCCGGATGCGCGCCGGCGACTGCGAAGAAGGGGCGCACGTGCTCCGCGCCAAAATCGACATGGCCTCGCCCAACGTCAATCTGCGCGACCCCACGCTCTACCGGATTCGACGGGTGCCGCATCACCGGACGGGCACCGCGTGGAACATCTATCCCACGTATGACTTCGCGCATCCCCTGTCCGATTCCCTCGAAGGGATCACGCATTCCCTCTGCACCCTGGAGTTTGAAGACCACCGGCCCTTGTACGATTGGCTGCTGGATGCCTGTGACGTGGCCTGCCATTCCCAACAGATCGAGTTCGCGCGTTTGAACCTGACGCACACGGTGATGAGCAAGCGGAAGCTCTTGGACCTGATCGAGGAGGGGCACGTGTCGGGATGGGATGACCCGCGCCTCCCCACGTTGATGGGCCTGCGCCGCCGCGGGTATCCCCCGGAAGCCATCCGGCGGTTTTGCGAGCATATCGGGGTGGCGAAACGCGACAGCGTGGTGGAAGTCAACCTGTTGGAGCATTTCGTCAGGGAGAACCTGAATGCAGGTGCGCAACGGGTCATGGCGGTGCTCCGGCCCCTGCGCGTCGTCATAACCAATTACCCGGAAGGCCGGGTCGAAGAGATCCGGGCGGTGAACAATCCCGAAGATCCCGCGATGGGGAGCCGGGCGGTTCCGTTTTCCCGCGTCCTCTACATCGAGCGGGAAGATTTTCGCGAAGACCCGCCGAAAAAATACTTCCGGCTCGCGCCCGGTCAGGAGGTGCGGTTGCGCTATGCCTACATCATTCGATGCGAGGACGTGATCAAGGATGAGCAGGGAGAGATCGTCGAGGTCCGGTGTACGTATGACCCGGAGACAAAAAGCGGATCGGGTCAGCCCGGTCGAAAGGTGAAAGGCACCATCCACTGGGTGTCCGAGGCGCATGCGCTCGAGGCGGAAGTGCGGTTATTCGATCATCTGTTTTCCGTCCCGGACCCCGAGAAGGACGGCCGGGATTACCGGACCGTCCTCAATCCGGACTCGGTGGAACGATTGCAGGGCTGCCGGGTCGAACCGGCGTTGCAGGGTTCCGCCGTGGGCCAACGGTTTCAATTCGAACGGCAAGGCTATTTCTCCGTGGACCCCGATTCGACTGCTCAACGGCTCGTGTTCAACCGTACCGTCGCCCTCCGCGATTCCTGGTCGAAACTGGAAAAAAAATAATTTCCTCCTTCTGTCATCCTTGCGCACCCTTCGACTATGCTCAGGGCAGGCAGCGAGGATCCGGAATCGTCCTCCTTCTGTCATCCCCGACCACGATCGGGGATCCAGTGTCTTTGGTGTTGCCTTTCTCTCATTTTGTCAACGAATACGTGAACACATCCAAATGACAGAAAGGGCAAGAAAGCGAAGTCGGTCGGGTTAGCCGCGGGCGTAACCCGACATTCCGTTCCTATTCCATGAGCACGTCGACGTGCTGGAGGCCCAGCGTTTCGTAGATCTGCAGTGAGGCTCTGGATCGGTTCAGGGTGTAGAGATGCACCCCGAGGACCTTGTTGTCCAGCAGGTCCAGGACCTGTTCCGTGGCCCAATGGGTGCCGATTTTTTCGGCTTGGGCGTCATCCTGTGCGCTTGCCAGGGCGCGAAGCAGCTTTCCCGGAAAGCGCGCGCCCAGGGCGAGTTCCGCCATCCGTTTCATCCCCTTGAGCGAGGTGATGGGCATGATGCCGGCGATAATGGGAACGTGGATCCCGGCCAGCCGGCACCGTTCGCAGAAATCGTAGAAATCGCGGTTGTCGAAAAAAAGTTGCGTGCAGATGTAATCGGCGCCGGCATCGACTTTGGCCTTGAGGTACTCAATTTCCTGGAGTCGATTGGGCGTGTCGGAATGACCTTCGGGGAACCCGGCCACCCCGATCCCCATATGGGGAAAATGTTTTTTGGTGAAGGCCACCAATTCCACGGCGTAGCGAAAGTCCTGCTCGGCCGGATCCCACGGCTCCTGGGTGGGCGGGTCGCCTCGCAGGGCCATGACGTTGTGGACGCCGTGTTCATCATACCGTTGGAGAATCCGGAAAATTTCATCCCGGCTCGACTTCACGCACGTCAGGTGCGGCACGATCGTCAGGTTCGTCTCATTGTGCAGCTTGACGACCAGGTCATGGGTCAACTCACGTGTTGATCCCCCCGCGCCGTACGTGACGCTGACGTAGGCGGGTTTCAGGGGAATCAACTTTTCAATAGAATGAAACAACGACTGGGACGAAGCCGCATTCTTTGGGGGGAAAAACTCAAAACTGATTGCAGGCTGGTTTTGCCGAAACACTTCTGCTATATGCATACGGGACTCTTTCCGTGAAATCATGCGTTTGGTTTTGTCTAATCGTCTAACAGTACTAGACCGGAGACAATGAGGCAATAGTTGATAGCCATCACGTGTCTGCAAGGCAGTCTTCTCGACGCCCCGGCGCAGGTCATCGTCAATGCGGCGAATAGTCACGGCCTCATGGGCGGAGGGGTGGCCGGAATCATCCGGCGCGCCGCGGGGTCGATCGTGGAAGATGAGGCGCGACGGCAGGCGCCGATACCCGTGGGACAGGCCGTGCTGACGTCGGGTGGGCGCACGCGTTTCGAAGCGATCATTCACGCGCCGACCATGCCCGAACCGTCCATGCGCATTCCCGCCCAAAACGTGAGATTGGCCACGCGAGCCGCCCTCCGGCTGGCCGATGAACGGGGCTTTGTCTCCCTCGCCATTCCCGGAATGGGAACGGGGGTCGGCAGGGTCGATCCCAGGGAAGCCGCAGAAGGGATGGTCGCGGAAATTCGCGAGTTTCATCCTCAATCCCTGCAAGCGGTCACGTTGGTGGACGTTGATCCCGTGATGGTCCGGGCCTGGCAGGCGGCGCTGTCGCCGCCCGTGATACTCGAAGATGAATTTTGCGACATTGTGAAGAAGGCCCGGAAGGGGAGAGGACAATCCATCGCCGCGCTGGCGGAAGTCGCCCACGTTCCGCAAGACGACTGGGAGCGTCTGGAGCAGGGCGCCCGCGCTCCATCGGAACATGAAGTCCACGCCATGGCCCGGGTTCTTGCCCTCAAAGCCGAGGCGCTGGCCGCGGTTTCCATAGGGGGATGGGTGCCGCAGTCTTCTCCGGAGTGGGTCTCCACGCTGGTGGTGACGGTGCCGGGTGACATCGGGGGTTACGAAGTCAAAGGGTACGTCCTCATCGATCCTCAAACCAAACAAGCCGTCTTTATCGATACGGCGTATAATGCAGAGGCCATGCTGGCCGTGCTCGAAGCGCACCACGCGACGCTGACCGGAGTGTGTCTCACGCACGGGCATATGGATCATGCCGGGGGCCTGGACCGGATTGTGTCCGAATGGCCCGTGCCGGTGTATCTTGGAGAAGGCGATGGCCCGTTGTTGCCCTGGAAGCCGCCGAAAGAAACGGTCGTCGTTCCCGAAGATGGCCGGGTCATTACCGTGGGAGACCTGCGGGTCGAGTGTCTTGTCACACCAGGCCATACGCCCGGCGGGATTTGCTATAAGGTCCAACGTCAAGACCAGGCGTGTTGTTTTGTCGGGGATACGCTGTTTGCCGGGTCCGTGGGCGGGTCCAATCCGCTGTCGTTATATGCGGATCATTTGGCATCGGTTCGCCGTCGAGTCTTGCAGTTGGACCCGGATACGGTGTTGCTCCCCGGGCACGGGCCGCCGACCACGGTCAAAGAAGAACGCCGCATGAACCCTTTTGGCTGAGAGAAGGTTCCGTCTCTAACGCATGATGGACCAGCAACCATTTCCCCCCGGACGGCATCAGGAATCTCCCAATGACCCGGAGAACCGGCCGCATGGACACGATGAATGGTCGCCGGATTGGGAGCGGTCCGGGCCCGAGCCGGAAAGCGCAGTATCGGTCCTGTATCTGCCGCTCGGCTTGTTTATCGTCACCGTCTTCACCACGTTTTGGGCGGGCGCCTATCAAGTGAATACCGAGCCGGTGTCAGGCGCATGGGATTTTCTCGTGCGCTATCCCGGCAGTCTGTTGAACGGGTGGCCGTTTGCCTGCACGTTGTTGGGGATCCTCGTCACGCACGAATTCGGGCACTTTTACCTGTCACGCGTGCATCGGGTCCCGGCGTCTTTGCCGCTGTTTATTCCCGGACCTCCGCAATTTATCGGGACGTTCGGTGCCGTGATTCGCATGCGCTCACCCATTATGAATCGTCGTGCCTTGTTCGACATCGGCGTGGCCGGCCCGATTGCGGGATTTATCGTGGCCGTCCCGGCGCTACTCATCGGATTGGCTTTTTCAAGAGTCGAATCCACGATGGGCGTCTATGGGTTGCAACTGGGGGAGCCGTTGTTACTGCAATTCCTGGCGTGGCTCATGTTTGGATCGATACCCGACACCTATGACGTGGTGTTGCATCCCGTGGCCTTTGCCGCGTGGTTCGGTTTCTTCATTACGGCGTTGAACTTGATCCCCATCGGACAACTCGACGGCGGGCACGTGGCCTATGCGCTTCTCGGACGACGGCAACGGACCCTGGCGCTGGCGGCGATTCCCATTCTGCTGGTCTTGGGGCTGTGGGGGTGGCCGGGATGGATTTTGTGGACGGTTCTGGCCGGCATGGTCGGCATCAGCCATCCGCCGGTAATCGATCCGGGAACGGAATTGGGCCGCGGCCGGATCTGGGTGGGGTGGGGCGCCCTTGTCATTTTCCTCATCAGCTTTTCCCCGGTCCCCTTTTATTTCGGCTGAGGAATTGTCAATGTTCGGCAAATCCGTCGGGTTACGCTACGCTAATCCGACCTACGAATCTCACCCTTCTGTCATCCCCGATCCTCGATTAAGAACGTCAAGGACAGGCTCTGATCGGGGATCCAGTGTTTGTTGGGGTAGGTCGATGAGATGGTCTCCTCCCTCTTAATTCATCGGCATGGAATGTGCCAAGATGGCGAAAGGCAGCACAACCATCTCAGCACAAAAGGGGGCGACCATGAAAGAGCTGACGACAATTGGGTTGGATCTGGCGAAG
>JAJDVY010000030.1 GCA_022825885.1 Nitrospirales bacterium | reverse complement strand
CTTCGCCAGATCCAACCCAATTGTCGTCAGCTCTTTCATGGTCGCCCCCTTTTGTGCTGAGATGGTTGTGCTGCCTTTCGCCATCTTGGCACATTCCATGCCGATGAATTAAGAGGGAGGAGACCATCTCATCGACCTACTGCCTCCTGCCGATTGAATTCCAGCGCTTCCCGAAGCGTCACCCGCAAGGTTTCCAATAATTCCGGGTGCGTGCGCTCCTGACAGTTGACTCCGAGGATCTCTTCGATCCACCCAATCCACCAGTCCCCTTCTTTTTTCACAACAACCGTGTACTCTGCCATTCGTTTTTTCCTCCCAATCACTCCATATCTACGGGTTATGCCAGAGGGCGCCTTCGTGTTCCGGGTTGAATTGGTGGGTTAATTTCACCAAGTCGCCGTCGTTGACAATCGACTCCAGGGTGCTGATCTTTTGATTCACCGTGACCATCAATTCGCCTTTTCGCAGGAATTCCATCAGCCCGCCCAAGGTTTCCGGATTACCTTCCAATAAGGCCCGCACACTGACCGGTTCGGAAATCTCACATTGAATCTCGGACTCGTCCACGCAAGGCAGCAGGACCTGTCCGAACACTCGTATCGTCACCATGGTGAAAATCCTCCTTCTGCAAGGCCCCTGACTACGTTCTCTCGGATTCCCGCGCTTCTCGGACCGATTCGTCCAGGATCTGGGCAATATGCTTGACTGCCGTGCCGTCGGGCAAGCCGTTTTTCAATTGAATCATGCAGGCCGGACAACTTGTGGCCACGATCTCCGCGCCGCTTCGTTCAATGGCCCGTCGCTTCCGCTCGAAAATCCGTTGTGCAGTGTCATAGTCCTTCACGATGTAGGTGCCCGCCCCGCCCGCGCAACGATCGGCGTCCTGCATCTCGACGTAGTCGAGCCCCGGCGTCGTGGCCAGCAGCCGCCGGGGCTGGGAGGTCACCCCAGCCGCGCGCAGGTGACAGGATGAATGATACGTGACCTTGCGCCCCCCCTTCGCCCCGGCGAGTTTCTCGCGATGCGGGTCCAACTCCATGACGTATTCCGCAATATGCTTGACGCGTTGCGAAACCAGCTTGGCCCGCGGCTCCTCGGGTTCACCCTGGAACAGCTTGGCATAATCCTTGAGCGCCAGCGTGCAGGACGCACACCCCGTGACGATCACGTCGTACCCGGCGAAGTTATTGACGTTATACCGGGCACCTTCCTTGGCCAAGGTCCGATGTCCATACGTTTCAATAGGTGTCCCGGAGCATCGTTGCGGCGGAAGGTCGGGGGTTACGCCGTATTGCGCCAGGACGTTGATCACTGCGTCACCCACGCCGTCGTCGAAGTAGTTGGCGGCGCAGCCGTGAAAATACGCGACTTTCAGCGAGGCGCCGCTTTCCCGCGTTTCATCACCACCGGCATCGCCCGGAAGAGCAACGGGAGGAGACGACACACAGAGGGCGCGATGCCGTTCACGCAACAACAATTTCGCCAGGCGCGGCAGCTTCATGTTCCAGGGAAGCCGGGCACGCTCGGAGAGTCGCGCCAGGAACGGTCGCATCAGCACTTCGCCGATCTTCCGGATCAGCGGACGGTCCCAAAGCGCTTGCGTCTTCGCCGCCAGTTTGATCAACGCGCCGAACCGCTCCTGTTGCGCGTGCAGGGCAAAGATCTTTCCGGCCAGGGCGTTCGGATGTTCAGCCCGTCGTTGCAGGATCAGTTCGGACACGTCCACGTCCGCCGGACAAATGGTTCGGCACGATTTGCAATTCAGGCACGCTTCCACAACGCGCTGGGAATCCAAATAACTGTAGTCCGGGGCCGTGACGATTTCATACCATCCCCGCGAACTCATGTCTTCGGATTGAAACACGTCGTACACCGGGCAGACCGCGTTACATTTCGCGCACGTGGCGCAGGATTTTCCCAACCGTTCAAAGTCGATGTGTTCGGTAAACGCGGTTTCGCTGATTTTCACGCCTGGATTCAAAATCCCGGCCGGGTCCATGGCCTGCTTGACCTGCACAAAGAGACCATACAACTCGTCGCCGAACATCCGTCTGACCATTTCAGCGCGAACGCGGCCGTCCCCGTGCTCCCCGCAAATGGAACCCTGAAACCGGTCGAGAATCGTCTCATGTACTTCATAATACGTGTCCACCATGCGCTGGAAATCCTGCTCGTCATTCACGTCCAGCAACGGCACGACGTGGGCATTGCCGTTGCCGATATGTCCGAAAATCGCCACCCGGACCTTCGCGGGACCGAAGACCCGGTCTAGGTAGCGAATCAACTCGCCCATGTGTTCCGCGGCCACGACCACGTCATCCACGTAGTTGATGGGCTTTTTTCTGGCATCGTACCGGTACAGCGTGGGATAGAGGGCTTTTCTGGCTTTCCAGAGATTCCGTTGGTGCTCCGGATCAGTCGCGACCATAGGATCGCCGGACAGGCGATATTGCCGGCAGGCTGCGCGCAGTTGCGCAATCCCGCCGTGGTCTCCTTCTTGATCAAATTCAATGAGCAGGGTTGCCGCCGCGTCATCGGGAATCCCGTATTGCGACCGGCCGATAAGATCCAACGTGTTGGCATCCATTACCTCCAAGGCCAACGGATCGAGCCGCAACAAGGGATGCACCGCCTCGCCCATTTCTTCGAGGTCCCGGAAATGAATCATGCCGGTCACGGTCGAACGCGGACGATCCACGAGCCGGATTGTCGCCTCACTGAACACGCCCAACGTGCCCTCGCTCCCCACGAACAGCTTCGGAAGGTCAAAGACCCCCCGGGCGAGTCCTTCCGCCACGTCAAAGAGGTTATAACCCGCACTGTTCTTACTGACGCGCGGGCGTTTGGCTTGAATGAGATCCAGGTTGTCCCGTACCAGATCAAAGACCCTGTGCAGCCCTTCAAGGCCTGCCAGGGATCGAGGGAACCCTTCCCCGTCCACAGGCTCACGGCCCGCGGTGAGCCACCCGCCAGATTCAAGCCTGACTCGCATGGACAACACGTTATCTTTGACGGACCCGTACCGCAGGGTGTGTGGTCCCGACGAATTGTTGGCCAACATCCCGCCCAACTTGCACATATCGCCACTGGACGGATCCGGCCCGAACATGAGGCCGGTGGAAGCCAGTTGAGCATTCAACTCGTTGAGCACGATGCCGGGTTGCACGCGCGCCCATTTCTCTTCGGGGTTCACTTCGAGGATTCTGTTGAGACGCGACACGTCCAGAATAATACCCGCCCCGATGGCCGATCCCGTGAGGTTGGTGCCAGCCGCGCGCGCGGTCAATGGGATGCCCCGGGTGACGGCGTAGTCCAGCACCAGGTCGATATCCGTTTCACGGTCCGGGAGCACCACGACTCGGGGCGCCACACGATAGATGCTGGCATCGACCGCATACGCACGTAAGGTGGCCGCATCGTCCTTTACCTGTACCGGGGCAAGCAGACGCCTGAGATCCGTTCCAATGCTTGAGCGTTTATCGGGGAGTACGAGATCCATACGTCGTACTGCTTCCGAACACTTGCGGGAAGAATGAGCCTTACTAACCTAGGGAGAAATATCCCACGGCTCCCGATGAACAAGGTCACGCAAATCTCGTGCACCATGCACGACGCGAAGAATGATGATCTCCTCGTTCCGGAGCAGATAGACAATGCGATATCCTCTGAAAATGACCTCTCGGAGGTTTTCGCGCTTGAACTCTGGAACGATACGACCAAGATTGGGTGTGCTGAAAACTCGTTCGGCAGTTTCGAGAATGCGATCGACAAATGTGACCGCGTGCAGTACAGAATCTCTCGCAATAAAATCTTCGATATCCCGCAGATCGTTTCCGGCGGTCAGCGACCAACGGAGTTTCGCCATCGAGCGATTCTTTCTTTTAATTCTTCATGGCTGACCACATGCCCTTCGGCGACATCTTGAAGCCCCTTCTCCACCTGCTGCTTAAAAAACAGTTCCTCCATGATCACACCAGTCGTTATATCGTCAGGAAGATTTTGAATCATCTCCAGTGCTTCGCTCTTAGCCGTTGCCATCTTTATCTCCTCCTATAATAGTTCCGACGGTTAGGCTATGCTCAAGTGGAGGAAAAAGCAAGCTAACCGAGTACTGTTCTCTTGCATCTATCTGCTAAGAAATCATTTGTCGACTAATGTCAGGCGACAGATGCTGGCATCGACCGCATACGCCCGTAAGGTGGCCGCATCGTCCTTTACCTGTGCCGGGGCAAGCAGACGCCTGAGATCCGTTCCAATGCCTGAGCGTTTATCGGGGAGTACGAGGTCCATACGTCGTCCGGGCTCTTGCGGGAAGAGCGCGTTCTTCACGCAAGCACAGAGGGAACTACATCGAGAACGTCCATGGTTTGGAAAGAGAGTGCCTGCAAGTGCTCATTCATTGGCTGAGGGGCTTATGTTGAAATCGCCATCGAGCGGCTCCCCGCCTACGACCTGCTCAATCTGCGCGCAGGTATCACCGTCAACAGGTTCGAGCTTTGGGCATACGGGGAGAACGTGCTGGATGAACGGTGGTTCAGCAACAGGCGCCCCGGTCGGGGGACGCCTGCGAGCGTCACTGTTCAACGTCCGGCGACTTGGGGCTTTCGCGCAACGGTTCGGTTCTAAGAGTTGAGCTCCATCCATTTAACTCCGCGAACGATCATCGTCCAAGCTCATCGCTGGTCTGGTGCCGTCAGCTTTGTGTTCCTTTTTCTCGTTAGTTTTTCGGGCATCCTGGCCAGCTTCACCGGCGCCATAATGCAGATGCAATACGGGGCAGTGGTAAGCCCGCCTGCACCGCCTGCCGGTAGTCATTACGCCAACGTCGATGATCTCCTGAAGACGGTCCGGGACGGGTATGGATCTGGTTTCACCCCGAGGGTGATGTTGATGGAGCGGACGCGATTCGAAGTAGAAGCCGCGCTCGTTTTCGGCGCCGCGACCGGGGACGACGGCACGGCCCGTTCTGTCGGTGTCGCGTTAGATCCGTATAGAAACACTTATCTTGGGGCATTGAATCCCAACGAATCCTGGGTGAGATTTATCATCAGCTTTCACGACTCTTTCTTGCTGGGAGAAAATGGCAAGATCACCGTTGCTTTGTTGGGTGTTCTATTAATCGTTTTTGCCGCAACCGGAATCTATCAATGGTGGCCGCGCCAGGGAAAACCCTGGCGCAAGGCAACAACGTTCAAGTTATCCGGATCGCGTTACGGGAACCTGTTTCAGTTACACGGGTTGATCGGGCTGTGGAGCATACCATTCGTGGTAATCTGGGCCTTTACCGGCGCGTATCTTCTCAAACCGGATTGGTTCGGTAATATGTTGCCCCGGCTACCATCCGAACCGCCGCCGGCTGTTGTTTCCGAATTCACCGCGGCGTGCCAAGGAGGCTCGGTTTCGCCGGGAGAAGCTGCAGCCCGCGGACAGGCCGCCTTCCCTGATGCACGGTTCACATCACTCATAATGCCCTCCAATGAGCGTCCCTACTACGGACTAACCCTTGAGCGACGCGGCGATTATGACAAACTCCGCGGCGACATACGCGTATGGGTGAGCAGCGTTTGCATTGACAGGATCCACACCCACGAACTCGATTCTTCGGCAATACGAGCAAGCCTCGGCGCCATGGTTAGTTCCATTCATTTTGGCCACACCTTTGGCTGGTTGGGAACACCCGTTATTGTGATGACGGGTTTGATGATTTGCGTCGGATCTGTTGTCGGTTTTCTGGTGTGGTGGATGTGGATATTCGGCAGGAAACCGACAAATAAACCCGGAACTCAGGCAACGGAAGAACTGATTGGCTCCGGATAGTCCTGGGCGGGCTCTTCGACGACCGGTTCGGTACCGGCTTGCTGAGGATTATCCGGGTCTTCCTCGAACAGTTCGGGATTTTCTCCTTGCCCCAATGCCGCGAAGTCACGGAGAGGCGGCAAATCCCGGAGATCCCGAAGTCCGAATTTCTGGAGGAAAGTCTTTGAAGTCCCATACAGGATGGGACGGCCGGGGATGTCTTTTCTGCCCACGATGCGAATGAGTTTCTGGTCGAGCAGCGTTCGTAACACACTCGATGTTTCCACTCCGCGAATCTGTTCGATCTCCGCACGCATGGTCGGTTGTTTATAGGCAATAATCGCCAGGGTCTCCAAGGCCGACCGTGACACTTTGACGGACGCCTTGACCTTATTCAGCTTGGTGATCCACGGGGCACAATCGGCCCGCGTAACCATGGCGTACCCACCGGCCAACTCGACAATCTGGAGGCCGCGACCCTCCTGATCATAATCCTGCTGAAGAGCCTTCATGGCGTTATAGATCGCCACCTTGGGCGGTCCCGCCAAGACCGTGGTGACTTTGTCGAGAAGAAGAGGCTCGCGGGACACGAACAACAGGGCTTCAATAATCCCCTTGAGTTCCTGCTCACTCAATCCATCGGCGAGGCCCGCGGTTTCATCGGGTTCACAAGAAGCACCACCAGCCGAGGACGACGGAGAAAGATCCGGCGCCGATTCCACAACATCGGTCCCTTTGTCCAGGCTTCCTTCGGCTTCGCTCCCTTCGACTTTGCTCAGGACACTCAGGACAGGCAGGGCGGACACGTCTGTTTTGTCAGAGGATTCCATTTCCATCGAAGCCTCCATTGTCGTCATCGTTGTTCATGATCCGGGGCGATGCCCCGTTCCCTTCAGGGTGCTCTTCGGATTGCCACGCGAGGAACGTGCGAGTGATCCGGATAGGGCCCCCGAAATTCACTTGCGTCAGGCGGACCAGTTTCATCCGCACAAGCTCCAACAACGCCAAAAAGGTGACGATGACGGTCAACCGGTCAGTCTCCCCTTCAAACAACGCGGCAAAGGTCAGAGCCGGAGTCTCTTCCAGACGTTCGATCACGCTGTTGATACGATCCTGGACCGTCAAGGTATCCGGTGTGAATTCGAGCCCCGGGAATGCCGTGGTCTGGGCCAGGACTTCCTGCAAGGCACTCAGGAGATCGAACACCTGCACGTCCTCGGAAAACACTTCCCGGACTGGCGGGACCTGTTCAGGCTCCCGTTGGAATACCTGCCGCCATAACCGTTCCTGATCGGACAACCGGCTCGCGACTTCCTTGAACTGCTGGAATTCTACAAGGCGGCGCACCAACTCGCTCCGGGGATCTTCGCCTTCATCGTCACCCGGCTCGGGGCCCGGGTCCTGCGGAAGCAGCGTTCGAGACTTGATATGAATCAACGTCGAGGCCATCACCAAAAAGTCGCCGGCAAACGAGAGATTGAGTTCCTTCATGATCTGAAGATACTCGAGATATTGCCGGGTGATCAGGGCGATCGGGATATCGTAGATATTGATTTCGTGCTTGCGGATGAGGTGGAGTAAAAGATCGAGAGGCCCATTGAAGGCCTCCAGCTTCACCTCGTATGCGGTTTCGACCTGTTCCATATTTCTTTCGAACTGGCAGACATGGGAGGCATCAGGCTCTCCATCCTGTCATCCAAGCATAGACACGCTAATATACTAGTTTTAGTGGCGAGAGGCAACAGAAATTCCATATATTGTGTATCTGATATTTTGCAGGGACAAGCCAGTGAGCCTGTCTTCTTACCGGGATTTTTTCTTCCACATCGCGAGCAGCAACAACCACAGAACGACCAGGATAGACAGCAGGATGAAGAAATCACGGTTTTGGCCGGCGGGCCTGCCGTTCCGGTCCAACTCGGGAAGATCGATTCCGGAAATCAAACCGGGCTGCTCGAAGACGGCCTCTCGAAAATCCACGTCGCCCTGAAACCGGGCTTCCGTAAAATCCGCCGTATTCCGAAACAGGACCCGGTGAAAATCCGCCTTGCCCTGATACTCGGTAAACCGAAAATACGCTTCACGGTCAAACCGGGCCTCGGACAAGTCCAGCGTCTTCTGAAACCGGCTTCCGGAGAAACCCGTCCCCTGCAGAAACCGGGTGCGCGCAAACCCGGCGTCCTCCGCAAAGGAGACTTCCAGGAATTCCGCCAGACCGTGAAACCGCGCTCCCGTAAACGCGACCTTCCCCATGAACCGGGCTTTATGAAACCGGGAATGGGTTCCGAACGCCGTTTGGGTAAAGTCGGCATCCCGGGCAAACATGGCTTTTATGAAAAATCCCTCATGGACGATGTGCGCGTCGGAAAAATCGGCTCGATCCAGGAAGACCATCCGGGACAAGTCCACGGACCGTTGGATGGTGCTGCCTTGCAGGCTCACCGGCCCTCGAACGACGATGTACCCGGACTTGATAAGGTTGGTCGCAAGTATGCCCTGCACCTCCACGTCTTCGAGCATGAACGGCCCGTTAATGACGCGAACCTCGGACACGCGTTCGGCTTCGACGTGTTCGACGATTGCCGAATGTTGGACCAATCCCGCGTCAAACGGCTGAAGGCTCAACCGGTCCAGGTGCAGGTCGCCGGCCAGCACAACCCCTTTCAACGCCACCCCCCTGCCCTGCTGCAAAGCCGCCAACACATCGTCCGCCGCAACGGCCAGTGCTTGCCGGTCCTCGTCGCCACAGGACCCTTTCAACTCGCGAACCAACACCCGAGGGTCCGTCCCTTCCTCGACCCGGCAGACCCCCGGTGACATGCCCGACCCCACGACCCAGACGACGACACAGAGGAGACTCACGGACCACATGGACCTTCGAAGGACCATAAAGCGATGAACAAACGGCACCACAGGGAAAAGTCTTCTTCCCTTCCCCTCCTTTGTAAGGAGGGGCGAAAGGGAGGTAGAGAGATTATCGTATGTTGCCAAGCGGCCTTTCCTCATTTGTAGCTACCGCATCTTATGCGACCCGGAAAAGCCGTTTGGAGAAGGAAGCACCATAAGAGCAGGCACGCTCAGACATCGGCTGATTGTAACTTTCGAGGACGGCTGATTGAAAGGTTTTAGTACGGCTATCTGAAAGGTTGACCATCGGCTTATTAAAAGGCAATGGTCAGAGGCGTGATTGACTGCGATCAGATTATCTGTTTCTCGAACAGGCCAAGTGAGTACTCCCGGATCTTTGTACCAGAACATTTGCGCTTATCGGAGCCGAGATTAGGGCGGGAAAGACGGGGAAGCTTACTTAAACAACGACCCTTTCCCCCTCTTGGTAGGCGCGGCTATGAAGGCAAAAGACCCTGGATCCTCGATTACAAATGTCGAGGATGACAGAAAGAGGAGAGAGGGGTTCGGAGAACCGGCATTCTCGGATGGAAGGCGACCCGGCCTCAGGCTTGCGGCTTTGGGTCTTTCAGGGTGAGATAAAAATCTTTGACTTCCCGGTCGGCATGACTGAGCCGTTCCTCGACTTCTGCAACCGTCTTGGGAGGCGGCACGACCACCTTTTCACCTTCCTGCCAATTGACCGGTGTCGCACAGGATAAGGTGTCGGCTGTTTGGAGTGCCGTGACTAAGCGGAAGACTTCGTCAACATTGCGACCCGCGTTCATCGGGTAATAAATCAGGGCCCGGATCACGCGTTTGGGATCGATCACGAACAACGCGCGAACCGTAGCGGTCGCACTGGCCCCGGGATGGATCATACCATAGAGCCGGGATACCTGCATATCGATATCCGCCACCAGGGGATAGGGAATCGCCACGCCCAGTTTCTCCTTGATATTCGCAAGCCAAGCCAGATGGGCATGAATGCTGTCCACGCTGACACCGAGTAATTTGACGCCTTTCTTCTTGAAGTCCTCGTGCCTGCGGGCAAATTCCACCAATTCCGTGGTGCACACGGGCGTAAAATCCGCAGGATGGGAAAAGAACACGACCCAATCCTGCTCTTGCCAGGCGCTGAATCCGAAATCTTGAGACAGGGTTGTTATTCCGGAAAAATCAGGGGCACTCTCTCCTATACGCGGCAGACCTTCAGCTTCAGACATCGAATTCTCCTTTGTAGGGGCGAACCTGCGTGTTCGCCCTGCAGACCGTCGCAGTCCCGCTACCATCCACGAGGCAAACCGTCGTCGTCATCCAACCCCGCTTCCGCTTCCCTGAAATATTTCTCGGCTTCCAACTCCTCGGACAAATCTTCGGTCAGATCATCATCGTGGTCTTCGGCAAGGGGACCGAATCCTGCGTCGTCATCGAAGTCATCGGACATGTCGCCGGTCATGTCATCGTCGAGATCAGCGGAAAACTCGTCAGCCGTCTCATCATCGAATCCGGATAAATCCGATTCCAGTGACTCAAGAACGACGTCTGCAGCCACATCCTGCGATACGTCTTCCATTTCGGCGATGGCGAAACTCTCCTCCGTCGTTGCGGTCTTCGTTTCAGGTATCGGGGCGGGCTTCGTCACCTTTTTGGGGCTCATCTCGACCCGCGTTTTCCCCGCGGCCGGACGTTTTTGCGCGGACTTGGCCGTCGTTTTCTTCGCAACGGCTTTCTTGGCGACCGCTTTCTTGGCGACGATCTTTTTGGGCTTGGCCGCAGCCGGTGTTTTTCCTTTGGCCGAACGTTTTTTGACGGGCTTGGACGCGGCTTTTTTCACGGCAGTTTTCTTGACAGACGCCTTCTTGGTGGCACCTCTTTTGGCGGAATCCTTTTTTATCACAATCTTTGACTTCTTTTTTGGCGGAGCCTGCTTCGCCTTCCCGGACTTGAGCGCACCCTGTTTGGTAGACTTGGCCGGTTTCGCCTTGGCTGGGGCAACCTTTGCTCCCTTCGCAGGCTTGGATGCGGATCGTCCCGACTTTTTCCCTTTGGCTTTGGGTTTTTCCCGGGCTCTCGTTGCCATTGTCCTTTCCCTCCTGATTTTGTGTGGCATAAGGATATAGGCTTCTAAACCTTCTGCCGAAAAGTCCCTCTATCACGGACCACGACCAAGTTTCAACCAGTAACTTCCTCTCGATTCGACAGACTTGGCATTCTCCGACAAACCCCGTTACAGTGCGCTCAACTTCGAGGAGAACGTTCATGCCCCGGCCCACAACCGAACCCAAACCGTCCCACACGCGCTGGGTTATCCTGGCCCTCCTGCTAGCCATCAGTATTGTCACCTATATCGACAGGGTTAATATTTCCGTCACGGCACGGCAGATGATCCCGGCCCTCGGGCTCACCAATGTCCAGATGGGACAGATTTTTTCAGCATTCGTCCTGGGGTATGCCTTATTTCAAATACCAGGAGGCCGGATGGCAGACCGATGGGGCCCCAGAACGGTTTTGACCCTGGCCGTGGTGTGGTGGTCGCTCTTTACGGCAATGACGGCCCTGGCCCCGACGTCGTTTCTCGCAGGGGTCCTGGGCATTTGGGGGTCGCTGATGATCGTACGATTCCTGATCGGCGTCGGGGAAGCCGCCGCTTTGCCGAATTTCAACCGGGCCGTGGCCAATTGGTGCGGTCCGCATGAACGGGGACTAGGCATCGCGATCGCGGTCAGCGGTATTGGGATCGGGTCCGCGCTCACGCCCCCGGTCACGGCGTGGATCATGGTCAATTACGGCTGGCAGGCGGCCTTCTATTGGGCCGGCGGCCTCGGCGTGCTCATCGCCATACTGTGGTTCTGGTTTGCGACGGACCGGCCGGAAGCGCATCCACAAGTCAATGCCGAGGAGGTCGCGCTGATCCGCGGCAACAGGCCTTCGCGGAACCGGCCGGAGACATCGGCACCCCTTCCCTGGAAAGCCTTTGCACAGACCCCAAGCGTGTGGTGGCTGGTCCTGAGTTACACCTGTTTCGGATACGTGGCCTACGTGTACTTGTCCTGGTTTTATCTCTACCTCGTGGAAGCCCGGAACTTCAGCGTGTTGAGGGGCGCCCTGTTTGCCGCCAGCCCGTTTATCGCCATGACGATCTTGTGTCCCATCGGCGGCTGGGTCACGGACCGCTTGTCCGAAAGATTCGGCGTGAACAAAGGTCGATCCTGGATCGGAGCCGGAGGCATGGTCCTGGCGGCCCTCTCCATCATCCTGGGGGCGGCAATCGAGCATCCTTTCATCGCCCTGGCCTTGTTATCCCTGGGCGCGGGGTGGTTGTATTTCACCATCGGCGCGTTTTGGAGTTCGACCGTGGACTTATCCAAAACCCACGCCGGCACCCTCTCCGGGGTGATGAATACCGGCGCCAACCTGGGCGGCACTCTCTCCCCCACGCTCACACCCTGGATTGCGGATGAATTCGGATGGACCACCGCCCTTGGAATCGCGGCGGTCCTGGCATTCATCGGCGCCCTGTGCTGGCTCGGCATCCGCCCGGCGGACGGCCTGACGCGGGCAAAATGAGAGCGAATGGCGAGCAGGTCGGGTAGGTCGGATTAGCGTAGCGTAATCCGACAACTCCTACCCTGTCGGGTTACGCCTTCGGCTAACCCGTATATGGTCTCCTCCCGTCTTGCAAGACCGTGATTGAGTCTGACAGGGACAGGCTTGCGCTCGTATATCCGGCCTGTTGGCGAAGGGCCACGCCCTTCGGGCCTTGATGAAAT
>JAJDVY010000034.1 GCA_022825885.1 Nitrospirales bacterium | reverse complement strand
ACCAGCGTCTTCCCCAACCGCCGCACTTGCTCCAACTCCGCCAGCGCCTGCTGCCGGACTTCTTCTTCTTGCACTTCCGCGACTTCCGCTTCGTCCAGGTCGTCTTCCCCGGGCTCGTGCACCAGCACCACGTCCCCCACGCTCACTTCCCGTTTCTTCAGCCGCCCCCGCCAGGCCTCCAGCGTCTCCAGGGTCATCGGCATCCCCGCAATCGCCCGCGTCATCTCTTCCTTCCCTTCTTCGATCTTCTTCGCTAACTCAATCTCCCCTTCGCGGCTCAACAACGAGACACTCCCCATCTCTCGTAAATACAGACGAACGGGATCATCCGTTCGACTCAAATCACCGGGAGTGAGATCGATTTCCGGGGCATTCTTTTCCAGCACTTCTTCCTGTTCGGTCTTCTTGGAAACGGAATCCGCCTCAACCGGCACTTCAGTACGAGATTGAGCCGGTAACGTCCTGCTCTTCATACGTTTCGGAACAGGGCTCCCAACGGGATCAAGTCGCTTCCGGGGTTGAACTTCAGGAGCGCGCCCCCTTGCGGATGAAGCGTGCGCCTTCTTGCCCCGTTGGATCTCTGTTTCCACTGCCTCTTCTTTTCTCCGTAGCTTGGAGGCGGTCGTCTTTGCCATAAAGGCCCCTTATGATGAAGCTAACGTGGAGGAGGCTAACCCGGCCTTTCTCCCACGCAGCGCTTCGATTTGGGAATTCAGACAATCCACGTCATCCGTTCGTTGCTCTCGTTCGGCGATTCGAAGCTGAGCAATCAGTTCGTCCAAACTGGTTTTCAAGTTTCTTTGTGCCAACGCTCTCAAACAATCCTGAATATATTCATCCCGGTCCTCAAAGACGGAGAACTCTAACTTCGCGACCGCATCACGACACGTCTCATCCAAACCGGTTTCCGCGCGAAATCCCGGCACATCAATGCCTCCTTCCGTGTCGAGATGTCGCAACCCTATCTCCACAATCCGGCGATAGAGCGGTGATCGAAAATCCTCGGGCCGCAGATCCCTGAAATGCTCCGGCCGCAAGCTGCCCTGCACCATGAGCGAGACAATTTCGCGTTCCTCTCGAAATTCCTTTTCGTCGTGGCGTCGATTGTCTGGCGTTGCCGTTTTCCCTTGAGGTCGGGCACCACTCTGACGTCGATTGAGGACGGCAGGATAGCGATCAAGAAGAAGCTGCGGTCTGACGCCCAATCGCTCGGCGACGCGTTGGATCTGTTCATTCTTGGCAATAGGGTTTGAGACTTTGGCCAGGATGCCGAGTATGTCGTCGACTCGCCGGGTCCGCTCTTCGATGGTCGCATGGGTTGCGCCTTTCAACCGTTGGGTCACGGCGAACTCCAATAACGTCAGGGCCCGGTCCTGTAACGCGAGAAAATCTTCCGCCCCATGCGCCCGAACGTAGGAATCCGGATCATCCCCCGAAGGCATGACCACGACCTTGACGGTGATCCCACTCTCACGAAACACGTCCAACGCGCGTAACACCGCACCGGTCCCTGCCGCATCGCCGTCGAAGACCAGCACAACGGTGTTGACGAATCGACGCAACAGGACGGCATGCTCGGACGTGAGGGCGGTTCCCAAGGGCGCGACAACGTGACGAATACCCGCCTGATGCAGCGCCAACACGTCGAAGTAGCCTTCGACGAGTATCAGAGAGTCAAGGTGCGGGTTCGTTTCGCGTGCCCTGTGCAACCCATACAACACGCGACTCTTCTGAAAGAGCGCCGTGTCCGGAGAATTCAGGTATTTGGGGGTGCCCTCTTCGAACACCCGGCCGCCGAATGCAATCACCGTGGCCCCAAGGTCGTGGATCGGGAGTATGACCCGGCCACGAAACCGGTCATAGAATCTCGCGGACTTCGAGGAGCCTTGCGTCTCTTTCGCCGCCACCAGGCCCGAGGCAGTCAAATCGGACGGGGTCGCCCCTTGCCGGGTCAAATAGTTGGTGAGCCCGTCCCACGAAGGCAACGCGTATCCCACGCCGAACTCTTTCAGCACCGGTAATGCAAGACCCCGTCCGGCAAGGTACGCCAAGGCCGACCGGCCCTTGGACGGATCATGCAGATTTCGTTGGAACCACGTGTTGGCTAAGGCATGGAGACTTTCCAACCGTTTCCGCTGACCCGTTTGGGATTGTGAAAAGCCTTGTGACGCAGGGAGAGGGATTCCCGCCCGTTCGGCAAGGTCTCTCACCGCCTCCGGAAACTCCAGCCCTTCCTTTCTCATCAGGAAAGTGAAAACGTCGCCTCCGGTTCCACACCCGAAACAGTAAAACATCTGTCGCGCGGGGGTCACGGTAAAGGAAGGTGTTTTTTCCTGGTGGAACGGGCAAAGGCCTCGAAAATTTTGACCCGTTTTCGACAACGTGACGTAGCGGGACACCACGTCCACAATGTCAACGGAGTCACGGATTTGTTGAAGAGTAGCAGGAGGGATTCCAGCTCGTGCCGTTGTCAAGGCTCTGCTCCGAAGCCTCTGTCGGTACCCTCTTTTTGGAAGAGCTAGGCAGTCACAACTTATTGGAAAATAAAGTTTTTAGACTATACCAGGGATTTGACGGCAAGTCAACCTGCGGGAAAGCAGCATGTTGTTCTTTACCGGGATTGTTCCGGATGCCTGATGCCCGATTTACCGAAACGCTTACCAAGTTCCTGCTGAATCGACGTCATGGGAATTTCACAATGTCCCAAGGCCACGATGGTATGAAACAGCAGGTCCGCCACCTCGTGAATAATTTCTTCCCGGTGTTCTTTTTTGACGGCCAACACGACTTCCCCGGCTTCTTCCACGATCTTTTTCAGAATTCGGTCCGGCCCTTCTTTCATCAAGGAGGAGACATACGAATGTTCTTGTGGATGAGCCTTCCGCTGCCGGACCATTTCATACAGTCGATCGACAATGCCTCCGTTCGCTTCCTCATCGCCCTGCGTCGCCGCCACGCCCTGAGGCGTCACTTCCGTAAAAAAACACGTCCGGGCTCCCGTATGACACGCGGGCCCCATAGGTTCGGCTTTGACCAACAGAACGTCCCCGTCACAATCGAGAAAGACCCGCTTGCAGAGCAGAAAATGGCTAGAGGTTTCCCCTTTTTTCCAAAGCTGTCTCCTCGAACGGCTCCAGAAATGCACGTAACCGGTTTGCAACGTCTGATCAAGTGCCTCCCGGTTCATATACGCCACCATCAGAATGACACCGTCACGCCAATCCTGAACAACGGCAGGCACCAGCCCCTGCTCGTCGAACTGCACGTTGAGGTCGTTGGGAGCCACGCTCCGGTCAGATTCCACGGCCATTCACGATACGCACGGGAAGCCCATGCTCCTTGAGATAGGTTTTCGCGTCACTGATGCTGTAGGTCTGATAATGAAAAATCGAAGCCGCAAGCACGGCATCGGCCTTTCCCTCTCCCAGGGCGTCATACAGATGCGCCACTGTTCCGGCCCCACCGGACGCGATGACCGGAATCGAGACGGCTTCCGATACGGCCCTGGTCAACGGCAGGTCATAGCCGTCTTTGGTCCCATCCTGGTCCATCGAGGTCAACAGGATTTCACCGGCCCCTTTTTCCTCCATGTGTCGGGCCCATGCCACAGCATCCAACCCCGTGGGGGTGCGACCTCCGTGGGTAAAAATCTCCCATCGAGCGGAGCCCGCTTCCTTAACCTGTTTCGCATCGATCGCCACGACAATGCATTGGGAACCGAATCGGCGGGCGCCCGCCGTCACGAACTCCGGATTCTTCACGGCGGCCGTATTGATGCTGACTTTGTCCGCCCCCGCGTTGAGCAATTGCCGAATATTCTCGATGGTACGAATCCCGCCACCAACCGTGAGCGGCATAAATACCTGCTCGGCCGTCCGGGACACGATGTCCAGCAAAGTCTCTCGATTTTCGTGAGAAGCGGTGATGTCCAAAAAACACAGTTCATCGGCGCCGGCTTGATCGTAGATCTTCGCGACCTCGACCGGGTCTCCGGCGTCACGGAGATTCACAAAGCTCACGCCCTTGACCACGCGGCCATCCTTCACGTCCAGACAGGGAATGATGCGTTTGGTCAACATCCCCGCCTCACGCATGAGCCTCGGCCAACGCCGCGGTGAGGTCCAACGTCCCCTCGTATAAGGCCTTGCCGACGATGACGCCGATGATCTTTTGTCCCAACCGTTTAATCGCACGAATATCCTCCACGCGCGTGACTCCCCCCGAGGCGATCAGAGGAACCGGCGAAGCCTGCATCGCGTCCCGCAGAGCCGGGACGTTTGGCCCTTCCAACATCCCGTCACGGCTGATCTCCGTAAAGATGACTCCGGCAAGCGGATAATCCTTCAAGGAAGCCAACACGTGCTCCGCCGTTGACTCGGAGAGATTCGTCCAGCCATGCACCGCAACTCTTCCCTGTCTCACGTCGACCCCGACGAAAATTTTACCTGGGAAACTTGCACAGGCGTCGACGAGAAACGCCCGGTTTTCCAACGCGGCCGTTCCCAACACCACCCGGCCGACGCCATAAGAAAAATACTCTTCCATGACGTCCAACGATCGTATCCCGCCACCCACGTGGATCGGGATGGAAACGGCGCCGGCAATCGCACGCACCTGCTCCATGTTGTGAGGTTTCCCGTTGACCGCGCCGTTGAGATCAACGACGTGCAACCGTTCGGCGCCCAGGGCTTCCCATTGACGGGCCATGGCCGCCGGATCGTCTGAATAGGTCGTTTCCTGCGCCATGTCACCTTGCCGAAGTCGTACGCACCGCCCGTCTTTCAAATCAATTGCAGGGATCACCATCATGAGTTGAATGCTTTCCCCGGCCCGTGGTCCGGGACATGCTGTTTTGTGGTTTCTGCCTCGAAGGAGGAATTCCTCATAGACGAGGAGGGACGGAAACGTGCCCTAATCCGCACCCAGGGGTAAACTCTGCAGCACGCGAACGACCCCTGTACGCGCCAGTTCTTCGGCCGTGACAAAGATCCCCCCTCGCTCAAGAAATCCCTTGAAATCATGAATCAGCGGTTTCTGCTCTTCGAAATAATCGCCCACCCACAATACCTTGCCGTCCTTGGTCCCGATCAACCGGATTTCGAATCCAACGGCAGCGGGATGAGCGGCGAACTTCGTGCCTTCCCGTTCACGGTATACCCGGACAACGCCTTCCAGGACCGCATCCACACCCAGCCGTTCTCCCAGGAAACGCGCCGATTCCTGACGATTCAAGGCTTGGGAGGATCCCTCCCGGCTGTCAAGGATCTGCCCGACGGTTTCAGGCGGGACGACCTGAATCCGGGGTTTGAGCCGTAGCTGGGAATACACCATATGCCGGATCATGCCGGGAACGGAGTCCGGCACGGAAACCTGTACCGGGCGAGACCGGCCGGGAATCGATGAACCGCTGACGCCCCCCAACGACTCGTGGATTTGTGGATTAGCAAGGTCCGCCGGAGGCGGTGTTCTGAAAGCAAGAGAGATTCCCTTCTTCGCTTTGACCACGTGAAACGGCGCAATCGCAACTTTGGTGATAGCCTGGGACGCAAGCTGGGGATGCGATATGACGGTGACCGGATTCGCAGCACATGCCCCACACCCCCAAAGCAAAAGCAACGTCGCCGGCAGCCAACGTGCTTGTCGCCGGTGCGCGCCGGCGGTGATGAAAGCGTTCAATTCCATGCCCCGAAATTCTTGAGCAACTGAAGCCCGACCGTTTGACTTTTTTCCGGATGAAATTGACAGGCAAAGACCTTTCCCCTGGTCACACTCGACACAAAAGGAACGCCGTACCGTGTTTCGGTACAGACCACGTCGGCCTCATCCGGTTCCACGTAATAGGAATGGACAAAATAGACATGGGCCTCCGGACTGATGCCTTCAAATAACGGCATCGGCCGTTTCACCTGAATCGTGTTCCATCCCATATGCGGAATCTTCAACGACGCCTGAGCCGCTCCGGAAGGAAATCGTTTGACTTTGCCTTTAAAAATATTCAACCCCTTATGCACGCCAAATTCTTCGCTTTCCGAAAAAAGGACCTGGAACCCCACGCAAATACCCAAGAACGGCTTGTCCTGGGCAATCGTCCGGCGCAACGGCTCGACCAGACCAAACCGTTGGAGATTGTTCACACAATCGCCGAAGGCGCCCACTCCGGGAAGCACGACGTGGGTTGCTCGATCAATGATTGCAGGATCGCTCGTGACAACCGCGTGATGCCCCACGGTTTCAAATCCTTTTTGGACGCTTCGCAAATTTCCTCTCTCATAATCGATAATGGCGATCATCCTGGCTTCATCACTCCTCACTCCGAAATCTCCCTTTCCGAATGACTAGGCGAGAACCCCTTTTGTGGAAGGCACTCCAACCACCCTGTCGTCCTGGCGTGTCGCCTGATCCATGGCTTTTGCAAATGCCTTAAAGACGGCTTCAATCATGTGGTGGGGATTGCGGCCGTACCGAACGTTGACGTGCAAATTCAACCCGCCTTGAGTCGCCAAGGCCTGAAAAAAATCCTCAAACAAGCCCAGATCAAACCCTTTTACCTCCCGATGAGACAGCGTCACGTTATAGACTAAAAACGGCCGTCCGCTCAGATCGACCACGACTTCCGCCAGGGTTTCATCCAACGGGACGGTCGCCCACCCGAACCGGCGGATCCCGGCTTTGTCTCCCAGCGCTTCTCTGAAGGCGCTTCCCAATACCATGCCGATATCCTCAACCGTATGGTGATCATCGATATGCGTATCACCCTTGGCTTCAAGCACGAGATCGAACAACCCGTGTCGCGCGAAAGCATCCAACATGTGGTCCACGAACGGGACGGGCGTGGCAATCCGGCGATCACCCGTCCCATCCAGTCCCAATTCCGCACGAATGGCGGTCTCGGAGGTGGACCGATCCACTGCCGCCCATCGCAATTTCCTGGTGATATTCATGAACCCCGGCTTTCTATGGAACGGGCATGGGCCTGTAACCCCTCCATGGCAGCCAACCGCGTCACATAGGGGGTGACGGTTTTCAACTGCGTCTTGTTATAGGCCACCACGTTCGTTCGTTTCACGTAATCATCCAGGGATAAGGCCGAAAAAAAACGCGCGGACCCTCCGGTCGGCAGCACGTGATTCGGACCGGCAACGTAATCCGCCACGGCCGGCGGAGTATAGCCCCCCATAAACACGGCACCGGCATGGCGAATTTTTTTGACGTAGTCGAAGGGCCTGGGCAACAGGACCTCCAAATGTTCGGGGGCCACGGCATTGGCCACCTCAAAAGCTTCGTCCAGATTCGAGACGACGAAAATTTTACCATACTGGCTGACGGAATGTGTCGCAATATGTCGACGCGTCAGTTTCGTCAATTGCAGGCGAATTTCCCGCGCAACCTTCCTGGCAAACGCCGCAGAGGGCGTCACAAGGTAGACGCGGGCTTCTTCATCGTGTTCGGCTTCACACAGCAGATCGGCGGCGCAGTGAGCGGGATCTGCGGGCTCATCTGCAATCACCAGCAGTTCACTCGGTCCCGCAATCATGTCAATATCGACGGTTCCGTAGACCGCTCGCTTGGCCGCGGCCACGTACATGTTTCCCGGCCCCACGATTTTGTCGGCCCGGGGAATCTGTTTGGTGCCATAGGCCAACGCCCCGATCGCCTGCACCCCTCCGATCCGATAGACTTCATCGACGCCGGCGAGATCCGCCGCGACCAAGAGATACGGATCAACGGCCCCCGACGCGGTGGGACTGCACATGATGACTCGTGGCACCCCGGCCACTTTAGCGGGGATCGCGTTCATCAATACCGTGGAGGGGTACAAGGCTTTGCCCCCGGGAACGTACAAACCCACAACATCCAACGGCGTGATGATCTGCCCCAGCTTCACGCCCTTCTCTTCACTCAACCACGTCGATACGCGTTGTTTGCGATGGAACGCGCGAATACGCCGGGCGGCAAATTGCAAGGCTTGCCGGTCGGTTCGTTGAACGGCGGCATACGCCCGCCGAATTTCTTGTGAGGACACCCGGAACTGTTCAGGTGATAAAACAAGCCCATCAAATTTCTTGACGTAGCGCGCGACCGCGGCATCGCCGTTTCGTTCGACGTGTTTCAACATGCGTTTCACACGAGTCTCAATCTCGGCGTGCTGCCGAGCGCCGCGATTGCAGACTTCAGCCAGTGCCCGGGAATAGACTTTGGATTTTGAAGAAATAACGTTCATCATACCGTCAGGCACAGGCCGTCTTGGGACGACTCTTGCGCAGCCTGTTAATCATGGTGGTAATCGCCTGATACTTCATTTTCAGGCTGGCACGATTCACGATCAAGCGTGCCGTCGATTCCGCAATCGTTTCCATTTCCTGCAGGTTGTTGGCTTTCAGCGTCTCTCCGCTTGACACCAGGTCCACGATACGATCCGCCAACCCCACCACCGGTGCCAATTCGATGGACCCGTACAATTTGATAATCTCGACCGGAATGCCCTGCCGGTTAAAGTGCCATTCCGTGATATTGGGATACTTCGTGGCGACTCGAAGTTTTGACGATAAGCGCGTCCGCTCATCCAGTCCCGTCAAGGCCGCAACGGAGATCCGGCACCACCCGATCCGCAGGTCCAAGGGTTCATACACATCCAGTTGTTGCTCCAATAACAAATCCTTCCCCGCCACGCCCACGTCGGCTGCGCCATACTCCACGTACGTCGGCACGTCCGTGGGGCGGACAACCAAAAAAGACAGCCCGGACTGCGGCACCTCGAAAACCAGTTTGCGATCGCCGGCGGACAATTCCGGGCCCAGATAGCCCGCTTTCTGAAACAAGGCCAGTGTCTGATCCAGGAGTTTCCCCTTCGATAGCGCGACGGTCACCATGTCACTCATAACCGGAGCCTTCTCGACGAACCGAAGCGCCCAAGCCTTGTAATTTATCTTCGATCCGCTCGTATCCCCGTTCCAAGTGATAGATCCGGGATATCCGCGTTTCACCCTCTGCCGCCAACCCGGCCAGCAGGAGCGCGGCGCTGGCCCGCAGATCCGACGCCATAACCGGCGCACCCGTCAAACGGCCTAATCCTTTCACAACGGCACGGTGTCCATCAACCGCAATCGCCGCACCCATGCGTCGCAATTCCGGGACGTGCAGAAACCGCCCTGCAAACACCGATTCGGTGATGACGCTGGCGCCTTCCGCCAGACACATCAAGGCCATGATTTGCGCTTGCAGGTCCGTGGGGAACCCCGGATAGGGAAACGTTTGAACGTCTTGGGCCTGCAACCGGGATCCAGCCTTGATCGTGATCGACTGTGTCCCCTCCGACAGGTTTGCGCCGCATTGCTTGAGTTTGGAAATCACGACCTCCAGATGTTCGGGCATGCATTGATCCACTTCGACCCGCCCGCCCGTCATGGCCCCGGCGACTAAATACGTTCCGGCTTCAATCCGGTCGGGAATGACCTCGTGATCCGCGCCATGCAATGCCGGGACTCCTTCGACGACAAGACGCCCGGACCCGGCCCCGGAAATCCTGGCCCCGCGTTTGATCAGGAAATCGGCCAGATCGACAATTTCCGGCTCCATGGCGGCATTGTTAATGACCGTCGTGCCTTTTGCGAGACAGGCGGCCATCAACAAATTTTCGGTGCCGGTGACGGTTGGAATCTCGAAATCAATGCGTTGGCCTTTCAACTTCGCGGCATGGGCCCGAATGTAGCCGTAATCCATGGAGACCGTAGCCCCCAGTTGTCGCAGTCCATCCAAATGGAAGTCGACCGGCCTGGGACCGATGGCGCATCCACCCGGCAGGGAAACGACGGCTTCCCCAAACCGTGCCAACAAGGGACCCAATACCAGGATGGAAGCGCGCATGGTTTTGACCAGATCATACGGCGCCTCGAGTGATTGGACATGAGTCGCATCGAGAACCGCCTTCCCTTCCTCCTGCTTGACGGAAACGCCGAGTAAGCTGAGAAGCGTCATCATGGTGGCGACGTCTCGTACTTGAGGCAGGTTGGTAATCGTGCATGCTCCCCCACCCAACAAAGTCGAAGCCAAAATAGGGAGCGCCGCATTTTTGGCGCCGGCCGCCCTGACGCGCCCTTCGAGGCGTTGCCCTCCCGTGACGATCAAACTGTCCACGTTGACGATGTTCGCTCCAGGCAAATCACGCGATCGATACCCGCCTGATCGCGCCGGACCGTTTTGACGATAAACGCTTCGTTGACTTTTCGATAAACGTCCGCGGACTGGTTCATTCCTATTTCCATGACAAGAATCCCGCCCGGATGCAACAACGGCGGACTCTCCGCCAGCAGGCGGTCGTAGAACGCCAAACCGTCCGGACCGCCATTGAGAGCAGAAAGCGGCTCAAACGCCCGGACTTCCCATGGCAGACAATCGCATTGATCCGCCGGAATATATGGTGGATTCGAGACAATGACTGAGACTTTGCCTGCCAACGCGCCTCCGGCCAGGGGTTCGAGACATTCACCTTGGAAGAACCGTATCCTGTCGTCCACGCCATGACGCTGCGCGTTCTCGCTGGCCACTTGAAGGGCCGGAGCACTGCAATCCGTAGCCGAAACGGTGGCACCGGAGCAGTCCAGAGCCAATGAAACAGCCAGGCAGCCCGACCCCGTTCCCATATCCACCATGTGACAGTCGACTGTCGAGAAGCGTGACGCCAAGACTTCCTCGATGATCAACTCGGTTTCAGGTCTGGGAATCAAGACCTTCGGGTTCACGAGAAAGTTCCGTCCGCGAAAAGCCTGGATTCCCGTGACGTATTGCAGGGGTTCCCGTAACGCCCGTCGCCGAAACAGCGACTCGGTTCGCGCCCAATCTGCCGTCCCGATCCTGGCATGAGGGTAGGCATACACCCTAAGACGCGAGATGCCCAAACCGGCTTCCAAGAGCCAGAACGCTTCATTGTCCGCATTGGCCACCTCGGCGGCCTGAAGTATCGCCACGCCTCGCTGATAGGCGGACAGGAGGGTAGACGGGGATTGCGAGGAGCTGTTCGGAGCCACCGTATCAGTCTTCATTATCAGTTGTTGGACGCGATTTCAGCCCCACGACTCTCCGGCTCACGAGCATCGCACAATGCTTTCACCAATTCCTCAAGGTCACCATCCAAGATCGAATCCAGCTTGTGCAAACTGAGCCCTATCCGATGATCCGTGACGCGATTCTGGGGATAATTGTACGTGCGGATCTTCTCACTCCGCTCGCCGGTTCCGACTTGAGAACGACGATGCTCAGCAATCGAGGCTTCCTGTTTTTCACGTTCGGCGTCGCCGATGCGGGTTCGAAGGGTGCGCATGGCTTTCTCACGGTTCTTGAGTTGCGACCGTTCATCCTGACACGTCACCACCATGCCGGTGGGAATGTGGGTGATACGCACAGCCGAATACGTGGTATTGACACTCTGGCCGCCCGCGCCCGAGGAACAGAACGTATCGATGCGAAGATCTCTCGGGTCGAGATGCACCTCGACGTCTTCAACCTCCGGCATCACCGCCACGGTGGCCGTGGACGTATGAATGCGCCCACTCGCCTCCGTACTCGGGACTCTTTGAACACGGTGCACTCCGCTTTCATATCGAAAGGCGCCGTAGGCTCCCTTACCCTCGACCAGAAACGTGGCTTCCTTGACCCCGCCGATACCCGTCTCGTTCACATCAATCATCTGGACCCGCAACCCGCGGTTCTCGGCATATCGCATATACATGCGCAACAACTCCCCAGCGAACAACCCGGCCTCTTCGCCGCCGGTCCCGGCCCGTATTTCGACGAATGAATTTTTGTCATCTGCGGCGTTCCGGGGATGCAGGAGTTGCAACGCACGTTCCTCAGCCTGCATCCGTTGCTCTTGCAACGTTCCTAATTCATCGGCTGCCAATGCCTCGAGTTCCGGATCCAATTGCGGGTCATCCAGCATCCGCGAGGTGTTGGCGATTTCCCGGAGCAGGCGCTGGTAGTCCGCAAACAGGTGGCTGACTTCTTCAAGATCGGCACGCTCCTTGTTATAGGCAATCACCACCGGCGGTTGGCTGAGGACCGCCGGATCGGCCAAGCGATGAGTCAGTTCGTCGTAACGATGCGCCACGGCTTCCCATTGGGCAAGCCAACCCTCAAACTGGTTTTCCGTCTTGTCGCCGGACATAGGACACCATGCTCTACAATTGAACGAAAGTTTACGAGAAAATCGAGGAGCGCGAAATCGCGTCGAGCGGGGAAGCTAGGCTTTGGACTTTTTGGCGTATTTTTTCCTGAATCGTTCCACACGCCCTTCGGTGTCAACGATTTTCTGCGTGCCGGTAAAGAAGGGATGACAGGCAGAACAAATGTCCACCTTGATATCGCCCACGGTAGAACGGGTTTGGAATTTCATGCCGCATGCACAACTGACCGTCGCCTCGGAATATTCGGGATGAATGCCTGTTTTCATGATACCGCTATCCTCCTGAAAACCGTTCCAAAGCCCCATATCTAGCACGAAAGACCGGTCATTGGCAAAGAGAACGGGAAGGTCATCGATTCATGGACTGGAGAAAGTCCTGATTATCCTTGGTCCCGGCGATCTTATCCATGAGAAACTCCATGGCTTCCATCGTTCCCAAGGGACTCAATACCTTGCGTAACACCCACATTTTGTTCAACCGGTCACGGTCAACCAGCAACTCTTCCTTCCTGGTTCCCGATTGACTGATATCAATGGCCGGGAAAATGCGCTTATCCGCCAAACGACGCTCCAAATGGACTTCCATGTTCCCCGTGCCTTTAAACTCTTCAAAAATCACGTCGTCCATACGACTCCCCGTATCCACCAGCGCCGTGGCCAGTATCGTCAGGCTCCCGCCGTCCTCGATGTTTCGAGCCGAACCAAAGAACCGTTTAGGCCGTTGCAGCGCGTTGGAATCCAAGCCGCCGGACAGCACCTTTCCGCTCGGGGGCGCAATCGTATTATAGGCGCGGGCCAACCGGGTAATACTGTCCAGCAGGATCACCACATCGCGCTTGTGCTCAACCAATCGCTTTGCCTTTTCCATTACGATCTCGGCCACTTGCGCGTGCCGTTGGGCCGGTTCGTCGAACGTGGAACTGATGACCTCGGCGCTCTTGACCTGACGCTGCCAATCCGTGACTTCTTCCGGGCGCTCGTCAATGAGTAACACGATGAGCAGGATCTCCGGATGATTGTGCAAAATCGACCGGGCAATGGCCTGAAGCAGCATGGTTTTTCCCGTCCGCGGGGCGGCCACGATGAGTCCTCGTTGTCCCTTCCCGATGGGCGTGGTCAATTCCATCACGCGTGTGCAGTATTCCTCCTGATCAAACTCCAGAGAAATGCGCTCCTCGGGATAGAGCGGCGTCAAATTGTCGAACAGAATTTTGTCCCGCTGCATTTCCGGTTCGTCATAGTTGATCTTTTCAACCTTCAATAAGGCAAAATACCGCTCCCCGCCTTTGGGCGGACGAACCTGACCGGAGATGATGTCGCCCGTTCGAAGTCCAAAGCGGCGGATTTGAGAGGGTGATATATAAATATCATCGGGACCCGGGAAATAATTCGAATCCGGCGCACGCAAAAACCCGAAGCCATCGGACAGAGTTTCCAGGACCCCTTCACCGAAAATCACTCCGTTCTTCTCCGCCTGGCCTTGCAAGATGGCAAAAATCAGTTCCTGTTTTCTCAGATTCGCGCACCCTTCAATCTTTAATGAACGGGCCAAGTCCGCAAGGTCACCGATGGATTTTTGTTTCAATTCCGCAAGATGCATAACCTTCTCCTAAAGGTGGGTGATCGTTGAGCCGAAAGATCGTGAAACCGCTAACAGCCTCTCAGCACATGTAGCCTGACACAACATACAAACGCCTCCCCTTGGGCTTTCTCTCTTCCTCCTGCATCACATCAGGCGACGATTGCCCACGCCCAAACCATGGCATACCACCCTCCTTCTTGCCGGAAGCGGGGCGCGACGACGAGCCGTAACGTGTCTTCCTGGAGATCGACGGATTCGCAAACTATTTACACGTGGTGAACAGACCGTCCTGCTTGTGTTCTGGAACAGTCATGTAGACAATTTCGCCCATGCATCAGTTGAAGGGAACGTATTCATTTATGTTTTGGACAGAAGGGTGTTGGCGTTACGAAAAATGGATTTGCAATTTCGGGACTTGAAAACTCATGTAGGGAGAAGTAACTGCCTCTTCAATCTGGAGGGTATGTTTATTTTGTATACCATGAATCTCCTACTTGTCAATAGCTACTTTCAATAATTACCGGTTTGCGATGCCACAGGCATTGTGATAAATGAACGAAAGCAGGTGGAAACCTCTCAACCCGGAAAATCTCTTTCGCACAATGGCCAAGCCCGACGAGCCTTTCTCACATGGACGGATTTTCTCCTTTGCCGAGGCGATGGAACTGATCCCCAAGCTGGCAACGCATCTGACCAAAGCCAAGGCCGGCAAAACGATCCTGCGGCAAACCAAAGAAGAAATCAAAAAAGCAAGCGCCAACGCTCCGTATGGAGGAGGAAGTTGCGAGGGGCCACGTTACATCAAAGCACTCGAAACGATTTATGAAAACCTCAACAGCATCAATGAAATGGGAGTGATTGTCAAAGATCTGGAAATGGGCCTATGCGACTTCCCGTATCTCATGGAAGGACGGGTGGTGTATCTCTGCTGGAGGCTCGGTGAAGAGACGATCGAATGGTGGCATGAAATCGACGACGGATATACCGGTCGACAAACCCTGCCCAAAGGAATCACGTGAACAACCACCTTGCATCACTTGTTCGTTTTGGCAAGCCGTAACGCGGAGGCCGAATGCATGACGTATGCGATCATTGGATGGGATGGGCCCGAAGGGCAGTCCAAGCGGCCGCATCATAGATCCGCCCACTTGGACTATCTTGAGCACTTGCAGCAACTGGGCCAATTGGTCTGCGCCGGACCCTTTACCGATCAAGCCGGAAGCCTGGTCATCATCGAAGCGGACACCATGGAGAAGGCCGAACGCATTGCCAACAGCGATCCCTACGTCACGCATGGAATTTTTGAACGAGTTGAAATCCATCCGTTTAAACGGGTCTTCCCCCGGCCACAAGAAGCATAGCCACGCATTCGCCGGATTGGTCGTATTCAGCCAGTCGTTCACAACGTGACTGCATACAAACAGCGGTAACACATGCCTGGTTTCGCCGGTTGTTCAGGCATCAATGACCGTAAGAAACGGATCCGTCTGCGCAAGACACGGTGAATGATTTGAAACAGCAGCATCCGGCGTGTTACACATTTCCAGTCATGATTTCGCACATGTGGCGGCCCAATGATTAAGCTAATCCGCGAAGGTTCGACGAAACACCCCTGGCTGCTCAAGATCATCATGTCGGTGATTGCGGTCACCTTCATCATCGGAATGGGGTGGTTTGGGTATGAAACTGCGCAACAACCCAACGTCGTGGCTGTGGTCGGGGCGTATCAGGTGGAGTTGGAAGAATTCCGCAGGGCCTATAACAACCTCGATGCCTTCTACAGAAATCAGCCCCAGCAAGAAGCCCCCGACAGCAAAGCACTCAAGCAAACCGCCATCAACTCTCTAGTCAACCGAAAACTGTGGCTCGTGGCTGCCGATGATCTCCAGCTTGAGGTGCATCAAGACGAACTGCGAGACGCCATCATGCAGCGCGAGGAGTTTCAAAAGGATGGGGCCTTCAATCCGGAAACCTACCATCGCCTCCTGTCGCTCAACCGGATTTCTCCGGCAAAGTTTGAAGAAGGCCTGGCCAAGGACCTTCGCATACAAAAAGTTCAGTCGCTTGTTCAAGACGTGGCAACCTTGAATCCGGTAGAGGAAGAGTTGGTCAAGGAACTCGCCGTGGGGCAAACGGCAGGCCTCGAAGACGAAAAAGAGATCGAAACGATCAATGACCGCATCCGGCTCCAGCTCCTGATCCAAAAGAAACAGCAAGCTGTCGAAGCGTTTCAACAGGCCCTGCGGGCTTCCTCCGCCGTCGAAATCCGGCAGGAATTCCTCTAGGACCCTTTGGGTCCTCTACCGAATACCCCCGACACAGCCGCTTCCCCAAAAACCGTGAACCGCCAATACCGTGCTACTCCAGCGGATTTCGGACATCCAAAAAATCAAATTTTCTGAAATCCCTATCCACGGTATACAGCTTGAGGACGTCATGTTGCCGCAGAAGAGCCGCCAAATGCGCATCAGGGACCAAGTTTCCACGAACGGGAAAGTCTTGCGTGACTTCCCGATAGATTTCAAAAAACCCATCCGTTTCGGACAATGGTCTCACATGGGGTAAGTGTAAGAGGGCCTGGATGTTTCCAAGAGCTTCTTGCGGGGTCAGAGGATGAGAGAAGATCAGAGGGTGAGTCGCTACCCGTAGATAAGCCATCAACGTCGGCCAAGCCACGTACCACGGCTCAGAATGGATGGTGCAGCCTTGAAGGAACTCCAAGGCTGATGCATGATAAGAACTGTTCCGGTCCGATGCATACAAAAAAATATTCGCATCGACCGAATAACTCACTTCGTGTTCTCATCAAGTAGCGCATAAAGAGCCTCTTTATCGGAAAAATCAATACGGGCCTTCATAGAACGAGACACCCAATGCAGTTTGGATACCCGAGGGGTTTTTCTTCTTTGAAAGAGAGCTTCCGCAAGCAGTTGGGACATAATTTGTCCCAATGATCGCTTTTCTCTTTTTTGAAGGGTTTTGAGTTCCTTCAAAAGAGGGGCATCAATGTCGACCGTCGTTCTCGGCATGATGTTATGATGATAATTTTCAGCGCATCTGATGTCAATGCTGTTCTATGAGGATAGCCTTACCTTTCTTCATCATCGCAGAGGAGCCATCGTTTGTCAGTTACGAGTAGAGGGGGGTTTCGGCTGCAACGCGTCCAAAAATCTGAACACCCAGTTCGTCTCTCGGATTTTCCTTAGAAAATTATGGCTTTCTTTCAGCGTATATGATTTCTTTTCACTGCCATGAGCTACTCGATTACGATGGTTGCTGACCTCCTTCAGTATATTACATATGTCAGGGGAGAGAAGAAATTCGTTGTCACGCAACGTAGCTAATAAGTCATTTCTATAAGAGTCGTTGGATTTCGCCTTCATCACTTCGATAATGTGCCCCAAAGTACATCCCTGACCCTCACGCGGCGCATCTCTAGTGGAGGACGAATCGAGACTCATTGAATCAACATGGCATCGCCGTAGCTGTAGAAGCGGTACCGGGCCTTGATGGCTTCCGCGTAGGCCGCGCGCAGTTGGTCGAAGCCTCCGAAGGCGGAGACGAGCATGAGCAATGTCGTGCGCGGGAGATGAAAATTGGTCAGCAGGGCATCGACCATGGCAAAACGAAATCCGGGCGTAATAAATAACCGGGTCTCACCCGGACCGGGGCGGACCTTTCCGGCTTCGTTGACCGCCGATTCCAGGGTGCGCACCGACGTGGTCCCGACTGCCACGATTCGCCGGCCTTCAGCCTTTGCCACATTGAGGCGCCGGGCTGCCTCCTCGGAAATGTCAAACCATTCGGCGGCCATGTGATGATCTTCGATCCGGTCAACGGTGACGGGGCGAAACGTCCCGGGGCCCACGTGCAGCGTGATGGTCACAAGTTGAATGCCCTTTTGCTCGAGGGCAGCACATAACCGTTGCGTGAAATGCAACCCGGCGGTCGGAGCGGCGACGGCCCCTTCAGATCGCGCGTAGACCGTCTGGTAGGCTTCTTTGTCTCGCGCATCCGCCGGGCGTTTGATATAGGGCGGGAGCGGAACTTCTCCTATTTTCTCCAGGAGGTCCTTGATGGAGCCGTGTGTGTCGATCCGAAGAACCGTGCGCTCCTGACTCCGTTCCAGAACCTCGGCGGTCGCTTCTTCCTGAAACTCCAGAATCTGGCCAACGTCGACGTGCCCTTTCAGCAAGACTTCCCATCTCGCCTCCTCCAGGAGCCGTACCAGCAATGCCTCGATTTTCCCGCCGGTTGACCGTTTGGTGCCGTGAAGCCTGGCGGGTATCACCTTCGTATCGTTCAACACCACCACGTCATCGGACCGCAACAGGTTCGGCAGGTCTTTCACTCTGGCATGGTGAAACGCGGGTTCTCCCTTCCGCGGCACGACCAACAGACGTGCGTGATCTCTCGGAGAAATCGGGCAATCGGCAATCAATGATTCATCGAACGGGAAGTCGAACTCGGACAGTCTCATAGCGGATACCCACGCCGACAAGGAAAGGTCTAGTCATCAAGAACGGGTGAACGATTTGCGGGGTCTGGCTATAAGGACGGCAGGAGCATGACTACCTGATCGCGTGGGAGAATCTCGGTTCCCGGATAGTAATAGCGCAGGATGGATTGATAGGGGTACCCTAACTCGGCCATTTCCTTGGCACCCCATTGACACAGGCCGACCCCGTGCCCTGCCCCTTTTCCCGCAAACACCACGTGTCTGTCAATGCGTTCAATGGAAAACCGGGTGCTGCGTACTTTGGCATACCCGAGGATTCGCCGAAATTCCTGCCCCGTGAGAACAAGTTCTCCGCGGGAATGCAGGATCCTGATATCCTTGACCCGGCCGGCAGTGGTCATGCCATAGGGCGCAAACGTCGCGAGCCAGCCAATGGGATACCCTTCTTCCTTGAGCCGGGCTTCGATCTTGTCAAACGGAATGGTCGCTCGCCACTCGTACCACGGCGACTTCCGATCAAACGGACAAGCCACTCCTTTGAGATAGGGCAAGTCTTTGGCCCACACGTTCACGGCGTCTTCCGTGGGTCCGGCGGTCGTGGATGAATACACGGCGAAAATGGGACGGCCTTCATAGGTCAGGACCTGGCCGCGCGTTCGGTTTACGGCATCGAGCACGGCGCGATTAACCTTTTGACGGCCCGTATAGACCTGATCCTGTACGCTCGCATAGACGTCGAACGGTTGGGCTTCGTTCTCCAGTTTCTTGTACAACACGTAGGTCCGTGCCGCCACGGCCTGCGTCCGCAAGAGTTCTTCGTGCCAATCGGGGTTGACTTCTGAACTCACGACGCCCGCCACGTACTTTTCGAGCTCAACCACGTTCACGACCAACAGGTATTCGTCCCGGACCGTTATTTCGAGATCCCCGTATACCTTCCAACGTTGGCTTATCGCATCTGAGGACGATCTTTGAATGGTGACTTGCAGTTCATTGTGCGTCCCGTGAATTGCGAGACCGTTGCCTCCGACCAAGTTTCCATTGACCGCCAACTCATGTTCTTGCAGGACAACCGTCGCCTCGGACGACACGTCGATACGGTCTCCCAAAGACGTTTCGAGACGCAAATCTCCGGCGGAGGCGACCGTGACACGGTCAGCCCGTTCGGTCAGGGCAACCCGTACCTGATCCGCTGCCTGAACCGGCAACGAGCCCAATCCCACCCCGGTGATCAGCAAGAGAATCCAGGCCTGAGAGAAGATGAACTTGGTCATCGTTTCAGGAAGAAGTAGAGGAGCAGACTACCCACCACGCTGATGACGAGACTGGTGCCCAGTGGGAAGTACAAGGTGAAGTTGTCCCGCTTGATGAAAATATCGCCCGGCAGCTTTCCGAGCCAGCCGAGCCCCGTCCCCTCACCCGGCCACTTGCCGAGCAACGAGACAATGATGCCAAGGGCGAGGATTCCCAAGCCCAGCATGATGAGCATTTTGCCGATAAACTCCGGCATGGCTCACCTTGCCAATTCCTCGGCAATCTGAACGGCGTTGAGGGCGGCCCCTTTCCGCAAGTTATCCGCGACCACCCACAAATTGAGCCCGTTGGGAATGGAGTCATCCTCACGAATCCGCCCCACGAACACCGCATCCGTTCCCGCCGCGTGGATCTGGAGGGGATACAACTTCCGCGAGGGATCGTCATACAGTTGCACGCCCGGCGCGGTCGAGAGTATGGCCCGGGTTTCTTCCACCGACAACTTCTGTTTGGTTTCGATGTTGATGGATTCCGCATGGCCGACGAATACGGGCACGCGCACCGTGGTTGCGGAAATCCCGATCGAATGGTCACCAAGAATCTTCCTGGTTTCGTTGACCATCTTCATTTCTTCACCGGTAGACCCCGAAGACAAAAAGTCGTCGATGTGCGGCAAACAGTTAAACGCGATCTGGTGCGGATACACCGTGGACGTCACATCGTCGAAGCTCAATAACTGCCGGCACTGCTGAGCCAACTCGTCCATGGCTTCTTTCCCGGTACCGGAAACCGATTGATAGGTGGAGACGACGATACGGGTGATCGTGGCCCGATCATGTAACGGTTTGAGGGCCACCACCATTTGAATGGTGGAACAATTCGGGTTGGCGACGATACCCTGGTGGGCCTCCAGATCATGCGCGTTCACTTCCGGGACGACCAAAGGAACCTGCGGGTCCATACGCCAAGCCGAACTGTTGTCGATCACCACCGCCCCGGCTTTGACGGCAACCGACGCGTACTCCTTACTCACGGAGGCACCGGCGGAAAACAACGCGATATCGATTCCTTGAAACGATTCTCTGGCAAGCAATTTCACCGTGAGGTCGTCGCCGCGAAACGACACGGTCCCGCCCGCGGACTTGGACGACGCCAACGGACGCACCTCGGTTACGGGAAACTTGCGTTCTTCCAACACCGAAAGCATTTCCGTGCCCACGGCGCCAGTGGCCCCGACCACGGCGACGGTATATGCCGATTTTTTCTTCATCTTGCGCAAAGCGGTTGTTTCACGGGTTTCCATTCACCACGACCCGGATACGGTGGCTGAACGTATCCGCGATGTATACGTGCCCCCGGCGGTCCAGAGCAACTCCGAACGGAAAATTCAAACTGCTCTGCAGGGGATCCTTCCCATCACCGGAAAATTCGGCCTTCCCGGTCCCGGCCAGGAGTGACATTTCCTGTTTCTGAAGATGCCACACCCGAATCAAGTGGTTGTCGCTGTCCGTAATGAACAGGCGGCCGTCCGGATGCAGGGCAATGGCATATGGGCGCGACAAGCTGGGAGAAGATTCATTTTCACCCGGTGTAAATTGAAACACACCCGTTCCACCTGCCACTGTCTCGACTGTTCCGGTCCGTCGATCCCATTTACGAATTCGACCGTTGAACGTATCGGAAATGTACAGGTTGCCGTCCTGATCCAGGGCAAGACCGCTGGGACCGGCCAACGCGGTCTCAGGGCCAGGCGCCCCATCGCCGTTGTACCCCGACTCCCCAGTCCCGGCGACCGTCGCGATCACGCCGGAAGACACGTCGAGTTTTCGGATCCGGTTGTTGCTTTGATCGGCGATGTACAAACCATCAGGCTCACCCAGGACCAGGGCCACGGGTTCATTCAGAGCCGCGTGTACGGCAGGGCCATTGTCACCGTAAAATTTCGCCTGGCCAGTTCCTGCGATGGTGGAGATAATTCCGGTGCCGGGATCAACCCGGCGAATCCGATGATTCCAGGTATCGGCAATGTACACGGTGCCATCTTCAGCCACGGCCACGGCCGAGGGAAAATTGAGGACGGCAGCGGTCGCCGGGCCACCGTCTCCTGCAAACCGCTGATCCTTCGATTGCGCCCCGGTCATGTAGCGGACCATACCGCTCAAATCGGGTTTTTGCGAGTAGGCGTCACCCGGTTTGTTCACCGGGTCCGCCAATGGATCTTCCTCGTCTTCCGAGCGCTCCGGCACAGGCTCGACAGACATCGACGCATGGACATCAGGCTCGCAGGTTCCGGCTATCGTCGTGATGATCCCGGTTTGCGCATCGATCTTACGCACCAGATGATTCTCCGAATCGGCGATATAGAGATTGCCGGCGGAATCGAGCGCCACCGTTTTCGGTTCGTTCAACGTGGCTGCGGTGGCCGGACCGGCATCCCCACCGCAACCGGGGTCTCCGCTTCCGGCGACGGTTCCGACCGTCCCGGCTTCAATGGTGTCCAACATCTTTCTCTTAACCTTTCTTGTGCCTAACCGATGCTTTGAAGAATACGGTCACTCATCTCTTTGGTACCTACGAGGGTGGTTCCCGGAGCCCCGATGTCACCGGTTCGGTACCCTTGCCCCAACACGGCTTGAATGGCGTGCTCGATGAGATCCGCTTCCGTGCCCATGCCGAACGAATACCGCAACATCATCGCACCTGAGGCGATCATGCCGATAGGGTTGGCCGCATCCTTGCCCGCAATATCCGGGGCGCTCCCGTGAATGGGTTCATACATGCCGACGGATGCCCCGACGCTGGCCGACGGCAACATCCCGATCGACCCGGTCAACATGGCGGCTTCATCACTCAAAATGTCACCGAACAGGTTCGTGGTCAGGATCACGTCGAACTGCCCAGGATTCCGGATCAACTGCATCGCGCAATTGTCCACGTACATGTGTCGCAGTTCCACGTCCTGATAGCCCTTGTGGACCTCGATGACGACCTTCCGCCACAACTCCGAGGATTCCAGCACGTTGGCCTTGTCCACGGACGTGACGAGTCCCCGGCGTTTGCGTGCGACGTCGAAGGCGATTTTGGCAATCCGCGTAATTTCTTCCGTCGTGTACACTTCAGTATTGAATCCGCGATGTCCGGTCGGCGTCGCCTCCACGCCCTTGGGCTTTCCGAAATAAATGCCGCCCGTCAGTTCACGCACCACCAGCACGTCAATGCCTTCTATGACCTCGCGCTTGAGGGTCGAGGCATCGGCCAATTCCGAATACAGTTTGGCCGGCCGGAGATTCGCAAACAGCCCGAGTTGTTCCCGCAGGCCCAGCAAGGCCCGTTCCGGCCGCCGCGCATAGTCGAGACCCTCCCATTTTGGTCCTCCTACCGCCCCCAACAGGACCGCGTCACTGGTTTTGGCCAACTGAAGCGTCTCGTCCGGGAGCGGCCACCCCGTATCGTCAATAGCCTGACCGCCGACCGCGGCGTGAACAAACTCAAACGTATGGCCGCCGCGTTTCCCGACTGCCTCCAACACGGCCACGGCCGCCGGAACAATCTCCGGTCCAATGCCGTCCCCTCCCAACACTGCGATTTTTTTGTTCATAAGCTTTCCTTTACCTTCACGTTACCCCGCACACTGCCCCTCTCCGTCCATAGACCCGCCAAGGGAGAAGGGAATATTGGGGAACGCACACGTCCGTGCTTGATCAACACAGCCTGATTTTATCGCCCTGGTTGGCGCGGCGCTCCAATTGCGACGCCAGTTTATTCAGAGCATTCAGATAGGCTTGGGCCGAAGCCACGATGATGTCGGTATTCGCCCCGTTCCCTGTGACGATTTCGCCGTCCTGTTCGACCCGCACCGACACCTCTCCTTGCGCGTCCGTTCCACCGGTAATGGCTTTGACCACGTAGGCCAACAATTTGCTTTTCGTTTGCGTGATCCGGGCAATTGTTCGATAGACCGCGTCGACCGGACCATCGCCGGTACCCGTTTCCTTTACCGCCTGTCCATCCACTGCCAACTCCACGGTCGCCGTCGGCAATTGATTCGTCCCGCTTTGGGTGCTCAGGGCCTTTAACGAATAGCGTTCGGGCACCTTGGTGACGGCTTCGGACACGATTGATTCCAGATCTTCTTCGAACAATTCCTTTTTCTGGTCCGCGAGCCGCTTGAATCGCTCGAACGCCGCGTTCACTTCTTCGTCCGAAAGCGTATAGCCCAACTTCGCCAATTCCGCCCGGAAGGCGTGGCGACCGGACAGTTTCCCCATCACGAGGCGGCTTTGCGTCAGCCCGATGGAATCCGGACGCATGATTTCATACGTGTTTTTATCTTTGAGCAATCCATCCTGATGAATCCCGGAGGTATGCGCGAACGCGTTCGCCCCGACGATGGCTTTGTTGGGCTGGACGACCATTCCCGTGATCTTGCTGACCAGCCGGCTGGTCTTGGAAATTTCTTCCGTGCGAATTTGCGTCCCGGCGTCATAAAAATCCTTGCGGGTCCGCAGCCCCATCACGATCTCTTCCATTGACGCATTGCCGGCCCGTTCGCCGATTCCGTTGACGGTACATTCCACTTGCCCGGCCCCGGCGTGGATGGCCGCCATGGAATTGGCCACCGCCAATCCCAAATCATTGTGACAATGGACGGAGATGACCGCGCGGTCGCAGTCACGCACCCTCGTCCTGAGCGTTCGGATAATGGCTTCAAATTCCTTGGGGGTCGTGTACCCCACCGTATCGGGAATATTCACCGTCCCTGCGCCCGCATCCACAACCGCTTCCACCACCTCGCACAGGTAGGAGACGTCCGACCGAGTCGCGTCCATGGGGGAAAACTCGACGTCATCAACGTAGCTGCGCGCGAGCCGGACCATCTCGACCGCACGCCGAAGCGCCTCCTCTCTCGTCATGTGAAATTGGTGTTTCAGGTGAATGTCCGACGTGGACAGGAAGGTATGAATGCGCGGGTTGGGCGCCCCCTTCAAGGCTTTCCACGCCGAATCAATGTCCGCAGGCTTGGCCCTCGCCAGACTACAGACCGTCGGGCCTTCCACCTCCCGACCAATACGCTGCACCGCCTCGAAGTCGCCCGGGGAACTGAAGGCGAACCCGGCCTCAATAATATCGACGTTCAAGCGAGCCAGTTGTTTGGCGACCAACACTTTTTCTTCCACGTTCATGCTGGCTCCCGGAGACTGCTCGCCGTCCCGCAAAGTGGTGTCGAAAATTCTGATGTGTCGCTTCATCATCCATGCTCCTCACAAAAAATCACGGCCTTCCGACAAGGCGTGACCCAAGGTGTCCCTCAAGCCTGACTCCCGGTACTTCTCAATCATAACCCGGCCATCGCAACAATAAAAAAGCCTTCACCCCGAAGAGGTGAAGGCTTTCTACCTGTTTCGGGGTCATCAGGGGGTCACTATTGTTTTAAGCCGGACTGCCAGCGTCGGCGTCGCGTCACCGAAAAGAAGAGAGGCCCATCCTGTTTCTTGCCATTGATCCATATTATCCGTCCTTTGAATCCGACGACACGGGCACCCGAACCGGCGTGTCCCGCGCGGTTGGAGCGGTGACGGCAGACCAGCCCTTTTCCACTAAACCGGAACTCACGTACGTCAAACAAATCACAAATAACATCAATTGAGGATAGGCCATGACGGACACCAGAATCAAGACGGCCCAGACCAAATACATGAAATGATTGTGGCCCGCAAACTTCAATTGTTTCACGCTGCGGTATTTCACCGTACTCACCATGAGGAACCCCATCAACAGACTCAAGGCAATGACCACCGAGGGCAGGACGCTTGCAGGCAGATGGCTGATGTGCGTGTCGAAAATATAAAACGTCACGATCAAACCGGCGGCTGCCGGAATGGGCAAGCCCGTAAAGTAGCGACTCTCCGCACTGCTCGCCATGACGTTGAACCGTGCCAGACGCAGAGCGCCGCAGGCCACGTACGCGAACATAATCGCCGCGCCCAACATGCCGGGAGATTTCAGCGCCCATGCATAAATCAAAAACCCGGGGGCGAGTCCGAATGAAATCAGGTCCGACAGGGAATCGTATTCCACTCCAAACTCGCTCGTACTGTTGGTCAAACGGGCGGACGTGCCGTCCAGGACGTCGAAAACCATCGCAATCAGGATCGCAATCGCCGCCGCTTCCAAGCGAGCATGATACACAAACACCATCGCGGCCAACCCGCTGAACAGATTGCCGGTGGTGAGGATGTTTGGGATCAGGTGGACGCCCCGGCGGCGAGCCCCTTCCTTATTTTTAAATATCCGGCCTTTCACGTGAACTCCGCGAGTATGGATTCCCCACCCTTCACCTGGTCTCCAACCCTGACGCGGACCCGGCTGTCGACGTCGAAATACGTATCCATCCGGGACCCGAATCGGATCAGACCAAAGCGTTGGCCGGACACGGCGGTATCGCCCGGCTGTGCCCAGCACACGATCCGCCGGGCCACGAGCCCCGCAACCTGGACGCAGAGCACTTTTTTCTTCGACGGTGTTTCAATCATCAACGCATTCTGTTCGTTATGCACCGTGGCATCCTGACCGCTGGCGTCCAGAAACCGGCCGGGCTGGTAGGCCATGTCCATCACGGTACCTGCACACGGCATCCGATTGATATGCACGTCGAAAATATTCAGAAAGATACTGACCCGGATACTTGGCTCTTTCAAATATCTCGGTTCAAATTCCTTCTGAATCGCAATCACTTTCCCATCCCCGGGTGCGAGAATCAAATCGTCGCCCCGCGGGGGCGTGCGAGGGGGGTTTCGAAAAAACCAGCCGGTAAAACACGCGAGGGCACCAAAGGCCATGGCGGTCTTTCGCAAACCCAGCAACCGGGCCAGCAGGGCCGGCGCCGCTGCTCCCAGGACAAAGGGTACCCCTTCCGGCGCAATGGGGAGATCTTTGGCACGATCAGGCATTAATATAAAACAACCTCAATAAGCCTGCCTTTCCTGTTCCCCTCCTTTGTAAGGAGGGGCGAGGGGAGGTAGACCATGGCTAATTCTTTTTCTGGTCAACCAGTTTGTCTTTCTGTAACCAAGGCATCATGCCGCGCAAGCGTTCCCCGACTTCTTCAATAGGATGCTCCTTGCCGCGTTTCAGCAGCGCATTGTACACGGGACGATTCGCCTGATTTTCCAGAACCCACTCCCGGGCAAACCGGCCGCTTTGGATTTCCCGCAGAATTTTCTTCATGGTCTGCTTGGTCTCGTTCGTCACGATGCGCGGGCCCCGGGTGACGTCGCCGTATTTGGCGGTCGTGCTGATGGAGTACCGCATGTTGGCGATCCCGCCCTGGTAGATCAAATCGACGATCAACTTCACCTCGTGCAAGCATTCAAAATACGCCATTTCCGGGGAATAGCCCGCTTCGGTCAGGGTCTCGTACCCAGCTTGGATCAACGAGGTCAGCCCCCCACACAAGACGGCCTGCTCTCCGAAGAGATCGGTTTCGGTCTCTTCCCGGAAATTCGTTTCGATGACGCCGGCGCGCCCGCCGCCGATGGCCGAGGCGTACGCCAACCCGACTTGCACGGTCTCCCCGCCGGGGTCCTGATGGACGGCCAGCAAACACGGCACCCCGCTTCCCTTCGTGTATTCCGAACGGACCAAATGGCCCGGTCCTTTGGGCGCCACCATAAACACGTTGACCCCGGCCGGCGGCTGGATTTGTCCGAAGTGAATGTTAAACCCGTGACCGAACGCCAGAAACGCGCCGTCTTTCAGGTGTGGGGCGATCTCATTCCGGTAAATGGCCGGTTGCACTTCGTCCGGGGCCAGGATCATGATGACGTCCGACTGTTTCACGGCATCGGCCACCGGCATCACTTTCAGGCCCGTGGCTTCGGCCTTTTTCCAGGACGGGCCTTCGCGGAGCCCGACGACAACGTCAACGCCGCTCTCCGAGAGGTTGAGGGCATGGGCGTGACCCTGACTGCCAAAACCGACAATCGCCACTTTCTTTTTCAGAATGTTTTGCAAATCTGCGTCTCTGTCATACATGATTTTCATAACGAACTCCTTGGGGAATGAACGTCCGCCGGACTCCCGGCAAACCGGAAAATCCTCATCGGACTTACCGCTTCAGAATGGTCAAACCGTTCCGTCCAGCCTTGTGCCCCGCTGACTCATTTGGCATTCCGACTAGTTGGCTTTGGCAAGCGGACGCGACTGGGTCGCCACCGCGCGAACGGGTTCCCGGGCAATGGCAATCCGGCCGGTCCTGACGATTTCCTTGATACCGAGGGGCTGGAGTAACTGGATAATGGCGTGAATCTTCTGCACGTCACCCGTGACTTCGATCGTATAGGACGTTGGAGAGGAATCAATCACGTTCGCTCGAAAGATATCGGCAATCCGCAAGGCCTCGGCCCGGTCCTCCGACCGGGCGTGCACTTTAATCAAGGCACTCTCGCGGCTGACGGCATCGCTCTCATTGAGGTCCACCACCTTGATGACGTCGATGATTTTGTTCAATTGCTTGAGGATCTGTTCAATGATGCGCTCATCCCCGTTGGTGACCACGGTCATCATCGACACGCTCGGGTCGAGCGTGGGCGCCACTGATAAACTTTCGATATTGAATCCCCGCCCGCTGAACAAGCCCGCGACCCGTGACAAGGCCCCTGATTTATTTTCCAACGTCACCGAAATAATATGTTCCACGAATGCTCTACCCTGTTACGCCGTTCAACAAAGTCCCGTTCGGCTCGCGTCGACCGGCACGTCCTACGCCGTCAAAATCGTGTCTTTGCTTTCCGCCTTCCCCGTCGCCCCTTGTCGCTTCTGCAACTCCGGCGGATCTTCCAGAATCATCTCATGGTTGCACCCACCGGCCGGAATCATGGGGTAACAATTCTCGAATTGATCCACCGGCACGTCGATGAAGACCGGCTTGTCAATAGCCATGGCCTCCCGAATCCCGTCATCCACTTCATTGACCTTTTGAACGCGAAGCCCCGCGGCGCCGTAAGCTTCCGCGAGTTTCACGAAATCGGGTGATTGATCCAAATAGCTGCACGCATAGCGGCCTTCATAGAACAGGTCCTGCCACTGCCGCACCATGCCATGGAACCGGTTGTTGATGATAAACACCTTGACCGGCAGCTTTTCGATCACGGCCGTTGCCAATTCCTGGCTGTTCATCTGCACGCTGCCGTCACCCGCAATACACAACACGAGTCGGTCGCGATAGGCCGCCTGCGCGCCCAAGGCCGCGGGGAAGCCAAAGCCCATCGTCCCCAATCCGCCTGACGTGAGCCACGTATTCGGTTTGGTGAGATGAAAGTATTGCGCCGCCCACATCTGATGCTGTCCCACGTCGGTGGACACGATCGGGTCGCGATCCTTGGTCAGTTGATGGATCCGGTCGATGAGGAACTGCGGTTTGATCAATTGATCCGGCTCCTGCTGGTAGCGCAGGGGGTGCGCGGTTTTCCACTCATTCAATTGATCCCACCACGGCTTACGCAATTCTTTCTGGTCGCCGTTCACCGTCGCACGCAACGCGTTGTTCAATTCCTGCAACACGCATTTACAATCACCCACGATGGGAACGTCCACGTGAATGTTCTTGCGAATCGACGTCGGATCAATATCGATATGAATGATCTTGGCGCTCGGACAAAACTCGGATACCTTGCCGGTCACGCGATCATCAAACCGGGCGCCGATGGCAATGACGAGGTCGGAATAGTGGATGGCCATATTGGCCACGTAGGTCCCGTGCATGCCGAGCATCCCCAAGGACAACGGATGTTGACCGGGGAACGCACCCAAGGCCATCAAGGTCTGATTCACGGGGATTTGGGTCATCTCGGCCAATTCACGAACCTCCGCCGAGGCGCCGGACAACTGCACGCCCCCGCCAATATAGATGACGGGCCGGCGCGCCTTCATGATGGCATCCGCGGCTTGTTTAATCTTCCACTTGCTGCCTTCATAGGTCGGATTGTAGCCGCGAATCGAGACGGAGTCCGGATACTTGAAATCGGCCTTGTCCATGGAAATGTCCTTGGGAATATCCACCAACACGGGACCGGGTCTGCCGGTGGACGCGATGTAGAACGCTTCCTTGATGGTCTGCGCCAAGTCATTCACATCCTTCACCAGGAAATTATATTTCGTACAGGGGCGGCTGAGCCCAATGTTATCGGCTTCCTGAAAGGCATCGTTCCCGATGAGCGCCGTGGGAACCTGACCGGAAAAACACACCATGGGCACGGAATCCATGTAGGCGTCGGCCAATGCGGTGATCACGTTGGTCATACCGGGACCCGACGTAATCAAGGCCACTCCGGGTTTCCCCGTGGCTTTTGCATAGCCTTCCGCCATGTGGCCGGCCGCTTGTTCATGCCGGGTCAAAATGACTTCGACATCTTTCTGTTGATGCAGGACGTCGAAAATTTTCAGGACGACCCCGCCGGGAAGGGCAAAAATCGTTTTGACTCCTTCGCGCTTCAAGGCTTCCACAAAAATTTCGGCTCCTGTAAGCTGTGCCATGATCTCCCTCACCGGTTCGAACCATCCATGCCGAACCCTGCATGATCGGTTCAGTTAAAAAATAATGGCGACACCCCATGTTTCTTGTCGACCAAGAAACCCAATAGTTTCCATGGGTTGCAGACCTAAATGAGCGATGATAAACCTGCATTATCCACAAGTCAAGGGACGGCACCCTTCGGTTGTCCTCTTCAATCACTCCCCCCTTGAGAGGGAGTCGCAGAAGCCAAGCCACCAGGCGCCGGCTGAGGCGGTGGGGGGCAGTCGAAGCAGGTCGATGAGCGAAGCCCTTCGACTTCGCTCAGGACAGGCAAGACAGGCGTAACCCGACAATGTCAGCGAACGTCAACCATCTTACCTACCCGGATACAACCCCGTGTTACGCGACTTTGAACAAGAGATAAAAGATTTAGACACCCGCCACTTGCGCCGGCAACTACGGATCGCGGAGTCCCCGTCGGAGACGACCATGATCATCAAAGGCCGCCGGTTCATCGCCATGGCCTCAAATAATTATCTCGGGCTGGCCAATCATCCGGCCGTCAACCGGGCGGCCATCAATGCAATCGAACAATGGGGAGTCGGAGCCGGCGCCGCGCGTCTCATTGCCGGTACCATGACGCCCCACCACCAACTCGAACAGAACCTGGCCCGATTCAAACAAGTCGAAGCCGCCCTGACTTTCGGCACGGGCTACACCACGAACCTGGGACTGATCCCGGCACTCATCGACCGGGACGGCCTTATCCTGGCCGACCGCTACTGTCACGCCAGTCTCATCGAAGCCTGCCGGTTGGCCAAAGCCACACTGCGCGTCTTTCACCACAACGACGTCGAGCACCTGGAAACACTGCTCAAGAAACGGGGAACCCCCCGGCCGGTCCTGGTCGTCACCGAAGGCGTCTTCAGCATGGACGGCGACCTCGCGCCACTCCCGGATTTACTGACGCTCTGCCGGCAACATGAGGCTACACTGGTCATCGACGACGCCCACGGCACCGGCGTCATGGGGAAAAACGGTCGAGGAACAATCGAACACTTCGGGGTGAACCCGCAAGACGTGATTCAAATGGGAACGCTCAGTAAAGCCATCGGCACCAGCGGCGGCTACCTCGCGGGAACGGCTTCTCTCAAAGAATACCTGATCAATACCGCAAAAGCCTTTATTTACACCACCGCCCAGCCACCTGCCATCGCCGCCGCCGCATCCGCGGCCATTCGGGTCATCCAACACGAACCCGCTCGCCGGGAACGCCTCTGGCACAACCGAAACGCTCTCCATACCGCCCTGACAGACATGGGCTTTCACTTGACCAATACGCAAAGCCCCATCCTGCCGATCATCGTCAAGTCACCGGAACGAGCCGTGGAGATGTCGCAAGTTTTGTACGAAGCCGGCATCTACGTCCCGGCCATCCGCCCGCCCACCGTGCCCAAAGGCAGCAGCCGGCTGCGTCTCACCGTCAGTTCGGAACATACGGAAGAGCAGTTGGAGAACGTGGTGCAAGAATTGCGAAAGGCAGGAACGGCACTGCGTGTCATTTAAACCCATGAAGGTCAGCCAAGGACACGTATGCGGGAAAAAGACTTCATGAATCAGTGGTGATCGAGTTATGCGTTCATCACGACCCTCGATAAACTTCCTTCCGGTGGCCGATTTTTACTACCTCCACAAGCAACTCATCATCGTCGATGAGATATACGATCCGGTAATCTCCCTGACGGACCCGATACCAATCCCCTCCGGCCGATTTCTCGCAGCCAACAGGTCTTGGGTTGCCAGCAAGAGCACGGACGCGAGACAAAACTTGGTTCAGATTTTTCTTCGGAAGTTCCCGCAAATCTTTTTCTGCTGACTTCTTGATCCTGACGCTATATGAGTCCGTCACGCTTTAAATCCTTGAGCACCTCCTCGAAGGAACGACTGGATTCCCCGCGTCGTTTTTCAACGGCTTCCAAATCGAGTGAATCTTCCCTTAACAATTCAAGCACCGCCTGATTGACGATATCGGAGAGCGTTCGTTCGCTTTCTGCAGATTTCAACTTCAGGGCACGATAGACCCCAGGTTTCAAGTAGACCGTTGTTCGCGTGCCATTAGCCATAACTTTCCTCACGTAGCATGATGACGATAGGGTCTAAATTATAGCATACGCAGGAGCAATTGGAGAATGCGGTGCAGAGCTTGCAAATGGCAGGACAAACATTGGGTGTCATTTAGCGGTCAGGCAAACGAAGGTCGCTTATTATTTGGCAATGCAGCGTTGGCAAGGCCTTGCATGACCAGCCGCCCTTGCTTTTTCTCGATTTGGGTATGTTTTCCAATAACAATCGACCGTTTTTTCGTTTCGAGTGAATGGACATTGACGACAGGAACAATGAAAGGGGCGCGGTTCTCCATGCGGTTTCTTGCTTGGGTTGCATGTTGCAGCTATTACCTCTTTAGCGGGACTGTGGCAAAATCTACAACACATTCCATTTCCCTTTTTGAAGCCTGATCACTGTCCGGCTTTCCACTCACGCGCCAGCCGTTGCGCTTCGGCAAGCTGTTCCGGGGTCATCTTCGACGCAACCTTCTCACGGAATTGCATTGCCCTGTCCTGCGAGTCCCGCTCGGAACTCGAAAACCGGGGTGCCGCAAGACTGAACCATTTGTGCGCCTGAACGTAGTCTTGCGAAACGCCTTTGCCGAGATAGTGCATGAACCCGAGACTGGCCTGAGCGAAGGCATTGCCCTGTGCGGCCGCCTGACGATACCAGCGAAGCGCCTCGGCATAATCCTGAGGCACGCCATACCCCTGCTCGTACATGATCCCAAGCCTGGTCTGGCCTTTGGCGTTGCCTTGTTCCGCCGCCTGACGAAACCAACGCAACGCCTCGGCGTAGTCCTGCGACACACCCCTGCCCTGGGAGTACATATACCCGAGATTGACTTGGGCACGGGCATCGCCTTGCTCCGCAGCCAGACGATACCAGCGTGCAGCCTCGGCATAATCCTGGGACACCCCTTTTCCGGAATCATACATGGTCCCGAGCAACAACTGGACACCGACTAAGCCCTCCTCTCCGGCTCGACGATACCAGCGCACGGCCTCCGCCTCGTCCTGTGACACACCCTTTCCCTCGGCATACATAGACCCGAGTACGAACTGGGCACGGGTGTCGCCCTGCTCCGCAAGATTGCGGAACGCCTCCATGGCAATGGCATAGTCGCCGCGTTTATAGGCAGCCTTGGCCTCATCAAACGTCTGCGCCATCACGTCCGATGTTCCAAGCAGCACAAACGCCAAGAACGCCAACACAACCACGCCAAGCCATTCGAGGCAGTGGATTCTCAATATTCGTAACATTCTTTCTTTACTCAAACTCACACGGGAATGACGCATAAGAAGGAACGCTGATTCTCTGCCACCAACCCTTCTATGCCGCCATCCGCCCCCGACCGCGCCCAAACACGGCAGCCGGTTACGGCTTACCGTGAGTTCGGAGCATATAGAAGGACTGTTGGAGAATGTGGTGACTGCGTTTCGGAAGGTACGGGAAGTGTTCTTGACGAAGCCGACTTCCGCTTCTGAGCAAGCGGAGTGACCAGTCGGTCTCAAGCCTGGCAATTCCAGCGATCCTTCAGGTGAAGAAGGTCTTAACAACGAGACTGACCACGCCGGTCAGGACAATGGTGATCAGGATTTCAAGGCGGACGAGTCGGTTCTCAATGCTTGCCAAGCGATTCTCGAACACAGCTATTTTTCCGCAGCCTCGCGCGCTTTCTCGTCCGACGCACCGGCATCTTTGAACGCTTCATAGGTTTTGGCGAGCATCACGGCCATGCAAACAGGATACCTTTCATGAGTCACCCTTGCAAGGCAAAAGCGACTATCTGGCCGTCAATTCAGAACATGGGTATGATGAAGGGAAACATCGCTTGCAAGATCCTCGCTCCTCTTTGAATCATCCTTTTCTCTCTGCACACAAGCCTTTTAGGGGGAAACAGATTTTGCATGGGTCTGGATGACCAGCCAGCTTAGCTTTCTCCGGACTTCGGTATATCTTCCAATTTTTCTTGACCATATTGGGTTTTCGAGTGTGTAGAGGACGACAAGAACAATGAAAAGGACGTGGCCCGTGTGGTTCCATTTCATTGTCTGTTGCAGCACTTACCTCTTCAAGAGGCCTGTAACAAAAATTGAAAAAACGCATTCTGTTTCTCCTCTTGACGCCTGATCATAGTCCAGGTTTCCACTCACGCGCCAGCCGTTGCGCCTCGGCGATCTGTGCTGGAGTCATCTTCGACTCAACCTCGTCGCGGAGTCGCATAGCCTTGTCTCGCGCTTCGCGCTCATATTCATAACTCGAAAATTCAGAAGCGGCAAGATTGAACCACTTATGAGCTTGGACGTAATCCTGTAGTATACCTTTCCCTTCGCCATATCTGGCCCCAAGGTAGAACTGAGCCCACACATGGCCTTGTTCGGCGGCCTGACAATACCAGTGTACTGCCAGTTTATCGCTCTGCGCTTCGGCGTACAAAAAACCGAGCATAACCTGAGCATCAGCATCGCCCTGTTCCGCGGCCTGACGATACCAGTACGCTGCTTCGACATCATCCTGCGAGATCCCTTCACCATTGGCGTAACTGACCCCGAGATTGTACTGAGCGTCGGCATCGCCCTGTGCCGCGGCCCGAAGATACCAGCGCACCGCTTCGGCAGCGTCCTGTGGCACACCATCGCCTCCGTCATACATAACCCCGAGCATGTACTGGGCTTCAGCATCTTGCTGCTCGTTCGCTCGATAGTACCACCAGCGTACCGACTCGGGAATGGCGTCGCACTCGTCGTACAACGTGCTTTCGTTCTTTTGCCGAACGTTCAAAGCCAATTCGAGTCCTCGGCTTGCCAGAGAGGACCGTTGTGTGACTGATCGCTGCTTGTCCGCCGGTGTCAGGTGTTTCTGTTGTCCATCATCAGGCATGGCTCGATTGCTCCTTGGCGAGACCGACAAGCCGTTTTCTTGCATCGGCAATCTGCCGGTCCAGGCGCGAGGCCATTTCGGCCAACAGGTCTCTCTCTTCTGCTTCCGCACTCTCGACTTCATCCTTCAACCGGTACATATCGGACGCCTGTAGATCATCAACGGTCGCTTCGATGGTCTTCAGCCGTGCTTGGACTTGCGCTATCTTACGGATCACGCGGATGAGTTCTGCTGCAACGCCATCCCCTTTGATCGCGTCAGGACTGCTTTCCCATTCTCGCAGGATCTCCCGCAAACGAATCTCGTTTCCTTCTTCATAGGCTTGATTCGCCTCGGCCATGAAACGCTGCCGGCGGGCGCGATCCTCGTTATCGGTTGCCAGATCCGGGTGGATACTCTTGGCAACGTCTCGATACAATTTTTTTAGGGCGTCTGAGGGTTGGAATTTCTCTGCATGTTTCGCTGTTTCTTGAACCATCTTTGACTCATGGGCCGACTCATTGGCCCGGCCTCGCGCTTCAGCAGCTCGCATGCGCATGTCCTGATTGTGAGGAGATGATCGAGACAAGAGATCCGCAATCTGCGCCTCGACTTCATCGAGTTCGGCATAGCGGATACCGACAACCCGGAAATAGCGCCGCTCAAAGGCATGCAATTCAGCCTGAAGCGTGGTCAAGTCCAACTCCCGTTGAGCAAGTATTGTCTGAAGATTCGACAACTCCTCCCGTTTTTTAGAGAGTTCCTGCTCTTCAGGAGTATCCCGCTTGGCAAGCTCTTTATTCATGTCTAGAAGCGAGCCTTTCTGACAACTTCGAATACTCCATTGCCGGCTATCGCTTATACAGAGTTGTCGATAATACCAGAACTTACTTAACCGTTCACGGTTACATTGAAGCGTATTGTTAAACAGGAAAACAAGCTTCTGATTCACCATTCAATACCAATTATCCTCTTGAGTAAATTAACTCAATGCATGTTCAGCAAGCGCTAAAATCAAGGCATGGCAAGCCGATATAAAACGGCACATTACTATATTGAGTTAATTTACTCATCATAGTAATATAATGAAATGAGCGGCTTCCAGCGCGCACAAATATCGACGCTTTTGAGCCGACTGCGCGAGGGTCCAAGATGGCTGATCGTCGTCGCTGGCCCGCGTCAGGTCGGCAAAACCACGCTCGTCCGGCAGGCCTTGGCGCAGATCGACTGCCCAAGTCGCTATCTCCCCGTCGACGAGCCCGAGCCGTCTCTGCGAACCCTACCTGCTGCTCTACTCCCTGACGACTCGGAAGAGGCCGTCTTCATCTCTGGCGTAAGAGATACGGCTTGGCTCATTCGCCAATGGGAACGGGCCAGAGTTCAAGCCAAGGAATCGGAACGGGGGTTCGTTCTGGTATTCGACGAAATCCAGAAAATTCCAAATTGGTCGGAAACCGTGAAAGGCTTATGGGATGCCGACCGACGTGATGACTGCCCTCTACACGTGGTTGTGTTGGGGTCCGCACCGCTCCTCATGCAGAGAGGATTAACCGAAAGCATGCTTGGTCGCTTTGAAACCATTCGCCTCCCGCATTGGTCATTCACCGAGATGTCTGAGGCATTCGGATTCGACCTCGACCGTTACGTCTACTTTGGTGGATACCCGGGTGCAGCGTCCCTGATCCAAGAACAAGGGCGCTGGCGCGAATACATTTTGGGTTCCCTTATCGAACCGAATATTGAACGGGATATCCTCGCCATGGAGCGGGTGGACAAGCCCGCGCTCCTGAAAAGACTATTCGAGTTCGGTGCCGAAATGTCCGGCCAGATCCTGGCCTACGACAAGATGCTGGGGCAAATTCAGGATGCCGGAAACACTACAACCTTGGCGCGCTACCTGGATTTGTTGTCAAAAGCCGGGTTGCTGGCGGGACTGACTAAATACGCCGGAGGGGCGTACCGCCGCAGGGCATCCAGCCCCAAACTCAACGTCCTCAACACCGCGCTCATGTCGGTGCATTCCGGGTACACGTTTGAAGAGGCCAAAGCGGATCGGAGCTTTTGGGGACGATTGGTCGAAAGTGCCGTTGGTGCACACCTGTTCAATACGGGAACGCTGGAAGTGCGGCTTCATTATTGGCGTGAGGGTTCCCTTGAGATGGATTTCGTCCTGGAGCACGGACAGAAGCTCGTGGCGCTGGAAGTCAAAAGCGGTTCGCGTAGAGGGAATACGGCTGGCTTGGAGGAATTTGCAACGCGCTTCTCACCCAAGAGTTCCTTGCTTGTGGGTGAGGGCGGCATTCCGATTGCGGAATTTCTATCGACCCCTGCCATGGATTGGTTTAAGCAATCATGACTGATTTTGTTCGACGCACATGCACAGAAATCAGGGAAGATCAGAAAGGCGACGCCAAGACTGAATCTTCATCTCGGTCTCTTCAAGAGTTTCGGGATGCCGACGCTTACGTGCTGCTCGGCGCACCCGGTGCCGGCAAGACCACGACGTTCAAACAAGAGGCTGCTCGCTCAAAGGCGCACCGTGTCAGTGCTCGGGACTTCATCACGTTCGATGATCGCCCGGAATGGCACAACACCACGCTGTTTATTGACGGCCTCGACGAAAAACGGGCGGGGTCGACTGACGGACGGACGCCACTGGATAGCATGCGCGGAAAGCTCGAACAACTGGGTCGCCCACGATTCCGGTTTTCCTGCCGTGAAGCCGACTGGTTCGGGGCCAATGACAGAGCTAATCTGAAGGCCGTATCGCGCGACGAACGCGTGACGGTCCTGCGCCTCGATCCTCTCACTGACGAGGACATTATCAAAATTTTACGCGACAATCTGAAAGTCGATGACCCGGAAAAATTTGTTAGCGAAGCCCACCAGCGAGAGTTGGAAACCCTGCTCACAAATCCGCAAAGCCTTTCGATGCTGGCCAAGGCGGTCACAGGCGCGGGCGCTGATTGGCCGAAGACCCGAATACAAACGTTCGATATGGCCTGCCGGACACTTCTTCGCGAACACAACCAAGAGCATCGAGTGGCGAAGCCGGTTAACGTTGACATCTCTGTTCTGCTGGACGTGGCAGGGCGGCTTTGTGCCGTGCAACTTCTGACCGGCAGTGCGGGATACGCGCTGCCCGGCACCGAGAGCGACCACGAATACCTCGGCTTGGAACAAATATCCGGTGCGGATCAGGAAATTCTTCGCTCCGTGCTAGGCACCAAGCTGTTCTCGACGCCTTCTGAAGGTCACGCAAACCCAGTTCACCGGCAAGTGGCCGAGTTTCTTGCCGGCCGGCACCTTGCCGGCTTGATCGAAAAAGGCTTGCCGGTCGGACGTATTCTCGCCTTGATGACGGGCGACGGCGGCGGAGTTGTGTCGGAGTTGCGAGGTCTCTCGGCATGGCTCGCGGCACACAGCAAAACAGGCCGGATGGCAATCATCGAGCGTGACCCGATTGGCACCGTTTTGTACGGCGACGTCAGAAAATTCTCCATCGACGAGAAGCGCAGGTTAATAGATGGCCTGTATCGTGAATCGCAACGGAATCCCTGGTTCTTCGGGTCGTTGGAGATGATGGATTCCCGCTTTGGTGATCTTGCGACGCCGGATATGGAGGAGGTTTTCAGAGAGGCTTTGACGAGTCAAAAGCGGGACGAAATTCACCAGGGACTCGTGGTAGTTCTGGTCGAAGCGCTTCGACATGGGCCAGCAATTTCTGAACTTACGGACTTTGTGCTGGGCGTGGTCAAGGACGATAGCTGGTGGCCAAGGATAAGGCATCGCGCCCTCGATATGATTCTCCAGCAAGACAGAAACAACCAGCAGACTGACGCAACCCTTATGGCGTTGCTGGCAGACGTATATGACGTCTCGGTGCCGGACCCGGATGATGAATTGCTGGGTCTCCTCCTGAATGGACTTTATCCGTCGAAGCTTTCCACCTGGGACATCCCTCGATACTTGCGGACACCTAAAAACAAAGTTCTATCCGGCGTATATGGGCTCTTTTGGTACAACGTGGCAATGGACTCAACGAATGCAGAACGTGCAGCACTCCTGGATATCCTCGTCGAGCAACGCCGTGAATTGTGGGAGAAAATTCGGGAAGACCCCGGGCCGGGAAATCCGGCATGCCGTTTGCCGGCGCTTTTATTGGCTCGTTTTCTGAACGAGTCACGTAAAGATATCGTTCCCGACCGGCTATTCGATTGGTTGGGCATCGCTGCATTGGATTTTGAGGATTTCAATACATCAGGGCTATACGAACCTCCAATCGACGCTACAGACAAAATTCGCGATTGGCTGATCAACCACCCTGAAACACAGAAAGCGATAATCGCCGCGTGCATCGAGCACTGTCGCGGAGAGCAAGAGTTTAATTTATGTGTTGAGAGGAAACGCCACAGCCGGTTGTTTAACGCGACGTTGCCACCTGATTTCAGTTTCTGGTGCCTTGAACAGGCAATACGCGCAACCGACAATAATGCGGCAATCTGGTACATCCACTGGGTTGCTAATGCCCTGTATAACACCCAACACGAAGAAGGATTGACCCGGGGAATCGTGGAAGAGCGCCTCGCACGCTACCCTGACCTTAAGCAAGCTTTCAGAGAACGGTTGTCTCAGCGTAAAGAATCAAAAAACAAGGAAAATACGCTCAGGAAAGAATCTGAAAAGGAAACAGGTAATGAGCAGCAGAAGTTTCGGGATCTCTTGAAGGAAAACAGGGAGGCACTACGCGAGAATCGATGCCCGCCATCACTGCTTAACCATTTGGCTGTAGCGTACTTCGACGAACCTATCAATAGACTCTTTGAAGGGAGTACTCCCAGAGACCGGCTGCACAACCTCCTCGGAGACGACACGGACTTGGTTGAGGCAGTCCTTGCTGCTTTTCGGGATTCGATCAATCGTAGTGACGTTCCAACCGAAGACGAAATCATACGCCTCCGTGCCGGAAACCAGCGGTACTTCCTGGAGCTTCCCTTCTTGGCTGGCCTGGAACTTTCCAAACCTGAAAGAGAAACGCCGCTCAACGAAAAGCAAATGAGGCAAGCCATTGCTTTTTATTACACGAGTGTGACTCTACGCTATTATAGAAATGACAAACCTCACTGGTATCAATGGTTGCTTTCCCACCATTCTGAAGTGGTTTCCGACGTGCTCATCGCGTTCGTTCGTTCCGAACTTCGTAACGGGAGAGAGCACTTTCCTGAAGCCTCTAAGCTGGCTTTTTCGAAGGAACACGAAGAGGTCGCCCGTCGGACGTCCCTGACTTTGTTAGAGCTTTTTCCCGTGCGGTGTACGTCACGGCAACTTGGGCTGCTGAACGCTCTACTCATAGCCGCGCTGTTTCATTCTGAAAAAGAGGCTTTCGAGAAACTGCTCGAACGCAAACTTTCTTTCCCAAGCATGAACATCGCCCAACGCATCTACTGGGTGGCCGCCGGACTTTTCATCTCGCCAGCCTCGTACCGTGAGACACTTGAAACGTTGGTATCCGGCCACGAGCAACGAATCCGGCATCTGGCAGAATTTTTCACCACATACCGCGATCAATCAGCTTGGTCAACGCTGTTTAACCGCTGCGGCGTTCAGGAGTTGGAACTGCTGATCCGACTGCTCGGGGTTTCTTACAGACCCATTTCCTTTTCTAGTCGGGTGATGTCGTGCGATGGCACTCAGATGATGACCACGGACCTTGTCACCGCACTTATCAACCGGCTTGCATCGCTTCCCTCACGTGATGCAACGGAAGCGCTTGAATCGCTGTCATCTAATAACTCCCTAAGCCCTTGGCGATTCAACGTCGTGAACGCGGCATCTCGACAGAACCAGATCCGCCGCGAAGCGAGTTTCCGGCATAAGGACGTTGATCAAGTACTTCAGGTGCTCGATAACCGGAAACCCGCGAACGCCGCTGATCTTGCGGCCCTGACGATGGATATTTTGTCCGATATGGCCAGACGAATCCGTGATGGGAACACTTCGGACTGGCGTCAGTACTGGAATATGGATTCGCCAAGTCAGCCTGGCACGCCAAAGCATGAAGATCTTTGCAGGGACGCGCTGCTGTCGGATTTGCGACTCAAGGTTCAGCCATTGGGTATCGACGCCCAGCCGGAGGGCCACTACGCGGACAACAAACGGGCCGATATTCGACTGGCGTACGGCGACTTCAACGTTCCGGTGGAGGTCAAAAAGAGTACCCACCGTGACCTGTGGCGCGCGGTCCGGGAACAATTGATCGCCCAATACACCCGTGATCCTGGCGCGGACGGTTATGGGATCTACCTGGTGTTCTGGCTTGGTGCGGAGGATTGTCCGATGCCGTCATCAGGGAAACGCCCCATAAGCGCATACGAACTGCAAGAGCGCCTACTGGACACGCTCTCGGCTGAAGAAAAGTTCAAGATATCGATCTGCGTAATCGACGTCTCCAAGCGTTGAGAACGAATTGAAATCCCCAGGCTGGCTTTCAGGTTACTGTCGGGTTACGCCTTCGGCTAACCCGTATATGGTCTCCTCCCGTCTTGCAAGACCGTGATTGAGTCTGACAGGGACAGGCTTGCGCTCGTATATCCGGCCTGTTGGCGAAGGGCCACGCCCTTCGGGCCTTGATGAAAT
>JAJDVY010000017.1 GCA_022825885.1 Nitrospirales bacterium | reverse complement strand
TGCGCCCGCGGCAAACAACGCAAGGTCGCCTTGGTCGCGTGTATGCGCAAATTGTTGACGATCCTGAATGCGATGCTCAAACATCGAACCTATTGGCAAGAACCGATGCATGTGACGCCTTAACCTCCAGACAGTTGCTTACAACTCCGGGATGTGCCCGCGCCGGAACCCGGACCCGGCCACGTGCGGGTGAAAGTACACGTCTGCGGCGTATGCCGGACGGATTTGCACGTGGTGGAAGCCGAACTACCGCCTTCCGCGAGACCGATCATTCCCGGCCATCAAACAGTCGGGGTCGTCGATCGACTGGGACCGGGCGTGACCACCCTCAATCCCGGCGACCGCGTGGGCATCGCCTGGCTCCAGGATACGTGCCGGATTTGTGAGTTTTGCGCCGCTGGTCGTGAAAACCTCTGCGAAAGCCCGACGTTTTCCGGCTATCACGTCCACGGCGGGTTTGCGGAATATGCGCTGGTGCCCGCACACTTTGCGTACCCCATTCCTTCGATTTTTTCCGACGCGGAAGCCGCGCCGCTCCTGTGTGCGGGAATCATCGGGTACCGGGCGTTACGCCGAAGCGGGCTCAAGCCCGGGCAACGATTGGGCCTGTACGGGTTCGGCGCGTCCGCGCACATCACGATTCAGATCGCGCGGCACTGGGGCTGCCCGGTGTACGTCTTTTCACACCGGGAGGCGCATCAACGTCTCGCTAAAGAACTCGGGGCAACGTGGGTGGGGCACTCGACCGAATCACCACCGGAAAAGCTCCATGCCTCGATCGTGTTTGCCCCTGTCGGGCACCTTGTTCCTCATGCGCTGCAAGCCCTCGAGCGGGGCGGCACGGTCGCGATGGCAGGGATTTATTCGTCCGACGTTCCTTCACTGGTGTATGACCGCGACTTGTTTCACGAGCGTTCTCTCCAAAGCGTCACGGCCAATACAAAGCAGGACGGACTGGACCTGCTCCGAATCGCGGCGGAAATTCCCATCCGCACCCACACTCAAGCTTTCAGGCTGGAGGAAGCAAACCAAGCCCTTCAAGCCCTCAAAGCCGGAACAATCAACGGCGCGGGCATCCTGACCATCGGGTGACGGTGCCGAGGAACCAGCAACCATTATCATGACGCCAGCATGGCTCATCGAAACATAGCGAAGATCTCCTTCAAAGGAGGTATTCTCCTCGCAAGTAATGATCGTGGTTCGCAGCGAGGTCCGTTGGCAGTTTATGCAGGTCGGGTTCGGGTATAGACTTGGCGATCTTCAGAATTTCTGCCCAGACGGGTGTTTTCAATTTTCTCCTGGCAGGACGTCGGGTGAGGACCTTTTGAGGGCTCTTGGGGCCACGATGTGGGGAGCGAGAAGATGACATATCAAGACAATTTTAGTTTTATTTCTCGACATCTTCAAGCGTGACGCCACGGCCGGCTCGTAGACTTCGCCTGGCTTGCTCAATGCGTTGGAGAAAGCGAGGATCGTGCTCCAGTCGATAATCGAACCATTCATCTTCTGATTCAAACCCGATCAACACGCCGGCCGGTTTTCCGTGCCTTGTGATTACGATGCTCTCTTTTTCAGCAAGTCGCACGTACTTCGACAGGTCATCTTTGACTTGTGACAGTGCAATTTTCTTCATGGCGATTCTCCATATTGCTCAAGCCACTCTTGAGCCTCAGCCAAATCACGTCGGATTACGCTTCGCTAATCCGACCTACCCGACCTGGAGGACGCGAACCACGCGCTTCAAGCCCTCAAAGCCGGAGCGATCAACGGAGCGGGAATCCTGACCATCGGGTGACGGTGGTGGGGAGCCAGTAATCATTATCATGATGTAAGTATTTCGGAGAGGAGGGTTTGCAACCCTACCGGCTCGACGAGCGAGTTTCCGCTTCGCCTGTCATCGGGACGAACGCGACCGGCAGCAACTCTTTGCGTTGGATTCCCGCCGTCGTGTTGGTGAGGATGACCAGTTTTTGCAGCGTCTTCCCCAGGGGCAAAATCATGCGTCCCCCTGGCGCAAGCTGATCCAGCAATGGCTGGGGGATGTGTTCCGGGGCCGCCGTGAGAATGATCGCGTCAAAGGGCGCCTCTTCCGGCCAACCCTGATACCCGTCGCCCGCCCGGCTGATGATATGGGGAATGCCCAACCTGTCGAAAGTGTGGCGCGCGCGTTGGGCGAGTTCCTCGACAATCTCAATGGTGAACACGTTCACCCCCAATTTTGCCAACACGGCGGCCTGATACCCCGAACCGGTTCCGATTTCCAACACGCGTTCGTCTCCGTTCAGGCGTAGCGCTTCGGTCATATAGGCCACGATGTAGGGCTGGGAAATCGTTTGGCCGTATCCGATCGACAGCGGATGATCGTCATAAGCTTCGGCTGCATCCTCGGCCGGCACGAATTCATGGCGAGGCACTTCCCGCATGGCTCGGATAACGGCTCCGTCACTGATCCCACGCGTGAGGAGTTGCGATTTCACCATGTGATCCCGTTCACTTTGCCGGGGATACGGATGCTCGAGAGGGCTCAATTCCATACTTGTTCCCGTTGTGGGCGTCATGAATGACAGACCGAACACGGCCATGACAGACAACGCAAAGAGTGCCACAAGCAACCCTCCATTTTCACCCAAACCATCGAGCATGAATTTCTCCGTTTGCCGATTCGACTTGTGAAAAACCAGGAACGTCCGTCAGGCACAACCTGAGCCTACTTCAACGATTTCCCGGGAAACAGGGAACGCCCCGTCAAGCCCTGATAGGCTGCTTCCAGCGTCCCCACGTGTGAGACGTGCATGAGGAAAGGAGTGCGCCATTCGCCATCGCCGGGATGCTGCTCGTCAGGAATCAGGACCCGGTCCAGGCGTTCCGAATAGGCGGCGGAAATCTTATACGGGATGCCTGCGACTTTCCCGATGTGGCCGTCCTCCGTAATCCTTCCGGTGAGCGTTCGGCCATAGACGATCGCCTCCTTTTTGGCAAGCGCCAGGACACTGAGCGCCACCATTGCCGACAGGCTGTCGCCATACAAGGTTAACCCGGAGTAGGGAAACGTCAAAACCACGGTCCACGAGTCGTCCCGCAGATTCGCGGATTTTGCGACGCGGTCGATGGCAGTCGCCACGCCTTTTCTGGCAATGGGTCCGAACCGGCCCGGGATTTTTCGAAAATGGACCTTGAGCCCATCGTGATCCGGACGCTGGTAAAAGTGAATCATGACGTAGGTCACGATTCCCGCGGGTCGTCGAGCCTTGTCCAGAGTCATCCCGAGTACGGGAATCGATTGGTGAAGAAACCGGCTCGGAGGCGGGGTTTCCGACGCCGCACCATGCGACGCCATCAGCAGGGCCGACAGCGTCGCCATGATCCACATCGTGAAATGCCGAAACATCACCCTCACCTTTGTCCTCTCCCGTCAAGGGAGAGGGGATAGGGAACAACGATCGTTGTTCCCTACAGAAGAACCTATTTTTTTCTCATCAAACACAAGTAGCGCAGGTAGTTGTCGAAGGGGACTTTTTCCAGTTTGTCGAAGGTGAAATGCGGTTCAAATGCACTCACCAATTCCTCTTTCCATAAAAGGGAGGTGATGGTCCCGGTTACCGGGTTCATGAACGTGTTGGTCTTTCCAAACCGCGCTTCATCGTCACAGAACACGCACACCAGTAATTTCCCGCCTGCATGGAGGAGCGACGATAGTTGAAACGCGTACTCGTCTCTGTTCCGTGGTTCCAGATGATGGAGTAACGAGATGTCATAGATCAAATCAAACCGTTCACCAAGGGTGCTCAGGTTGTCCGTGCTTTCGACCATGAATCGTAAAGACGGATGGCGGTTTTTTTCTTTCGCGAGCGCGATCGCCGTCTCGGAATGGTCGATACACAAAATCTCGTATCCTTTTTGTGCAAGGTGGAACGCATAATTGCCAACCCCGCATCCGACGTCCAACGCCTTGCACGGGCTCATCCAATCTGAATTCACGACTTCCGTAAACCAGGCCGGCATTGTCTCCACGCACCAAGGCAAGCCATGGCCCCGTGTGCGGTATAACCTGTTCCAGTTGTCAACGTTGTGCATGACGCGAAAACTACCAAAGCGGTTTTGACGGGTCAAAGCAGACCGGCTACCATGGCGCGTCCTGAAAATGGATTTCTGCGCGTTCCCAGCCCGGCAATGACGTCCTGCGGATCAGAATGATGGTTGCGATTCGTCCGAGCAGATCGGCTCTCTACTTCATCGACGTCCACGCTCAAGCGCCGTTTCGATTCGGGAAGGAGACGCTTGAGCGGGTCACGTGCGCCCGCGTGATGTGTGAAGTGGAAGAGGCCTCCCGCGGGCCTTTCCAAGGTTGGGGGGAATCCCCTCTCTCCGCGCAATGGGCATGGCCCGGCCGCGTTCCATTACCGGAACGCGAAGCGGCGTTGCGGCAATTTTGTTGTGAGGTGCTGGAGGCATGGTCGGGGTACGACGCCGGTGGGCACCCGCTCATGCTCGGTCATACGTTCCTTCGCGAGACGTTACCGGAGTTGCTGGTTTCGTTTAATGCGCGACGGCACGCCGAAAGCCAAATGCCCTATCTCGCGGCATTGCTGTGCTGTGCGCCCTTTGATCTCGCACTCCATGACGCCTATGGACACGCCGCCGGCCGGCCGGTCTACGACTGCTACTCCTCTCGCGACGTGCCCGATGATTTGGCCGCCTACTTTGGGGAGGCCGACTTCAAAGGACTGTACCCGAGCGACTTTCTCTCCTGCGGTGTAAGCCGGATTCCCGCTTGGCATGCCGTTGGGAGGTTGGACGCGTTGTCCGGAGGCGCGGAAATTTCCAAGGAGACGGGGAAAGAGATGCCCGCGACCCTGGAAGAATGGATAGGTACAGACCAATTGAGCCGCCTGAAAATCAAGTTGAGCGGTACCGATTTCGAGTGGGATTATCAGCGTATGATGAACGTAATCGACGTGTCGATGCCACGCGGGGTCACGAAGTTGGGCGTGGACTTCAACGGGACGGTGGCAGAACCCCGGTACGTCGTCAACCTGTTCGAGCGAATCTGTCGCGACCGGCCCGAGGTCCCGGACGCGCTTTGCTACATTGAAGAGCCGTTCACGCCGGAACTCCTGGAACGGGGGACGGACGTGTCCGCCGTCGCCAAGTGGGCGCCTTGCATTCTCGATGAAAGCGCCCATGACTGGCGTGTGCTGGAAAACGCGAGCGCGCTTGGGTACTCGGGCGTCGTGGTGAAAACGTGTAAGACCCAGACGGAGGCGCTCTTCACGCTGAGTTGGGCGAAACGCCACGGCCTGGAGGTGCTGACCCAGGATCTGACCAACCCCATGCTCGCGCAAATCGCGCACGTCCAACTCGGGGTGCATGCGTCTCCCGGCATTGGCATCGAGACCAACTCCATGCAGTGTTATCCCCGCGCGTCCGCAGACGAAGCCAAGGTACATCCGGGGTTATATCAGCGGGTGGGCGGGTGTCTCGACCTCAAGACGATCAGCGGTCCCGGGTTCGGGTACAGGATTCACGAGATTGATCGTCAACTCCCCGAACCCGCCACGACTTTCAATGTTCATTGATAAAGGAATCTCCTTGCTGTCATCCCCGGTTTTCTTTTTCGTCATTCCCGACATCTTTAATCGGGAATCCAGAGTTTTTTCTCTTATCCGTAAAAAGAAAAGACACTGGATCCTCGCGTGCGCAAGGATGACAGAAGGAAGACTGCCATGAAGAAGGATGTTGAACTCATCGGGATCGTCGGTTGCGGCAAGATGGGTCGCATCTATCGCAAGGTTTTCGACCCGTTGTGTGACCGTTTCGTCATTGTGGATCCTCGGACGGCCGACGACCTGGAACCACGGCCCTATGCCACGCTGGGCGACCTGCCCGGAGACCTTTTCCATCGCGTCCAAGTCTGGTGCATCTGTACACCCACGGAAAAACACTTCGAGAGCCTCGAGACGATTCTGTCGGGAAATCCTCGCGCACGGGTCATCGTGGAGAAACCCGCATGCCTGAGTTTTGAAGTCGATCCCTTCCATGCGCTTCTCAAGAACTACTGCGAGGCCCGCGTCCTGATCAACAGGCAGTACGCCGATTCCCGCGCCGTCATGGAAATGGTGAACGCGCTGAAGCGATACGACGTGGCACACGTCGACCTGATTCGAATCGAGTTCAGTAAAGATCGGCGTCCGGATATCGACGCAGGCCGATTCGTCGACTCCCACTTCGGGGTCCTTGGATACGAATGGTCGCACATCCTGACGATCATTCAACAGCTCCTCGGCCCAGACGATTGGGCGACGTATTGTGACTTGTCATCAGAGTTGCAGGCGACCTTCGACGGCCTGCAATTCGTCTCCGAGCTTGAAGAACGAAGCGTGTTACCGGCCGGAACGAAGATCCGGCTCAGGTCGTCGATGCTGGGGAAGTACGAATTTGCTTCTTTCGTGCCATATGACCAACTCATCTGCCATCGTTACATCGAGGTCCGCGCCGGGACGCTACGGTTCAGGCTGCAACTGGAACCCCATGACGAGACGAGGTTCACGGGGCATCCCTTCGAAAATCACTTCCGGATCGAGGATGGTGACGACGTGGTGCATGACTCGACTATCCTGGATCCCTTTTTGCCCAGATTTCTGCATTTGACCATGAACCAGCTTTTCCAGCCTGATTGTCCGCCGATCGACTGGACAACGCTGGAACGAATCATCTCGACAAGAAATTCGCTGCGACGCCAAGCCGACCGGAACAACCTGGTCGCGCCGACAAGAACCGGACCCGACTGATACGCGAGGGGTTTCGTGATGGTCCGTTAGAGGGATTTTTTTCTCAGTATCACGGCAAGACCGCCCCCTACGCCGGCACCAAGCACTGTCCAATCAATCCAGGACCAGTCCCGGTCGGACAAAGCCGGATCAGGGGCGGTCAATGCCGCCACCAATAACGTGCCCATTGAAATGCCGCCATAGAATGCGACTCCCCTCCATCGACTTTTGAAGCGTGACAGGGTAGGGTACAGCACCACGATGCACGTCAACGAAAAAGTGCAAACCGAAACGATGGTGGCCAGTGCGGAGATTCCCTGCATGAGCGAGAAGTGTGAAGTGTGAAATGCTCAGACTACAGCGGTGGATTTGTCTATTTGTCAACAGCCTTTGTGGGTAAGTGTCATATTCCTGGCCGGCCCTAGCTTTTTACGAGGGAATGCCTGGACTATTCCGTCATTGCTTCGTAACATCTTGAAATATAACTCCAAATACACGTAGATTTTTAATACGCACTATATGTAGTAGTAAAACATAATTCACCACAATGCGCAAAAAATGTGCAATCTGCTCACTCTATGATCATACGGACATGGAATAGGCATTCTGAAAAAAATTTCACCATGTTATCCCCAGATTCTGGGGAAAGATCACCATGAAACCCGACGATCCGCTCACACTCCTTCGGGCCCTGCAAAACCCCCGTCTTTATCCTCACCCGGTCACCCGTTTTGATCTTCGGGAAACGCATATTTCCTGGGTCCTGCTGACCGGTTCCTATGCTTACAAGATCAAGAAACCCGTCAATTTCGGGTTCGTGGATTTTTCATCACTCACTCAACGCAAGGCTTATTGTCATGAGGAGATTCGCTTGAACCAACGGCTGGCAGCGGACATCTACATGGACGTGCTTCCAATTTCCGGAACACCGGAGCAGCCGAGGTTGGACGGGCAAGGGGAACCCTTTGAATTCGCCGTGAAAATGCGCCAGTTCATGGCCGATGCCACCTTGGATCACGTGCTGGCTCAGGTTCGACCGAAACAGGTCGATCAATTGGCCCGGGATATTGCAACCTTCCACCGTAACGCGACCGGGGCGGACCGGGATACGGTCTTTGGAACTCCCGGGTTGATAGCACAAGTCATCGCGGAAGTCTTTGAACGGATCCCTTCTGATAGCCGCTTTTCAGAACATCGCCGATCCCTGGGACAACTTCGACGCTGGCTCTCCGGCTTCCACGCGGCTCATACCGGTGATTTCGAGAAACGAAAAGCAGACGGATTCATTCGAGAATGCCATGGGGATCTTCACCTGGCCAATCTGGCGCTTCTTGACGACCGGATTATCGCATTCGACGGCATTGAGTTCAGTGAACGGCTGCGGTGGATCGACGTCATCAACGACGTGGCGTTTACGGTGATGGATTTCCAGGCCAGAGGACAGCCGTCATTGGCGAGACGATTCCTGAATCGCTATCTCGAATTCACGGGGGATTATGAAGGCCTGGGACTTCTCCCTTTTTACAAAGTCTACCGGGCCCTCGTCCGGGTGAAAGTCGCGGGGCTGGCATTCACCCAGGTCCGTCAACAGCGTGTTTCGTCCCACGCGGACGACTTCGTTCAATATCTTTCGGCTGCCCGGTCCTTGACCGAAACCCAAGCGCCCTGGCTCGTCATCATGCACGGGGTATCCGGGACCGGGAAATCGACCGTCTCGGAAATCCTGTTGGAATACGCCGGGGCCATCCGTCTCCGCTCGGACGTCGAACGCAAACGCCTGTTCGGATTATCACTCACGGATCAGAGTCCCGGGGAAATCAAGACCGCCGTGTATGGAACGGAGACGACGCGAAAGACCTATGAACGTCTGCAAGACCTTGCCCGGCAGCTTCTGCTGTTCGGGTATCCGGTCATCGTGGACGCGACCTTCTTGAAACGGAAACATCGGGACACGTTCAGCAATTTGGCGGCTTCGTTGAACGTCCCCTTCCTGATACTGGACATGCAGGCCACGCCGACCATGCTTCGCGAACGGGTCGCGGCAAGAGTCGGCAGGCCGGATCACGTCTCGGAAGCCGATCTATCCGTACTCGAACAACAGGAGCGGGGCCAAGATCCTCTCGGGCCGGACGAACGAGCCGCCACCCTGATGCTTCACGCAGACGAGCCGTTTGACCTCACCAAGGTCGTCGGCAGGCTCGAATCGCAACGCGAGGAGGCGAAGTCGCACGCCCCGCCGTGCGCCGCAGTTACGCCACCCCGGAATAGTAGCGCAGAATATCCGACACGGAAATCAAGCCGATGATTTTACCGCTCTCGGTCACACACAGGTGGCGCGTCGCTTTTTCTTTCATGAGTTGCACGGCCGTCACCACCGGCTCACTGCTTTCAATCGTCAGAAGCGGTTCTCGCATGCAGGTTTTGACGGTCGTGGTCGCGGGATCGACCCCGTTGGCGACCACTTCACGACTCAATTCTGTCTCCGTGATACTTCCGATGAAGTCATCGCCACCTTCGACCAACAGCGAGCCGACTTTCCACTTCTGCAAGGATTCTCCGGCTTCCCGAAGCGTCGCGTCATGCGACACGGACCGAATCGCCCGGGACATGAATTCATTCACGGTCGGGCCGCTCTGTGTCTGGGGGTGTCGACCGGTACTCGTCTGAGCCCGTCGGGCCTCCAAATCAGCGACGCAACTTTCCAGGACCCGTTGCCGTTGTCTGAGGGCTTCCCGTTCATTATCCAGCCCCGCTCCCTCCTGCGCTTCATCGGAAAAATTGACGAGTCCCCCCGCTTCCCCCAACTGAGCATATTCATAAGCTTCCAACATACTCGAGGAACTGCCCAACACCTCGACAATAAGTTCCTCAACGATCAAGTCAAATTCCTCTATGGATGATTGGGCTGCTGAGCCTCCCATAATAAACGTCTTCAGGCTCGCAATTTGCTCACGAAACCGATTGATATTCTGGTCGAGCGCACCGCTTTTCTCTTTAACGGACCCTTTTGTTTTATCCATGACGCCTCCTTAAAGCAATAAGATTCGATGGTACCTCACACGGCTCGGGTCACACAAGAATGAAATGGGGTGATTTTTTACGCACGTGACGTTTTTTGCCCGACCGGCACGCAATCCTTCATGACAAAATGAGAGCATTCGTGAGATAATATTTTATCGTTGGTGTCTCTAAAAACTCGTGATCGTGATGGACCCGAGCAAGGAGGAGGCCGATGGATTTGAAAATCGACAGTCGGAACGTCGGCATGACGCCGAGATGGAAACAGGAAATCCATGACCGGATTACCACACTCCAAACGGAGTACGACAACATCACCCATGCCCGGATTACGTTGACCAAAAACCCGCATCACAAAAAGGGAGACGATAACGCCGAAGCGCTGATCGTGCTGAATCTTCCTCCGCGTCATACCGTAACGGCACGGAAAGAAGCCAAGAGTTTCGAGGAAGCGATTCGCTCCGCGTTCAAGGCCGCGACGACGGAAATCAAAAAATTTCGCGAAAAGCCCGTTTCGCAGAAACCCGCCAAACTCGAGGTATCGTAAGCCGTCCCGGATTGAACGGTCACCGGGTCCGCGGACGACAAACGGGGTCTTGGGGCAGACGGACCACGGCGCGTTTCGCTGCGCGACACGTTGGCAGAATGGAGGCATGAATGAACCAAAAGTTATACGTTGGGAACCTGTCCTATGCTACGACGGACCAGGAATTACAGGATCTGTTTGCACAACATGGAACCGTCCAATCCGCCAACGTGGTTACGGACCGTTATACCGAACGGTCCCGAGGGTTTGGATTCGTGGAAATGGGGAGCGGAGAGGAAGCCCAACAAGCCATGGAAGCGCTGAATGGCTCAGACTTCCAAGGCAGAAATCTCGTGGTGAATGAGGCAAGACCCAAAGAAAATTCTTTCCGCCCGCGAGGGTAACTCCTGGACACAATCCCCTGATTCCTTTGACGTTTTACTCCCTCACCGATAGCAGGATCTCTTCTACGCTCAGACGTCCCGGCTTGCGACGAACCGTATTCGAGCGAAACGATTTCCACGAAAAGCAAGGTTAAGCCTTTACAATCCGTCTTTGGGCAGGTATCCTTGAAACACTTGCCTTTTCGAGTGCTGCTTTATCAGAAAGTGGACCAGCGATTAAGAAGAAGGCGGAAGTGAGTGAAGGGCAGCACCCTCCCTTTGGACCATTCTTCAAATTTTGGAATGCCGGTTTGTTTTGAGACCTGACTTTGCCCGATCACCCAATGGATACTAACGCCATGTCGACTCTCACCGATACAAAATCAGCCGTTCCCCTCCCGCGTGCCACCGATCACTTGACCCTGTCAATGTTTTGCGCCGTCACGGCCGGGGCCATCGTCGGGTTGCCCACCTACGCCTATTTCTATGATTATTCATGGCTGGCGTGGACCATGTTCGTGGCGCTCTATATCGTCACGGGCCTTGGCATCACCGTGGGCTATCATCGCTTATTAGCCCATCGAAGCTTTACCTGTCCCGATTGGGTGAAGGGCGTGTTTTTGATCGCAGGCGGCTGGGCGCTCCAAAATTCCGGCCTCAAATGGGCGGCGGATCACATCCGTCATCACGCGCGGTGCGACCAGGAAGAGGACCCCTATAATGCGCAATTGGGTTTCTGGTACAGCCATTGTGGGTGGCTCTTCTGGAAGGATCCCCATAAAGACGATAAATATGCCACCAAGCTGAAACAGGATCCCGTGGTGGTGTGGCAAAACCGGTATTATATCCCGATTGTTCTATCCGGTCTGGCGCTGCCCTTTGTGGTGGGATTCGTGTATGGGGGCTGGGTTGAAGGATTGGGCTGCTTCCTGCTCGCCGGAGTCGGACGAACGTTTTTCGTCTTGAATTCCACGTTTTGCATCAATTCTATTTGCCACTTGTGGGGCGCCCAACCGCACGGATCATCCGACTCCAGTCGTGACAGTTGGTGGGTCTCGCTCATCACCTTTGGAGAGGGATACCACAATTATCACCACATGTATCAAAGCGATTACCGGAATGGCCCCAAGTGGTACAATTTCGACCCCTCGAAATGGCTCATCTATGGCCTTTCCCTGGTGAGGCTCACCGGTTCTCTGCGACGATTCTCCTGACCATCGCGTTTGCCCGTAGAGATCAACGATCGTTGATCCTTCCTACAACTTGAAAATCTGCGAGATCACGAGATAGGCCCAGGATGCCGCGAAGATGTAGGTCATTTCCTTTTCACCGATCTCCTTGTACATCAGACGATACCCGACGACCGGCACGACGGCCACCATCGCCGCAGAGAAAAAATGCCCCACCACGTCACCCAGCACCCCTCCGATGGTCTCGTGGCCGGGCAGAGCCAGAAACACACTCGCCCCAACCAGGGGAATCCACAACCAGCGGACGTTGACCACTTCCTCCTCCCGTGCCCCAAAAGCCTCCGGACTTCGAACCGGGGTATTCTGTAAAAAAATTCTTCGCGACCACGGCCGAATGCCAGAGGTGCTTCAGTCGATACCACTAACCGTCACCGATGTGTTCACGGCAAAAAAAGGGGACCGCCCCAAGAGGGCGATCCCGTCAGATCAATGAGAGCGTTGGTTGCGGGGGAGGGATTTGAACCCTCGACCTTTGGGTTATGCGCGCCACTACAGCTTTCGCTGCCTGGTCAATCCAGTTTGTGGTCCGGACTTTCTCTTCATCCTCGGGCCGGCTACGCCGCCGTTAGGACGCCTGCCGTCAAGTCTCTACACCTTCTGCCGGAACGCGACGGCTCCGCCAGCTTGGCTCGGGGTTACCCCGCTACCGGCTTCCCCGAATTTGACAGGTGATCGTACAGAAGTTTCCTTCTGCACAGCCCATTGATTGTTGGGAGGGGTCGCCCATGTTTCAAGCAACCAGCGGATCACTCCTCACGGTATTGAGCCCAACGAGCTACCAGACTGCTCCACCCCGCAGAGGCATCGTAGCGAAGCGTCGCGAACAAAGTCAAATCACCGTCGCTGCGTGCGCATGGCTTCACAGGATCGGGGTCCGTTGTGCTATGGTGCGTGCATCATGCTCTTGGCTGGAATCTTCGGAGGCATCCTGTTTGTACTGCTGATTATCGGGGACTGGTATCAGTTCACCAGCCTCCGGCCCTTTGCCGCGCAATACGGGTTCGGCATCGCCCGCCGGCGTGACCGCCTCGACACCCTCTCCCGTCAATCCCTACTCAACCAATTCGGTAGACATGGTGCCATTGTCCTGCCCCACGGGATCGCTCGCTGGTTCGGCGCACAAGAAGTCATTTCGCTCCGGCCCTCGTACCAATTATTCTCCATGCGGTTTCGCACGGCATGGCCTCTGAAAGGCACCATCACGGTCCAATCCGCCGGCGCCGGCGTGGAACTGTACCTCACCAAACGCGTGCCCTGGTCGTCGGGCCTGCTCACGCTGATCTGGATAGGACTCGTGGCGATCGGCACCCTGGTCTTTCTGGTCACGTTCGGGGTGGACGGCGGATTCAATTCGGCCAGTGGCTGGGCCCTGGCCCTGGGCATCGCGGGACTCGGAGCCCTGGTCCTGCTCTTCGGATTGATCCTGATCTCCCTGGCCTACCGGCTTGAGGATTCCCGGTTGATGCAAGTCTATCAAGAACTTCAGGACGTGTGGCGTAATCAAAGCTCACAAGGCTCGGGCCCATTGTGAAGAAACCGTAAATAAAATAAGGAGGCGTACGATGAAAAGATGGAATCGCACAATCACATGGATAATGGCTGCGGTGTTGGTGATGGCGACGACCGTGCCGGCGTTAGCCGAGAAAACCACCCCGGCCACGGATGGGAACTCGGCCGTCCCGGCGGTGCCGCGCGCGATCCCAGACCTGATCCCGTATCATAAATTCGACCCGCCGACCAGCACGTTGTTCGACATCAACAAGTTGACTATTTCCGGGGACCTGCGAGTCCGTCCGGAATTCCGCACGAACTGGAAATTCGGGAGGCCTTATTACCTGGACGGCGCCGTGATCGATGAGAAGAGCAATTCGTTCTTCGTGCAGCAGTGGGTGCGGCTGGGCTTCAACTATTCGATCTCACCGGACGTGACCTTCTTTTTCCAACCCCAATACTCCAAGAACTGGGGGGTCAACAATACGGTCGACGCCAACGGGACCGGCGGGACCCTCTTTGCCCGTCAGGCCTTCATGCTGGTACGGAACTTCCTGGTGCCGAACCTGACCGTGAAAGCCGGACGGCAACTGGTCGTGTGGGGCAACCACCGCATGTTCGGACATTTCGACTGGAACAACGTGGGCTGGTCTCACGACGGCCTGACCGCGGAACTCAAACTGAGTAACACCGCCACCCTGGAGGTGGGCTGGCTGCGAACGGAGGAGCGAAACTGTACGGGTCCGTCAACAGGGAACTGTATTGGCGGCACGCAGGTTCCTGGAGTCAACGCAACCGCTGATGCCGACATTGTCTACCTCCGGGCACCCATGAACGTCGGAGGCCTGGTCCTGGAACCCACTTGGATCTGGCACAACGGTGGGACAAACGAGGGATTCCGAATCGAGGATGCGCGTCCGGCTAATCAATCCCGGCATACGGTCGGCGGCCGGGCCTTCAAGAAGGGAAAGGTGGGGAGCGGGGTCATGGACGCCACGATCGAGGGGTACTACCAATTCGGAGAGATCGGGGGCTGGAATGACCCCAGGGGCAGGCACATGGACATCTCGGCCTATGCTTTTCATATCGACGCGGGCCTGACCCTTCCGGTGGCCATGCAGCCCCGTTTGGGTGCCGAATTCAACACCGCTTCCGGGCAGAAGAACTCGAACACATGCCGGGCGCTTCAAGACCTGAACGATCCTCAGGATGCCGCTCAATGCGGAGACACATGGTCCGGGTTCGATCAATTGTACCCGACCAATCATATCCACTTCGGGTACATGGACCTCATGTCCTGGAAGAATATGAAGCATATCTCCTTCGGGCTCCAACTGCGGCCCACCAAGGACAGCCACTTTGAAATCACCGGACACAAGTTCTATCTCAACGAACTCACCGACCACTGGTATTTCGCCAACCAAGGGTACGCGGCCTTTCAGGATACCTTGCACGGCAACGACACCAACGATCTCGGGAGTGAAGTCGACGTGGTGTATACCCATTTCTTCACGCCCGGAAACCACGTGGCATGGCAAACCGGTGCCGGGGTCTTCATGCCGGGCGAGTTCATCGATAGAAACGCCGTGGTGAACGGGGACGCCGTGACCCAAACCTGGGGTTACACCCAACTCTGGATTAATTTTTAGGGAGCGGCACGTGCACTTCGCCAAGTACCGGCTCTTCACTCGGTCGCCGCCGAACAGACGAAGCTGTCGGCCGCAATGGTACCAGACCGAAAATCTGTTTATGGGACGAGGCGCGAAAGCTCTGACACGTTGACAGGCGGTGTCGTCGATCCCGGTCAGGAGGCCGGCCTAGAGACGCCCGGCAAGGAGGTATCGATACAGCGTGAGGGCCAGCCGTTCTTCGTATGTTTCAAGCTTGAGCCGGGCAGTGGATGTGAGTTCCATCGTATGGCAGGGTTCGTCCGCCACGATGGCGGTTTCTTTCCGGTCCGACGCGCCGATCGGCCATATGGCATCGCCAGGGCCGAACTGAGAGAGTCGCATCCCTTCGGCATCGTAGGCGGACGCCCTGCCCCCTAGCAGCAGTTGCAGGCCGAGTCGCGCCGTACTCGGTCCCGTGAGGGCCTCCCCGGCGGCATACTCGCGCGGGGTTAGCCAGTCCCGCAGTTCCTCCATCAGATCCTCAAATTGGATTTGCCGGTCCAGGTGCCGTTCGAGATCTTCGGCGACGTTCTCCAAAAGCGTAGCGCGGTGCCGGTCCACTTTGGCCGCCTCCGCCTTCCACGCCGTAATGATGATGTCCTCGCAACGCTCCATGCCGTGATCCGCATTCGGCTCCACCCACAACCCGGCGAAGACGGCCGGAGGCAGATTGCGTTCCAGCCCGGTCTTCAACTGCTCGGACACTGAACTCAGCACGACCTGCACTCCCATAGCGTTCGCGGTCTGCAGGAACCTGCCCAAGACGTTTACCGCCGAGATGTCGAAGCCGGAGACACCGCCGAAATCCAGCATGAGACACGCCGGAGGAGACGGGCCGCTCAGGGAGAGCTTGAGCCGATCGGTCAACGGACAGATGCTGCCGAAGAAGATATAGCCTTGCAACCGGTACGCCCGCACCCGTTCTCCTTTTTCCAGCAGGATGGTGCGCTCGGTGACGGGCCGGGCCTTGTTGCTCCGGCGCTCGCGTGCCGTGAACCGGGCTTCTATCGGATCGACGAGACTGAGGCGTACGGCGAAGAATACAAGGGTGGCGAGCATCCCGACGGCCACTCCCTCAAACAAGCCAAAGGCTATGATGGTCATGAAGATCAGGAGAATAATGCCGTACTCCAAACCAGGGAGACGCTTGGAGCTTTTTACCAGCCCTTCGTCCAACATCCCGAGGCCGGCGAAGACGAGTATGCCTCCGACGAGTCCCGTCGGGACGAGTTCCAACATTCCGTCGCCCAGCACCAACGCGCTCCCGATGACGAAGGCGGCGACCACACCGGTCAGGCGGGTTGTCGCCCCGAACAGCTTGCTGCGTAGCGACGCAGGCACGATCATGGTTGCCACCGTGCCGCCGCCCAGGCCGGCGAGCATGGTCGCGACCCCCGACGCCTTGAACTCCCGCTCCCAGTCCAAGTCCTGATTCGCAACAACCTCGAGACCGGCGAAATTCATAATGACGCTGATGATCGCAACCAGCATCAGCATCACCATGTTGGGAATCTGCCTGACTATCTCGGTCCATTCCACCTGCACCAGGTCGGACGGCCCCAGCGACGGCCAGAGTCTCCCGTCCGCGGTACTCGTCAACAGAAGTCCTGCCGTCCTCGCTTCGTCGCCGGATATGCCGACCGCGGAAAGACTGAGGTGATAGGTCACCACGGCGAGCAGGACGCTGACGGGTAGAATCAGAGGATTCCCCCAGCGTTTCATCGACAGGTACAGAGCGATGCCATACCCCACGCCAGGTCCCCACGTCCACAGTACGGGGGGCTCCAGTAGCGCCGGCATCGTCTTCCATTCCAGAGCGGTCCCCATCAGTGACATGGCCGCCAAGCAAACGGCGCCACCGATGCCTGCCACGAATCCTCCCGCCACCGGATAGGGGGTGAAACGCACCAGGTTGACCAGTCGAAATCTGCCGATCATGTGACAGCAGACGCCCGTGGCTATTGCGCTGATCATAAGCGCGCCCACCATCGTGACGAACCGTGTGTCACCTTCGACGTCTATAGTGGACCCGACCGCGGCCATGATGATGACAAGCGCGGGCGTCAGCCCCGCAATCGCCCCGCGATAGCCGCTGGTGAGGGCGATGACCAGACAGGCAGCGAAGTTCCCAAACAACACCAAGCCGACGCCCTGGGAGGCATATGGCGCTAACTGTCCGGAAAATATGAAAGTCCCAAAGGCCACCTGAGCGACAAGCAGACCCAGACCCGATGTAAAGCCGGCTGACAGCGACGGCACAGCCTTCGCGGACAGAAGATCGGCACGCAGATCGGAGACAAGATTTCGGAGCACGGTCTGTACCTCGGCGTTTCCATGCGAAGATGGATCGGCTTGGGGAGTCTAAACAGCCAACGCCGCGTGACGCAAGACGGTGGCTTGTAAGGAAGGGGCGGGCCTTAGCCGCCGGATGTTTTGAGGAGATCTTGGGGTTTTTTGAGGAGGGTGTCGGCGCGGAATTTGGGGATCACATACACCCAATCCGCGACGCGCTGATTCAGGGCTTCGATTTCGGCTTTGACCTCTGCTTCGGGTCTCATCTCGGGTTGCTTCGGTTCGGTGGTTGCTTCGTTGTCCTGGGCTTTGGTTTCAGGTTGCTCGTCGGGTATTGATTCTGATTCTTTTCCCGGTTCGGGTTCTTTTTCGGGCTCCGGTTCCCAGATCAGGTCGGGGTTGAAGACCGCGGAGATCTTGACGTAGTTCTTTTCGTCCTTCGGGAGCAGTTGCACCGTTCCCTGAAGGCCGTCGAAGGTTTCGAACACGGCCGTCACGACCGGTTGCCCGTCGAACGGGACGTCGCTCCGCGGTTTGACGTCATCCAACGAGAGGGAGGTGACTGTGGACACGACATTGTTCACGCTAAACTGCGACTCAATTTCCAGGCCTTCCGGTAGGTTGGCCACCTGATAGTCGAGGTCCGCGGGTTTGGCTTTCTCCACGACCAGCCGCGTCTTGTCCGGGTGGGTCACAGTCAGGCGTCTCACTCGTTTTGTTTCGATCTGCACGAGTTCTTTGTCCAACCATCGACCCGGGTCCTTCTCGACCATGAGTCGCCCTTCGGCCAGCCAGGTCTGCGGTTCTCCTGTTTTGCGGATGAAGATTTCCTTATACCCGCTCTTCCTTTGGGCCGGTCGATCACGACCAAATATGGCCGCAGCCAGGGTCTTGCCCTTTGCATCTTTGAGTGTCACGCCCGTGGATAAGGAACCCTTCGCATCCACGTCCTGCAATCCCAGTTTCTCGTAGAGTTCCGTTTTCCGGGTTTTGGGTTCCAGGGTTTTGAGTTCCGCGAGGCCGATGAGGGTTTCCCGCACAGCTCCAAGGTCGGCCGGGTAGTCGTGTTTCTCCTTGACCCGCCATGCGCCTTCCTGCCGGTGCAGCGTGATGGTGCCGCTTTGCGTGGCCACGCTGAGTTCCGTAACGTCGTTGATGACGGTCTTCAGTTCAGGAAAGACGGGTTGGCCCGTCGGCGGGGCACCGGGTTCTTGTTGTTCGGCCGTGAACACCGCCACAATGATCAGGACGGCGGCGATGACGGCGAGGGCGCTGAGGGTTTTGAGCTTCATGGTCATGGGATGGCTCTTCCCTCACCCCGGCCCTCTCCCAAGGGGAGAGGGGGAAGGCTCGCTGCCGCGGTGGCGGCGGCGCATGTTCCAAGCGCCGAGCACGACACTGCCGACGGCGATGACCAACGGCATGAGACCGATGTTGAGAAATTTCACGACGTTTTCAAGGCTATCGATGTTTTTCCGCAGCTCGTGTTGGACGTTGCGCAATTCTTTTCTGGTCACCACCAGGTCCTGCCGGAACCCCTCCAGCGCGGTCTGCTGTTCCGCACTCAAGATAACGGTCGTTTGATCTTCTTTGCGGCTCTGCAAGTCCTGGATCTTCCGTTCGGTGTCTTTCAGGCGTTGTTGCAGGGCTTGTTCTTTTTGCCGGTACCGCGCTTCGGCTTCCTGTTGGATGGCCCTGACCAGGGTGAAAGGACGCGAGAAGCTCCCCCGGTTCCTGACACTGATCAGGTCGTGACTGCCGGTCAGGTTGTCCAAGGCATTGGTTACAAAATCGTTGTTCCCGGCGGTGGGGATCCCGATCCGCTGCCCCAGGAAATTCTGGACTTGCACCCAAAACCGGTCCTGCAGCATGTCGGTATCCGCCACGACGATGACGTTGATGGGCTCCGCGGATTCGGCCACGTGCGGGAGGGGATTGGGTCCTTCGTCGGCACTCGCGGTCTCCGGTTTCTTCAGTTCGTCCTTTTCCTCCGCGGGCGGCCTGCCGTCAGGGAATGCGGTTTTCACCTTGCCGGTCAGGCGGGCGGCCAGCACGAGGGTTTCGTCTCCCGGCCGGTAGTCCCGCAGAAGGCCTTCGACGTCGGGCATGAACTGTAAGCGGGCGGCATCGATTTGCATGGCCTGGTCATCAGTTTCCACCAGGGGCGTCCACTCGACCGCGCGATCTTCCTTTTTGCGCAGGACCCCGGCCGAGGCCATGGTGAGGTTCGGAAGTTTGGCGGTCACGACGTCCTCGGCATTGAGTTGCCGGGGCGGCAGGTCGATCCATACAGGATAGTCCGCCACCGTCATGCGACCCTCCTTTTGGAAGTTCACTCGTTTGGCCAAGGGGAGGTCGCCCACAACTTTTCCATCGACCAGTTCGATACCCCAGGCGTCAAAGACCGGACCCAGATCGGAATTGCGCGGCCCTTGCATGCCCATGGGGTTGCGGGGATTGGGCGGCACACGGTCGGCTTCGCCATGGGGGTCCACGAAGACCACGGCACGACCGCCGCGCAACACGAACTGGTCGATGGCATAGAGGGTCGGGGCACCGAGCCGTTTGGGATGCACGACCATGAGTACGTCCACGTCTTCGGTGATGTCCGTCACGGCCTTGTCCAGGACCTTGACTTCCATGACCTCCCGGATGCTGTCCATGATCATCCAGGGTGGACCTCCACCCGCGACCTGCGGAAACGGCATTTGCGAGCCGCCATCCAGGGGCAGGGTGCTCAACAGTCCCACGACCTTCTGTTTGGGGTTGGCCAACCGGTACACGAGCTTGGTGAGATCGTATTCGAGAAATTCCTCACGGCTCTGTTGAAAGAACGGAATGAGTTCCCGGTCGTCCGTGGCATTGGTACCCACGAGTCCGAAATAGAACTGCGCGTTGCCCTGGTCGATCGGGACGCCGCGCAGGCCGTATCCGACGGCGCGATCTTCGTCTTCCGAAAAGGGCTCAGGGTCGATGACGTGCAGGACCAGGTTCCCCTCGGCGGCCTGTTTATACTCGCGCAAGAGTTCCAGCACGCGGTTGGTGTAGCCGCGAATGCCGGCCAGTTCCACGGCCAGCTTCTTCGACAGGTAGAACCGCAGGGTCACCGGCTCGTCAAGCCCTTGCAGAATGTTTCTGGTGCCCTCGGAGAGGGTATAGAGCCGTTGTTCCGTGAGATCGACGCGGGCGGACCGGAACGTCACGTGACTCAGGACGTTGACCGTGAAGAACAGGACCACCGCGATGGCCAATCCGCCTCCTGTCAGGAGCCTGGTGTTCATGAGTCCTTTACTCCGCTTTCTTCCATTCCAGCACAAGCGCCGTGGCAAACAACCAAAAGCCGATGAGCGAGAGGAAATACACCAAGTCGCGCAGGTCGACGACCCCGCGACTCAGGGCGTTGAAGTGGGTCAGGAAACTGAATGAGCTGATGAGTTCCACCACGAATTGCGGGGCCCACCCACTGAACAAATCCAGCACCATGGCAAAGCCGCTGAGAATGAACCCCAACCCGACCACGACGCTGATTACGAAGGCAATGACCTGATTCTTCGTAAGGGCCGACATGCATGAGCCGATGGCCATAAAGCCGCCTGCCATCAAAAAGCTGCCGAGGTAACTCGCCAGGATGACTCCGTTGTCCGGCTCCCCCAGGATGTTCACCGTTACCCACATGGGAAAGGTGAGCGTAAGCGCAATGCCGGTAAAACACCAAGCCGCCAGGAACTTACCGACCACGGCTTCCCATAAGGTCACGGGCAGGGTAAACAACAATTCGATGGTCCCCCCGCGCCGCTCCTCGGCCCAGAGCCGCATGGCCAAGGCCGGGATCAGGACCAGGTAGAGCCACGGGTGAAAGTCGAAAAAAGGGATGAGGTCCGATTGCCCGCGGGCAAAGAAGTCGCCCAGATAGAAGGTAAAGGCTCCGGCCAGCATCAGGAAGATGATGATGAATACCGCGGCAATCGGCGTGGCAAAGTACCCGACCAGTTCCCGTTTGAATATGACTCCGACCCTGCCCATATGTTGTCGTTTGCCGGTCCTTTCGGGTGTTCGTTTTTGCCTGGATTTTCCTACGTGAGGGCCTGGGCGGGCATGGTCAACGAGCGGAACACTTCATCCAGGTGCCCGTGTTCCACGGACAATTCGACCACGTCCCAGTTGTGCCGATGGACGCACTGGCTGACGGCTCCGATGATAGGTTGCCCGTCTTTCGGCAGGATCCGGTATTCCATCGCGTCTCCGTCGAGAGCCTCGGCCGACTCGACGCCGGGCAGCCCTTGCAGCATCGCCTGCACGCCATCGGCACACGGCCCCCGCAATCGCAGGATCACCGCATTATGATAGCGGGACCGGGCTTCCAAGTCCGCCGGCGTGCCGTCGGTGATCACCTTGCTCCTGGCGATGATCATGGCGCGCGTGCAGACCGCGTGGACTTCTTCCAGCACGTGCGTGGACAGGATGATGGCCTTCTCCCGCGCCATGGTTTTGATGAGCCCGCGCACCTCATGTTTTTGGTTGGGGTCGAGCCCGTCGGTGGGTTCGTCGAGAATCAACACAGACGGATCATGGATGATGGCCTGGGCCAAGCCCACCCGGCGCTTGAATCCCTTGGAGAGGGTGTCGATAGGCTGGTGCGCGACCCCCTCAAGATTTACTTTTTCCATGACCTCCGAGACCCGGCGAGACAACTCCGCTCCACGAAACCCCCGCATCTCGCCGACGAACATCAGAAAGCTCAGCGGCGTCATCTCCCCGTAGGCCGGCGCCCCCTCCGGCAAATACCCCAGGCTTTCTTTGGCTTCGAGCGGCTGCTTCCAGACGTCGAAGCCATTGACCGTCACGGTCCCTTGGGTGGGAGTCAGAAAGCCCGTGATCATTTTCATGGTCGTGGATTTGCCCGCGCCGTTCGGACCCAAGAAGCCCAGCACTTCCCCCCGGCCGACCGTGAACGACACCTCGTCCACGGCCACGATCGGCCCAAATGTTTTCCGCAGTTGTCGCAGTTCAACCATGTCGTCCACTGTGTTCTCCGTTCCCTCTTCCAGGTTCTTCACCCTGTTTCATAATATAACCGTATGTGCCGGAGTCAAGGGGCATGCACCGGATATTTCCCGTTCCCTATTCGCAGGTTCTCTTTAAGTGGTATTGGCGGATTGTAAGCACGTCGAGGGGTTAGACTTCCGAGGAAAGCTCCGTATCCACAATGACGACCGTCCCACGCATGATCGGATGCAACGCGCAATGGTAGGGATACTGCCCTGGCGGCAACTCCGCTATTTCGAACACGCCATCCGGCCCGATGGATCCGGAATCGAAGGCGCAGGCGCCGGTCCCCCGGCATCCGTTATGCGTAATCGTGTGATGCGAACCCGTGGGATTTTCCCATCGAATCGGATTGCCGGCCCTCACCATGGCGGTGACCGGCGCGAAATAGGGAGACCTGGATTCCATTTGAATTCTGAACGGTGCCGACACGGCGCCGACCCAGGAGGTCGTCAGGACCGACACCAATACCAGCACGCCCAGTACGGATCGTCTCACAACGTCATTTCCTTGCTGCATTCCATGTTCTTTGGTATTCGACATCACGTTCCCTGAAGGACGGGTACACATAGAGATAGTATACACCCCGTCCGGGACTGACTCCAAACTTTCACAACGAAATCCCTTTTTCATCCTTTACCCGTTTTCAGTTGGCGTAATCCATAAAAGGTGCCCCGCCAGATGATACCTCCCCGCCAGAGCGCCAGTGCCGCCGAACGGCATTGGATATAGACCAACAGGCCAATCGTGAGGGGCAGCAACAGGCCCTGCCACCATTTCACCCCGAACGGTCCCATGACGCACCCAAAGCTGACGATCATCATGACGATCGCCACGGCATAGCCGGCTTGGGGCCATCCCCCGGTCATCCAGACGCCGATCCACGGCCAGATGTGTATAACCAGGGCAGCCAGGGTCGCCGCCATCACCGACGAGACGCGATACTCCATTCCCGCAAACATGTTTTTCATGAGGCCGTCGATGAGTTCCGCGACCGACCGGTACCATTCCACCGTGACCATTCCCCTCCCGTTCAGCACGTCCTGCCCGTAGCCGGCGTCTTTCACCAGTTTTCCAAATTTCAGATCGTCGTCCGGCCGCAGGGCCACCGGCTCATGACCGCCCAGGGCCCGGTAGACCGACGTCCGGATCAGGTTGAACGCCCCGACGCCCATGTAGCACCGGCTCCGCGGATTTCGGGCTTCCCACGGTTTGAAGATCATGAACATGAACATGGCGAAGGTAGCGGACAGCGTCGTCAGGAAATTCCCGGGCATGGTGCCTTTCGGGATCAGGGCCACGTGATCAAACCCGTTTGTCTGCACGTGCGCCACGGCTTTTCTGAGCGCGAACGGGTGAAACATGATATCCGCGTCGGTGAAGAGAAGGAATTCGCCTCGGGCCCGTTCCGCTCCAACGTGCAACGCGCGCGGCTTTCCGATCCAGCCAACCGGCAGGCTTTCAATCGTCACCACGTTCAGTCGCGGGTCCCGCTGCGCCATTTTGTCGAGGATCACTTCCGTACGGTCCGTCGACCGGTCATTGACCACAATGATCTCGATATCCGGATAGTCCAAGTCCAGGACTGATTTCAGGGCCTGCTCCAGGTTCCGCTCCTCGTTTCGAGCCGGAATCACAATCGAGACGGCAGGGAACGGGGTATCGTCTTCGACCGGGACGGACGCCAGCACTGTGAATGCGTCCCGCTTGGTCATGAGCCAGATGCCGGCCGGCACCCAAAATCCCGCAGCCAAGATCGCGAGGCAGCAATGGATGGTGTACGTGTCCATGACTCCCGTTACCGAAAACGTTCCTTCCTGTTGAAATTCGGGCAAAAACAGAGGATGAAAGACGGTTTTTGGTCATAGGCCGCACCAAGGGTAAACACTGGTCAGCTATTGTCACGCCGAGAGGCGGCCGTATTAGGATTATTTCCGTTCGTCGATCTCGTGTAGAGGAGGTATTGATTTATGAAAGCCAAGAAATTTGATTCGGACTTTGATGCAGGCAAAGACGTCTCGCATGTCTTGGATGTATCAAAAGCTCGCAGACTCCTGCAAGAGCAGAAAAGAGTCAACGTTGATTTTCCCGTTTGGATGATCGATTCCCTGGATAGGGAAGCTAGGCGACTTGGCGTAACCCGCCAATCCATTATCAAAGTCTGGGTTGGCCGAGCGTCTTGAGCAATCAGCCTCCAACAACCCGCCGGCGCGTCAATGAAGCCGAGGCACGCATGCCTCGGAATTCAAATCCCTAGTTTTTGCTATTTTCTCCGAGTCCGAAGCTTCAATGAGGCCGAGGCACGCATGCCTCGGAATTGTGTGTACCGTGACGAACCGGACCGGGACACTCCTGCTTCAATGAGGCCGAGGCACGCATGCCTCGGAATTTCTCCGATTGTTCGCGTTCATAATCCGCTGCTTTGTCGCTTCAATGAGGCCGAGGCACGCATGCCTCGGAATTGGCTGCCTTGGATCTCTTTGTTTGAGTAGGCTTATTTTTACACGACGCGAGCCCTGGACTCTGATATCTCCAAGAGTACCAGAACGCTTTTTGCAAGATCCATATAGATCTCAGGTATCTCCTCATCATAAAAGCGAAAAATCTGATGCGAGACCTCCCCACCATTTCGGGGACACCAAAGTGCTCGCAGGAGGTTCGGCATATTGGAACCTAGACAATTGTCGCCTGCCTGGTCGGTATTTCATAGCCCTTACCCAAGCTCTCGACGTGAGGATCAACTCGATCGGCAAGACCCAAGTCAAGAATCAGCACATGATCCTCCGCCAATTTGATTAAACCTTCCAAGCGGGCGGTCATTTCAGCGCGCCGCCTAGCCGTCAGTCGACATTGGAAAACTGACAATTGCAGCCAGTAGCCGTAGCCTTTCATGGCCTTGAATACGCGCCGCCAGCGCTTCGGCTCGGCGATGTCGTAAGTCACGATATAGAGACGTTCGTCGGCCATGCCGTTTACCTGGGCAAATAGTGCGGATAAGTAGGGATTTCACCCTGCAAATATCGGGCGAACAGCCTTGCCTGAACGTCAATCAGCCGGCGCATGGAGACCCGATAGCCAAAAAGCGGATGGGTGGTCTCCTGTTCCATACGGCGCTCGAACGCGGCCATGAACGCCTTGCGACCTCCGGGTTTCAGCGCACAGGCAGGTCCGTTGAACACAAAATCTCCAAGCTTGACTTCGCCATTATTGATGGCTTGGATCACACAGGAATCAGCGACAATGGGACGAAACGGCTCCATCAAGTCGAGGGACAGTGCCGGACGACCGTGGCGAGGGCGGTGATACAGGCCCATGTACGGATCCAACCCCGTCGCCGAGATTGCCGTCGCAAAGGTCTTCGTCAGCAAGGCATAGGCCAACGACAGCATCGCGTTCACGGGATCCGTGGGCGGACGCCGGTTGCGCGTCGAGAAGGAGAACGCATCCCAGTCTTGCTTGGCATCTATTGCAAGCATGTTTTCGAAGCAGGCAAAGTAAATGGCGGCTGCCTCACCCTCGATCCCCAGGAGTTGTTGAGAGTCCTTGGCGTAGGACGCCTGCTGAGCTATGCGCTTCAGTCGGGTCAGGGTCTCTTCCTTGGTGTCTATGCCCCGTTCAGCACGCCAGTTGCGGCGAAGCATGGTCCGCGAATTACGCACCTTGGCTTCCACCAACCCTCGCGAAAACGCGAGACAACGCGACTCATCGAAGGCAAGGCGATACTGAGCCTCGCGTACTGCTACATTGCCGTTGCCGGTTCCAACCGTATGACCCAAGAACCAGCCTCCTATGGAAAACCACGACACCGGAACCTCAGCGCGCATCAGGGCGTGCAGCGCCGGCGTTGTCACAGAGACAGGCCCGACCAAAGCCACCTGTGAAACATCGATCATTGGCACTTCTACCTTCTCTTCCTCAGTCTCGACAATCAATTGTTCTCCGCTCTTGCGCAGTCGTGCGCCAGGTGTCTGCACGTAAAGGGGCAACGCCGGGTCATCAGATGGATTGAGCGGCCGAGGGGGATACCCTTTTCTGAACAGGTTAGTTTCATCCGGCAAGCAGATGCCGGCAAGGGAGCAGCGCGGACACTTGGGGCTGTTTTCGAGCGGTGGAGGGCGATGCCCGGAGGCAGCGGCCGAGCGAAGGCCGAAGATGGCCTCCAGCGTCAGAGCGCGAAGTTCATCGTCCAGGACGACCGGCACCTTCTCACGTGAACCGGCGTACCACAATGCACCACGCTCAACACTGTATCCGTTGTCCTCAAGAATCATCGCTTGGGCACAAACCTGGACCCGTTCCGGTTCATAGGCCCCTGCTGCCACGTGAGGCCGCTTGCCTTTCTTGAAATCCACGGGCATCGCCATTCCTCCATCTGTCTCCACTACGTCCATCTTTGCAATAATGCCCAAGCGCTCCGATGAGAGGGTGACCGCCTTCGCTCGATTCATTTCTTCGTCGAGGTCTTCAGGTGCGGGCAGATAGCCCCCACCTTCATCGACCCGGGCATGAACGTGCCTCCCTTCCGCCGTATCCCCACTTTCAGCCCATTCACCTTCGATCCACTCCAGATAAGCGAGACGCGGACAATAGACCCACTCGTTCACCATCCGGACCGGAATCAGTGGCACCTCCCCATCATCCGACGGCGGGGGTAGGGCAAGGGAGAGTTGATGTTCGTGAGTCATGCGATGGAGCCCGAAACTCGTTCTTTATATGGGTAGATTCTATTGTTAATCTAAGTACCCTTTTTATGGGAATTGAAGCAAGCTCGTAGCAGGATAGCGAAGGTGACTTGAGAGGAAGCGGTGTGAGGGCAGAATAAAGGTGTTCGAAGGCCTGAAGCAAGACATCTTGTCATCAAAAGTTTTACACACTATGATGCCCGAATGAGAACGACTCTAACCTTGGACGATGACGTTGCGGACTTCCTGAAAGAACAAAGTCAGCTTCACAATAAGCCGTTCAAACAGGTTGTCAACGAGGTGCTGCGGCGGGGTATGACACCAGGCCTCAAAGGATCTAAATCACCCAAATTCCGGATTGTTCCGAATCGCAGTAACCTGTTTCCCGGTGTGGACCCAAGGAAGCTCAATCAGCTCAACGACCAGCTTGAAGCCGAGGACTTTGCTGGCGAAGGCTCAACATAATTTCGGCGAAATCTCGACGCGGCCGGCACCGCCGCGAATCTCGTGACCGACGCCCACATCGCTGCACTAGCTATAGAGTGCCAGGCAGAGGTCCATTCCAACGACACGGACTTCAGCCGATTCCCCGGCCTCCGCTGGCGCAATCCGCTGTAACCGGGAAGTAACCGCGGTCACAGAGACTTCCATGAGGCTTAGTCGTTCTACTCCAGAAATTTCACGGAAGCGTTTCAGGCTGGAACAGCGGTGAGAAATTTACTGTAGTACTGGTTTTGCTGGATGCGCTGACTACGATAAATTTCCTCAATGCCTCTCTTGAGAAGAGACAAACGGGGTACTGGCTCCTTGTACAGATCGTCCAAGGCCAGCAGTGAGCGGACAGTTTCCATACCCACCAGCGGAGTCCAAATCGGCCACACAAAATAAAATTCACGCCTGCCAACTCGTTGAAATCCTGTAGTTTGCGCTTGGTTTCCAACAGGCATTACCGGAAGCCACCGTAGTGCCTCAACCGCCAAACTATTGGCCGCCAACATGGTACCTTGGCTCGATTTGCTCGGATCGCGCCAACGCAGAGCGTACCGCTGATCTTCGATTGGGTCCCAACACAGGCTATACCCTGTGTCTTGGTAATCCCAAGCATGAAACAGCGTACGTTGAATGTGCTCTATGCCAACCTTCTTTCGTATCTCCTTAGTATAGAACGGCAATCCTTGTCCCGCACTATCTCCACTGCGTACCATCCTGAACCTTGAATCTTGGAACTGTCCCCTTTGCTTATTGGGATATAGCTCTGTTCCAAAACTGGACAGAAAATCAGCATCTCGACGATCGGCAATAGACGAGCAGCGTTGAACATCTTGCAGTTTGCGAGAAAATTGCTCGACGTCAAAGGGCAGCCTGTTATCAACATCAAAGACATTCATTGAGGCGTCTTTTAGAGTTTCTGAGAGCTTTTTCGAAAATTCTTGCTCATCGTCGCCACAATCTGCCAAGGATGGCCTCCAACCGCCCTCTGTTTGTTCCCAGCCAAGACGTATTTCTGGGAATACATCTTGCGAGACAACCGCAGTACCAATAGCCGCTAGAAACCCAAGCGGGTTGCTCCCATCAATCCCTTTTAACAAAAGCCCTGGAGGTAATTCACTCCCCGTCATTGTGCGTTTCCTCCCACTCGCTCCGGCGCCAATCGGCCAGCCTCAGCAAGACCTCCAGCCAAGCCAAGCCCCACCAGCCATAGCGCCGTGTCAATCGCCAATACCTGTCGGCGACCCCGGAATCGAGGCGTTCGAGACCAGTCGGGCCGGACCAACGCATCTTTGAGCCGTTGAGTTCATACTCGACATTCCCTTTCTCCGTATCAACGACCACAGGCGCAAACGGCCGACAGTGGCCGTGATGGCTGGCAATCAAATGAAGAACCAAATCGCGCAAATCATCTCTTTCCGGCGAAAGCACCGACGCACTTTCGGCTAGGCGCACCGAAAGCAGTTCGTGCCGTCCACCTTTGGGATAGCCGGAAGCGGTCCTCGCCCTCTCATAGGCTGCCGGACTTCTCGGCATTTCGGCAGATTTGGCAAGATGTTCCCCACCCAACCAGCGAGTGCCACCACGCAACATGGATTGGAATCTGGGGTCGGCCTTCCCCAGATCGTGAAGCAGTCCGGCACGGGCAATGGCCTCCACCAAATCTTCCGACAATCCGCACCCTACGGCATGACGACGAGCGAAGGATTCGACGCCGGGAAGATGTTTATCAAGCCGGACAGGTCGCCCATTCCGGTGCGAAATGCCAGAAGCCGTAACATCATCTTCATCGCTGAAGGAGTCAGCTTCATGCGCGAGTTCTGATATGCGTCGACGCCCGATGATGATCAGACTCTTGTCGCCAACAATGCGGCATTCTCGACGAAGCTTGGAACTGGGGAATTCCTTCTTGAGTTCTCTCGCGGCATTTGACAGCCAGGACAAGGATTCCGGGAATGGTTCGGACAGACCGGAAAGTTCTTCCAGAAGATCTTGCAGGTCGCCAACAACGACATCTGGATCGTCCTCGTACCTCCATCTCAGGTCGGCCAGAAGTTTTCGGGCACTTTCTTTAGCAGTCACGGAATCCGGCCAATCGCCCACTAATTTCGGGTGCAAGCGAAGGATGGGCTTAGCGCGGACCAGCTGATAAGCGTGATCACCCACATCCAAGCCGGCATCCGGCGGCAGATCTCCGAGTTGACGCGCTGGCCCCGGATGATTGGCGGGGATCACAATAATGTCCCCGGGCCGAATCGCCTTAGGATCCTCTGTGATATCCCAGGCTCCCGTATCGGCTACTCCTCGCCACCGCACAACCAAGCGTTCCACTGTGGACAAACTGTTTTTGCTAATGTCATCCTCTCCTCTGGTTCCCTCCACATCGGCACTGTCGTCTGCGGCATCTTCTCCGGCCAGCCAACGCCTGAACACACTGACCGGTACCGGGAGCGTCTCACTGCTACTCGGCGGACACAGCGATAGAAGTTCCAGCGCAGATCCCTTTTCATTGATCAAATCCAAATCGGCACGCCAACAGATCTGTACATCCGCCACGCCTTCTCGGGGACCATGCAGGAACAGAGCGACGTCGGGCGAAGGTTGTGGTTCCGGTGCGGTCTGCGCCCAGCAATCGACATGGGCGGGAAGCATCACCGGAGCATTGACGGAAGGTGCGTTGAGGGAAGAATCACCGTCCGGCAGATAGGCGACTCCAAAATCGACCTCGCCGTTATCATCCTTGTGCTCATTGAGCCAATTCCAGGTCTTGGTAAGAGCCTCGCCATATACGGGATCATCGCCTGTGTCACCCATTTGGTCGGCGCGCACGAGAATGGTCGCCCGAGCCTCAATTAGTCGCCCCATGCGATTCAGGCGGCCAAAACGCTGGCGCAGGGCATCAAGACTCGCACATTCGGTCACCAAACCGTCAAAATCGAGATCGGCTCCGACTTCCAAGGTTTGGGTAGCCACGACGATTACCGGCTTTGCCAAAACGCGTTTGTCCGCTTGGTTGGATTTAAGGGATTTCAAGTGTTGCTTAACTAGAGCATCCTTATCGACGGGACGCATCCGACCTGTCAGTAATACGGCATCAAGGTTTCCCCGGCTTTGAAGCAAGCAATAGGTTTCCCGCGCCGCGACAACGCGGTTGACAAACACCACGATCGCGCGGCGTTCGCCGTTGACCAGTCCCAAGGCAACCTCGGCCAAAGTCTTGGCCATCGCGCTTGTAGCCTGCTTCCCTTTGGCGTTTTCAACTGTCTTCAGAAGGGCGGGCTTGTGTGCTCGCTGACGCTGCCCTAGCGGGTGGGTAGGATCTCGACTTTCTTGAGATAGGTCCTCGAATAGGTTCAGCCCCGGTGGTGGAGTCGCCGACATTACTACCGGGTAAAAAGGACGCTCAAGTGGCGTATACCCCCATTTGTGATATTGCCGCACCGCTTGCAGGGTTTGCAGGAACGGTTGGGCGCAATGCGCCTCGTCGAGTAAGATTAGACTGTCGTTGGCGATCAAGCCTGCAGCTATCGGCCACGTGCTAGGGCCACGCCCATAGGCGCGGAACAACAAGCGAGAGCCGATTTGATCGACTGTCGAGGCCACCACCATGGGTTGAAGCGGGTTACTCATCCAAGCCTCAGACCGATACATACCGCCTCGCAATATATAAGCAGTCAAAGGTAGCTCCTGCGCAAATCCGTCCACCTCACCATGGGCGATCTGTCGCAGTTCGTCCGCAACGCGTTTGAGAACGCCGTCCTGCGCCCTCTCAAGACGATCTGCCAACAGGCGCGCCCGCTCGTATGCTTGGTCCACAATTACGCGCCGGTCAACGACCAAGAATACGCGGCGCGGTGCAGTGATGACTTGCTTTCGAGCCAACCGAGATGCTTGGGTTGCCAACGCAAACACAGCGATATCCAAGCACGCAGTCTTGCCTGCTGCTGTCGGCAAGGCAATGGCTTCGGGCCAAGGAGTCTCTGCCCGATCCAGTACTCTATCTGCCAATGCCTGTTGCCAAGCAAAAGGTGGATGGCCCCATAACTTGTTGAAGAACTCGGCGAAGTTCGTAGCTTTCAACTCAGCCACGGTCTCCGCCTTCTTCATCCATCGGACGGCACAGCCCATATCCCCGGAAGCGACCTGCCCCCACGAGTACCGGCCCGCGCACCGGCTCGTCAAAGACGATCACCGTGTGGTTATGGCTCTGTCGCCCACCGTTGTTCTTACGCAGCAATTGCGGATACTCTTTAGCATGGGGCGCACCCTCAACCAGCGAAACCGGATGCAGCAACACCTCACGCGGACGCGGCAGACCAATGTGCAGACACGCATCTTTCACGCTCTCAGCCGCCCGCTCCCACTTGTCCTTGCCATCGAAATGTCGGTTCAGGACCACCGGAGTCACACTCGCCCAAACGCTCGATTCTCGTGTCCAAGTATCTGGGTCAAGGTTTTTCGGCAGGCGTTCGCGGGTTTCCAGTTCAATAGCACACTCGAACCACTGGCCATCGAACAAAGGATGTTCGCGCGGCAATCCGGTAATTGGATCGCGTAGGAACGGTTCGAGGCAATGCCCAACCTCCTGCTGATCCAAGCCCATCGGTAGAACCAGAGCCAAACCCATAATACAACCATCTGCATGTTCCGCGCCGACGAAGGGGAGAGGTGTAAAGGCGAGATGTGGTTCGGCGGTGGGCTTACCGTCCAGGCGATGTCCGCTGAACCACTCAGGCGGCGGTTGTTCGGGACACTCTTTCATCAATAAGCCACGCAGGGCTGCCGCGAGCTTGAGCGTCGCCAGTAGAGACACGCGCTTGCTTTTGATGCTAAGAACAATGAGCTGAGGATCGAAAACAGACCCAGGCACTTGGGGTAAGCTGGCTTCTCGTGGTCTATCGTATCCCTGCCAACGGCCCGGCACCGGGCGCAGACTCACGGGTTCGCCATTGGGGAAACGGTCTTTCAAACGCGCTTTCAACTCCTTGATGTGTTGTCTTTGCTCTCGAGGACTTCGCCTGTTACTCGATCTACTTCCTCCTTGCTTTGCCTCAGCAAGGCGATTTCGGATGGTGTCAACATCCGGGGAGCGGGCGAGGTACCGAGCTTCTGATTGAGTAAGGCAATCGAAGGCGTGGCCGAAGTGTGCCTTCCACCATTTCTCAAAGTCTGATCCGTGCTTCTGTCGGAGTTCATGCAATTGCTCCTGTGATGGGTTTAGTTTGGCAGAATAGGGTTTCCCTGTCAGCGCAATGGCCCCGACAACCCTCCCTCCTTCTTTTTCGATATAGCCCCGCAAATTTGCCAGCGTACCGCCTTGGCCGATGAAATCATCCACCATTAGGTACTCTCGGCCTGCTTCTATTGAGCCATCGAAGCAAGCCTGACGAGCAAGTCGACCATAGCCATCCGCACCGGTGTGGGAGACGACATTCGTCTGTACAATAGTAATCTCGCGGGGTATAGCAAGTCTCTCACTCAACAGCCTCGTCAATGCAGCGGGAATAGCATTAAGTCCTTGACTCTCCCAAGCATGTGCGCTGACCAGTATAGGATCACTGCTTTCACTAATCGCGGCGATCAGTCCCCGCACCGTAGCGATTCCCGTTTCATCAACCAAGCTATTGACGAGGTTCGCGGCAGCCACAGCATCATCACTCGCTTTCGCACTGGGATATTCGGGATGTTTCTTGGTCTCGGATTCGTCAGCCAAGAACACCGCGTCCGCAAATGCCCTCCAAGGCACCCTAGGCGGTTGCCTCATTTCCTTGAGATCTGCCTCAGTTTGCTCAATTTCGCTACGAAGATCGTGGTAGGCAATCCATGCGGTGCGGTTCATGCGCATTTCCAACGTCTGCAAGCGCCCAGGACTCGTTACGCGCAGTCGCTGACGGGCAACGCCGGTCGCCGGAATCCAAACAGGCGGCGGCGGCTTGGATTCCAACCACATTTGTACAAAGGAAGCCGAATGCCCCATATGGGTAACTTTGGTGGCCAGCCGTTCCAAGGCGGCGCGATGCGCACTTAACTCGACCTCCGGCCAGATCAGATGCACTGTCGGGTCGTGGGGGATGGTAACAGGGAAACCACGAGGCTGGCGCGACCGATACTCTGGAAGCTGTGCCAGTCCGGCATCCTTTAGTTTGTTCAAGTCTCTGCTGGTAGGCATCTTGCAACTGAGGCCCGCGTCGTTGACTGGCACATAGCTAACAACAGTGGCGCGGCTGTCCGCATCCGAGGCGGCAATCGCAGGGGGCGGCAAGGCTTCAAGCCAGCGCAGAGCCTCGCCTTCGGCGGGATCTTTATCGGTCTCGAACCAAGCTGCCGCCAACGCCATGAACACCCGATCGGGATGCGGTGGCCATTCGGCCTTTTCTTTTCGCGCCCCGTCTGTCGCTGCCATGGACCATCCATTCAGGTAATGGATGCCGAGAGCGAACATCAGTCTTCCCCTTCTCCCGATGTTCTGGCCAGTTCTTGGCTGCACTGAACCAGTTTAATAAGGTCGGGCGAAGGGGTCAGCTCGATTTCGCCCTCCCAAGGCAAACCGGCACCTTTGGCCTCAGCAGTCGCTTCTTCCAACAGTTTTAGCGCATCAGCGGGACCAAGTTTGAATTCCTGCGGAGATTCTCCAAAGCGGTCGAGCAGTTCCCACACAGGTTCTTGTTCAGCAAAAAGCTGGCAACGAGAGCGAAGGTCTGTATCTACTCGTGCTAGAGTACCAGCAGCTAGCCCTAGCGCGGCTAATGTGGTGCGTGCAGCCAGATCAGTTTCGTGATCGGAGTCCGCGTCACCGTTGAGCGGAAAACGGAGACGGCGCAGGACGGCCAGAGACAAGGTTGTTGTTTGTCGGGCTCTGGAGATGGTGAATCCGCCTTCCGTAATAGTTGGCGTGACGTTTCCGTGATTGGCTTCTGAAGGCCTTCCTTTCTTGTCCTTACCCAGTTTGTTGGATCCCGCGTTTTCGTCCAAGGTCCAATCCGGTACATCATCACCTGAAGACTTGCGCTTGTATAACGGACCCGCTCCAAGCATGATCTGGGCAGGATCAATGCGGCTTCCCGTTTTCTTCCCTGCCACCGCATCATACCCCACGATCTCCGACACTACCGCCCGCTGAAACTTGCACCCTGCGCCGCCACGAGGCCCAGTCGAGTCCCATAGCCCGAATATCAAGGCGGTCGGACACAAGCCAAATAGTCCGGTGGCGTTTCGCACCTCCGCAGTATCGAGTATTCGACCCCTCTCAGATTTACGGAAAATCGTGCCATCGAGCAGGCTGTCGCGGAACAGCGCATCTGCGACGCGATGCGGTGCCTCCAAGCTGGTCACCGAGAACTTCCTGAGCATGAGCAGATCTTCCTGATCGAAGCGCGTTACTAGCAGAGGAAGCTGTACCGTTCCAGCACGGTGTGCCTCCAGCAATGCCAACTCCATCCGGTTGGCCTGCGATTGCACGGAATCCAAGAGAACGCACCGCTGCCTCTCGCCGGTAGCGGGATCAATACGCTCCTCAGTGGCGTATTTGCCGCCTTCATAGGTCGGCGGGAAAACCTTGTCACCAGGGCCTCCTGCCGGCTGATAGTCAGTCATGCACCGAAATGCTGCCGCTGTTCCGCCAACTGCGGTCCGTAAGGTCTGCAGATCAATTGTCATAGTCTACCCCTTTTTGTTACTCATTGGCTGTGATCAATGTCTTACATGAGTTCATTCGTGTTGTAAGTAATTCTTCAATATGTATCAGGTATTCCACCAGTTTTTCCATGGTTAGCCCTTGGTCCACGATGGAAACCACCTTCACGTAAGTCATGAGTCCTCTCATTGTGCAGGATGCGACTTTCTCCGTCTGACTGCGGCGGCCCTCAAGCCATTTCGAACGGCTCGACCGTGATCTGGGCAACCCGGTCGCGGGCCTGCCAGAGATCATAGGCCATCTGTATGCCAAGCCACGTTTCCGGGGTGGAACCGAACGCCTTGGACAGACGAATCGCCATGTCGATGGACACGCCGGCGTTCTCATTGACGAGATCGGAGAGCGTTTGACGTGTGACGCCGAGTCCCTCTGCAGCCCGTGTGACGGATAAGCCGAGCGGTTCGAGGCACTGTCGTCTTACGATGCCTCCCGGATGGGGAGGATTGTGCATGCCCATGGTTCCGTACCTCCTCAGTGATAGTCAATGTAATCGACATCGACCGCTGATCCATCTTTAAAGCGAAAGATCACGCGCCAGTTTCCAGACACTGTGACGGCAAACCAGCCTCTCATCGCACCCCTCAATGCGTGAAGCCGAAATCCCGGCAAATCCATGCCATTGGGTTTGCGGCTTCGATCCAGCGCGGCCAGAATATCCCGAAGTTTCTCGATATGTTCGGGCGCGACTCGCCGCGCCGTCCGACCGTCATAGAGGGCTTTCAGACCGCGGTGCTTGAACGAGGCGATCACAACGAGAGTATATCGTGTCGCCTATCACCTGACAACATGCAGAACGGGCCGTTTCAATAACTCCCTCCTGCGGGCCGATTTTTGTGAAAGAATCTGCTTCTTTCTCTCAACGCAAGACAAGGTATTTCACGAACTTTTCCATGGTCAGGCCCTGAACCACGATAGAAAACACCACGACGACGTAGGTTATGGCCAGGATCACGTCGCGCTCAGGTCCGGAAGGCAACGACAGGGCCAGGGCCACGCTGATGCCGCCCCGTAACCCGCCCCACGTCATCAGCCACACGGCTCCGGGCGTGAATGAGCGCACGCGGCTCAGCACTGCGATCGGCACCCCGACCGCCAGCAGGCGGGACAGCAGAATGAGCGGAATCATCACCGCGCTTGCGAGCAGATAATCTTGGGTAAACGAGAGGACAAGCACTTCCAGACCGATCAACACGAACAGGACCGCGTTCAGGATTTCGTCAATCAGTTCCCAAAACGTGTCCAGGTGTTCGCGGGTTTTTTCCGACATTGCCAGTACGCGCCCTTGATTGCCTACCATCAAGCCCGCCACCACCACGGCGATGGGACCGGAGAGGTGCAACGCGCTCGCCAGGGCATAGCCGCCGGTGACGAGTGCCAGGGTGATCAGGACTTCGATCTGGTACTGGTCGATACTCTTCAGGAGTCCATAAGCCAGGTAGCCCAGTCCCAGCCCGAAGACGACCCCGCCCACGGCTTCCTGCGCGAACAACCCCGCGACGTGACCCACGGTGGGTTCATGCGTCCCGGCCGCGACTTCGGCCAGGACCAAAAAGACCACCACTCCCACGCCGTCGTTAAAGAGTGATTCCCCCGTAATCTTCACCTCCAAACTCTTGGGGGCGCCGGCGTTTTTCAACAGGCTCAGGACCGCGATGGGATCGGTCGGTGAAATCAGGGCTCCGAACACCAAACAGGTGAGATAGGACAGCGGAATGCCGATCAGGGCCAGCACCCAATAGGTGAAGGTGCCCACCAAGAAGGTGGAGATCAGGATGCCGATGGTGGCTAACGATCCGATGGCCCATTTCTGGTTGAACAGGTCGTTGAGATTCACGTGCAAGGCCCCGGCAAAGAGTAAAAAACTCAACATGCCGTGCAACAGGGTTTTGTTGAAGTCGATGGACTCCAGCCACCCGGCGGCCAGGGCTTCCACGTGATACCCCAAGAGATCGATCCCGTGCAGCAGGAGGGACCCGGCCAGGGCGATCACCATCACGCCGATGGTAACGGGTAATCGGATGAACCGGTCATTGAGATATGAGAATCCGGCCGTCAGCGTGAGGACGATGGCAAGGATGTCGAATAAATCCATGAGAGGAGACAGATCGGGTTAAGCCGGTTTGTCACGACAGGCCGATCGCCCGGGACGGATGCGTCTCCGTTCAGGGACCCTGGAAGAGTTCTTCAAAAAAGAGCTGCATCTGTTTCCAGGATCGCTCATCAGCTTGCCGGTCGTATTTTAAGGCGTCTAGGCCGTGGGCGTCCGCACCGGGATTGTTCAGGCCCCGTATGTCATACGTGAGTTGAGGAGGGAGAGGAAGGATTTGTCTCTCAGGTTGCCTTAACTGAATGCGGAAAAGCCTTCGAGGTTTTCTTTCAGGACAACCTTACTTCTTTTGTTTGAGTTCGGCGACCTCATCGGCATCCGGAATAACCAGAAATTCGGGATAGGCCTCGATACCCAACTCCGCCACGTCCTGACCGAGTTCCTCCACACGCGGCGAGACCCGCGCCTTGATTGTCTTATCGATGACCAGCCACAGGACCCATGAGGTGCCGAACACAAAGGTCCCGATCGCGACGATCCCCAGAAATTGCACGCCCACGTTGCCGCCGGCAGCAATACACACGGCCAACGTGCCCCACATCCCGGCGATGAGATGGGCCGGAACAGCGCCGACGACGTCGTCAATCTTCAGGGTTTCCAAGAGCCTGATCCCTGCCGTACACAGCACCCCGCCTGCGGCCCCGATCACGATGGCCCAGTGATGCTCGACAATATCAGGGCCGGCGGTAATCGACACCAGCCCGGCAATGGCCCCGTTAAGCCCGGCAAACAGGTCATACCGGCCCAAAATAGGTTTGGACACGGAAATCGCCGCCATCACCCCGGCAGCAGCGGCCAGATTCGTATTCACCAGGATGATGCTGATGGCTAAGGCATCGCTCACCCCCGCCAGCGCCAGTTGCGAGCCTCCGTTGAACCCGAACCAGCCCAGCCAGAGGATGAACACCCCAAGGGTCACTGTCGGGACGTTCGACGGAGGCGTCACCTTGACGGTGCCGTCCGGCCGGAACTTCCTGAGTCTCGGCCCCACGACAATCGCCCCGGCCAAGGCCGCCCATCCGCCGGTGGAATGCACGATGGTCGATCCGGCGAAATCCTTGAACCCCATCTGATTGAGCCAGCCGCCGCCCCACGTCCATGAGCCAATCACGGGATAGATGAACGCGGTGAGGATCAACGTAAACAGGAAAAACGACCAGAGTTTCACGCGTTCGGCCAACGTTCCCGAGACGATGGAGGCCGTGGTCGCCACGAACACCATCTGAAAGAACCAGTCCGACATGACGGCGTAGCCGTTCTCGACGACCGCTTTTTCCATGGAGGCATCGCCCTTGAGCAGGGCGATTTCCTGAGCAGAAGGACCGTAGAGGAATTTGAAGGAGCCGATCCAGGACCCGACGTCCACGTACATCAGGTTGTAGCCAATCGTGAAGTAGGCGAGCCCTGCGATCGCGTAGAGGCCGATGTTCTTGAGACAGATGACGGAGGCGTTCTTGGTGCGGACGGACCCGGATTCGAGCATGGTGAAGCCGGCGCACATCCACATCACCAGCACACCCCAGATCAAGAACGAAAAAGTGTTGAGGACGAAACTCAACGCTTCCCCCTTTGCTCACAACTGCCGTCATCATAGCAGAAGGGGTTGCGATGTCAATATGCAGAAATTGGACAGTTCCAGCACACCGGCGGAGTTCATGGCCGGCGGAGTTTACCGGCTCTCTTCCAATACCGTCGTGTTGCCTGTCATTCGTTCTTACCCGCACCACTTCACGAAACCGCGATCAGAGCGTCGAGTGGGTGCCATCACAAAATGGTGGGGTGCCCGTGCGCTTGCATCCGCAAAACGCGACCTGTTTTGTTTCGGGAACGTCCACCTCCACGGGCGTGAACTCGGTTCCTTCATGTGAGCCATCACAGAACGGTTGATTCTTGGATCGGCCACACCGGCACCAAAAGTATTTCCCGGGTTCGACTTCCATCACATAGGGCGTGCGTTGAGCGATGATTGGATCTGCCATTATTGATGTTCTCCTTTCGGTGAGAAACGGGGTATGGTAACGGTCTGTTCTTCTGATTTCATCGACATTCTTTCTAATAACGGGATCTCTCAACACCGTTGTTCCTTATACAATGCGTACTCCACTTCAGCCGGGACTTCAATCACGGCGAGGCGAAGCGGGGCGGCTTGCTCCGCGTGGATCGAGATCGAGCCGTTCGTCCCGGTGTGGACGACCGCAAAATATTTCGGTTTCAGATCGTGTTGTTCTGAAGAAGCCTCATCGCTCAGTGTGCCTTCTCCGTTAATCACGACCATGGCCAGGGTGCGGTTCGTGGAAAGTTCCCGCCGGTACCAATGGCCCGACGGAATGAGTATGTCCTGCATGGCCGCCTCCGTCACGAGCGAGACCGGCGCGCCGTTCCCGATGACGTGTTTCAGGGTCACCCCGTCAGTGACTTCGATGGGAAAGTCCTCATGGCGAAATTCCGCATACGTCGGCGTCCGGCGTACGGTTTCTTTCAGGTTCGGCTCGAACCAGATTTGAAAGAATTCATTGTGATCGCTGACCGTTTCCTCTTCATGGGAGACGCCCGACCCCGTCTGCATCACCTGCGCGCCTCCGGCTTTCACCCGGCTGCGATTGCCCATCGTATCGTAATGGCCGATTTCTCCTTGGAGGGCATAACTCATGATCTCAAAGGCCTGATGAGGATGGAGCCCGATTTTCCCGTACCCCTTGGCCGTGGCCCAAGCCCAGTAAAACAGGGGGCCCGTATGGGGAACGTCGGGACCTTCTCCGGGAAACCCAAGGGGCTTGGTTTCGGTAATCCTCCCACCGTCGAACGCGCCGGTCCCCTGGGCTTCAGGAGGATAGATTTTGATCTTCATTGGTTTCGCTAATTGATCCATCAGCGCCTTCCTTTCAGTTTGTAACCATGTCATCAGCAATGGCTGTGCCAAAACAGGTCAACCTGCATAACTTCTTATTTCATAAATGGTTTTTTGTAGAATCCTTCTTTCAGAACTTACTTCTCAAATGCGTAAATTACTTTATTGAGTAGATATATTACGCAAATTCGTATACATTTGTCAGAGCGGTCATCAGGCAGTGACTCTTCAATAGCCGGAGATTCAGGATGGGGAAATCATTCGATAAGGATCAAATCTTAGCGCTGGCTGAGTTCATTATTGAACATTCAGGTGATGCGATCATTTTTAACGATTGCCATGGGGTGATTCTGAACGCCAATAAAGCTGCTTGCAGACTTCTCGATTATTCGGAGCAGGAATTAATCGGCCTGACGATTCAGGACATTAATCCCGATTCTACGAAGGAGACCTGGCAGAGGTTTTGGCCGGAACTGAAACAGCTTCAAGCGCTGACGTTCGAGGCTCGCCATTGTTCCAAGGATGGTTCCGTGATTCCCGTGGATATCACCGTCAATTATATAGAATTCGATAAGCGAGAGTACGCCGTGGCTTTTATCCGAGATATAACAAGCCGAAAAAAAATTGAAGAGGACAAAGCCAACGCGTTTGAAGAAATCAATCGATTGCGCAAACAGTTAGAGCTTGAGAACGAGTATCTTCATGAAGAAGTGAGAGAACTCCAGGCGTTTGGCAACATCATCGGGAACAGTTTATTGCTCCAGCATATCTTGAGACAAATCGAAATGGTTGCTCCCACCGATGCCAATGTCCTGATAACCGGAGAATCCGGAACGGGCAAGGAGCTCATTGTCCACGAAATTCACAAACGGAGCCCCAGGGCGTCCCGGTCGTTGATTCGCGTCAACTGTGCGTCAATTCCAAGGGAACTCTATGAAAGTGAATTTTTCGGCCACGTGAAAGGGGCCTTTACGGGGGCATTCAAGGACCGCGTCGGACGGTTTGAATTGGCCAATGGCGGAACGCTTTTCCTGGACGAAGTGGGAGAAATCCCCCTGGACTTGCAAAGCAAATTACTGCGAGTTCTTCAGGAAGGCACATTCGAACGGGTGGGCGATGAAAAAACGATCACATCGGATGTTCGCGTGATAGGGGCCACCAATCGTCACTTGAAAAACGAGGTTGAAACCGGAAAATTTCGCGAAGATCTTTTTTATCGTCTCAACGTTTTTCCCATCGTCATGCCGCCATTAAGAGAAAGAAAAGAAGATATCCCCGCCTTAGCCGGTCATTTTTTAAAACTTGCGCAAGAAAAATTCAATCGCACGGGGATTCAGTTATCCAAGGCCAATATCATCGCACTCGAAAATTATGACTGGCCCGGCAATATCAGAGAACTGCAAAATGTGATTGAGCGGGCCGTCATTATTGCTCCGGCCAACAGACTGGTGTTCGATTTGCCCAAAAATCCGAAAAGTCGAAGCGTTCATTCCCAAAATCCAGCGGTTCCCGCTTCCGGGCCGGTACTTACATTTGATGACATCAAACAATACGAACGCCAAAACATCCTCAACGCGTTAAACAGCACGAACTGGAAAATTTTCGGCAAAAATGGCGCCGCCGAATTGCTCGGCATCCCGCCAACGACCTTGACGAGCAGAATCCAACGAATGGGCTTGAAAAAACCGACGAGCTGAACCAAAGCCCGACACCCTGCTCCAAAATGTCGGCTCCGGATACGGCCATCCGTTTCCGCCGTTCCCCCTCTTCATGATGCGTTCCACAGGAGCCCGACCCTCAGGCCCGAAACCCGATGCTCTATCCAGCTCGCGCTTCCCACCGCCTTCTTCAGGGGTTCATCAGAAAAATCAACCTGTTTTTGTCAAGAATATTCAGGAAATATATATGAAACGAATTGCGAATTAATCGTTTTATATTCAATTAATTATTGCAAAATTTATATTATAATTCAAATATTTATAATTTGTTATACGAAAATTGCAATGAAAATGAATTGGGAATATAATAGATTTATGATCAAGTATGACATGCCAAAAAACTGGATTCAATTTGATAGTGGTAGCAGGGATCTGACCAGCACTTATGCAGAAGCGAAGGCTGCAATCCTTTCTCTGCAAACGGTCCCTTATCAACGTCGTTGGGTGGAGGCACTGCAAGACATTGAACTCAAGCGCGAAGTCGCCGGGACGTCACGGATTGAGGGAGCTGAATTTACAGAACAGGAACTCGATCTGGCCTTCCAAGAAACCCCGGATCAATTAATCACGCGTTCTCAGAGACAGGCCCATGCCGTTGTCCAGACCTATCGCTGGCTTGCCGCGCTTCCCCAAGACAGACCTATCACGGCAGATCTGATTTTTCATATTCACCGGACAATTGTGACGGGCGCGGACGATGATCATTGCCCGCCCGGGCAGTTAAGGAAAGACAATCAGAACGTGAACTTTGGGATGCCCAAGCATCGAGGCGCCGAAGGAGGCGCAGAGTGCGTTTCAGCCTTTCGACAATTCAGCGAGGCCATTCAAAGAGAGTATCAGGACTACGATCCGATCATTCAGGCGTTAGCGGTCCACTATCATCTGGCAGCCATGCACCCCTTTCTTGATGGAAACGGCCGGACCGCCCGAGCCTTGGAAGCCTTGATGCTCCAACGGGCCGGGCTTCGCGATACCTGCTTCATTGCGATGTCCAACTATTATTACGACGAGAAGAATGCCTATCTTGCCGCCTTGGCAGAAGTCCGCCAGTCCGACCATGATTTGACACCTTTCCTCATTTTCGGTCTTAAAGGCATTGCCCTCCAAAGCAAGCGAGTCCTTGCCCAAATTCAGCGTCACATCTCCAAGGTGCTCTATCGGGACCTGATGTACGAACTCTTTGGCAGACTCAAATCAAAGCGGAAACGGTTCATTGCAGAGCGCCAACTGGAGATTCTCAAAATTTTACTGGACGTCGATTCTATGGAAATTGACCGTTTGAGAAAAATTACAGACAATACCTACAACAAGCTTAAGAGCCCTTGGGGAGGCTTGGTTCGAGATCTTCTTAACTTGGCAGAGTTGAATGCAATCACGATCAAGCAAATTGGGGAAGGTCGATATGAAGTGGCCGTCAACCCGGAGTGGCCGACACGGCTCACCGAGACCGACTTCTTTGCAAAAATGAAGCAATACCCCAAGGCAAAAACCCTTTCGTTTCTGCGCTAGGTTGCTCCAGAATCGAGAAGTAAATTTTGAATCACCCACAGGAAAAAATTCTTTAGGAACCGCCTCTGTAATGACTCAAGAAAACGATACCGTTCTCGTCTGTTATGACTGCATTGGCGATTCGTTTCTGGCCGATGAAGTTAAAGAAAAAGGCAATCGCGGCTTGTGCAGTTACTGCGGCAAGAAGCGTAAAGCGCTCACGCTGGAGAAGCTGGCTGAGCGCATCCACGAGGTACTGCAAGAACACTTTAGACTCTCGTTTAATGAGACTCTATGGGAGCGGTCGGGTTATCCCGTAATCGACTTGATCGCCGACATGGCTGGTCTGGATGAAGAAGTCGCCGACGACGTGAGAGCGTTGCTGTCCAAACCCTATGAATATGAAGCCATGACGGACGGAGCGGAAAATCCTTACGACAGCGATGCTCACATTACGAGGAGCTTAGCCCCGATGAGTGGGGTTTCCGCGACTCATGGGAAGCGTTTCGTAGTGAGATCCTTTCCCATGCGCGATTCTTCAGCATCTCTGCTGAATCCGCGCTGAGGGATATTTTCGGAGACCTGAGTACGCTTAAGACCATTGACGACCAACCCATCATTCGGAAGATTACTCCAGACGACAAAGACCGCTTTATTTGGCGGGCTCGCACGGCACAGTCAATCAAAAAACTCGAGGCCATCCTCGGCGCACCGGCTCTTGAAATCGGCCCACCAACATCGCGGCTTGCCAAAGGCGGGAGAATGAACGCCCCAGGCATTCCGGTTTTCTACGGTGCTTTGGATGAAGACACGTGCGTAGCCGAGGCTCGCGCTCCGGTGGGTAGCCACGTAGTGGTGGCTAAATTCGAGGTGCTGCGACCTTTACAGCTTCTTGACTTCGATTCCCTGACGAAAATTTATGTCGAAAGAAGCCATTTCGACCCCACCTACGCCTTGCACGTAGGACGTGCATCTTTTCTCAGACGACTGGTCCGTGAGATGAGTCGGCCCATCATGCCGGGGGAGGAAGCATTCGAATACCTCGTCACACAAATCGTGGCCGAGTACTTGGCCCACAAGGTGAAGCCTCGGCTCGACGGAATCATTTTCCGCTCGTCGCAAACCGATGGTGCCGGCCGCAACGTGGTGCTGTTCAATCATGCTTGCGGTGTAAAACCGTATGATTTGCCTAGAGAAGCCGTGTTGACCTTCTCAGAGTTACCTAAGGGAACAAAGCTGACCTTCTTCAGCCACCTTGGCGACGAAGATGACGCAGACTATGCGGTTCGCGACATCGTTGTTTCCGAGACCGTGCCACCCGACACGTCCGATAAAGTGTCGCCAGTTAAGACACCCGAAAGCTTTTCTGACATCTTGGATATCTCCCCCTTCATGCCAAAATGGGATGAGGAAGACATCGAGCCACCTGCCTATCGCGACCCGACCCTGCGGTTGGATGTGGAAAGTGTCGTCGTCCTGGACATCAAGGGCGTACAATATAACTCGAAGCGCCGTAAGGTTCGCCGCCACCGCAGCACCAAGGGTAAAGCGTAGAACTTTGGAAGTGTTGGGTATACATGGATCAGACGCTGTACTGATCCATGTATCCTTGAACGGCAGCATTCTTCATCTGTCGGTTGAATGAGCGATCATCCGAAACGATGAATTAAACAGATATGCAAGAGGAGAATCCATGAAGACCTCTTACACCATGAAGCTAAACCTTATTTTATTCATGTTGTTGGCGCTAGTGATTTGCTGGCCGACAGTAGTTCTCTCTGGAGTCAAGGCCATACTTGAGGTCAAGCTCACACAACTGGCAGCGGAAGCTAAAGCCGACGCCGCATTCAATGCCACCATAAACAAAACCGTAGCCGCACACATGGCCGCCATAGCAGAGGCTAGAGCCGCTTTGGACAAAGCCAGCGCCGACATAGCAAGACTCCAGCACAAAGCCGAAGCCGAAGTCGCCCTCCAAACAGCCCTGCACGAAGCCTCCCTTGCATATAAGGCTGCAGACGTCACATCCAAGGCCGCCTTAGCAGAGGCTGGAGCCGCATGGGCGGCAGCCAAGGACAAAGCTGTAACCACATGGAAAGCAGCGAGTGACGTAGCCGGAACCGACACTCTGGACGCAGTCGAGGCTGTCATAGGCGAAGCAGACGCCGTATATACAGCCGCTATAGGCAAAGCTGAAGCCAAACTTAGGGTAGCCTTGAAAGAAGGCGAAGCTGCATTCAAAGCAGCTATCGTCGAAGCCGAAACCTTAACTGCCCGTAGGGATATCGCGGCCGAATTCCAAGCATCTGGGCCTAAAGCCTTAGCCACAATTACCATTCGATCTGGTCAAAGAAGAACGAGAAGAGCTTCGTAAACGTAATTTCTGATTGGCGCGCCCGGAGGGAGTCGAACCCCCAACCCTCAGATCCGAAGTCTGATGCTCTATCCATTGAGCTACGGGCGCGTCCGACCGTCCTTTTCACCTATTTTCGATAGCCTGTCAACCCGTGACGCCTGCGACGACGTTTCCCGGATAAAACTGGTAAAATGAAGGCTGCATGGGCTTAGAGAGGAAGGAACCTGACATGTCGTCTTCGCCACAGACAGGGATTTTTACTGAAGGTAGCACGCATTTTTATTACGTGGAGTATCGGCTTCAACCAGATGCCGCAACACCGGATATACGACAGGCTATCCAGTCGGCATTGGCTGTCGAAGGAGGGGAACTTTCCGAGACGGTCGTCGCCTTCGGCAAAGACGCCTGGGACCGGGTGAACCCCGCGTGGCATCCTGAAGGTCTGTGCCCCTTTTCGGCTCTTGCAGGAGTCGATGGCTGTTCCGTTCCTTCGACACAACGGGATCTGCTGTTCTGGATTCAAAGCCATCGGCGGGACGTGAACATGCAGGTAGCGCTGGGCATCCATTCGTTCATGCGAACAGTGGGAACCCTCAAGCTGGACCTGGCCGGGTTTCAGTACCTGGATTCCCGGGACCTGATCGGATTCATCGACGGGACCGCGAACCCCAAAGAGGAGAAGGCTCGGGAGGCGGCGCTGATTCCCGAAGGGGAGACGGGCGCGGGAGGAAGTTTTGTGTTGTCCCAGCAATGGGTGCACAACCTCCCCGCGTTCAATAGCCTTTCCCAATCCGAACAGGAACGGGTCGTGGGCCGGACCAAGCCTGACAGCATCGAGCTCGAAGGCGACGCCATGCCCGCGACTTCACACGTGAGCCGGACCGATTATAAGGAAAACGGCAAGGCCTTGAAGATCGTCCGTCGGAGTGCTCCCTACGGAACGGTCGGAGAGCACGGCCTGTATTTCCTGGCCTTCTCCTGCGAGCTGTATCGATTTCAGGTCCTGCTGGAACGCATGTTCGGCGTGTCGGGAGACGGGGTGTCCGACCACCTCATCCGCTATTCCAAACCGGTCACGAGTTCGTATTGGTTTGCGCCAGCACGGGAAACCCTTTTGCAGGTGTGTAGCCTGGATACCGAAAGATGAAAAGAAAGAGCAAGACACTGGATTCGTCCCCGACATCCTTAATCGGGGATCCAGTTCTTTTTGTCGGGAATTGTATGCGTTCAGTTATTCCCTTCGACAGGCTCAGGGCAGGCGTTGACAGAATAGCCAGCCTGCGTCGGGCGCGACCGTGTCCTGTTTCTCCCCGTTAGCCGCCCGCCTTGCGGAACATAGCAAGTCATAGCACAATCATAGCATGAGCACAACAAAACATAGCAGAATCATAGCAAGCATAGCAAAAATATAGCAAGGTCATAGCAACGGCCTTTTGTCTCCTTCGTTGGGCAGGTCAGTAGCTCTCCGGCGTGGGAAGATCCACTTCGGGCTTATTGGCTTCCGGGAGAATTTTTTCCAGGCGTTGTTGAAACTCGCGAATGCGGTTCTGCTCCGCGGAATTGAAACAGACTTTTTCTTCTTTGTGCAGGTCCACCAACCGCTCGATTACCTGGAGCAGGGGCGGGACGGCATCGAAGACCCGGCCGGCTTCAAAGGCCTCGAGCGAATCCACGTAAAAGGCGTAAAGGACCCGATACGGCGGCCCTGCCTGATCCCGGAATCGGTAGACGACCGTTTCATATTTCTCAATGGCTTCTTCGGTCGGACGAATCCCTCCGGGAATCGCGCTGAACGACGCGGCCGGTACCTGTGCGGCCAACGCGGCCAACGCGGCGATGAGTTCGCCGAAGGCGTCCAGCACTTGGGCTGTCTCCATTTCTTTTTTGGAACTCATGGCTCTTGTTCCTTTTCCACGTCCATGGTGTCGCGCGCGCGCTGACCGCGTAATTGATGCACCACGCCCGCCATGTCAGCCGGCAGCGGAGCGACAAAGTGCATGGCCTCTTGCGAGATCGGATGGATGAAGCCGAGGACCTTTGCATGCAACATGACCCGAGGAATGACCACGTCGCGGATGGCGCCCACTTTCTTTCCCCCATAGGTGGGATCCCCCAGGATCGGACACCCGATCGCCGATAAATGCACGCGCAGTTGATGGGTCCGGCCGGTTTGCGGAAACAGCTCCACGTGAGCCGCGAGTTTGTCAAACCGCTCCGTCACCCGGTATTGCGTGGCCGACGCCTTGGGCCTGGTCGTGCGCGCGGAGAATTTTTTCCGATCCTTGGTATCCCGCCCGATGGCGACGTCGATCATCCCCTGGCCTTTCTTCGGGACTCCCCAGATCAAGGCTTCGTACACCCGGTCTATGGTATGCCGCTTGAACTGGTTGACCAATCCCGCATGGGCCCGATCCTGTTTGGCCACGACCATGATGCCCGTGGTGTTCTTGTCCAACCGGTGCACCATCCCCGGCCGTTCCTTGCCGCCGATGGTGGAGAACGAGCCCGCCCCGGTTTTGAAATGGTGCAACAACGCATTCACCAGGGTGCCTGACCAATTGCCGGGAGCCGGATGGACCACCAAGCCGGCCTGTTTATTCAACACCAACAGTGCGTCATCTTCAAAGAGAATTTCAAGGGGAATGGGCTCGGGCTGAATGTCGAGCGGTTCCGCCCTGGGGACCCTGAGCACGATGACGTCGCCGGGCTTGATTTTGTGACTGGGCTTGGTGGGCTGCCCGTCGACGGTGACGTGTCCGTCGAGGATCAATCTCTGGAGAATGGTTCGGGAGAAATCAGGGTCGCGGTTCGCCAGGAAATGGTCGAGGCGCTTGGGGCCTTCGCCAGGCGAAACAACAATCTCGGTCCGCGTGTCAACATACGGCATGGCCGCATCCGTGGCGAACCGGTTACGCGTGCCTTTGCTGCTTGCGGCGCTCGGCCACTTTTTGCCGGAGGCGCGCTTTTTCCAGACTCACCCGGGCCTCTTCGACTTCCGACGGCAGCCCGCCGCGCTCGAGCCGTTCTTCGGCCTTGGCCACGGCGGCGTGGGCCCGGTCGACGTCGATATCTTCGGCTTTCTCGGCGATCTCCGCCAGGACGGTGACTTTTTTGGGCGTCACGTCCACGAATCCCCACAACACCGACATGTAATGCTCGGCTTCGCCGATCCGGTAGTGCAGTTCGCCGATCCGAAGCGTCGTCAGAAAATGACAATGGCCCGGCAACACGCCGAAGTCGCCTTCCTCGCCTGGCGCGGAGACTTGGTCCACGTATTCACTCACCAGGAGCTTGTCCGGTGTCACCACTTCCAACAGCAGTTTGCCCGCAGGCACGGTGTTGTCTGGTTCAGCCATTATTGTTTCAGTTTCTCCGCCTTCTCGATAGCTTCTTCAATCGGGCCGACCATGTAAAATGCCTGCTCCGGCAAACCGTCATGCTTGCCTTCGACGATTTCCTTGAAGCTCCGGACGGTGTCCTTGAGTTTCACGTATTTCCCCGGCGTGCCCGTGAAGGCTTCGGCTACGTGGAACGGTTGCGAAAGGAAGCGTTGCAGTTTACGCGCGCGCGCGACGATCTGTTTATCCTCTTCAGACAACTCGTCCATCCCCAGAATGGCAATGATGTCCTGCAAGTCCTTATACCGCTGCAAGGTCCCCTGGACCTGTTGCACGACGTTGTAGTGCTCTTCCCCGAGGATGTACGGGTCAAGAATCCTCGATGTGGAGTCCAGTGGATCGACCGCCGGGTAAATACCCAATTCCGCCAATTGCCTGGACAGCACGGTCGTGGCATCCAAGTGCGCGAACGCGGTGGCGGGCGCCGGGTCCGTGAGGTCGTCGGCCGGCACGTAAATCGCCTGCACCGAGGTGATTGACCCTTTCTTGGTCGAAGTGATCCGTTCTTGCAGCGTCCCCATCTCCGTCCCCAGGGTCGGCTGATAGCCCACGGCCGACGGCATGCGACCCAGGAGGGCCGAGACTTCCGAGCCGGCTTGCGTGAACCGGAAAATGTTGTCGATGAACAGGAGCACGTCCTGGTTTTCCTCGTCCCGGAAATATTCGGCAATGGTCAATCCGGTAAGCCCGACCCGGAGCCGCGCACCCGGCGGTTCGTTCATCTGTCCGTACACCAGCGCGGCCTTCGACTTGGTGAAGTCGGAGGGATCGATGACTTTGGAATCCTGCATTTCATGCCACAGGTCATTCCCTTCACGCGTGCGCTCACCCACGCCCGCAAATACGGAAAAACCGCCGTGATGCAGGGCGATGTTGTTGATCAGTTCCATGATGATCACAGTTTTCCCAACCCCGGCGCCACCGAACAGGCCCACCTTGCCACCTTTGGCATAGGGTTCCAACAGGTCAACTACTTTGATACCGGTTTCCAGCACCTCGGTCTTGGTTTCCTGTTCTTCGAGGGGCGGAGCCTCCCGGTGAATGGAATAGGTCTTCTTGGCGGACACCGGACCGAACCCGTCCACCGGATCGCCCAACACGTTGACCACCCGACCCAGCGTCTCGCGGCCCACGGGTACCGAGATGGGGCCACCCGTGTCCCGGACTTCCAACCCGCGCACCAGGCCGTCCGTGGAGGACATGGCCACGGCGCGCGCGCGGTTTTCTCCCAGATGCTGCGCGACTTCCATGGTGAGTTCCGTTCCACCGGCTTCACCCTCGTCGTCGCGGGTGATCTTGAGCGCGTTAAATATGTTGGGGAGATGCCCGGGCGGAAACTCCACGTCGACCACGGGTCCGATGACCTGAATGACTCTTCCTGTTTCGGTACTCACCTGATGACTCCTTTTCTGCAAACGCTCGAAATGCTCCAACCCAAGGGAACCCTCTCGTCATTGAGAGAGATTCTTCGCTAGGCCCTTCGCTTTGCTCAGCGCAAGCTCAGAATGACCGGCTGCCGTCTAGATCTTCTTGCTGTCATCCTGAACGACGTGAAGGCTCTCGTTGTTATTCGGTTCTTTCTCGCCGGTCACTTCAAGGCTTCCGCTCCGCCGACGATATCCATTAATTCTTTCGTAATCGCGGCCTGCCGGGTTTTATTGTAAAACAACGTGACTTTCTGAATCAGTTCTCCCGCGTTCCGGGTTGCTCCATCCATCGCCGTCATCCTCGCGGCCTGTTCCGCGGCCGCGGATTCCAACAACACGCGAAACGCCTGGACCTGAAAATGTTTCGGAAGCAGGGTTTGGAGCAACTCGTCCTCATCCGGTTCGAACAGATAGGCGCCCACGGCCTTGGATGACGTCTCGCCGGCTTCTTCATCCAGGGATTCGATGGGCAGCAGCTTTTCGACCACCACGCGTTGCTGCATCACGGATTTGAATTCGTTGTAGACGACGTACAGTTGATCGAACGTGCCTTCGTGATAGTGCTGAACGATATCCTGTCCCATGTCCAGAGCATGTTCGAAACTCAAGCGATCGAAGATGCCCGGCCATTCCTGCCGGATCGTCCACGAGCGCCGACGGAAAAAATCGCAGCCTTTTCTCCCGGCCGGAGACACGCTCACCTGTTCACCCCGCTCCGAATGCTGATTCAGAAACTCCGTGGCCTGCCGGAGAATATTGGCGTTGAATGCCCCGCACAGCCCGCGGTCACTCGTGATCACGAGCAGTTCGGTTTTGTTTCCCTCGCGTTTGCGCAACAGGGGATGCGAGATGGGGCTCGCCCGTTCCGCCAGGTGTCGCACCACGTCCCGAAGCTGATGCGCGTATGGCCGGGCCGAGAGAATACGGTCCTGGGCCCGCTTCAGCTTGGCCGCCGCGACCATTTTCATCGCCTTCGTGATTTTCTGGGTATTTTTGACGGAAGCGATCTTCCGTCTGAGGCTCTGTAAACTTGGCATGGAGCGTGGGTTCGATCAGAATTGTTTCGTCTGTTTGTATTCGGCAATGGCCTGTTTGAGCTGTCCGCCCAACTCGTCGTCGATCTTCTTTTTGGTCACGACGCCTTCCCGTAGTTGCGGATGCTTTTCCTTGATGAACGCCAACAGGCCTTCTTCAAATTCGCGCACCTTGTTCACGGGCACGTCATCGACAAACCCGTTGACCCCGGCAAAAATCGACAGCACCTGATCCGCCACCGGCATGGGTTTGTACTGTTCCTGTTTGAGCAGCTCCACCATCCGCGCGCCTCGCGCCAACTGGGCCTGCGTCGCTTTGTCCAGTTCACTGCCGAATTGCGCAAACGCGGCCATTTCCCGATATTGGGCCAAATCGAGCCGCAGGGTACCGGCGACTTGTTTCATGGTTTTGATCTGGGCGGCCCCACCCACGCGGGAAACCGACAACCCCACGTTGATGGCCGGGCGAATGCCCGAATAGAACAGGTCACCGGCCAGATAAATTTGCCCGTCGGTAATGGAAATTACGTTGGTGGGAATATAGGCCGACACGTCGCCGGCCTGCGTTTCGATAATGGGCAGCGCGGTCAGACTCCCAGCTCCATTCTCATCACTCAATTTGGCCGCACGCTCCAATAACCGGGAGTGCAGGAAGAACACGTCACCGGGAAACGCCTCGCGGCCCGGCGGCCGGCGGAGCAACAAAGACAATTGTCGATAGGCCACGGCGTGTTTGGACAGGTCGTCATAGATGATGAGCGCATGCTTCCCATTGTCGCGGAAATATTCACCCATCGCCACCCCGGCGTAGGGCGAAAAGAACTGGAGCGGCGCGGCGTCACTGGCCGTGGCCGAGACCACGGTGGTGTAGGCCATGGCCCCATGGTCCTCCAGCGTCTTGACGACACGCGCCACCGTTGACCGCTTCTGGCCGATCGCGACATAGATGCAAAAGACGTCGAGTCCTTTCTGGTTGATAATCGTATCCACGGCAATCGCCGTCTTGCCGGTTTGCCGGTCGCCGATGATCAACTCCCGTTGCCCGCGGCCGATGGGAATCATGGCGTCAATCGCCTTCAAGCCCGTCTGCAACGGCTCGCTGACAGACTGCCGTTCCACCACGCCAGGGGCGCGCACTTCAATCAACCGGGTCTCCGAGGTCTGCACCGGACCCTTGCCGTCGATTGGTTGCCCCATCGCATCGACCACGCGCCCGATGAGCGCATCGCCCACCGGCACTTCGGCAATCCGCCCCGTGCGTTTGACCGAGTCGCCTTCTTTAATGCCGGTATCGGACCCCATCAGCACGGCCCCGACGCTGTCTTCTTCCAGATTCAGCGCCACCCCGAACACGTCCCCGGGAAATTCCAGCAGTTCCCCGGCCATGGCGCCTTCGAGACCATAGACTTTCGCAATGCCGTCACCCACCTGAATCACGTAGCCGGTCTCCGTCACATCGACACGCTGATCGAAGCCCTTGATTTTATCCTGAATGATTGAACTGATTTCTTCCGCCTTGATCTGCATGCCTTACCCCTTTACCAATTGAGCCCGCATCTTGTGGAGTCGGCCTCTGACCGTCCCGTCATAGACTTTACTCCCGATTTTGATTTGGACGCCCGCCAGCAAGGACGGGTCGGATTGAAAATCAACCTCCACCTCCCCCTTGGCCGTGGCACCTAACTGAGCAAGAATATCCTGTTTCATCGTATCGTCAACCGGTCTCGCCGAGACCACGACGATCTGTCGCTTGCCGCTCTGCCGGATCATCAACGCTTTGAAAGCCTCGGCAATTTCCGGCAGGAACCCGATCCGGTTTTTCTTCAGCAACTGTTCGCAGAACCGGACCATGATCGGTGGGCCGTTCGTTCGTTCACATAATGAAGTGAGAACCTGGAATTTTTCGTCCAGGGTAAACACCGGCGAGGCCAGCACGTGCTTAAACGCCGGAGAGTCCTTCAACGCAGAAGACAGGGCGTGCAGCCCGTCCTGCGCAGCCGTCCGGTCTTCCTGGCGCACCAAGCGAAAAAACGCCTGGGCATACCGCCGTGCTATGGCATTTTTCATGATGAATCAGTTGTGAAGAAAAAGGCAAAACCCCAGTGTTTGCGCTGGTTGCGCAAAAAACACGTCACGCTATCACGTGAAAAATCCGGGTGTCAACCAAGTGACCGGGTCCACAACTTCCTGCTATTAGTGGTCAGTGGCGAGTGATGAGAGCCGCAGGTCAGTTGAGCCGAAGGCCTAAACCGACAGCGCAGACATGGTTCCCCGCTTCTGCCGTGCAGTCTCCCCGTGTAAACCACGTGCCCGGTTTGTACCGGTCCGCCAAGAGTGTGGTCTTACCTACCATCCGAGGACCGAGGAGAAGAACCGTGCCATTTCGAGGAACTTCAATTTCCCTTTGATAATGGTGAGTTAGCTCCATCCAGACAAGAATAACAACTTGTTGTTATTCTTGTAAGCAGGTACCTTTACGCCGTTATCTCCCCGCTATGGCCAACGGAGCTACTAGCGCACGCTATGAGCAAAAGCCGTACAACACATTTTCTTCTCGCTTTTTGCTGTTAATAACACGAGACCTTAAACCAGGTACGTTGACGTCGTGATGGAATTCGAGTGGAATCCCGAGAAAGAGCAATCGAATGTCGAGAAGCATGGTGTCGATTTTACAGAAGCCGCGACCGTCTTCGGCGAACCGCTGGAGTTGACCATTGCGGACCCGGATCATTCTGTGGGAGAATTCCGCTTTCTGAGCATGGGTTGCTCCGCACGTAATCGCATTCTTGTTGTATCATATACCGAGCGTGAGGAGCGCATCCGTATTGTCAGTGCTCGGGTCGCGGCACCAAAGGAGCGGAGGCACTATGAATCAGGACGGTGAACAGGATGTGATGCGTGCCGAATACGATTTTTCGAGTGGCGTTCGTGGCAAGCACCACGAAGCCTATCGCCACGGTACGAATTTAGTCCTGTTGGAACCTGATGTCGCCGCAGTGTTCAAGGATTCCGCCACCGTCAACTCTGCCCTACGAACCCTGGTCAACATTGCCCGGGAACACGCGTCAAAACATGGCTGACAATTTGGTGGACGGCCGGTGCCTATAGCGCTTACCCCGAAGGCCCACCCACTATCATCCCTTAAGCAGCTTTCTCGTCTTTCGCAAAGAGTTAGTGGAATGACTGTTTCGACCCTCTTTGCCAAGGATTGTCTACGCCTATCACAGATTGCACTATTGGTAGCGGTATTGACGACGATGTTTCCTGCTTCGGGTGTCGCCTCAGACAGCGATTCTTCCTTGGAGCGATTTCAGCTCTTCAACGAGTGTCGGCCAACGAACCTGTTTATTACTCTAGATGATTCGGAAGACACCGGTCTGACTAAGGAGCGTATCCAGATAGCGGCCGAAAGCCGACTGCGAAGTGCGCGGTTATACACTACGACGTTGAATCTTACCAGTGGCGGGCTCATCGTCTCTGTTCATGTGATCAAACATGCATTCCATATCAGGGTGTTATACAGTAAGATTTTGTTCGATTCCCTGTCCGGGCGGTCAGCTCCTGCCATCACTTGGAGTCAGCGTGCCACTGGAACCTATGGCAGAGGTGCGGCGTCCTTTATCCTGCAAGGCGTGTCAGAGCTTCTCGACGGATTCATCCTAGAGTATTTGCGTGTGAACGAGGCCGTGTGCCCATCGTAAGACAACGAAGACATGAAGCCCTCTAAATCCTCCAAATCCAAAATTCCCAAATCTCAGATCATTCCTATTGCGATCACCATACCGCCACGGGATTAGCCAGCCGTCTAAAGCTACACGAGGCAGAGGTCGAGACGTCCGGAGTGAGTCTGAAAACGTTGCGAGAGGTGTTTCCTCGGCCGGTGAAGAAGATGGCAAAGAAACGATGCTAATTCGTAATGTGACTATTCGATATAAGTCGCCCGGATACGGCTTTACTTCACTGGCTTGCATTTAAGTTCCACAGAAACTCTTTTCAGCCCTGAGTTGGGAAATGTGCTCATATTAGGAAACTAAGGTAATGGAAACTGCGCGGGCACCTCGGCGATTGAAAGCAAGCGAGCATTTTGCTTCTGCTCTGGCATACAATTTGTCCCACTCTCTGGGGTCACTGTCGGCACGGGATGCAAAGATATCTTTCGGAAATTCGTACAACTTCAGAAACGCATAGCCCTCTTCTTTGCGTTCAACGCGGCAATCATACATGATTGTGATACCATCTCGTTCAGCAACGGCAGCCGCTCGTGTTCTGAATCGGCCAGGTGCTTTGTTGTTAAGGGCAGCGAATAATTCGACTGCTTTGTCGCACTGAGATAGAAGAAACAACTCGCGAGCATACCAGAATTGTCCTTCGAAATTGTTGTCGCCTGTCGTGAAACTTCGCCTTAGATGATCAATTGCTGCTTCGTTTTCGCCAGACTCGATGAGCATACGGCCCATTTCGAGATGTGCCAACTTGCTGGAAGGATTATCCTGAAGGCAATCTTTCAATACTCGTATGCTTTTCATCGTCTCATTTGATGCTTGATACATGCGAGCCAACCGAACAGCGAGCCAGTCTTGCCGGGGATTCAAGTTAAAGGCACGCTCAAGGGCTTGTCGTGCCCGGGCGGTTTGAGCGAGAAATTCTCTGAAAGTTGCCTCGGTAGCGAGCAATTCAGTGTTTTCTGGGAAGGTTTGAAGGCCACGTTGGATCACAGTTTCGGTTTCCTTCGCAGCCTCTAGGAAAGTGGTGGGAGGCTTTTTATCGTCGGATATATTAAGCGAAGCTGCAAACTCTTTGAACTCGTCGATAGCGAGTTGCGCGTGTGTGTATAGGTCATATTCGCTAGACCGCTGGTTGTTGCCACTGAGTTTTTCTCGAGTGGTCCGCCTCAGGCTTTGCTTGCGTAGTGGGTCGTCCGTATTATTGGCCATTTGGCGGGCAATCTCTGCTTGGGTATGTTGGATACTATGGTTGTTTGGATTCAATTTGAATGCTTGTGCAGCCGCCTCTTCGGCTCGGGCAAGTGCCCCTCCGGTATGCTTCATCTCGAAAACTGCTCTTTGATGCCAACTGAATGAGTCTTTGGGAAGCGTCTCTTGAACACGTTCATAGAACAGTCGCCCGAGTTCGACGCTCGGAAATATGTCGGCAATGCGCCTTCCCTTAATCAAACGAGAGAAAGTATCAAAGTCCGACGAGTAATCGATGTTCATGGCTGTGATCAGCCTCACAAGAAGATCAAACTTGTCTTCTGGACTGGGCAACATTTTGTTGAAGACGATCTCGGCGATATGCTGGTGACGACTGCGGTAATAGACATCACGGTTGTGTCCATCCCGGACGACGCGGACGACATTTTCAAGAGGTTGGACGAATTCAGCTTGAAATTTCTCAAACCGGATCCCGGAGGCGCGTGAAATGAGACCGACGCGCACTCGTGCGTCAAATTGGTGGAGGGCGCAGATGTCGAGATATAGGTTGCGGGCAACCGCTGGTTCGATGCGTCGGAATTCATCAACGACAATTTCCTCGAAAGGAATTCCTAGCGTCGCTTCATGGAGAGCGACTAATAACTGACGTTCGGCTCCTTCGACGAATTTTCTCACCCGATCTTCTGGAGCAAGGTTCTGAAGCAGCCCGAGAGCATTGTGTTGTTCCAATAGATTAAGAAGTTTTCTTATCTCCCTCTCGTTCAGATAACGAACGGGAAATTCCTGACGCAAAAATGGCTCGAGTTGTTCGCAATAAATGTTCCATTCATTGTCTCTCTCGGCACCGACTACGCTAAGTGGGATCGATTGAGATCTTGAGTTTTCTAGCAGTTTTCTTAACTCATCACGGACGAGTGCCACTCGGTCGACAAATAGGAAGATGCGCTTGCCAGTTAAGCGGTGAATTTCGGTAAGTGGCTCTATGCGAAGACCAGCCGGAATTTCATTGTATAGGACAAGGTTGTCGTAAGTAACGCCCGCTTCCCAAGCGATGCGCTTTAGGGAGACACTTTTGCCGTTACCTCCTGGCCCTTTAAGCATAAAAAGTTCTGTCGTGCTGCGGTTTTCTTCAGCAAGAAGAATGGTGTCAACAAGGACTGAGTCAGAAAATGACCGGTCGACATCTAGATTTTGAAGTATGCAACCCCACCCATCGTCATATCCGCGATAGAACTGTCTAGGATCTTGCCGCGGGGCAGTGAGCGCAGAGTGAATGTGCGTGGTATCAGTGGCGATATAACTTTTTAGAGACTGCGACTCTGTTGGTTGTGCAATTCGGTAGTGTTTACGGATAGATAGTTCGCCACCACCGATGTCGGTAGGCAGCACCCTCACCATATTTGGTATCGCTTGGTCAATTGTTTTGAGGAAATTTTCGAATGTAGTTTCGACAGTGAAGACACGAAATTTTTCCCAATATCGTTTCTCAGGGTGGGGAATCTCTGGAGATAAATAGTAGAAAGGCGGTCGATCGATGCTGTCGTCAGTCAGGTCGAACAACAGCTCTTGAATATGTGGGTCGGAAATCGAATAACCTGAAAAAATGATCGGATATTCGTATCCCAGATCGCGAACCCGATCGTAAAGACGAGTTCTATTCTTCCTATAACTTGCGTATTGCTCATTGCTGAGGATAAGTGGAATTTCCAAATCAGAATACGATTCGATACATCCGTGCAACTTGTAGAATCCGACGGGATTGGATTCTTGATTTAATCTTGCATCAATTCTGTCACCATCCTTCACTATCTTGATTAGGTTTTGCCGCCTATTTGGGGTGTTCGCGTAGGCCCTTTCGACAATTAGGTCGAAATTTGTGGTGACAATGGCGCGCCACCGGAATGTAGGGATCAAAAAATGGAAGTCTGCTGGCTCAAACGGTTTGAACAGTTCAGAGATATAGCTTTGAAATTCGGTGCGGCCCGCTTCGTTGGCTGCCATAGCCGCTATGGCGTTGAGGGGCTTCTGCATCAGCTTACCGCCCAAAAATTTCTGGCAGATTAGCTTGCGAAGGTTATCACCCTGTGGAATCTCATCTCCCTTGGGATGTTTAGCGTTGTAGCTTGCGCCCGCGCCTAGAAAGAGTACTGCACGTTGTTCTTTGACTGCATCTTTCAGAGTTGGAGGAATGTCAATCATTTTTTACTCCCGCATACGCACAAAGCACCACTCCAAGTGGTTTGATTCGTGGATTCATCCCTCCATTACATCCTCTTCTACTTCACGAACAGGTTAGTCTCAGCAAGTAGCTTCTCCGCTCTTTGTTTGCTTAGCATTTTGTATAAGTAGTCGCCGTGAACCAGCGCCGACATTCGCACGCCTTGGCTCGGGGACATCCTACATTAGCGATGGCTTGTCGTTTCGCTAAATACCGTCGAACTTTGCTGACGCTCGAATGGCTGGATGATTCCGCCGCCGAGCACGCGGTCGGCTTGATAGAGGACCAGCGACTGGCCGGGACTCAGGGCTTGTTGCGGTTCCTGGAATTCAACGGAGAGGGTCCCCGCGGTCTGCTGCCGAACGCGGCCGGAAACGGCCGGCGAGGCATATCGGTATTTGATGTCTACTTGCTCCATGGCGGGCACGGTGTCGGTCAACCAATTCAGATCATGTACCATGCACGTTCGTCTGGACAGATCTTCCGCGCGTCCCAAGACGACCGCGTTGGTTTCGGGGTTCACTTCCTTGACGTAGAGGCGTTCGCCAAGTGCAATGCCCAACCCTTTTCGTTGGCCTGGCGTATAAAAGGCAATGCCGCGATGCTCTCCGATTTTGCGGCCTTCCGGGTCGAGAAACGGGCCCGGACGGAGAGCCTGTGGTGCTTCCTCGATCAAGAACGTGCGATAGTCACCTTGGGTGACAAAACAAATTTCCTGGCTTTCCTTCATTTCATCGGCCGGCAGGTCCAACTCTTCCGCACGTTCCCACACTTCCGCTTTTTGCAGATGCCCCACCGGAAACAGGATATGGGGAAGCCAGGCGGCCGGAAGTCTGTACAAAAAATAGGACTGCTCTTTCCTGGCATCAGTCCCTCGAAACAGGCCGACTCCCTGATCGACAGGTAAGACTCGGGCATAGTGCCCGGTGGCCACGAAGTCGACCCCCCGGTCTTGTGCCAGTTGATATAATTGCCCGAACTTCACCCGTTCGTTGCATCGCACGCACGGATTGGGGGTGGTCCCATTCAAATACCCTGCGATAAAATCATCCATGACATTTGTGCGAAAGATCTCCCGGGTATCGACCACTTCATGGGAAAGGCCTAACCGCCGGGCGACGTGCCTGGCCAGGCCGACCTTGCAACAACCGCGTTCTTCCCACTTTTTCGACACCGCCGCCTGTTCATCTTCAGGCTCCCAGACTTGTAGCGTCACCCCTTTCACGTCATAGCCCTGTTCCGTCAGCAGTAATGCTGCGACCGAGCTATCGACGCCGCCGCTCATTCCGAGAAGGACCGTTGGTTTGGACATACGGTGCTCAGTTTCTTAAATCTCGGCCTCAGCATTCAGAGAGCTTACCGTTGACCTTTTTGACATGGCCGCCCGCTCCCCGGCTTGCGAGGAAACGTCATCCAGCCCGCTCACACCCATATCGCACGTGCCATGGAACACGACTCCCTCTTCCACGGAAAAAGAGGAGGCACGCACACTGCCGATCAGCACGGCTGGTTTCAGCAACTGGACCTTATGGGAGGCAACAATATTCCCCTCGATCTTGCCGCTGCAAATGAGGTTTTCACAGGTGATTTCGCCCTTCACTATCCCACTTTCACCGATAATGAGGGTATCTTGGGAAACAATTTGACCGTCATAAAGTCCGTCGATTCGGACGCTACTGTCGAATTTGGCTTTTCCTTTGAAATCCACACCTTTTCCGAGAAACGTGTAGGCGCCTTCTTCAAGAACCGGTCCCCAATTTTTTTCTTTTTTTTCGGCTGCTGTACCCCACATGAGACGACCCTCTCTATACCAAGGCCACGGTTCGATGACCTCTGCGGCCCCGTTGGATTGTTATGATAAAATCACGTCCACAATTCTCGTCAAATCCTCCTGGGAATAATAGGTGAGAACCAATTCACCTCCGGACCGTTTTGAGCGAATCACCACTTTTGTCCCCAAATGTTTACGGAGACGATCTTCCACGTCGGCAGGGACGGGATTCCCGGCCGTTGGGCGAGACTTCGCCCGCCCTGACCTTTTTTTAACCAATTGCTCAACCTGTCTCACGGAAAGCTGGTCACGAAGGATTCGCTTCGCCAGAGTCAATTGGTCTTCCGATTTTTTTACCCCCAGAATGACCTTTGCGTGACCCATTGTCAATCGACCGGATGCCACCATGCCCTGCACTTCATGGGGTAAGGAGAGCATTCGGCAGATATTGGCAACTGACGCCCGGTCACGACCCACCCGTTCGGCCACTGTCTCCTGGGTCATCCCCAATTCATCGATCAGTTGGTGATAGGCCTTGGCTTCTTCCATAGGGTTCAGATTACTTCTTTGGATATTTTCAATTAGTGATAATATCGTAGATTCATCGTCGCCGGATTTTCGGATCACCGCGGGCACGGCTGGCAGTTGCGCCGATTTGGCCGCGCGGAACCGCCTTTCCCCCGCAATAAGTTCATAAAGGTCCTCACCTTTCCGCCGGACAAGGACAGGTTGAAGTATCCCGTGTTGTCTGACGGATTCCACCAATTCCCGGAGCTCTTCTTCGACAAACGTTTTTCTGGGCTGATACCGGTTCGGCACGATTTGCGCCACGGGAATCATGTGAATCGTCTGCCCGGTCTCTTTTGCCTCGCTTTCCGGCAAAAGGGCCGCCAAGCCTTTACCCAGCGCTTTCTTTTCCATTCGCCAAAAACTCCTTTGCAAAATCCATATAGGCCTTGGCGCCGATTGACGCCGAATTGTAGAGCAATCCTGGACGTCCATAACTAGGGGCCTCGGCCAAGGCCACGTTTCTCGGGATAATCGATCGATAGACTTTATCAGGGAAAAATTTTCTGACCTCCTCGGAGACTTGCCTGGAAAGGGTGAGCCTGGTGTCACACATTGTCAAGAGGATCCCTTCGATGGACAAGGCTTGGTTGAAGCTGCCACGCACCCGTTCGATCGTCGACATCAGCCGTCCCAACCCTTCCATGGCATAATATTCACATTGAACCGGGATCAGGACTGAGTTTGCCACGGTCAGCGCATTTACCGTCAGGAGCCCCAGGGCTGGCGGACAATCCAGGATGATGAAATCGTACTGATTGGGAATAGTCGAGAAGATACGTTTCAAGCGTTCCTCCCGCTGCGCGACCCCGGCCAATTCAACCTCCGCTCCGGCGAGATCAGGCCCTGACGCCAAAGCGTCCAATTGCGAAACCGCCGTGGGCACAATCGAATCGGCGGCCGGAACGTCTTTGAACAAACAATCATACAATGTGCGTTCCGGCTGTTCGACGCCCACCCCGCTTGTGGCATTGGCCTGTGGGTCAATATCGACCAGCAGGACCCTCCGTTCGCAGAGTGCCAGTGCGGCCGCCAAATTGACGGAAGTCGTCGTTTTTCCAACCCCGCCTTTCTGATTTGCTACGGCGACAATTTTATCCATTGGCGGTGCTCTCCCGTCACGATGTTCCACGTGGAACATTTTCCGGAGACAGCCTATGCAGGGCCTACAATGCTGAGGAGCCTGCCTCCCAGCCCGAACGGCAAGTTGTAAGGCCTTTCCTCAACAACGGAAAACCCTTTCGTCAGGCGGTCCTGGGGCAAGGGTTCGGCCCGGCAAACCACGCATTTCCCGAATTCGGACAGTAAAGGGGTAACATAGGCCAAACCAACGTCGAAACTCAACGCCTTCATGAACACCCAATCAAATTTTCCATGATATTCCGGTTTCTTTGAAAACCGTTCGATGCGGCACGATTCCACACGAATGTTTTTCAACCCGAGTGAACCGATCATATGATGAAGAAACGCTACTTTCTTCAAATTCGGTTCGAGCAGGGTGACTTCCTGTTGCGGAGACACGATGCCGATGGGAATCCCCGGAAACCCGGCCCCGGTTCCGATATCCAGAATCGAAAAGGCCGTGTCCGGCGATAACACCCTGGTGCATGCCAGGGAATCGATAAAAAGGTTCCCGACCATCTCCTCTTCCTTCTTATGGCCGGTGAGATTCGTTTTCTCATTCCACTTCATAACTTCCTGTAAATAAAACACAAATTTATTGATCGTCTCCTGGTCACAAGCCATCCTAATGGCCGCAAGTCCCTTCCGAAACAGTAGAGAACAACGATCGTTGTTCTCTACTATGCCGTTTTCATCATTCTTCCTTTGCATGATTGTTCCACGTGGAACATTCAGGATGGAGATGGAAAACAGCGGAGACGAATGGTTAATCTAGGCGACGTTCGCCGACCGCTGGAATCGTTCCAGGGCCACAAGTAACAACGAAATGGCTGCTGGGGTAATACCGGAAATTCTTGAAGCCTGCCCTACGGTGGCAGGTCTGACTTTTGACAGCTTTTCGGCAACCTCGTTTGAAAACCCCGTCACCCGGTCATACCGGAAGTTCTCGGGAATGCTTTTCCCTTCAAGTTTGTGAAATTTCTCAATCTGTTCGAGTTGCCGTTTGATGTAACCATCGTATTTTATTGAAATTTCAACGGCTTCGCCGATTTCCGCGCTTGCCGTATCTGCTTCGCCTGCTATGTCCATCAATCTGGCGTAGGTCAGTTCAGGGCGTTTGAGCAATTGCGCCAGCGTAGCACCGGGATCTGGTAATTTTGGCTCTATTCTGGTCCACCGGTCTGCCTGTTCAGACGTCCATGGGAGCCTCGTCTTGGACAGTCGACGAGTTTCTATATCCACAACACGTTGTTTTTCTTGAAATTTTTCATGAATATCATCACACACCAAACCCAACCGGTACCCTGTGTCCATCAGCCGCTGATCCGCATTGTCCTCGCGCAACAGGAGACGGTACTCCGCGCGCGAGGTAAACATCCTGTACGGTTCGCGGGTGTCCTTCGTGATCAGATCGTCGATCAGCACGCCGATATAGGCCTGAGACCGATCCAGGATCAGCGGCGGGTCCCCCTTGACCTGCAGGGCTGCATTGATCCCGGCCATGAGGCCTTGGGCCGCAGCTTCTTCATAGCCGGAGGTCCCGTTGATCTGGCCTGCATGGTACAACCCCTTCACATTTTTGGTTTCGAGCGTCTGGTGGAGCTGGTACGGCGGAAAGTAATCGTATTCGATGGCATACCCGGGCTTCAGCATGGTGGCTTGTTCAAGGCCGGGGATGGTCTTCAAAATAGCCGCCTGCACGTCCACCGGCAGGCTGGTTGAGATCCCGTTGGGGTAAAAGGACGGTGAATCCAGTTCTTCGGGCTCCACGAAAATCTGGTGTTGGGTCTTATCCTGAAACCGGACAACCTTGTCCTCGATCGACGGGCAATAGCGGGGTCCGGTGGAATCGATCACCCCCATGTACATCGGGGACCGGTCCAGATTGTTGCGGATGATGTCGTGCGTTTGTTCAGTGGTATACGTGAGGTGACAGGAGATTTGCGGATTCGTGATGCGCGACGTCCGGACTGAAAACGGACGCGGCGGCACGTCCCCGGGCTGTTCGCCCATGACGCTGAAATCAATCGTATCCCGATGCAAGCGCGGAGGCGTGCCGGTTTTCAGACGCCCGACTTCAAAACCGAAATCCCGCATGCAATCCGAAAGATGCTCCGCGGGGGCCTCCCCGGCCCGTCCGCCCGGCATGTGGCTCATACCGACATGGATTAACCCTTTCAAGAACGTGCCTGAGGTGATAATGACTGCCTTCGCATGGACCGTTTTTCCGGCATCCGTCACCACCCCGCAGATTGCGCCGCCCTTGGTCAACAGGCGATTAGCCGTCCCCGACACGATTTCAAGGTTGGGCTGGTGCGCCAGCGTGTCCTGCATGGCCTTGCGATACAGGGCCTTGTCGCACTGGACGCGCGTGGCCCTGACTGCCGGGCCTTTTCGCGTATTCAGCATACGGAATTGAATGCCCGCCTTATCCGTGTTGCGGCCAATCTCCCCGCCCAGCGCATCGATTTCCTTGACCAGATGCCCCTTGCCGATCCCACCCACCGCGGGATTGCACGGCATGTGCGCGATCATGTCCTGATCAATGGTCAGCAGCAGGACCCGGCACCCCATCCTGGCCGCAGCCAGCGCAGCCTCACACCCCGCATGCCCGCCGCCGATGACGATGATGTCGCGTTGAATTGGCATAGATATAATTACCTATGTAAGCTGCTGCTCTCTTTGTCAGATATGAGCATATTGACGAAATTCTTCAACCGTTCGGAACCGCTTGGCATAGCTGGTCTCCTCTAAATTGCGTTGATGGATCCTATAAGACTCAATGACTTGTCCGTTTTTGTCCTTCATACCATGTGGCCCTTCGGCTAAGCGTTCAAAGTGTGCACCGTCTACCCAAAAGCCAAATTCAAAGGTTTGTTCGCCACGAAGCAAAACAATCCCCCAATTGCTCGGACACTCTGTACGCATTAGATCGACTTGGCTTTTAAGTATTCCCCAGACTGGAGGCCCTTTGTGGTCGGCTGGCGTATATCCGCGCATCAAGACGCCCACGCTTTTTGCTTCCTTTTTCAGAATGCGTGTATTGCTATTTTCCTCAATCCAAGGAGGCGGCGACGGAATGCTAACGCCAGCCTCTATGAGTAATTCCACAAACTGCTTCACCACAACACCTCTCAAGCCGGTCAATCCGCCTTCTTCCTCCTGCAACTTAAAGAAACTATCCAGGTTAGCCATGTCAGATCCTCCACGTTTACCGACCTACACACTGCTTCAACACATGAAAATAGCCCAAATACCCCGAATCCGTCATTCCTGCGCAAGCAGGAATCCAGGGGTTTTCTTTTCCGTTCTATCTATTGGTGTGCAGACGATAACCAGCACGGGAGATCCTTGCAATAGCAGTGCCTTCCGTCAAATAACGTTTTCATACAAATCCTTCCAGGCAGGATTCTGCTCCTCTATAAGCTCCTGCTTCCATTTTCGTTTCCATTTTTTGATCTGTTTTTCTCGTTCGATGGCCGATGGCATATTCTCATGCTGCTCAAAATAGACCAATCTATGCACGCTGTATTTTGCGGTGAATCCCTCTATGGCGTCGTTTTTATGTTGCCACACGCGAGCAAGTAAATCGCCGGTAACGCCTGTATAGAGAGTGCCGTTACGCTTACTTGCCAATATATAGACTGCAGGTTGTTTTCTTATCATTTTAATTTTCTGGATTCCTGCTTTCGCAGGAATGACGCAAGGGAAAGGTCGGTATAGTTGGGTGCCTCGACCTCTCAAAATGCGCGCTCCGCTTTTTCTTCAATTTTTTTCTGGCACGCATCTGAAGTTGCAAATGTGAAACTGACCGACACCCTCATTTTTCTTCCTTCAGAAAAGATGTCTCCGAATCGTTCTATCCCTTCAACATCACCTAATCCATTAAAGCCTCCCTGTGGCCACCAATTATATTGAGGTTCACCCCTCTCTGTTTTAGACGTGGGGGGTCCATATTTTTGGGCGATTTGATCTTTGAATCTCTCAAAGTTTCGTAACCTCTCTGGGCGAAAAAAATGGTTGCTGGTGGCCACAATAGAGCATAGACCTACATCTTCGACAAAAATTAGAAAGTACTCTTGAAAGTCTGGGTGTGGTCTTGGAGCAGAACTGCATTTATATCCATGACTTCTTAGAGCAGAATTTTGGGGATCTTTGTCTTTTTGACAATACTCATATTTTAAAGGGTGGGTCTGCGTTTCGAATCCGAACGGATTCTCGCTCTCTGCCTGAACGCTAGGGTTTCCCGTGATGAAGGTTCCGAGCACGATCAGTATGATTGCCGTCTGTTTCATCGTTCCACCATTATTGTTGCTTTTCTATACACGCTTCTTGTTCGTTGATAAAAGACACTGGATTCCCGATTAAAAATGTCGGGAATGACCGAGGGAGACTTGCCTATTATTACTTCCCAATACAGAAATACTGGAATATACGATCCAGAATGTCCTCGGTGCTCACTGCGCCGGTGATTTCGCCTAATGCATCGAGTGCAGCTCGGATGTCCAAGGCCACGCATTCTCCGGATTCTTTTCGTTCAAGGGACCGCATGGCCTCTTCCAGGGAGCGATGCGCCTGCCCCAGGCTGGCCTTGTGGCGCAGCCGCGTCACGAGAACGGACGGAGCCGCTTCCAAGCCTTCTTTCAGGCAGATACTGTGAATGACTGACGTCAAACGATCAAGGCCTTCGCCTGTTCTGGCTGAGACCTTGACGAGCTCTGGACCTTCTCCTTTACCTTGGCTCGGACCCTCACCCTGACCCTCTCCCAGGGGGAGAGGGGAAAATGTGCCGGATTCGGGGAGGTCCATTTTGTTCATCACGAGCAGGTGTCTTCGGGAGCCGTACGTTTCAAACACGGCGCGGTCTTCGTCGGTCACGCCGTCGGCGCCGTCGAGCACGAGCAACAACACGTCGGCTTCGGCTATCGCGTCCTCGGTTCGACGAATGCCTTCGCCTTCGACCGTATCCTGTGTTTGTCGAAGGCCTGCCGTATCCAGGAGGCGTAGCGGGACTCCGCGGACGTTCATTGACTCGTCGATGACGTCGCGCGTCGTCCCTGGCTGATCCGAGACGATCGCACGATCCAGTTTCAACAGCGCGTTGAGCAGGCTTGATTTACCCACGTTGGGCCGGCCGATAATGGCGACTTTAATGCCTTCCCGAATCAGGCGGCCTTCTTCATAGGACGCGATCAACTGCTCCACGACCCGTTGTGTGTCCGTCAGGGCTTGCTGCACTTCAGCCGCTTGAATGAACGTAATATCCTCTTCGGCAAAATCCATCCCGGCTTCCACGTGCGCCAGCACGTGAATCAATCCTTCGCGCAGAGTATCGATTTCTTGTGAGAGGGATCCGCGCAGCAAGGATTGGGCCGCTTGCAGGCTCCGCGCGGTCGTGGCTTGAATCGTATCCAGCACGGCCTCGGCCTGGGTGAGATCCAGGCGGCCGTTCAAGAAGGCCCGTTTGGTAAACTCTCCGGGTTGCGCCATTCTGGCGCCATGCCGGATCAGGCCGTGGCAGGTGGCTTGCAGGATCCACGCTCCGCCGTGCGTCTGGATTTCCACCACGTCTTCACCCGTGTACGAACGGGGCTTGCGCATAATGACGACCAGGGCTTCGTCTATGTGCCCCTCTCCTTGGCCCTCTCTCAAGGGAAGAGGGGATTCCGGATAGAGCACGTCGCTCAAATACAGGCGGTGACTTTCCAGTTGTTGCAGGGGCCGTTGGTTGCGGGGACGAACGACGTGCGCGGCGATTTCAACGGCGTCGGCACCGCTGATCCGAACGATACCGATTCCGCCTTCTCCAACGGGAGTGGCGATGGCACAAATGGTATCGTCAACCGAGTGTTCCATGGAAGAAACCCCTGCCCTGAGCGTAGTCGAAGGGTCGTGGGCTTATTCGCTCGTGCGCTGTTGCGACTCCTTGGCTTTGCCCTTTTTCTTCCTGGAGGGCTCTCCGTTATTGGATTTCGTCGAGGAATCGTCATCGGGCGGTGCCGGGGTGCCCGCAGGCGCGGGTTTTAAAATAAACCGATCCGTGACCACCTGTTGCAGGATCGTCAATACGTTATTGGTCAGCCAATAAATCACCAGGCCCGCGGGAAAGTTCAAAAAGAGAAACGTCAGAAACACCGGCAGCAACAACATCATCTTGGCTTGTGTGGGATCCATGGTGGTGGGCATGATTTTCTGCTGGAGCACCATCGACGCGCCCATCAGGATCGGAAACACGTAATAGGGATCCGGGATCGACAAATCCGTAATCCATAGCATGAACGGGGCCTGCCGCAGATCCACGGTCATGTACAAAATGTTGAACAGTGAGATGAAGACGGGCATCTGTAACAGCATCGGCGCACACCCGCCGACCGGATTGACCTTGTGCTCTTTGTACAGCTTGATCAGTTCCCGGTTGAGGCGTTCCTTATCGTCTTTGAACTTGGCCTGCACGGCCTGGATCTTGGGTTGAATTTTCTGCATGCCCTGCATGGATTTGTAGCTCTTGTATTGCAGGGGCACGAACAACAGCTTGATGCCGCAGGTCAAGAGAATGATCGCCACGCCGTAGTTCTGGGTGTAGTCATGGACGAATCGCAGCACGTAGAACAGCGGCTTGGCCACCGCTTTCACCACTGCCCAACTCCCGTAAATGAACCAGCCGAAATCGATCGTATCCTCCAGCTCGTGACCCAATGATCGCATGAGATCGAACTGCTTGGGCCCGGCATAGAGTTGAAACGCGATCCGGCTGCCTTCCGCGTCAACCGGAAACTCAACACCCGAAGTCACCACGTGTTCCGTTTCGGTTTTCGCGAAGACGCCTTGGGCCCCCTGGGGAATCATGACGCTGATAAAATATTTATCCTGGAGGGCCGCCCAGCGCAGGTCCCCGGTCCGCCGGATCTCAGGGTCCGGGGTTTCCTTTTCCAACGCGCCGTCAATCATCCAGGCCGGCCCCAGTGCGCCGATGAACCCTTGTCCCCATTCCACCACCCCGAAGTTTGTGCCTAACAATACCGCCACGGTATCGTCCAAGCCCTCGACGCGAATGGATGCATCGACCAGGTAAGAGTCGTGGGTAAAGGTAAATTCCTTTTCCACCAGCAGGTTCCGTTCCTCGTTCCGATAGGAAAAGGTCAGATGGCCCGTGGGATGGGCGTCGTCGAGCGTTTCAAAATCCCGGCTCACCTCAAACAGGCCGGTGTTGAGCAGGGCATTGACTTCCGGATCTTCAACCTGCATGGACACCGGGCCCGCAAAATGTCCTTCCGGGTACACGAACTCGATGGGTTGAGGGTCGTCGTCGCCCTGGGTCAGATATTCTTTCAGTTTCCAGCTTTGAATCTGCGCTCCACGGTTCGTGAACGCGACCCGGTACAGCGGAGTCTCGACTTCTTCCACCAGTTCTCCCTCCCTTGACCGGAGAGGGCTCGGGCCTGCCGTTTCATCGCCGTCTGCGCGAATCTCGGACGTGGCGTCACGGACCCCGGGCGAGAGAGGTTGATCCCCGGAAGGCGCGGCCTCTCGTCCCTCCTCAACGGGCGGGGGTTCCGGCATCAATCCCAGCTCTTTCAGAATAAAGTCGAAGCTGAAAATGATAGCGAACGACAGGAGCAGGAAGATGAGAATCCGTTTTTCCATTTAACGAAGACCGAAGAACCTTCTTGTAGCCGATCAGGGAACGGGATCAATCCCGCCCGGATGGAAGGGATGGCACTTGAGAAGCCGGCAAACCCCTAATCGCACTCCTCGCAGCAGGCCATGACGGGTGATTGCTTCGCTGGTATAGCGTGAGCAGGTTGGTTCAAAGCGGCACTGCGGTCCCAAATACGGAGACACGATTTTCTGGTACACGACGATAAGCCACAACGCGATTTTGCGCATCTCTCTCACAACCCCCTGACAAGGGGGGCAGGGGGGTTAGGGGAAAACATCAGCTCCTGGCTGATCAGGGTCGTTAGCCAAACTTCGCGGAGGCGTTGGTGATTAAGTTCCAGTGCCGGCCGTTTGGGGAAGACGACGATGTCATGCCCCTTCACAAGGCACTGGTACGTGTGTCTCACCAATTCCCGAAAAATACGTTTCCCTCTGTTCCGCACCACCGCATTGCCCAGCCGTCGTCCCACCACGATTCCGATCCGGGCATTGCCAAGACCGGAACGGCAGGAAACTACGTTAAAGAATCGCGTCGTGATGCGCTTTCCTTCCCGTTTGACTCGCTCGAAGTCCTCTGTTTTTTTCAAGAATACCGGCGGGCACCGTGAGGGAACGTCACTCATCGGATACGGTCAGGCGGTAGCGGCCTTTACGGCGGCGGCGGGCAAGTACTTTTCGCCCGTTTTTCGTGCTCATTCGCTTGCGAAACCCGTGGTCACGTTTTCTTTTGAGATTCGACGGTTGTCGATACGTCATGGACATGATCAGAACCCTCTTTCCAAAACAAGAATAATAAAGGGATTGTAATTTCCCACGTATGTACTGTCAAATGAGGTTTGTGCTGCCGTCTGCGCGCCGTCCCTTCACTCCGTTGACTCCCCGAAGTCCCCCTTCTATAGTCGGAAGGTGTGTTTCTCTCCATCTTTCTCATGAGACAAGGACCATCACGGTGATCCGGGGCATTAAAGGCATCAAGGATATTACCCCCGACGAAATGCCCAAGTGGGGCGTGGTCGAACGAACCGCGCATGCGCTGGCGCAAACGTTCGGCTTTCAGGAAATTCGGATCCCGGTATTTGAAAAAACGGAACTCTTTGTTCACAGCATCGGGGGCACGACCGATATCGTCGAAAAGGAGATGTATACGTTCCCGGACAAGGATGGAACTTCGTTAACGCTGCGTCCCGAAGGAACCGCTGGTGTCGTTCGTGCGTTTATCGAACGGGGGCTGAAGACGTACGAATCCTCGCGGAAATTGTATTACATCGGGCCGATGTTTCGACACGAACGGCCTCAGGCCGGGCGGCTACGGCAATTTCACCAGTTCGGGGTGGAATACGTGGGGAGTTCCGACCCCTCCGCCGACGTGGAGGCCATCACGTTGCTGTGGCGATATTTTTCAGCGCTCCAATTACCCGGGCTCTCGCTGGAACTCAATTCATTGGGCCAACTTGCGGATCGCCGAGCCTATAAAGAGGAACTGGTTTCCTTTCTGAAAACAAAAGCGGACGGGCTGTGCGAAAATTGCCGGAGGCGACTGGAGGCCAATCCTCTTCGAGCGTTGGATTGCAAGATCCCCGGCTGTCGTGAAGCCACGAATGATGCTCCTTTTCTGACGGATTTTCTCTCTGCTTCTTCCAAAGAACATTTCGAACAGGTCTTGCAGGGGTTACAAGCCGTAGCCGTTCCCTATTCCATCAACCACCGGCTTGTCAGGGGGCTGGATTATTATTCCATGACGACCTTCGAGGTTTCCTGCTCCGCGCTCGGAGCTCAAAATGCGATTGGGGCCGGCGGCCGATACGATGGATTGTTTGAAACGTTGGGCGGCTCGTCCACCCCGGCGGTCGGTTTCGCAATCGGCCTCGAGCGGGTCATTCTCGCTCTTCCTGAATCAACCCTGCCGCCGCCGGTGCCGTGGGTGTTTGTCGCGTCATTCGGAGAAAAAGGGAGGCAAGCCGGTGGAACCCTTTTGGATTCCCTTCGCTCAGATCACGTGAAGGCCGATACGGATTACAATACGTCAACGCTGAAGACTCTCCTTCGCTCCGCAGACCGGCTCAACGCGCCTTATGTCGTCATCCTGGGCGATGATGAAGTCGACCGGAATCAGGTCATCCTGAGAAATATGAAGACGAAAGAGCAGGAAATTTACCCCCTGGATTCCGCCTCTTCAGTTATCCGGAAGCGCCTCGGATTCCGGTAAACACGTAGAAACAATGATTGACTTTCTTTCGTGTTGCGCATACGATTTTTCTTTATTTCTTTATACGTAATCATGCTTAGAATATCGTCTCTTTTCGTAGCTTTTCTATCTTCATCGTCGGGGTTCGTGCCTCATAAACAATGAGGCGGTCTTCAACTGTTTTCATCAACAAAATACGGGATTCCGTTCGCTCTTGAATGAGAGTCCTCTTGTCTTTTTGATCATGGGACTTTCCATACTCGTGTTGATTCAGAGCAACCCTCTGGAGACCCATCGTCCGACTGAAGGTCTTCGTATCGCGCTCGGCTTGTCAACCGGACCGGCCTCTGTCACGGTGATCCTGCTCGGACAAGCCAGAATGCTCGTGACTGAAGAGACAAGTGACGTTGTCGACGCGGAAATTCTCGAAAGACATCTTCCCGTGATCCAGGAACTGGAACTTCCTATTGTACTTCCTGAGGGAAGCAATCAAGCTTTTTCCATCGATCCGGATTTTGCCGTTCGTGAAGTCTCTCAATCAGGTATCACGTCCTTGCTTTGCCAAGCCGACCGGGTACTGGTGTTTTGAGCCATGAGGCAAGTTCTCTTTCTATTTTCCGCCGGGTCAGAATCATCCATGGAAGAACTCGTTGCAGCGTCTGATTTTTCAGATTGCTCAGCGCAGGCAGTCATTTTGAAAGAGAGCGCCGGATTTGCAAAAGCTCCTCCTTTCCCGTGTTATATGCTTGACTCCGTCGAAAAAATTCAGGAATCGGCATATCCGTCGATTCATTACTCTGACGTTCTGAAAATGATTTTCGAGGCTGATACGATTATTTCCTGATTAGCAGAGAAGAAAATTCGTAGTGATAGGAGAAGAAATAGTGGCTGTGAATAAGGATATTTATTTGTATGTTATTGATTTTACTGATGAATAATAATGATAATATATGGAAAAGTGGAAGGATAAGAGGTAAAAAACGTGTGGGGAATCTTGAAAAAAATGGTTGGTTGTTCTGGTGAAATAGGGTAAAGAGATGGATACTTTTAAGGAATCGCATGTTATCAACATGTGTTAATAAGCCTGTGAATAATTATAATGGAAAAGAGTGAACAAATAACGAGTGAACAAATAACATTGGGAATTTGGAAAGAGGCTTTGGGCTTCATCCAATCAAAAATGGGGGATGAAGTCATAGAAACCTGGTTTCAGCCCACAACATTGGGTGAACTGAATGGAACGAAAGCGACGATTGTGGTTCCCAATAAGTTTTTTGGGGAATGGTTGGGCCGCAATTATCGAGAGATGATTGGTGAAGCCTTACAAGCGGTTCGGCCCGGTGAAGAAGGAAGAGTCGACGTCGAGTTCATCGTCGGGGAGCCTTCGTCGCCCGTGGTTGGTGAGAGACCCGACAAATTCCCGGCTGCTCCCCAGCAAACGCGGGTACATCGGCAAGTGCCGAATCCGAAATATACCTTTGAAAATTTTGTGGTCGGTGCCAGTAACCAATTTGCTCATGCGGCAAGCCTGGCTGTTGCCGAGGCGCCGGCCCGCTCCTATAACCCGTTCTTTATCTATGGGGGCGTTGGTTTGGGCAAAACGCATCTCCTCAATTCCATCGGTAATTTCGTCATGCAAAAAGGCGACCTGCGGATCGCGTACGTCACGACGGAGCAATTCACCAATGAAGTGATCAACTCGATTCGCTACGATAAGATGATCGACCTGCGACGGCGCTATCGAAACATCGATATGCTCCTGATCGACGATATTCAATTCCTCGCGGGCAAAGAGCGGACGCAGGAGGAATTTTTTCATACCTTTAACGCGCTCTATGAGGCCAGAAAACAGATCGTTCTGTCCAGCGACCGCTTTCCCAAAGAGATGCCCTCAATGGAAGAACGGTTACGCTCACGATTCGAGTGGGGGTTGATCGCCGACCTGCAACCGCCGGACGTTGAAACCCGGATTGCGATCCTGCGAAAAAAATCGGATGAAGAAGGCATCGCTATTGGCGACGACGTTATTCACCATTTGGCCGAAGGGTTAAAGAGCAACATTCGCGAATTGGAAGGCGCGTTGATCCGTCTCGGAGCCTACAGTACGCTGACCGGCCAACTCATTACCATGGATATGGTGAAAACCGTGCTTCGCGATCTTTTGGGGAGCAAAAAAAAGGTGATCACCCTAGAAGACGTGCAAGACGTGGTGGCGAGGAGATTTCACGTGAAAGTCGCCGAACTCAAATCTAAGCGTCGAACCAAAACCGTGGTTCATCCCCGGCAAATTGCGATGTATCTCTGCCGGGAACTCACGGACGCCTCGTTCCCGGAAATCGGACGCGAGTTCGGAGGAAAAGACCACACCACCATTATCCATGCGTGTCGCCAGATAGAAAAAGCCCTTGAGAATGACAACGCCTTGCGGGCGACGCTGGACAACCTCAAAGACGAAATCGGTAAGGCGTAACAGAAGGGAGCCTCTCATGCGAGTGACGGTGGAACGAGAAGTCCTGTTGACGGCCCTTCATCGCGTCCAGGGTATCGTGGAAAAACGCAATACGATGCCGAGCTTGGCGAATGTCCTCCTGGAAGCAAAAAAGGATGGCCTGGACATTTCGGCGACGGATTTGGAACTCGGCATGCGCGGGCTTTATAAAGCAACGGTCGAAGAAACGGGGTCGGTGACGTTCTCCGCCAGAAAGCTGTATGAAATTCTCAAAGAAATCAAGGACGAGGAAATCGCCATGACGGTCACGGAGGATTGCCTGGTCACCATCAAGACCGGCCGTGGTGAATTTAAGGTCGTGGGTCTCCCCAGCAAGGATTTTCCGCCCTTGCCCGTCATCGAGCGGGATGGCCTCATCCCGCTGCCCGGGGGGGGGATGCTTCAACTCATTCGAAAGACCCTGTTTGCCGTTGGAGACAACGATACGCGTTACGTGCTCAACGGGTTGTTGGTGGTCGTCACGAATGCAGGCGGGATGCCGATGATCCGGTTAGTGGGGACGGACGGGCATCGGTTGGCTATGGCGGAGCAGAAACTGGAAACGGACACAGAGTCCTCCCCTGCGCAAGAGGAAAAAGTGATCGTCCCGAAGAAAGCCGCGGCTGAGATTCGCCGGTTGTTGGAAGAGGACGGGGATGAGCCGATGATCGGCTTTACCAAGAACATGTTGATTTTCAGGAAAAGCGGGCTGGTCATGACATCGCGGCTGATGGAAGGCAATTACCCGAATTATCAGCAGGTCATTCCCAAGGCGGGCGACAAAAAAATTACGGTGAACCGGGATGATCTCGAAGGGGCCCTGCGACGGGTATCGGTCCTGTCCCAGAACAAGACCTATGCCGTCAAACTCACTTTTTCAGAGAAGGCGATCACGCTCTTTTCGAGTCATCCGGACATGGGAGAAGCGAAAGAAGAGATTCCCGCCGGATTCAACGGCGAGGGGTTTTCCGCTGGATTCAACGCGCGGTACCTGCTTGACGTATTGGGCGTCATGGAAAGCGAGACGATCATGCTCAATATGGAAGCGCCCCTCAGCCCGTGTCTGATTCGAGAGCAAGACAACGCCTTGTTCCAGAGCGTTGTCATGCCGGTCAAAGTGTAAGGGTCATGTATACTGGATTAGTATGCTTCACGAGGAGATGAACCCTCAGCGTTTACCAAACGATCCGACGCCTGCCATTGATCCCTCCGGTTTTTCCGAAGAACCAGTCGAACACAGCGGCTATGGTGCGGAGCAGATCCGTGTGCTCGAAGGCCTCGAAGCCGTTCGGAAACGACCCGCGATGTATATCGGCAGTACGGGCGCGGACGGCCTGCACCATCTCGTGTACGAAGTGGTGGACAACAGCGTCGACGAACACATGGCGGGTTTTGGGGAGACGATAGAGGTCTCCTTGGAAATCGATGGCAGTATCACGGTCACGGACAACGGTCGCGGCATTCCCACGGGGCTCCATCCAACCCAGAACAAGTCGGCGGCCGAAGTCGCCTTGACGGTCCTCCACGCGGGCGGAAAGTTTGAGCAGGGGGCCTACACCGTATCCGGCGGCCTTCATGGGGTCGGTATCTCCGTGGTCAACGCCTTGTCGGAATGGCTGGAGTTGGAAATCTGGCAAAACGGACAGGTCTTCGAACAGGCCTACCGCCGGGGGACCCCGGCGGCTCCGCTTCAGGTGACGGGCGTGACCAAGAAACGGGGGACGAAAATTACGTTCAAACCCGACGAGACCATTTTCGAGACGGTCGAATGCAGTTTCGACGTCCTGGCCCAACGCCTTCGGGAATTGGCCTTTCTCAATAAAGGCCTGTCGATCTCTCTCACCGATACCCGAAGACAAAAGGAGCAGGTCTTTTGTTACAAGGGCGGAATCATGTCGTTCGTCGAACATTTGAACGAAGCCAAAACCCCGCTCCATAAACCAATTTTTATTTCCATTGAAAAACCGGACGTCATCTTGGAAGTCGCGCTCCAGTACAACGACAGCTACGCCGAAAATCTCTTTTCTTTTGCCAACAACATCAATACGCGGGAAGGTGGCACGCACCTGATCGGGTTCAAGGCCGCCCTGACCAGGACGATCAATTCCTATGCCAGTGCGAACGACCTCTTGAAAAAGGACATGGACTCGCTCACCGGCGACGACGTGCGGGAGGGGCTCACGTCAGTGGTCAGCGTCAAAGTGCGGGCCCCGCAATTCGAGGGACAAACCAAGGCCAAGTTGGGCAACAGTGAAGTCAAGGGGATCGTGGAAATCGCCGTGAATGAGGGACTCGGGACGTACTTCGAGGAAAATCCGGCCGTGGCCAAACGGGTCATCGGCAAAGCGGTGGATGCGGCCCGGGCCCGTGAAGCCGCGCGGAAAGCCAAGGATCTCATCCGCCGTAAGAGTGCCTTGGATGGCGGATCGCTGCCCGGCAAGCTCGCGGATTGCTCGGAAAAGGACCCGGCCCTGAGCGAATTGTTCATTGTCGAAGGGGATTCGGCCGGCGGGTCGGCGAAGCAGGGCCGCGATCGAAAATTTCAAGCCATCCTGCCGCTGAAAGGAAAAATCCTCAACGTCGAAAAAGCGCGGTTCGACAAGATGCTGTCAAGCGAAGAGATTCGAACGCTCATTATGGCGCTGGGAACGGGGATCGGTCCCAAGCGGGATGACGCGGAAAAAGGCAGGGATGACAAGGAAGCCTTTGATCTGAGCCGCGCCAGATACCACAAAATCATTTTAATGACGGATGCCGACGTTGATGGAAGTCACATCAGAACGCTCCTTCTCACGTTCCTGTTTCGTCAGATGCATGAACTGATCGACCGGGGCTATGTGTACATCGCGCAGCCTCCGCTCTTTAAAGTGAAAAAAGGCAAATCCGAACAGTATCTGAAAGACGAACAGGCCCTGAACGACTACCTCGCCGAATTGGCCGGACAAGCCGTGGAAGTCTACGTGGACAGTCATCACGAGTTCATCAGCGGGCAGACGCTTTACCCCGTCTTGAAGAAAATGATCGAGTTCGAAGGAATGCTGGGCAGACTGAGCCGAAAAAAACAGAGCTCCGGTCTGTTGCGCGCGTTCGTAGATGAGCCGGCCCTGGGGCGCGAGCTCTTAAAAGACCGGCCTGCCGTCCTGGAGTTGATCGAGCGGGTAAAAGAACGGTTGGCCATGGCCTATCCGCAAGCGACGGTCCACGTGGACCTGGTGGAAGACGAAGAACATCAATCCAACACAATCGTCTGCCGGATGCCGACGAATGGCGTGGTGTCAACTCTTGAAGTCAACCATGACCTGGTGGGGTCCGCGGATTTTCGGGAACTGCAGAAATTGGCGCCCAACGCCATCGGGTTGGGCCGTCCCGGATATCGCATGAAAGTGAATGACGTGGAAACAACCTTTGCCTCCACGGATGAACTCGTCCGGGAGATCCTGGAGGTGGGGAAAAAGGGATTGAATCTTCAGCGGTATAAAGGTCTGGGAGAAATGAATCCCCTGCAACTGTGGGAAACCACCATGAACCCCGAGACGCGATCCCTGCTTCAGGTGAAACTCGAAGACATGACGGGCGTGGACGAGATTTTCACCATTCTCATGGGTGATGAAGTCGAGCCGCGACGGAATTTCATTCAGCAACACGCATTGGAAGTCCGCCGGTTGGACGTCTAGTCGCCAGGAACCCCCATCCCCTCCACCCACGATGCCCACCGAAGAACGTTTCACTCAAGTCGCCATCGAAGACGAGATGCGCTTGTCGTACATGGATTACGCCATGAGCGTCATCGTCGGCCGCGCCCTGCCGGACGTCCGTGACGGGCTAAAGCCCGTACACCGGCGTATCCTGTACGGCATGAACCAAATGGGCTTGGCGCACAACAGAGCCTACCGCAAGTCGGCCAAGATCGTGGGGGAAATCATGGGGAACTATCATCCCCATGGCGATTCCGCCATTTACGATACGCAGGTGCGCATGGCTCAGGACTTCAACATGCGTTATACCCTGGTGGACGGCCAGGGGAATTACGGATCGGTGGACGGTGACCCGCCGGCAGCCATGCGCTACACCGAAGCGCGGCTCACGAGGTTGGCCGGCGAAATGCTGGCGGACATCGATCGGGAAACGGTGGATTTCGGCCCCACGTATGATGAATCGGACGTCGAACCGCTGGTCCTGCCGGCCAAGGCGCCCAACCTGTTGATCAACGGCGCCGGCGGGATCGCCGTGGGCTACGCCACCAACATTCCCACGCATAATCTCGGAGAAGTCCTGACCGCCCTGATCCACCTCCTTGAGAATCCAGGGACGTCAATTGCGGACTTGATGGGCATGATCCCGGGACCGGATTTTCCCACGGCCGGATTCATCTATGGAACGCAAGGCATCAAAGACGCCTATGAACACGGGCGAGGCCTGTTGACCATCCGCGCCAGGACGCACGTGGAAACCGATGAGAAGCGGGACCGGTCGAGCATCATCGTGACCGAAATCCCGTATCAGGTGAACAAGGCCAAGCTGCTGGAGAAAATTGCCGAGTTGGTGCAGGAGAAGCGCGTGGAAGGCATTTCCGACATTCGTGATGAATCGGACCGGGACGGTATTCGCGTGGTGATCGAACTCAAAAAGGGCGAGCTCCCGCCCGTCATCCTGAACCAGTTGTACAAACACACTCAACTCCAGAATACGTTCGGCGTCATCATGCTCGCGCTCGTGAATAACCGCCCGGAGATTTTGAACCTGAAACGGATCCTGGTGGCGTTTCTCGAGCATCGCCGCGAAGTGGTCGTTCGACGAACCGCCTACGAGTTACGGAAAGCCCAGGAGCGCGCTCATATTCTCGAAGGCCTCACGGTGGCGTTGGCGCACTTGGATGCCGTGATTGCGTTGATCCGCGGGGCGGCGTCGCCCGACGAAGCCAAGACGGGCCTCACGCGAGAATTCCCGCTCTCGGCGATTCAGGCTCAGGCTATTTTGGACATGCGGCTCCAACGCTTGACGCAACTCGAACAACGCAAACTCTCCGAAGAGTATGAAGAACTGAAGGCCAGGATCGCCTCGTTGCAGGCGATCCTGGGTTCGGAAGATTTGGTCAAACAGGTCATCAAGGACGAGCTGATTGAACTGCAGAACGCCTATCAGGATGAACGCCGCACCCGGATCGTTCCGCAAGAAGCGGAGATTAACGTGGAAGACCTGATCGCGGATGAACCCATGGCCGTCAGCATCTCCCACGAAGGCTACATCAAACGCCATCCCGTGTCCGAATACCGGGCGCAGCGTCGCGGCGGAAAAGGCAAGATCGGCATGGGGGTCAAGGAAGAGGATTTCGTCGAAAAGATCTTTACCGCCTCGACGCATGATTTCATCCTGTTCTTTACCAATGCGGGAAAAGTGTATTGGCTCAAACTGCATGAACTGCCCGAAGCCGGCCGGACCAGCAAAGGCAAGGCCATGGTCAACCTGCTGGCCCTGGGTCCGGACGAACGGGTGACCACCACGCTGCCGGTTCGGGAATTCCCCGACGACTTGTACGTCGTGATGGCGACCCGCATGGGGTATATCAAGAAGACGAAGTTATCCGCCTACGGGAACCCCCGGCAGGGTGGGATCATTGCTCTGACCTTGGAGGAAGGGGACAAGCTCATCGGCGTGGAAATCACGGACGGCCGGAGCGACATCATGCTGGGCACCAGGGAAGGACTGGTCATCCGGTTTGGAGAACGGGCCGTCCGGCCGGTGGGCCGGACCGCTCGAGGGGTCAAGGGCATTCGCTTGGATGATACCAATCACGTTATTGGGATGGTCATTATCCAGCCGCAGGTCGAGGCGTCAATCCTGACCGTGACCGAAAAGGGGTTCGGGAAGCGAACGATCGCCACCGAATACCGGACGCAAGGCCGGGCGGGCCGCGGGCTGATCAGTCTCAGGATCACCGAGAAAAACGGACCGGCCGTTTCCTTTCATCAAGTCAAGGAATCTGATGAAATTATGATCATGACGTCCGAAGGCAAAATCCTCAGGACGAAAATCGAAGATCTCCGGGACATCGGGCGCAATGCGCAAGGGGTTCGTCTCATCGACATGGAAGAGACCGACCGGGTCGTAGACGTGGCGAAACTCGCCGAGAGCGGCGAGGACGAAGGGAGCGATGGGAACAACGGCACAGGCCAAGCGGCAGAGACAGCCGGGTCTGCATAACGGAATCTGCCGTGCCGGCTTGTAACGGGTCACTCATGCTGTACCTCTCTGTCAACCCTTTCTTTCCTTCTGTCATTCCGAGCGGAGCGAGGAATCTCGCAGTTGTGTCTTTCCCATGCCCAAAAAACCGTTCGACCCCGTCGTCAAGATAGGACTCACGGTATTACTGGGCGGTCTGACACTGATTGCAGGGGGCATGTTCCTGTCCAGACCCGACCGCACCATTCCGCCTTTCAGCATTGGAGGACAGGAGGGCGCGGTGGTGGCCGTCCACGTCCCGGCATGGACCAGCGATCCGGAGATTACAACCCTCATCCGGCGGTTCCGAAAAGTCGGCCTGACCGACCATGATTTCCGGTCCATGAAAGTGCGCCCCACCACGCCGGACGATCCGGGTACGCTCTATCGGGAAGTCGTTCTCTACGTCTTTTCCGACCCCCAGTGGACCGAACCGGCAACCCTCCACCGCTATCTGGAAACGCGTGCCCCTGCGGATGCGGGGCAGCAGATAAGCGTCGAAGACGCCGCCTTTCGCCGGGAATTCCAACGCTCCGCCCGCGCCGGCTTCATCTATAATCAAGGCCGGACCAAAGGCTGGCTCGGCCCCATTCCCGACCCGTCAATCCCCGAACAACGCCAGAACATTCAGATCCTGTTCGATGACGGGTTTTGAAAGCATCATTGACAGCGGGCACGACCTGAATTACAGTATCGTCATATTTGTATGACATATAAAAACAAGATAAAAGGCGGGAACATGAAAACCTTAACGCTTAGACTCGATGAAGCCCTCTATGCCAAAGTCTTATCTATGTCCAAACGACGAAAAACGACCCGGTCGGAAGTCGTCCGGGAAGCACTTCACGTCTGCTTTGAAAAAGGCAACGGATTCTCAAAAGGGTCGGCGTTTGAGTTAGCCAATGATCTGGCAGGGACCGTGGCTGGCCCTGCAGACCTGTCAATCAACAAAATCCATCTCAAAGGCTTTGGCCGATAATCCACGTGGACAAGTCCGTCATTGTGGATACGGGACCCCTGGTCGCGTTTCTTAACCGGAGCGACCGCTTCCACAATTGGACAAAACAGCAATGGGAGCGAATTAACCCGCCGCTTCTCACGTGTGAGGCGGTTCTGGCTGAAGCCTGTTTTCTGATGCGTCGCATGCCGGGAGGAAGCCAGGCCGTCCTCGAACTGGTGAACCGGGGAGTCATTCATCCCATCTTCAACTTGGAACAGGAAGTCCAGCCACTCATAGAGCTGGTTAAGCGCTATGCGGATGTTCCCATGTCCCTAGCCGATGCGTGTTTGGTTCGGATGGCGGAACAACATGCCAAGAGTAAAGTGTTAACCCTGGATCAGGATTTTCGTATCTATCGAAAACACAGCCGTCACGTCATTCCGGTTCTGATGCCACATTGAGGAATCGCCTCGGCGACAAAGAGGGCTAGGGAAGTACCGGGATACTCAAACGCTAAGAGCCCATAAGGGAGGACAAAAACATGGCCCAAACGTACACGGCACTTATCCAACAACGAAAGGATTGGTGGATTGGCTGGATCGAAGAGATCCCCGGCGTGAATTGTCAGGACAAGACAAGAGAAGCTCAGGTCAACACCCGTAAAGCCGTTTCGGGAGCTTTGTCGAGAACTCTGAGCAAGGTTCTGGCAGCGCCAGTAGGGTAGCGTTTCCCCTGTTCCCAGTTGCGGATCGTTTCTTGCGGCACATCGATGCGGCGCGCGAACTCCAGTTGCGTGAGGCCAAGACGCTTGCGAACCCGCCGGGCGTATCTCGCCATGTCCTTCATCGCTTCACTGTCGTCGTGCTGTTGCTGCAAGGCAAGGTCCCGTTCGGTCGTTCCGTCCAAAACCTTGTAATCAACCCGTCCCATGGTCAGGTTCCGTGAGTCATCGGGGTCAACCCTGACGCGCGTTCTGCTCATATTCCTGGACCTCCTTCTTGTTGGCCTTGCGGGTCGAGATGAGGCGAATAACGGAATCCCGCATCGTGTAAATCAGGACGAACACGCGCCCCTCTATCTCGCCAAGCAGCCGATAACGATCCTCGCCATAATCCCAGCGCTGGTCTCGGCCGACAATCCGGTTCGGATCGAGAAACGCACGGGCGGCATATTCGAAGTCGAAACCGCGATGCGCAAAGCATTCGTCGCTTTTGGCATCATCCCATTCGAACTCCATGACAAGAATATAGGCCAATGGCCTACCTCAGTCAACATGGACCGGGACGCCAACCGATGCGTGCGCTTCCTTTACTGACAACCGGAAGCCGCGCGACGGGGCCGAGCCGTGGCCTCATTCTACATACGGCAAGACCCGAGCCCCACCGGAATATCCACCCCTTATTTGATGCTGGGTTTTGAAGGCGTCATTGACAGCGGATACGGCATGAATTACAAAGTAAGGGTGGAGGGGAGAAAAAATAGTGGAATCCCTTGGCCCCTTCTTTATACATGCTTCCCGCAACGAAGCCCGGTGCTGATTTATGGAACCGGGTGTCGTAAGCCAGCAAGGGGCATAGCCCTTGATCATCTTCGGAATTTTCTCCGGTCGCATTAACTCCGTTCCCAAAATCTCCTATGCTCAAACTAACCTACGAAAATCAGGGTTACTGGGATAGACTGCATCGGGCGCAGTCTTGGATTAGCCGGGTTGAGACCTTTCAAGAATGGGATGATTACCATGGTCCCTTTATGGCTTATTGGATAGCGTTCAATGCCCTGTATGGGCGGCATGATGAATTACGAGGTAAAAACGACATTGATGACATCAAATGGTTTTTAAGCCGGATTTGTGAACTGGATGACGGGAGTTTGTCCCAAACGTTGTCTGGCATTAAACGAAAAACAGATCGGCTGCTAAAAGACCAATTTCTTTCAAGAACTTATTGGGAAGAAGGTTCTTCGTCTCGTTTCAAAGAAAAACAAAAGGAGGATTTTGAGAAAGCACAAACAGCATATGATCGAGGAAAATTACGCGGGTACCTAACGATCCTATTTGATCGCCTTCGAGTGCTCCGGAACCAGATCCTTCATGGCTGTTCAACGGATAGAAAGAGCCTGAATAAAAACTCGCTTCGACCTGCTTTGGAAATACTTGAAGCACTCGTTCCCCAGTTCTGGGAAATTTTCAAAGCTCATGGCCAAAAATCTGATTGGGGTAAAATTCCATATCCCAGGAAAGATTCTCCTCAACATCCAAAATGAAAAGGTCAGATGCGTTTGACGGGTCACCCGTTTCAGCCTGAGATCGGCCAGCCCCTACCGCACCGTATCTTGTGGGGTATCTTCAGTTTTCTAATGTTTGTTCAGGCACCTCATCGGACACGCCCAAATAATCCCGCACGCATGCCCAGATTTCACGATACCCCAAGCCGCTTAATTTCCGGTATTGTTCTTGGCATCGAGACACAAACGCCTCATAGCGATCTTTGTCGTCCGATTTCATCGTGTATACCAACAACGCGGAATAGGCGGTAAAATGGTCAGTCACGCAGGCCTTTTTCTTTCCACACGATGCCCGAATCGCCTCTAGCTCTTCCAAGCACTTGACTATCCCCTTGGGATCATCGACTGGGGCTAAGGATTCCTTGCAATGCCGGAACCGTTTCTTCTCACCGATAACCGCCATGGCTCTGGCTTTAATGCGGGCGGATACGACGTTGATTTTGGCTTTGATCTTCTCGCAGTTGTCGACATTGCCCTTTTCCGAGCAGGCAAAAATCAGCCCCATTGTCGATCCCTTACTTTGCACGACATCGGGGTCGCGACTGTTAGACCTTATCAGGTCATCGACTTGGCCTTGGGCCAACGCTTCGCTTATGGCATCCGTGAGCGTATCGCCAGAGCTAGGGAGAGAGAGTTTCCCTTTTCCACTCAACGCTTCGATTAAGGCATCACACAAGCTACGACTGCCATTCTGCAAGCAAAGTTTTCTTGTCTCATCCCAGGCATCGGCTGTGGCATCGGGAAGGGTATCGGCAGAGTATACCGACGCCCCGATGCCTACCAGCACCAGAACGGCCAAGCTGCAAAAGACTGGTTGCAAGTGTCGCATAGGGCCACCTTGTAAGTTAACGATCCTTGATATTTCGTTGCGTCCTGCCATCGCAAGCTATTTGGAATCTTGCCCAGACGACAGTGCCCGGGCAATGACTCGGGTGAGCGAATCCCGTAGTTCGTCGTCATTGACGGATCGAGTATATTCATGGGCCGTCTTCCGCGCGGCGGGAGAGACGGCAACCTGCTCAGCGGGTCCGTCGGCGTCATCTTCGCGGGATTCCGGGAGTTCGCCGATCCGAAAGATAATATCCTCTAGCTGGAGTTCTCCCATCTGCGCTTGAATGTTCTCCATCAACGTGGCCTTGAGATAGAGGAGTTGGTGGAGCCACACGGAATTGTCCACGGCCACGTGCAGCTTTCGAAACTTGATCCGGGTCGGCCGGGTATGAGCCGCCACGACCTCGCCCACGAGTGCTTTCCATTGTTTTTGGAGACGATACTCCCAGAGGCGCGTCGCAAACCCATGGCTGTGAGAAATTTCCCTGATGACTGACCGGGAAGAGGAAAAGGCGTGCATGGAATGGTATTCTAGGCTGTCAATCGGGTAGGGTCAATTGATGACCGGGCCAACACCGGGCTGTGTCCCTCTCTCGAAGGAGCCGGCAAAACGGCATGTCTCAAGATACGACGACAAAATTGATCGGGAGCAATCGCAAGGCGTTTCACGACTATGCGATTGAGGAAAAGGTCGAAGCCGGACTGATCCTGAAAGGCACCGAGGTCAAGTCGCTCCGGCAAGGCCGGGTCAATCTGCGCGAGGCCTATGCCACGGTGGCTGAAGGAAAAGCGATTCTCCATAACTGTCACATCGGCGAATACAGTCATGGGAATATCATGAACCATGACCCCTTGCGCGCCCGCGGGCTGTTGTTGCACAAGAAAGAGATCCGGAGACTAACCGGAAAAGTTCAGCAGAAGGGCCTGACGTTGGTGCCCCTCCGCATGTATTTCAATCAACGCGGGGTCGCCAAGGTCGAATTGGGGCTCGCGCGCGGAAAAAAACAGCACGACCGGCGGGAGACCGTGAAACAACGCGAAGCCACTCGTGAAATGGAACGAGCCATGAAACGGAGATCCGGGAAACCCTGAGGCCGGCGCAGCCGTCTGTGATCTGAGCATGAAGATTCTGTCAGCGGACTTTGTGAAGAGTTGCCTGAAGCCGGCGCACTATCCTCGCGAGCATCTGCCCGAGGTCGCCTTTGTGGGGCGCTCCAACGTGGGCAAATCGTCGGCGATCAATTCGTTGTTGCATCGCAAGGCCATCGCGAAGGTCAGCACGACTCCGGGCAAGACGCAAACGCTTAATTTCTTCCGTATCCTCACAAGTGACAAGACGTGGTCCCCGCTCTTCTTCGTAGATTTGCCGGGCTACGGCTATGCCAAAGCGGCGCGGTCGGTGCGCGAACAATGGGGCCCGATGATCGAGCGCTATCTGACGCAGCGGGCTCAGTTGTGCGCGGTCGTGCAGTTGGTCGACGTGCGGGGGGTCGAAGCCCATGACGTGACCACGCTGGAATGGCTGACCCATCTCGGGTATCGCCCCATCGTGGTGGTGACGAAGATCGACAAACTGTCCCGCGGCCGGCGCCGGCCGGCCCTCTTGCAAGTGTGCCAAACCCTGGGCTTGGACAATCAGGAGGCGGTGGTGGGGTACTCCTCAAAGACGAACGAAGGCCGCCAGGAACTCTGGAGCGCGTTGAGAGCGCGATATGAATCGTGGAACGATTCCGGCTGAATTTTGCGGAGCAAAAATGACGCAATAGTATTAAAAGCAGACGTTCGATATAGCTCAAGTGACGAGAGTGCGAAGCGTCGGAGGGCCCTAAAACCGGATTTCGATGTAGGCCTTGTCTTTCAGCGATGATATCCACGTGTCATGGGATTCTTGGATTTTCTCCTGAAACAACTGGTTCCCAATCGCGTCTTTCACGTTCTCAAACGGTTCCGTGATTCCCGGCCGGTTCTCTTCAAGCCGGAGAATATGGATCCCGATTTCCGTTTCAATCAAAGGGCTGACCTCCCCAGGGCTGAGCTTGTCCAAGGCGTCGGCCAGCGGCGCCAGGAGTTCATCTTTCGTCACGAACCCCAGATCACCCCCCATCACACTCTCGGACCCATCGGAAAACAGTTCAGCCAATTTCTCGAAACTCGTGCCCTCTTCGAGTTGACTCATGAGAACTTCAGCCCGTGTTTTCAGCGTTTCCCGGGTTTCATCCAGCTTCGGGAGCAGGAGAATCTGCCGGATGTGGTGTGTGCCGGGAGACGTAAAACGCTGTTGTTGCTCTTGGAAGTAGGCGCGGACTTCTTTCGGCACGACGACGATCCCTCGGCGAACCTCGATATCCCTGACTCGACGGGCCATCAATTCTTCACGAAGGACGGCCTTTGATTGAGTGGCCGTTGGTGGGAACCCGGCAGGGTTACTGCGCGTTTGTTCCCATACCTGTTCCACTTCTTCATCGCTGACTAAAATGTTCTTGGCCTTGGCCTCCTGGACGAGAAGCTTCCGTTCGATCATCCGATTCAAGACTTCATGGCGTTTCCGAGAGAGATGCTCCGCGAGTTCGTCGCCTTCATAGCGCGCTTTCAAGCGAAAGAATTCATCTCCTATTTCCGTTTGAAGTTCTGAAACCGTAATGATCTCGGTATTGACGACGGCGGCAATCCCATCCGTTAACGCTTGACCTTCACCGCTTGTCCCCGATGTTGTTAATCGGGGATCCGGTGTTGCCGGGGATTGGGCGGACACAACGGAAACAAGACAGACGATCACGCACAGGACCATAGCCGGGACGGCCGGCATCCTGGTCGTGCGCCAGCCTCGCCGGTCCCGGGATAACACACGAGATGAGAGATGAGCGTGCATCATGAGAGCGAGGGGGTCATGGGTTCCGGGGAAGCATCCAACAAGCCGTTCAACAACGTAGTCAGGACTGAGATCACCGCGGGCCAGTCATCAAGGTCCATGGGTAGGGCAAAGGAAGCCGGCGAGAGGAATTGGAGCCGGCCTTCCGAATACTGCATGAGCCAATCGAGACTCTCCTGCACAATCGTGGCGCTGGGCGCGAAGGTCACAGTCACAGTGCCGTTCGCAACGTCCAGCGACGCCACTTTCAGTTTCTTGGCGAGCAAGCGAATTTGCATGACCTCAAACAACTGCTCCACGGGTTCGGGCGGCGTTCCATACCGATCCTGCGTCTCCCCGTGCAGCAACGCCAGATCGCCGACCTTCTGGCTGGCGGAGAGCCGTTTATACAAGGACAAACGTTGATGACCGTCCTCCACGTAGTCGTCGGGGATGAAGGCCGACACGGGAACGTGCAACGTCGGCTCGATCTCCTCTTCCACGGGTTCGCCTTGTCGTTGTTGCACGGCCTGTTCCACCATTTGCATATACAGATCAAAGCCCACCGCGGCAATGTTGCCGGACTGCTGTTTGCCCAGGAGGTTGCCGGCGCCGCGAATTTCCAGGTCAGCAGCGGCAATGCGAAACCCCGAACCCAAGTCCGCAAATTCCTGAATCGCCAGGAGCCGTCGTTGGGCATCGGTGCCCAGGATCTCTTCATTGGGGAAAAAGAAATAGGCATAGGCCTGGTCGCCGGCGCGCCCCACTCGCCCTCGCAATTGATAGAGTTGCGCCAGCCCGAACGTATCCGCGCGATCCACGAGGATGGTATTGGCACGCGGCACGTCCAGCCCCGATTGAATGATCGAGGTCGCAACCAGGATATCCGCCTCGCCGTGAAAGAACTTGAGCATGACGCCTTCGAGCACGTGTTCGTTCATCTGTCCGTGCGCCATGACCAGCCGGGCTTCGGGGACGAGTTCCTGAAGCCAGCCAGCCGTCCGCTCGATGGTCTCGACCCGGTTGTGTACGTAGAACACCTGTCCCTGTCTCGCCAGCTCCCGGCGGATCGCCTCGCGGATCAGGTTGGGATTGAATCGAACGATTTGGGTGCGGATGGCCAAGCGCCCGGGCGGAGGCGTGTCGATAACCGACAGGTCCCGGACCCCGGAGAAGGCCATTTGCAGCGTGCGAGGGATGGGGGTCGCCGTGAGCGTCAACACGTCCACCTGCGTGCGCAGTTGTTTCAGGCGTTCCTTATGACGAACGCCGAACCATTGCTCTTCGTCGATAATGACCAGTCCCAGGTTTTTGAAGCGCACGTTCTTGTGAAGGAGCCGGTGGGTGCCGATGACGATATCCACGACGCCCGAGGCGAGGTCGGACAACGCCGCCTTGGCCTCTTTGGGAGTTTGAAACCGCGAGAGCGTCCCCACGTGGATGGGAAACGGCGCGAAGCGGCGCGTAAACGTTTCCGAATGTTGTTGCGCCAACAGGGTGGTGGGCACGAGCACCGCCACTTGCCGGTTATCCTGGACGGCCTGGAACGCCGCGCGCATCGCCACTTCGGTTTTGCCGTACCCCACGTCCCCGCACACCAGCCGGTCCATGGGTTTGGGCAGCCGGAGGTCCCGCTGAATGTCGTCGATGGCCTTGAGCTGGTCCGGGGTTTCCTCATAATCGAACGCCGCATCGAATTCATGGGCCAAAGAGCCGTCCTGCTGATACGGTTGGCGAGTGACGATTTCCCGGTTGGCATACAAATCGACGAGTTCGTCGGTCATGTCCTCAATGGCTTTCTTGACGCGCGCCTTGGTCTTGGCCCACGCGGTGCCTCCCAATTTGTCGAGCGTCGGAGCCAGGTGATCGCTGCCCCGGAATTTTTGGACTTGGTTCAACCGGTCCAGCGGCACGTAGAGGGTGTCCCGTCCGGCGAATTCCAGAATCAGATAGTCACTTTCGAAGCCCTGTACGGAGAGACGCCGAAGCCCCTTGTACCGGCTGATTCCATGTTGTACGTGGACCACGTAGTCGCCGGCGTTCAAATCCTCCAATGAGGAGAGAAAGGTCGCGGTCTTGCTTTTGGCTTGGGGACGATGCCGGGAAATTTTGGCGAACAGATCGTCTTCAGTCACCACTGCGAACGGGAAGGACGGCGCCACAAACCCCGAGGAAAGAAATCCTTGCACAATAGAGAACGGCAAGCGTTCCGAAGAATCGAGAGCGTGGGGGAAGAGATTCTGTTCCGTCACGGGAGCGTGGTGCTCGGCAAACAACCCCGATACACGTCCGACCTGTCCAGAGGATCTCACCACGACCATCACCGGACCATCACGGCGAAGCCGTTCCAGGATCGTCAGGGTCTCGGTAAAGGACGTTCCGCGAAGCCCCAGGCCCACGCTTTTGGCCGATTGGAGTGGGAGGTCGATGACCGGGCTCCAAGCCCCGTCGGAGGGCGCGACCACGTCGAATGCCAGAACCGGCCCATCGGTAAGGAACGGCAGGAACTCATCCCAGACGCCGGACTGTTGAGCGGGGCCGGGATACGGGACTCCGGTTCCCGTCGCGTCGTGTTCCTCCCATGCCGCGTGCAGGTGTTCTTCCCATTCGCGTGCGTGCTGCGCCAGGGTGATAGGACGATCCATGACCACGAAAGGCGAAGCAGGAAAGTAATCCAACAGGGTGGCCATCGACGGGTGGACGTCCGGCAACCGCCATTCGGCATCCGGCGGGATCTCGGCCAGCGAGTAGTCGGAATCGTCAGCCGGGAGCAGGTATTCCCTGGCGGGAAGGAGCGCCGCAGAGAGAACAGGTTCGGTGGATTCCTGCGTGCCCGGATCGAACTGCCGGGTGGACTCCACGGTATCGCCCAAAAACTCGATCCGGTAGGGCTCGGTCGCCCCGGTGGAAAAAACGTCGACGATACCCCCGCGAACGCTGAATTCTCCGGGAATCTCCACCACGGACACGCGTCGATAGCCGGTCCGCAGCAAATGGCGCAGCAGCGATTCCCGCTCAATCACGCTGCCCGCCTTGAGGGTTAAACACGATTGCGCGAAAAGGGATTGAGGGACCAGGTATTGCAAGGCGGCGGGCGGCGTCGTGATGACCACCGTGGGACGATGGGTTTGTAGCTGAAACAAGGTCCGCATCCGTTGCGTCACGAGATCGATGGACGGCGCATCGGCTTCATACGGGGCTTGACCGCGATCCGGGAAAAACACCAGCGATTCGGCGGGCAGGTTGAAGCAGTCAAAGAAAAACTGCATGTCCCGGCATAACGATTCCGCCTCGTCCTGGGTCGCCGTCAGAATAAGCCAATGAGGGGGGATGATGCCTTCACGCGGCCGGCCGGAGGCCGAAGCCTCGTTGCCCGTCGTCCGCAGCAGACTCAGGATGAACGCGAGGCCGGGGCCATGTGGCCCGAGCACCAAGGGTTGCGCCCCCGGCGTGGTCAAGGCCTCAAACACGGGTGCCAAAAGTTGGTCACAGGATGCCTGGAACGGCTTGTTCATGCTGTGCAGCGCTTATGAGAACAGGTCGTTAGCCTGCGTCCTTCTCTTTCCGTCATCCCCAAAAAAAAGAACTGGATCCCCGATTAAGGATGTCGGGGATGACGGGGGACAGAGGTCCGGTGAGCAAAGCGTCACCCGGCAGCAGGGCTATATAAGACTGGAGTCTTCAACGGAAAGACGGGTTTTCGCCTCAAACATGCCGATTTCTCTCATCATTTCTCCATAAAAGCCGGTTTATTGTCTAGTTAGACAATTCGCCATGTCAAATTGTCGATAAACATGACCTCATTGAGAAGAGGAGGCCCTCTACAGCGCATTGTACAAGCTGAATCCAACGGGAATTTTACCAAGAAATTTTTCGTCTCAAGGGATGGCCGGGGCCAGAAGGTCACAAGCGTTCCCCATTGATCGGCACCTATGCCAACGAGACGCTCCGATTGATTTTTTCTTTCATTCCTCCATATCTTAAACCATGGAGGATTGATCGATGCCACTGACTATCAAAGACGCCGACACGGAAGCCTTGACAAAACGGCTCGCAAGCCTGACTGGAGAATCGTTGACCCAAGCCGTCAAACAAGCTGTCCGGGAAAGACTGGCACAGGTAGAAAAAATCCGGCGTGCCCTCCGGCTTGCCGATGAACTGGACCACATTGCTCTGAATTGCACGAATCTGCCTCGCCGCGACAGGCGAAGCGCGGACGAGATCGTCGGTTATGACAAACGAGGCCTTCCGGTCTGATGGTGGTCGACACATCGACACTCATCGCCATCATGCAAAACGAACCGGAACGCCGCCGTTTCAATGAATTGATCGAAGCGGCGACAGCCACCCATGTTATTGACAGAATGATGAACTGACCGTACCAGCATTGTTATTCCGGGTGTAGCGAGGAATCTCCTGCTGTCATCCCCGACCCGACCGGGGATCCAGTTCTTTTTTTCGGGGATGACGGAAAGAGGAAACAGCAGGCTACGGCGCTGCCACTCTGGCTACGGGTTTGGGCACCAGGGGAACGGGCCCATCGAGTCATCCAGGAGAATGCGCCACACGTTCATGGGCAACCATTCTTCATACATCCACCAGTCTTTATATTGAGGCAGCTTCACGGCATTCGGGATCATCATCCAGTTCGTTCCTTTCTGAAATTCCGCATAAGTGGCGCCGCGGATGCCCTGAACGAATTGGATATACTCTCTCACTTCCTGTTTGGCCCCCCCCGATAACGGCTGCGGTTTCCCGCTGTGCGCATAGAGCGTTTTGCCGAAATCCATTTGATGACGGATGAATAGCGCGGGATGTGAAGTTTGCAGCTTGGATGCTTGACCCGGTATCAAAAAGCATTAACTTGAGTTAAACTTCAGGGGGTGGCCTGATGTCAGAGATGATCAGTGCGAAACAACTCCGAGAGCGGTTGCATGATGTCGTGGAAAAAGTGCGGCATGGGGAACGGTTTACCGTTCTGTATAGAGGTCGTCCGGCTTTTGACATTGTCCCGGTTGACAATCCGCCGCTCGACAGTATCCCGCTGGAATCGGATACACTGTGCCGGGCCCCGGCTGTTGGTGCCTCCGAATCGGGAGACGCTGCTGCGCGGCATGACGAGGTGCTGTACCGGTGAGGCACATGGATTCGTCGGGCATTGACGCTGGATTCCCACTTCCGGCAAATGCGCTTTGAAGTCGTCCCATAAGTATCGGCATGAAAACCGCAGACCGGCAGGCTTGGGGGATGAGGCAACGAGTCGGCTTGTATGCGGCGCCCGTGCTGGCGCTCCTGGTGTATCTCAACCCGTTTTCCAGTCTGCCGCCCTCGGCGCATACCCTGTCGGCCATTTTGGTATGGGTCGTGGTGAGTTGGGCCACGGAAGCCCTTCCCCTGGCCATGACCTCATTGGTCGGCGCGGCGTTGTGTATTGCCATGGGGTTGGGGTCGGCCAGGGAAGTCCTGGCGACGTTTGCCCACCCGATCGTTTTTCTCTTCATCGGCACCTTCTTTTTAGCCGAAGCCTTCGTGGTGCACGGGCTGGACCGGCGGTTTGCCGTCTGGCTGTTATCCCGCAAGAAAATCACGGCCAGCCCGATGAGGATATTCGGAGCCATGGGATTGTCGACCGCCTTCCTGTCCATGTGGATCAGTAACACGGCGGCCGTGGCGATTATGGTGCCGATTGCGCTGGGCCTTCTCTCGACGATTCGTGGGGCACGGGACGAACCTGGAACTCATGAGCCCGGAGTGCTTCTTTTATTAGCCTATGGCTCGGCGGCCGGGGGGATTGCCACGATGATCGGCACGCCGCCCAATCTCATTGGCGTGGGGTTGCTTTCGCAGCAAGCCGGTATTGCCATCTCGTTTTTCGATTGGATGGCCATCGGCCTTCCGCTGACCGTTGTGCTCTGGTTGGGTATTGCCACCGTGCTGTTTTGGTTTCACCCGCTGCCCAAAACGTTACCGGATCCGGACGGGCAGCTTCAGCATCTGCGCCGGCAACGGGAAAGTTGGACGCGAGGCCAAAAGAATACCTGTATTGCCTTGCTGTTGGCCATCGCGTGTTGGCTCGGACCGGGGGTGTTGGGGATCGTGTTGGGACGGGATGCCGATCTGGTGACGTTCATCAATGCCCGTCTTCCCAAGGAAATGGTGCCGATTTTCGCGTCGGGGCTGCTGTTTGTGTTGCCCATCGACTTCAAGGCCGGCGAGTTTACGTTGAAATGGACCCAGGCCGCGAACATTAACTGGGGCACGATCTTATTGTTCGGCGGAGGCTTGACGTTTGGCCATCTGATGGTCCAAACCCACTTGGCCGAGATTATCGGAGAAAGTCTGGTGGCGCTGTTTGGGAGCAATACATTGTGGACCTTGACGGCTGTCGCCATTGGCATGGCGTTGATGATCACGGAGATTGCCTCGAATACCGCATCGACGAGCATGCTCGTTCCCGTGGTGATCTCCATTGCCACCGCGGCGGGGGTTTCCCCGGTTCCCCCGACCCTGGGAATTTGTTTGGGGGCCAGCCTTGCGTTTATGATGCCGGTTGCGACCGCGCCGAATGCGATCGTCTACGGCACCGGCTTCGTCCCGCTTCCGAATATGCTGCGAGCCGGGGTGTTCTTGAATATCATCGGCGCCGTGCTCGTCTGGCTGACCTTGCGCCTCCTCTGTCCGTTGATGGGGTTCGTATGAACAAGAAGACGGCACACAGCGGTTTCGAAGGAGAAGGATCGTGTCGCAAGTGAAGCATATCGTCGTGGTAGCCGACCCGGAGGGGGAATCCTTGCAGACGCTGCCGGATGAGGTGGGCGTTCGCGTGGTGGTCGTGGATAACCTTCAGCAGGTCGAACAGGAAACGCAAAAGGCGCCGGTCGACGGATTGGTGCTTTCCGAAAAGACGTCGAAAGAGGGTTTCAAGGATCTGACTCACGTCATCGACGTGTCGAGAACCTTGATTATCTCAGGTCCCGCTTCCGTACAGTCGTCGTTGGACACCATGAAATGGCTCCTCAGCAAGGGCGATGAGGAGGATGTCAATCACGGACTGCGGGAATTACGCGATTTAACGCTCGAAGATTACGTCGAGCTGAAGTTCGGTGAGTTTGTCCGGGCCATGAAGGCCGGTTCGGCCAGAAGTTTGCACGAAACACTGATCCAAGCGGTGGAACGGCCCTTGATCCAACATGCGCTCCGTGAAACGAATGGGAATCAGGTTCAAGCCGCGCAGCTCCTGGGCATGAATCGCAATACCCTGCGTAAAAAAATCGCGGAATACCACATCCCCGTCACGCGTCGCTCCCGTCAACAGGCTGCATCCTCCTGACGGCCCTTGCTTGGGCTCTCACAGCAGATGTCGAGAATCCCCTGTGTCTGTATCAACTCCCCGCGTATGTGTATGACTATCCGCCGTCAATAGTGCCAGTTCGACCTATTCACTTGACAATCATTACTTTCATGCTAGAGTTGCGTTTCTACCAAATAAAAGGAATTTAAGAGATGATAAAGGAAGATAAAGGAACTTCTGATATCCTTACACGAGCCGAGGCTGCGGCATTTATTCGCGTGAGTGAAAAGACGCTTGGGGAGATGGCTCGGACCCGACGGATTCCATCACAGAAGGTAGGGAGGGAGTGGCGCTTTTTGCGTAGCGCACTTGAAAGTTGGCTGGTTGGAAAAGGCGTTCGTGATGAGAATAGACTGATGGAAGCTACCGCCCACGAACAACCGGCCGTTGCCGAAGCGGTGGTGCAATACCAACTGCCGATCTCGGACTTTCGCGATACAGCCTTTTCCGAAAATCACGACCGGACCCTGCATCGTTGGACCCCTTGGATCGCTGGATTTTCAGGATCGTTTGTCGCTGGGGTGCTCGAAGGCGTGAGACGTGAGCGCCATCGGTTGCGGGTTTTGGATCCGTTTGCCGGCGTCGGCACGACGTTGATCGAAGCCCTCAAATATGATTGTGATGCGACCGGATTTGAGATCAATCCATACGCGGCGTTGGCATGTAAGGCAAAGGCCCAGGCTGCTCACTACGATACGGACATCCTGGCAGCGACGCTCGACCGGTTCGAAGAATACGGTGAAGAAAAATTGTCGTTTGACGAAAGAGTTGCCTCTCTTCCTCCCAAGGGGTTTTCGAGCCGTGTCCCGTTTTTCAGCCCGGAGGTAGAGCGGCAAGTTCTGGTGTGTCAGGATTTTATTGCGCAAGAAACGACGGATTGGGTCGCGGAATTGTTTCGGGTGGCCTTTGGAGCCGTCATGGTGAGTTTCTCGAACTACTCGTACGAACCAAGCCTTGGAACGCGGGCTGGTGCCGGAAAGCCTAACATCGATCATGCCGATGTGTTCAGCATTGTGAAACGCAAGTTGCGCGAAATGCACGAGGATATCGTCACGTTCCAAGGGTGGATGCGCAAACACAAGCGGACTCCGCATGCAACGGTGTATCCTTTGTCGTATTTGGAACATGCCCGGCGGGTCAGACCGAACAGTATCGACGTGCTCATTACCTCGCCTCCGTATCTCAACAACTACCATTATATTCGCAACACGAGGCCGCACCTGTTCTGGCTCGGAATGGTACAGACCTCATCAGATCTGAAGACAATCGAACACAAGAGCTTCGGTCAATTTTGGCAGACGGTTCGGTCCGGACCGGAAGTTGCGTTACGGCCACACCTGCCCCATTTAGCCGAACAACTCCAAGACCTCAGGACACGCCACACGGAGAAAGGTGTCTATGGCGGCCGCGGGTGGGCGAACTACGCCGCGACCTACTTTAACGATTGTCAGAGCTTTTGTGCTCTCACGCGAACCCGTATGCGGCCTGGAGGGAAAGTCGTGGCTGTCATTGGGAACAACATTCTGCAAGGCATAGAGTTTCAGACGGACAAGCTGTTTGCCGAGATTGCGGAACAAGAGGGTTTTGAGATCGTCGCTCTACACGAGGTGCGCAAGAAGCGCACGGGCAACAGTATCGTGAATTCGTCAGTCAGGAACGGGACAGTGACCCAGCGAACGCGACTATATGAAACCGCGGTTGAACTCCGAGCGTCTTGAGTTATCTCGCCTGTGTGCGAATAAGTCGAACGACTTTGGGGATTGGAGTGGCAATTTCCAGGTATCTTTCATGGAGACGAAGACAATAAGGCAACGGTTGATGAAGTTGTCGACATACTTGATATGTGGTCCTTCCTGGAAGAATCATACACAAGGTTATCCAAGAAGGACAAAAATTCCGTTCAGAAAAAAGCAGGGCACTTTGGGAGGCAAGTTGTCTTTACGGGATTCGATGGCAACAAGGAAACGGAACACTTGTATATTGCCAAATTCCTGATTAACAAGTTGGATCGGTTCGTCGAATTTAAGAGTCGGAACCTCAACTCACAGGTGCCTCTTATTGACAGATACCGGCTTATGGTGCGTGTCTTTCCTTGGCGGAGAGAACTGGCTGAGCGCAGGAGCCATTATCATAATTCTCAATGCTTGGCATGAGGCCTAAAGAAAGCCCAGCTTGGAACAGGTATAAAAAGTGGCAGGACGTGTGAACCGGAAACTCCCCCAATCTATACACCACCCACGGCCCACCTACTTTGCGCAGAACGGCGTGAAACTGAAACGGGAGGACGGCAAGATATGGAGCAGCGTTCGCGGGAAATGGCTCATCGAAACTCCAGAAGAGTACGTCCGACAAGAGTACCTTCTCGTCCTGTTTCACGAATACGGTTATTGCTTGGAGCAGATCGCCGAAGAAGTGGAAATCACCGGACGGGGTTCTGCCAAAGCCCGAGCCGATTTCGTTATCTGGCGTTCCACACAGGACAAAGCTGAGCGCAAATCTCCAATCATCATTGTTGAATGCAAAGCCGACAACGTAACGATCCAGTCAGAAGATTACGCTCAGGGAGACCGATACGCCCGGTTGACCAATGCGCCTTTCTTTGTCACCCACAACAACACGGAAACGAAGTTCTGGCATGTCCGCAAAGACCGGATGCCAGGCTACTTGGAAGAGATAGAGGATATCCCTCACGCAGACGCCACCGATAAGCAGGTTGAAGAGCTTCTCACTCGATTAAAGACCTTCAAAGAAGACGAGTTCGCCAATCTTCTTCATCAATGCCACAACGTCATCCGAAATCGGGAGAAGAAAGACCCCGTGGCGGCCTTTGACGAAACCGCCAAAATTTTGTTCGTCAAGGTTTTTGTTGAACGTGAGTTAAAAAGCCGCCAGCGGCGCAAAAACCTGTTTACCGTCGAGTATCTTGAGGATCAGATTGGGGATAATCCGCTTGAAGATCTGTTCCAAAAGACGAAGGCTCATTATCGAGCGGATCGCATCTTCGCGGAAGAAGAACGTCTGAATCTGAAGCCTGCAACTGGCATCGAAATCGTCCGACTTCTCGAACGTTACAACCTCTCCGACACAAGTGAAGACATCAAGGGAATTGCCTTCGAACGCTTTCTCGGTAAGACCTTCCGGGGAGATATCGGCCAGTTCTTTACGCCGCGTCCAATTGTCGAGTTCATGGTACGCATGGTTGATCCCAAAGAAGGGGAAGGCATTTGCGACCCGGCCAGCGGTTCTGGAGGCTTCTTGATCCGTTTCTTCGAGATCGTCCGGGAAAAGATTCTTGCCGATGTGGACCGGCAATATCGAGAGTTCCGCAAAAAGATCGAAAGCAGAAAGCGCATGGCTCAAGAGAAGAAGGCCGAAGCTCTCCGTACCAAGTACGAGGAATTGCAAACAAGCCTCGACAAGGACGTTATCGGCTCCCGGCTCTGGAACTTGGCGAATCGCTGCATCTACGGCACGGACGCGAATGACCGCATGGCCCGTACCAGCAAGATGAACATGATCATGCATGGTGATGGTCACGGTGGGGTGCATCACCATGACGGCTTTCTGAATATCAATGGCATCTTCGAGGGCCGTTTCGACATCATTTTGACCAATCCGCCATTTGGCTCGAGCGTCGAGCCTTCTGATACTATCATTGAAGAGCAGGTCATGCTCCCCAGTGAACTCGAACGCCACTATGTTGGCATCTACGGTGACCACTACCGTGACGCTCTGAGCCGTGTTCGTGCTGCCCAAGGGAAACCCATCGCCAGCCTTTTCGAATTGCCGGCCGTAAAAGGGAAACGCAAGGTCGGTAAGATCAAAACCGAACTTCTTTTCATCGAACGTTGCCTCGCCTTGTTGAAGCCTGGCGGGCGGCTCGGCATCGTGCTCCCCGAAGGGGTCTTCAACAATCCTTCTCTGGCCTATGTTCGAGAGTTCTGTGAAGACAGAGCCTTCATCCGAGCTGTCGTCTCCTTGCCGCCCGAGACCTTCGTTTCGTCTGGCGCGTCAGTAAAGGCGTCACTTCTCTTCATGCAGAAGTTTACCGAGGAAGAACAAGCCGACTTCGACGCAAAGAAAGTTGCTGCCGAACAGGAGACCCGCGATAAGTACGCCCCCGAGATAGCCAAGAGAACCGAAGAACTCGAAGCGGCCATTGCCCAAGCCAAGAAAGACAAGAACGCAGACCGGCGCAAAGTCCTGGAAACCGAATTGAAGCAGTATCAGCGCGATATTGAAGCAAAGATACAAACGGATGCTCGCTCCCTGCTCAAATCCCGCTTCCTCTATCCGGTCTTTCTCTACGAAGCCGAGCATGTCGGCATCACCGCCACCGGCGAAACCGACCGCGTACCAAACGAGCTTGTTCCCGGCGACCACACGCCGGAAGGTGTCAAGAAGACTACCTTGGAGCTTTATCGGGAGTTTCGGATAACCCCCAAATTCTTTCTAGCAGTGGCGCCGCCTGCATGATTGCACCGACAACAGGAAAAGCTTTCGCCGTTCTGTTTGAAAATCTCAAAAGGTGGAGTGTCAATTCTTTCTTCACCACTCAGTGGAAGTGGCCCTCAGGCTTGATCAAACCCCTTACTTCTGGGCTCGAACGGAAGTCAGTGGCCATCGAAAAGACGAGGACTGATCCTAATGACATTACTCTTGTTTCGCTCCATTTCGACGGAGAGATGGAACCACGGGAGGACAGCATTACTGGTTTCAAGGGTCGCCTATTCCTTGCGGAACCAAGCGACGTCATTTACTCCAAGATTGACGTTCGACACGGAGCGATCGGCATTGTCCCGGACACGCTTCCTCGTATCGCTGTCAGTAGTGAGTTTCCTGTTTACCGCGTACGGTCCGAGGTTGCGCTTCCGCGTTACGTGAAGCTCCTGTTTCAGACGGACGCTTTTCGCCGCCAGATTAATGCCCTAATCAGTGGTACAAGCGGGAGAAAGCGGGTACAGCCTTCCGATTTGGAAGAAGTTGAAGTCCCGCTTCCGCACACTGACATTCAACGCACAATTGTGGACTTCTGGCGCGAAGCCGCAACCGCCGTTGAATCCGCACAGCAAAAGCTCGCCCAGCCTGTCAACGCCTTGAACATGCGCTTACTTGAACTCTATCGCAGAGAGCCTTCTCGAGACGTGATTCATTCCCGTTTCTTGGCCCTTGACTTCAAGGACTTAGCAGCATGGGATGTGAAATCAGGCCGTGCTTCTGCGTTTCGTCTGGCGTGTCCATCTTTCCACCCGATGGGGGACTTCATTGAAGAGACAACCGAGCTTGTCCATCCCTCTGTCGCGCCGGAAAAGGAGTGGCCTGTCTATGGCGTGAACAACAAAGAAGGCGTCTTCTTGAACGGCTATCAGAAAGGCGAGAACTTCAATGCTGCCTACAAGCGCATCCGCAAAGACTGGTTTTTCCACAATCCGACGCGCTGCAATGTCGGTTCGCTGGGGATTGTTCCGGACGTTCCTGAAGACGCGATTACAAGCCCTGAGTATCAAGTCTGGCGCGTGAAGGAGAGTGCGCGCACCCCAATGCTTTACGGTTTCGTCGCGGTTCTCATTCAGACGCCCTTCTTCATTGACTTGATTCAGTTCAACCGTGTCGGAGCTGTCAAGCAGCGCATGTACACGGAGAACCTTTGCCAACTCCGAATTCCCTACCTTCCCAAATCCGAGCAACGGACATATGCCCAAGCCCGAGAGAAAGCCCTCGCCGAGCTCGACGCTGCCAAAAACTACTTGGCCCAAGCCCGCAAGGACATTGAAGCCATGATTCTTGGGGTTAAGAAAGTCTGAGAGGAAACAAAATGGCTGAGTATGCAACTGTAGCAGACTTCTTAAATGACAAGCTCATCCTCGTGATGGCTTCTGCTCTTTTCGGAATCATCGCTACCATCATAGCGGTAGTGTCTCAGTTTGGACTTGGGTATTATATTAATGATGAAAACGATAGTCCTCATTGGCACCAGCCACACATACCAGAGAGCAGATAAACAGTGTCCCCCTGGAGGTGCACAAGCCTTTCAGCGTTTTCTTGCAGAGGCGTGTTTTCAATACGGAATCCAAACGGTGGCCGAGGAAATGAACGAACAAGCCTTAGAAGAGGTGGCGCGCAAGGAGTCAATTCCACAGCAAGTCGCAAATGATTTATCTCTCAAGCATCGTTTCTGTGACCCTAACAGGGCTCAGCGTGCGCACCTTGGAATACAGACGGATAACCAAATTGAGGTTGATCGGTTCTGTGATCCCACCATCTCCCAGGATGAAGTTGCACGACGAAAACGCGAATCATTGATGAGACGTGAGCTGTATTGGCTTGACCGCCTACGAACGGTACCCGAATCAGAATGGCCTATTCTGTTCATTTGCGGGGCCGACCATGTTAAGAGCTTTCCAACAATTCTCGAAGAACGTGGTGTCATAGTCGAGCACATAGCAGACGATTGGTCGCCTTGAATTCCAATAGCACATGAGTCAAGAAAGTGAAGAAGCGAAATTTAAACTGAGACCCTACCGGAATCCGGGTAGGGTCCTAATTTGACTTTAACTTTTTCATATCTTTTCTCCACGATGCCAAGTTGCTACACAGGCCTCCAGTCCATGAAGCAATACCAGGGCCGCCTGATCGTATCACGGTGAACGCCGGTCAGCCTTTCGGTGGAGCGAATTGAGCAGCCCTCAAGCAAAGACGCGATGACGGCGGTTTGTTTGTACGGTTTCAATTTGTTCGTGGTCCACCTTTTATGATATACTACGAGCGTTAAATGGTGGAGCGCCGGGGAATTGAACCCCGTCCCTAGAGTGTAAAGTCCCGGAGAGGGGTCCACCCCGCGCCCCGCTTGTCGAAGCCCCCAGGATAGCCGTCCTGGGGGCTTTTTTGTGCATAATCTTCAGCATAGCCTCAATCTACATACTAGCCTATTATTTGTCAAGTTAAATATTAGCGTTGACAGAGATCTGAATTGAGTCTATATTGAGTAAATGCCCAGACATTAGCCTTTTCAGCCTATTCTACTCATAAAGGAGGAGCGTATGAGTAAGCAGCGAAGCCCCAATTATCCGGGGCACCATTTAGGTGACGCGATCCAAGATGTCCAGAAGTTGTTTAAGAAGGAAGGACAGACGACTTTTGCTGAGAGTGTTGCTTCGACGCACCTCGGATACAAGAGTTTCAGCGGCCCCGCCAGGGTTCGGCTTGCGGCCATGAAACAATATGGTCTCCTTGAGCAAAAGGGAAAAGGAGAGGTGTGCCTCTCAGGCAGAGCCTTAACCATTTTGACTATGGACAGTACTAACCCTGAACATCAAGAAGCTGTCCACAAGGCGGCCTTGGCCCCACCGATTTTTGATGAATTGTATCGTGAGAAACGGTCGGCCTCGGATGATTCTATTCGGCATACGCTGATTGTCGTGAAAAAATTTACGGGTGATGGAGCCACAAATTGTCTCCGCGTCTGGCGAGCCACCATGGAGTTTGCTCGTATGACCGGCCAAAGCGAATCGGGCTTGATTCATGCGGGAGCGAATGATAATCTGTCAGGGCAAGATGAAGGTAGCTTGTCTGAAACGGAAACCTTACAGGTGGGTGATTATGTGCAGGCCACAATTAACGACCAGGACCAATTTCATGCTGCGGCCCAGATCAAGAAGTTGGGGGTTTCCCCACAAGGTGAACCATTTGCGTTGTTTGATCCAGTCGTCACGACGACAGGCGTTCCAGTCAAACAACTCAGAAAATGTGCGCCGCCCTCTTCAACTGCAACCCCACCGTCGCCTGTCCCTTCATCGGCATTCCCTATGAATCCCACTCCTATAGGAGGGACGACTATGCAACAACAATATCCTATTCCGCTTGGCGGTGGAGCCGTGGCGGTACTGATTCTTCCAGACCCCATCACGGAAGACATGTATCAGAATTTACAGGATCTCATTGAGCGATATAAACCCTTGGTGACTTCGAAGGCCCATCCAGAGTCAACCTCTGAATTGCAGGCATGACGGCCTCCCTCGATGCCCTCCGGGAGGCTGTCGAGCACCTCCATCAGAGTCGAGCCACGTTCCGAGAAGTGGTCCCGGTCATCGAGCGATATGAAGGCAAAACGGTATAGGAAGGCGAGGTCCATGTCTTCGACCTCACGGGGCACCCCACGGCTTCTGTCTGTTATTGTGTGGGCTTCGCCACAGTAGAAGGATCAAAAAACGGAAATTCTATGCAGTTTTGTATGCACTGCCAGTCACATCGCCGATTGATGTGGTTCGGGCTTCGATTGTGAGCGATTGTAAGCTCGGCGGGTCAGCACTAATCTCTCATATTTGGAGCATGAACCGTGGAAACTGAAATTATCCAAGCACTCACCAATGATTTTGAATCCCATGCCAGACAAACCGACAATGGGATTCAGTTCTGGCTAGCCCGTGACCTTCAGAGCCTTCTTGGATATGGGAAATGGAATAACTTCAAAGCCGTGATAGATAAGGCAAAAACTGCCTGTGAGATGGCTGGGCATCCTGTTCTCGACCATTTTGCCGACGCCAGCAAAATGGTCTCTCTCGGTTCCGGGAGCCAGCGGGAGGTGCCTGACATGATGCTCACTCGATATGCCTGCTACCTGATCGCCCAAAACGGCGACCCCCGCAAGGGGCCAGTCGCCTTTGCCCAAACCTACTTCGCCGTACAAACACGTAAATTGGAACTTATCGAAAAACGTATCCGTGAAACAGAACGGATTTCCGCCAGGAGGAAACTGACGAATACGGAAAAAGAGTTGTCAGGTGTGATTTATGACTACACAGGGAGCGAGAAAAACTTTGGGATTATTCGGTCCAAAGGCGATAAAGCCTTGTTTGGCTATACCACTGAACAAATGAAGCAGAGATGGAATGTGCCCAAACACAGGGCATTGGCAGATTTTGCACCGACCATCGTGTTGAAAGCCAAGGATTTCGCCACTGAAATCACGATTTTCAATACCAAAGCCAATCAACTCCAAACGGAACAGACAATCTCTCAGGAGCACATGACCAACAACGAAAGTGTGAGAAAGACTTTACTTGAGAGGGGTATAGAGCCAGAGCGATTGCCGCCCACCGACGATGTGAAAAAGGTGGAAAGGCAGTTGCAGTCAGATGAAAAGAAAAGTTTACGAAATCCAGAGGCTTTGGACACGGTCTAACCCTCCACATTCCCTGTCTACTACCCTTTTTCGATTCAATCTAGGTGTAGTAGAAATATGGGATATGAGACGAGGCCGGTGACGCCGTTAAGTATATAATTCCCGTACACATTGCGCCGAATCGCAAGACCCGCCCACTCGATTTCAAATTAGGACACTACCGGAATCCTGGATTTCTTGACAGAAGACGAGAGGCTCCTCTAGCATATTTTGTTTTTGATAGGCGCGTAGCTCAGGGGGAGAGCGCTACCTTGACACGGTAGAGGTCGGCGGTTCAATACCGCCCGCGCCTACCACCCCTCTTCCTTTGGGAGAGCGCCGGTTGTTGGGGATGATGGGAGTATGAGACGCGTGTCAGTTTCGATTGAAACCGAAAAAGTCCAAAGCGAACAGATCGAGATAGCCTTGCCGGGGACCGGTACGAAAACCTTTCGGCCGGGGATCACGGCGCGCGAGGCATTGACGGAGTTGACGGGGCCGCTTCCGCCGGAGGTGTTCGCTGTGAGGATCGATGGTCAACCCGGTGACTTGAGTGCGCCCCTGAACAGGAACGCCACGCTGGAACCCGTGACCTTTGCGTCGGAGGACGGCAAGGAAATTTATCGCCACAGCAGTACCCACATCATGGCGCAGGCCGTGAAAGACGTGTTCCCGTCGGCCAACCTGACGATCGGTCCGGCCATTCACGAGGGCTTTTATTACGACTTTTCCTTTGAGCGGCCGTTCACGCCGGAGGATCTCGAAAAAATCGAGGCCCGGGCACACGAGATTATTCAGGAAAATTATGCCGTGCGCCGTCTGGAAATGTCGAAAGAAGACGCGATCAACCTGTTTCGGGAAAAGGAAGAAGCCTTCAAGGTCGAAATTATTGAGCAGATCGAGGATGACGTCGTCTCCCTTTACCAGCAGGGCAACTTCATTGATTTGTGCCGGGGCCCGCACGTGGGTGCAACCGGTCAGGTGAAAGCGTTCAAGTTGTTGAGCGCCGCCGGCGCGTATTGGCGGGGAGATGAACGCAATCCCATGCTCCAGCGCATTTATGGGACCTCGTTTCCCACCCAGGCGGAGCTGGATGCCCATCTGGAGAAACTCGAAGAAATCAAACGCCGCGATCATCGGAAACTCGGCAAGGAATTGGATCTCTTCAGCAGCCCCGAGGACACGGGGCCGGGCTTGATCCTGTGGCATCCCAAGGGAGCGCTGGTTCGGTTGTTGATCGAAAATTTCTGGCGGGAGAGCCACGTGCAGAACGGCTACGAGTTGATCTATTCCCCGCACGTGGCGCGGTTGGATCTGTGGAAGACCAGCGGGCACGTGGACTATTACAAGGAGAACATGTTCACGCCCATGACCGTGGAGGCGGGGGAGTACCAATTAAAGCCCATGAATTGCCCATTCCACATCATGGTGTACAAGTCGCACTTGCGCAGCTACCGGGAGCTTCCCATTCGTTATGGAGAATTGGGAACGGTCTATCGCTACGAGCGATCAGGGGTGTTGCACGGCCTCATGCGCGTGCGGGGATTCACGCAGGATGACGCGCACATCTTCTGCCGGCCTGACCAGATCGAATCCGAAGTCAGAAAAGTTCTGGATTTCACGATGTTCGTCCTCCGGCGCTTCGGCTTTACGGAGTTTGCGTTGTATCTGTCCACCCGGCCGGAAAAAGCCGTCGGCGCCGTGGAAAAGTGGGACCAGGCCACGGAGGCCCTCGAAGCCGCGCTGAAAAACAGCGGGTTTCCCTATGAGATCGATCCCGGCGAAGGCGTGTTTTACGGGCCGAAGATCGATCTGAAAATTCATGACGTCTTGGGACGGGCCTGGCAATGTTCGACCGTGCAAATCGACTTCAATAATCCCGAACGGTTCGGGTTATCCTACATCGGGGAGGATGGCGCGGCGCACCAACCGATCATGATTCATCGGGCGCTGATGGGATCCCTCGAACGGTTCTTCGGCATTCTGATTGAACACTATGCCGGGGCGTTTCCCACGTGGCTGGCCCCAGTCCAGGCGATCGTGCTGCCCATTACGGACAAACAGGCGGAGTATGCGTCGCTCGTCAAAGATCGCTTGGCGGGCACCGGGTTGCGCGCCTCGATGGACTTGCGAAAAGAAAAGGTTGGGCTCAAAATCCGTGAAGCTGAAAAAGCCAAGATTCCCTACATGCTTGTCGTGGGGGATCGGGAACGGGAGGCCGAATCGGTCTCCGTGCGAAAACGCAGTGGGACCAACGTGGGGACACTGCCAATCAGCGAGGTGATAGATCTGATTCGACAAGATATGCCAACAGAACCATTGACCGGTTCATCTGTCCACTGATGGGTAGAACGGTCACTGCCAAACATCGCGTGAACCACCTGATCCGGGTCCCCGAAGTCCGGGTGATTGGATCGGAAGGTGAGCAACTGGGGATCCTCAAAACGTCCGAGGCCCTCAAACGGGCCCATGAGGGCGGGTTTGATCTGGTGGAAGTCGCGCCCACCAGCACGCCGCCGGTGTGCCGGATCATGGATTATGGAAAATTCAAGTACGAACAAAGTAAGAAAGAACATAAAACACGCCAGCATCAGAAATCGACGCAGGTCAAGGAAATCAAGCTACGTCCGCGAACGGACAATCATGACCTCGAAACCAAAGTTCGCCGGATAGTGGAGTTCTTGGAAGAGGGGATCAAAACCAAAGTGACGGTCATGTTTCGAGGCCGGGAAATGGCGAACCAGGAGTTGGGCCGGAAGGCCATGGGGAAAGTGCGGGAAGAGCTCAAGGACGCGGGCACGATTGAAATGGAGCCCAGGATGGAAGGCCGCAACTTGTACATGATTGTGGCACCCAAGAATTAAGGGGACGAACACATGGCACGCATGAAGTTAAAGAGTCATTCGGGAGCAGCCAAACGATTTAAGCGTACGGGAAGCGGGAAATTCCTGAGGCGAAAGGCGGGACTGCGACATATCCTGACTACGAAAAACGCCAAACGGAAGAGCCGTCTGGGCGATACGGTGGTGGTCGCAAAACCGGATCAGGCCTCGCTGGCCCGACTCTTACCGTATTCCTGATTTGTTGAGCGGGCGAACACCACAAGTTGGTGTTTGGTCGGACGAAACGGCAATCCTCTTGGACGGGGTGGCGCAACGCAATCGCGAAGCCGGACCTGAGAGAAGCAGACAGATTCAATATAACGATAACGAAGGAGTTCTAAGTCATGCCACGTGTCAAAGGAGGCCCTCAAACCCGTCGCCGAAGAAAAAAACGGCTGAAATTAGCCAAGGGGCAATATGGGGGCAGAAGCAAACTGTTTCGGGCGGCGACGGAATCAGTCGATAAGGGCCAAGTCTACGCGTACATCGGCCGGCGACATCGGAAAAGAGATTTCCGGAGACTCTGGATTGCCAGGATCTCGGCTGCGGTCAAAGCGCACGGGTTATCCTACAGCCGGTTTATCCATGAGTTGACCAAAGCCAACATCACCTTGAACCGGAAGATGCTGTCGGAAATGGCCATTCACGATCCTGAAGGGTTTAAATCCCTGACGGACCTGGCAAAGGCCGCGGCCTAAACGTGTCTGACGGGTGACGAAGGTTTCCTCGTCACCTGGAACGATTCTTTCATAACGTAGTTTACAGATCCTGGCGGAACCATTCGGCGAGCGAGTCTTCGCTGATCCGACCGCCAGCGACACCAGCAAGCTCATTTCCCGCCCACGGTGAGCTACGCTCACCTTGCCGATGCGCATCTGGTCGAAGCGGCCGATAAGGTAGGATACGTCATAGGCGTCCTGACTTCATCCACCATTTCTATTATTTCGCCCAGTATTTTCAAGAAAGAACGACAGCAGGTGGCACAGTGCCTCGCCCGCCAGTGCTGGCGTGAGTCCCGGTCATACGTGTAGCGCGCCAGCGCGCCGTTCGGCTGCGGTTCGGTCCCGGCGTGCCAGCGCAAGCTCGTAGCTCGCCTGCATCCGCATCCAGTGCTCGGCGGTGCCCCAGCCGATATCCTCCAACGCCAACGCCATGTTCGCCGACACACCCGCCTTGCCATTCAGCAGGCGCGACAGCGTTCCGCGCTCGCAGCCGAGACGCGTAGCCGTCTCGGTCACGTTCCAGCCAACATCGTCCATGCTCTCGCGGATGAGTTCGCCCAGGTGCGGCGGGTTGGCCATAGGGCCGACGCGATCGTTTGCAATGTCGTTCATGGTCAGCACTCCTCTGCGGTCAGTGGTAGTCGATCAGGTCCACGTCCACGGCCTCGTCGCCCTCGAAGCGGAACACCACGCGCCAGTTGCCGGAGACGCGGACGCTCCACTGACCTGCGCGGTCGCCCTTCAGGGGATGCAGCCGGAAACCCGGCGCATCGGCGCTTCCCGGATGCGTCGCCTCTTGCAGTCGGAACAGGATACGCCGAAGCCGTGGCACGAGACCGGTGGGCAGCCGCATAGCGTCGTCTCGCTCGTGCAGCGCCCGGAGCCCCTTGTGCCTGATCCTCATGATTTACTGTAGCGCGAAACGTTACGCGCCGCAAGCGTCCACCACCGCCGCTGTGGAGCGGTAACGAGTACACCGTGCGTCCATGCGATACGGTTCGGGAACTGTCTCCGCAAGTGCGCGGCGGACGCTGCCGCTCGAGCTAACTGCCGGTTGCGCAACAGCTTTTATCGCCCGATGGTTTGAGTGGTCAGGAAACGCGATAGGGACGCCCTTTGGCGCGTTGGTCTCACACCTTCGCATCCAAGGGGTCGAAGCTGAGGCGCTCACTTGGCGAGCGCCCGTAGCGTCTCGCGACCATCGTGCATAATCTCTTCGGCGCGTCCTAAACTGAACTGAAGTGCAAAGTCTGTAAATCAAAATCAGGAAAAGATCGCAAATACTTTTCAAAATTCTGGCCAGCTTCTTCTTGAGAATCGCATCTCATTCTGAGGATCTTTTCATAATCACCTTTATACTCAGCAAGAGTGATTTGAAACTTTAGAGCCTTAAGCTGCTTAAACGTCTTCTTCTTACGAAGCGTCACTCTATAGAGTCCGTCATTGAGTCTACAAACCGATCCGATACAAACCGAATCAAGCTCGATCTTCCTCGCTATTTTCCCCTTCGGCATTCTGCGGTAGTCTGGTTGGGGTGGGGTACCAGATACCATATTCCCTCTGAGATCGATGTGTACCAGTTCTTGCATCGCAGTCGGGATATTCGTTCTTGATTCTGTTGGCTTGTCCCTATCTATGTTAGGAAAACCGGTTTTACCTATTTTGGATTGAACTGCCTCATCAATGCGATTGATATCATCAATAGCTCTTCCATATTCTTTATAGATTTTTTCATAAGCCTTAAGGGATTCCGTAGTAAGGACTTGAGAATTATCCCAATAATCAGAAAAAAGCCCTGTAAGTTCCCCAAATCTTGGATCTTCTGATTTAATGGAGATCATTATTTCCTGGTTTGAGCGGAGTGCCTTTTGGGTTAAGTTGGCAGAGCCCAATAGGGCGATTTTGTCATCAAAAATATAGAGCTTAGGATGAAAAGCCGAATCAGAATAGTACCTTAATTCTACATCTCGTTTTTTGATTAATGCACGAAGCGCAGGCGGTTTGGTCGGAAATCCCAATCTCACGACCATTCTGACGTGGCAGCCATTTTCTGAAATCAGATCCTCAACGATTGCCTCATCTGTAAAGAATGCAACCGCAATATCAATTGCCGATGCAGAGGACCAGTACCTGCTCAGTGCATCTTCGAAAGGGTCTTTTGATGCTCTTCTGTTTGTCCACAATCCATCCATTATCGCCTGGCTGTTTCTAATTTCCTGAAGATTGCAAGTAATACTTGGCTACGGATAACCGATCACATGGTCGATTGCCGGCTTATTGTCTTCCTGTCAGTTCCCTTGTTACGGACTTTCGGCACATAACCATTCTAGATCGAACTCGAAGACCGAGATGGATCAATTTTCCAGGACTTCGGGATGGAGTGCTCCGATCGACCCGACAGGCTGCCCCTCATTGCTGTTCCAGCACTTCAGGATGGTCTTCCGAGCCCGCCAGGGAAATATTCTCGATCTTGTCGAGAGGCCGCTCCAAGCTGCGGGTTCGGGTGGTGACCAGGTCGCGATAATCGCCGCTCAGTCCTTCAATCCGCCGCCCCAGTTTGTCCATTTGGTCGATGTATTTTTTCCATTGATCTCTGAATTGCCCCACCAAATTCATCACCTCCGAGGCACGCTCGTTCATGATGAAATTACGCGTGGCCTGGTGGACCAGTGAGAGCACTGCATACAGGGTCAAAGGTGAACACAAGAGTACGCGGTTTCCCAGGGCGAAATCGATCAGTTCGCTGTCCTCGCGATTGATAAACCCATAAATGGATTCATTGGGAATAAACAGCATCACGTACTCCAGCGTCCCCTCGGCGGGATTGATATATTCGCGTCCGCTCACGGTTTTGACGTGGTTGCGAAGTTGCTGCAAAAAGGTCTTTTTCGCCTGGGTGCGGCTTTCCTCGTCTTGCGCACAGAGATAGCGTTCATAGTGGTCTAAGGGAAATTTCACGTCCATGTTCAACTTCTTTTCCTGGGGGAGAAGGAAGGTGTAATCGGGGCGCTGGCCGGATTCGACTTGGTCCTGCCTGGTGTAATTCACTGTTTCCAGGAGGCCGACAAATTGCAGGATGTCCTCGACCATGCGCTCGCCCCATTGGCCGCGTTTTTGTGAGGAGGACAGAATTTCCCGCAGGCGGGCGGTATGTTCGCTGAGGGCTTCGGTGGTTTGCCGGCTGGTGTCGATGCTGGTCTTCAGTTCCGTCGATTGCTTCTGAATCAATTCCAGTTTGTCGTTCATCCCGGATAGGCTTTTGTCGATGAGTTTCTTCTTTTCATCCAGATCCTTTTCCGAACTTTCCTTGAGAGACTTGAACTGCTCGCCGGCCTGCTGGAGAAACGTTTGGGAATTGTCCCGGGCGATGTCGGCGGCCATGGCCTTGAAGGAATTCTCCATGGTGCCGCGAATTTCCTCGAGGCGTTTCTTTTCCGTTTCAAACTGGGTTTGCAGATGCGCCAAAGAGGTTCTCGCTTGGACTTCAGAGGCCTTCGCCTCCTGCAATTCCGTTTCCAGGCGGGCGATTTTTTCATCCGGGGATGACGTTGACCGGCCCCACCAGCCGATGATGACGCCGATCACAAGACTGATGATGGCAATGCCGGCTTCCAGCATAAAAACTCCCGCGGGTGATTGTGGAGAAAAAAGGACAGTCCGACGACGAACCCCAGTGGTGCAAATTGTAGCGCCGTGGCGCTATGGGAAACAACCGGCTGAACGTAGGAACCCCTGCACAAGGCCGGCTTCCATGGCTACGGGTGAATGGAATCGGGGTGGCGGGGTACTACCTTGTTCCGGAAAAGTTGCGGAGACGTGACCCTACGCAGAGGAGAAATACAGCGCTAGTCATGTTGCTTTTTCGTCCGGGCATCGAAGTCCCACGTTCGTTGCAGCGGTGCATATTAACGGCGTCAATCCCCCACTTTCTTGTACACGTCACGCCGATGTCTAATGAAGTGAACGACAATCTTTTGCTTTGCTGCTTCACGGGTGTAGAGCACACGGTAATGCCCGATTCTGAGTTTGAACACACCTGACCACGAGCCCGTCAATGTCTCAAGCCTGATCGTCTCGATTTTGTCAGCCAGCCACTGAAGCTTCTCGATCACGCGGCGCGCAATCGCTGAGTCCAAGCGTCGGAGGTCGGCTTCTGCTGTTGGGGTCAGTACAACGTCATAGGTCATTCGTTCGACTCGAGTCTGCCTACGACGTCCGTCAGGCTCGACGTTTGTCCCTCCGTCCTGACATCGGCGAGGGAACGTCGTAGCTCTTCGGCAAAATCCTCACGTAGTTCTAAGCCTTCATCAGGGTCACCGAGCGCCTCGGCGAACGACTGCGTCATTGTTTCGCGAAGGAGTTCCTTGAATTCAGCGACCGTCAGATCGGCAATTCTGGGATGGTTCATGGTGTGCCCCCCCTCCTTTCTTTTGACAGCGCCAGCTTTCGTAACAGGTCGCTCATAACGCCCTGTAGTAGTCTCGAATTTTGGCGGCCATCAGGGCTCTACGTTCTTGGAGAAACTTATCATAGTCGTGAATGCTTGCCTCTTCCATTCCTTGAGGGATGCAATGCGCCGCGAGATTGGCGCGTAATTGGTCGGCGTCTGTGATCCCACCAAATTGAGGTTTTCCGCCTTCACATTGCTTCCATAGTGCTTGAAAGTAGGTTTCCGGTGGATCGTCGCGGATTGCGATGTTGATCTCGCTCTGCATGACGACATAGTTCGCAATCTGATTGTAGCGGTTCCGCGAGAGGCCATTCTTCTTGAGATACGCACGCGGGAAGACATGGTGAATATGTGAGAGACCCTCAAGAAGGTTTTGCACAGTATGATCACGTGAAAGGAACCCCTTGTCGTTTGCCTTTACTTGGCTTGCCAGAAAGACATTGAAGTAGGGGCTGCTGGCGACCGGCGTATCCATCTGCTGTGGAAGGCCAACGTCCCAGAAAGCATCCGAAAGCTCCGCCCGTTCCATGGTGTCTAGATATGCAGACGCGTTCTGTTCCTCAATGTTACGGATATCGAGGCCAAAGGCGGTTTCCGGTGAACCAGTGTATCTCCCTGTCAGGACGGACATCACGAACCATCGCCGCACCAGCGTCTCGATCTCAGCGGGCTTCGTACCCTTCGCGCGTAACGTCAAATACAGGATATAGGCAAAATTGACGGTATTCTGTGACCTGATCATTGAAACGTCTACAAATCCCGCCGAGCGCAGAATCATGATGAAGTGTTTGAAATCCGTCTCGTTCATATAGCGTAAAATCGCTTCTTCAAGCCTGTGAAAGGAGTTCTCCGCGATGGCTTCCTCAAATGCGCGCGTCTCGAAATTGCGACCAGAAAGCAGAGCGACCAAGTCCTCCAATCGCCCGCGCTTGAACTCCGAGGTGAAAGCCACCCGGAGCATGTCGGTATAGGAAGGATCGTAGAGGTCTTCCTTTTCGTGCTTCAGCCACTCCATAGCGCGGAAATATTTCGTATTGACGAACTCATCGTCCTTGGCCAAGTCGCCGTGTGCTTCCGGTGCAATGGCAAGATGGCAGAAGTAGTCGATACCCTTGCGTAGTTGGTGTCCATTGTATTTCTCGCTGGCAGCCATCTTGGACATGGCGAAATCAGCCGCGTTCAGTGGGACGCCCTGAGAGTTGATGCGAACGAATATCTCCGCCACAGTCTCCACGTCCAAGTCAGCGTTCAGTTCGATAAGGCCAAGGGAGTTGTTACGAATACCGCGAAGGCGGTCCAGATGTTCGTCAATATCATACTTATTCGCCTCTGGATTAACCTCGCAATACTTGTCTACGAGTTGACGCATTCGAGTGTCGGGAGCAAAGACACTAGCGATGTCGGCGATCCATCCTCGGTCCCGCCGTATGGCGGGGTTGGTCACCTCAAATTTTTCTTCGCCGGGATGAAATGCTATTGTAATGCATTTCCTCTTATAATCTTTGCCAACGATTTGCTGACCCAGTAATGCCGCCAGAAGTGCGGTCACGCGCTGCTGTCCGTCGATCAAGACGCGCTTACCCGTTGATTGAGTGCCGTCCTTCAGGCGGATGTCCGGGTTCCGCCAAGCGATAAGATACCCTACCGGATAGCCGCAATAGAGCGAGTCAATGAAATCGCGCACCTTTGCTCCGTTCCATACGAAAGGACGCTGAATCTCGGGAATGGCAATCTCACCGGATTTGATCCATGTTAGTAGTGTCTCGATAGGATGCTGGTTTACTGAATAACGTTGGATGGGCATAAATGTCTCCAGAAAAGTTGCGTTTTTCGTTTACGAGCCGTCGCCACACAACCAGTCCACGTCGAGTTCGACCACCGAGATGGGGACGGAGATGCCCCATTTCTCCAAGACTTCCGGATGGAGTTCGCCGATCAACCCGACGGGTTGTCCCTGGGAAAGAATGGTGCCCGCTCGGCCGTCGAGGAAGGAGCCGTGACTCAGGGGTTCGAGTTCGTAGTCCTTCACCAGATAAAACATGAGAACGTCCAGGCAGGTATGCACTTCGGAAAAGTTCGCATGGGGATGGGCAATGACGATCCCGAGTCGAATGGCGGTGCGCGATCCGAGTTCCCGGCTTGAATCGGGAATCGCGACTTCGCCGATTTCGAAAAGCCGGTGCGGGTAAAACGCGCGAGGCGAGGCCGTCTCGACGCGTAACAGCGACGGCACAATCCAGGACCGGAGACAGGAGAAGCTTTGCGACATGACGTTGTCCACTTCCACGACGTGCTCGTCCGCGGGGAGTCTCATCCGTTCAACGAGTTCCTCATGAGACAACAGAATATTGGAAAAAATTTCCTGAAATCCCTGCCCGATCATGTGTTCACGAATGTAGTCGGACGTCATTTCCAGAGCCGATAGTGAACCCACGGTGAATTGGGCCGGCATCACCGGAACGAACGAGTCGTACCCGCGACTGATCGCCACGTCTTCCGCCACGTCCACCGGGTGCATGAGATCGCTGCGATAATGCGGTAACCGCACCGCGAGGGTATGGCGACTCGCTTTCACTTCATACCCATACGCCCGCAAGGTTTGTTGCACCAATTCGGCGTCGATGGGGAGCCCGAGGGCGGATTCAATGGCTTTCAGCGGAATTTTATGCACGGTGCTGATGTCGCAAGGGGTTCTGATCGATTTGCCCCACCCCGTGTCATACGGATATTGCACCTCGATAGGATCGATGACGGCCCCCCGGTCGGCCAGGTTCGTGGCAAAAATATTGAGGGTCAGGAGCACCATTCGCATATCCGTGCCCGTGACTTCGACCAACAGGGCTGAATCGCCGGCATGCACTTGGCCGATGTCCTGACTGTTGATGATGGGGGGAAAGGATAAGATCTGGCCTTCCGTATCCCACAGCAACGGCAGCAGGGGCTGATTGGCCAGAATAGAGCCGTACTCCATGCCCTTGGAATGAACCGTCAGGATTTCCTGAAGAGTGAGTTTTTCGGAAAAGCCAAGGGGCGTGAATCGGGCTTCCGTGGGTTTCACCAATCCATAGGTGACGGGGAAGTGAATACTGGGGAGCCGGTACAACCCGATCGAGACGGTTTTTCGTTTATGCCCATACAGGTCGGCAAGTTTCTCCTGTGCCTGAATGAGTTGCGCCAGGCTTTCCTCGGTGACGGTGTATCCCGTGGCCGTACAGGCCGCCACGTACGGTCGCACCTGCTCAAGTCCTTCGGCCACCAGGATGCGCCGTTTGGGCTTGGTCTTGGTGTGCAGAAAAGGATAGGCCGGCGGCGCCTCTTGTAATTTGATCCGAATCTGTCGGGCGATCCCTTCCACGCTCCACAAGTCAGGCCGGTTGCTGTCCTGGAGCTCAACCCGGATTTCGCCGGTGGCCTGGGTCACGTCCTTCAATTCCCCTTTGACCAGCGGCAGCCACGACTCCAGTTGTTCAGGCGGAGCCGTTCGACCGAGCAGATCTTCCAGGTCTTTCTGAAAAAAGGAAATGGTGGGCATCAGAGGATTTTCAATTTTGGATTGCGGATTTCCAAATCAGAAATCAGCAATCCGCAATATTTTATGCAAACCGTCCGCGCAAGGTGCGCACTTTTTCCAGGTCCACGGAAAAGAGTTCACGAATATCATGAATGCCCAAGGCCACCATGGCCATGCGATCCAGACCCAAACCCCACGCGATCACCGGTACCGTGACCCCCAGGGGTTGGGTGACTTCCGGCCGGAACAAGCCTGCGCCGCCCAGTTCCATCCACCCGAGTTTCGGATGCCGGACGTGCAATTCCACGGACGGTTCCGTAAAAGGAAAATAGGCCGGGAAAAATTTGCTCTCCTGCGCCTGTGCCATTTCCTTGGCAAAGATGGTGAGCAGGCCCAGCAGCGTGCGAAAATTGATCTCTTCGCCCAGCACGATCCCTTCGATCTGAAAGAAGTCCGTGGCATGGGTGGCATCGACCTGGTCGTAGCGAAAACACCGGGCCATGGAAAAATATTTGCCCGGGATCAGGGGATTCGACGCCAGGGTGCGAGCCGACACGGCCGTGCCCTGGCTGCGCAGAATCAGGCGACGGGCCCGTTCCTTGTCATAGCGGTACCCCCACCCGCTGGAACCGGTGGCCCCGCCGGTCTCATGGGTCTCGGCCACTTGAGAAAGAAACGGTTCGGCGATCGTCTCCGCATGGGTCGGGGTTTTCACGAAGTAGACGTCGTGAATGGCCCGTGCCGGATGGAATTGAGGCATGAACAGGGCATCCATGTTCCAGAATTCGGTCTCGACCAGCGGGCCGCGCATCTCCTGAAAGCCCATGCCGACCAATTTGTGTTTGACCAGGTCCAGAAACTCCCTGTACGGATGCCGCCGTCCGGGCGCGACCCTCGGGGGTCTCAGGGTAATGGTGTATTTCCGGAAACGCTTGTTGCGCCACGAGCCGTCCTTGAGCATGTCGGACGTCAGTTGGGAAACTTCTTCGACGGCGCCGGCATGGCAACGTTCCGCCACCGCCTTTCCGGTTTCGGTCAGGGTATATTCGCGGTGAATCCGTTCCTCGACCCGAAACGGTTCCTGGGCGCTTCCCCGTTTGACTGCGTATTGGCGCAAAAGGGTTTGTTGCTCCGGCGAAAACGAGAGCAGTTCCTGGCGGTTCTTCTTCAACTCGTGCAGGAGCGCGCGCAGCTTCTCGACCGTGGGACTCGGCGTCTCCGTGGGTTCTATGCGGCCTCCGGCTCCCAAGGCGATGGCGCCCTCTTTTTTGAGCAGACCGAAGGCTCGACTGAGATCCGTGGGAGGGAACGCGTTCAGGTTCTGCAATTCTTTTACCGTGAACGATCGTCCCTCTCCGGCCCCTTGTTTGCACGTCCTGATGATCCACTCGGGTGGAGACCCGTCAGCCACATACCGGTGTCCGACTTCCGTCAACCCCACCCAGGCCGTGACGATTTCGGAATGGATGCTGACGAGCTGTTTGGCTTGAAGCCACCCCAGGGCCATGCTGACTTGTGACGGCTCTAGTTGGGAGAGTTCCTGCAAAGACGAATCGGAGACCGGCTTATCCGCGGATTGGCTGAAAGCCGCCAGCAGGTTGATTTCGAGAGGATGCAAACTGTCATACACAGCCGTGGTCTGCATGGATTTAACGCGGTTGGAGTTCTCGGGCAACGGTGCGGAACGCGGCAATCGTGTCGGTGTAATTCGGACTGCGAAAAATCGCCGACCCCGCGACCAGGACGTTGGCCCCGGCTTGGAGGACGTCTCCGGCGTTCTCGATTTTGATACCGCCGTCCACTTCGAGCAGGGCCCGGCTGCCGGTCCGGTCGATGAGTTGCCTGGCTCGCCGTAGTTTATCCAAACAAGCGGGGATAAAGGTCTGTCCCCCGAATCCGGGATTGACCGACATGATCAGCACCAGGTCCACGTCCGCGACGACTTCTTCGAGGGCGCTCAAGGAGGTCGACGGGTTGAGCGTCACCCCGGCCTTGACCTCATGCTCTTTGATGCGCTGGATGGTACGGTGCAGATGGGGACAGGTTTCCGTGTGCACCGTGAGATAGTTGGCTCCGGCCTGGGCAAAGTCGGGAATGACGGCGTCCGGATTTGTCACCATGAGATGAACGTCCAGGGGCAGGGCCGTGACTTTTCGCAACGATTCGACAATGGGGGGGCCGATCGTGAGGTTCGGCACGAAATGCCCGTCCATCACGTCCACGTGCAGCAGGTCGGCTCCCGCGGCTTCCACCGCGGCGATTTCATCGGCCAAGTGTGCGAAATCGGCGGAGAGAATCGAAGGCGCAATGTGTACGGTCGCGGAACTCATCGTCTACGTTCGTCGAAGTCGTGCGGCAAAGAACCCGTCCATATTGTAGCGGAAGCCGGACGTGAGGAAATCTCCGTCAGGATTCGTCAGGGAATGCGCATGTGGAGGAAGCCACCGTGCCGACGATTCGCGGCAAAATTCCGGGTGGTCTTGACAAAAGCGAGAAACGACCTGTGTGGTTTCCTCAGGCTCCGTTGAGCACGCACTATAGACCAAGATTCCGCCCGGTCTCAAGTAACGAGCCACCCGTTCCAGAATGCCTGCTTGTCGTTCGCCGTGGCGGTCGAGTTGCGAGGACGTCTTCTGCCATTTCGCTTCGGGATGGCGACGAAGCACGCCCAATCCCGAACAGGGCGCATCCACCAGGATCCGATCAAAGCCTTGTTGGTCTTGAAACCAGGAAGAGGCACGGTCCGCCTCGTGGGCAGTCTCGACCGTTTCCACGCACGTGATCCCCAGCGTGCGCAGATTCGCTTCCAGGTGTTTCAGGCGCCGGGGTTCCGGATCGGTGGCCACGATCTCCCCTTGGTTCTCCATCAACGCCGCGATGTGCGAACATTTGCCTCCGGGAGCCGCACATGCGTCCAGGACACGCTGTCCGGGTTTGGCGTCCAACAGAAGGGGGACCAACTGGGCGGCCTCGTCCTCGACGTAACACCAACCCTCCTGCAACACGGACAAATCCTGTAACGACCCGCATTTCTCCAGAATGAGTCCCTGGGAGCTGACGGACGTCCTGGATACCGTATACCCTTCTGCACCGAGTCTGGCTTCGAGTTGCTCGCGAGAACAGCGGAGCGTGTTCGTTCGTAGTGTCAGAGGCGGAATGGTGAGGGTCTGCCGGCACATGGCTTCCGCCGTCTCGAGTCCCCAAAGGTCGATCCAGCGTTGCACCAACCAGTTCGGGCAGGAGTACGTAACGGACATTCCGTTCACGGGATCGTGAGCCATATCCGGCCACTCGATTTCCCTCCGGTCCAAGTTCCGAAGGATGCCGTTCACCACGCCGCTCCAGTCCCGGCCTTTGACTCCTTTGGCGAGTTTGACCGATTCGTTCACCGCGGCGGAAACCGGGATACGGTCCAGATGGCGCATTTGATAGGCACCGAGACGGAGGATGATGGCCACGACTGCCGGCAGCCGGTGAACGGGACGGCTGGCGACGGCATTCAATTGCCAATCCAGCATCGCCCGTTGGCGGAGCACTCCGTACACGAGTTCGAAAGCCAGGGCTTGGTCTTCGGGGGGCAGCTTCGCGTGCGTGGCGAATCTGGTGAACGCGTCGTCGGCAAAACAGGTTTCCCGTTCCACGGCCAGGAGAGTTTGAAGGGCCAGGCTTCGACAGGTACGGGGACGCATTTTAGATTGCAGATTTTGGATTGTGAATTTTCAATCAGCAATGCTTCATTGCCAAATCCGCACCCAGTTTGATGGCTTCCACGAGGCTTTGGGGATCGGCCTTGCCTTTACCCACGATGTCATAGGCCGTACCGTGATCCACCGAGGTGCGAATGATCGGCAGGCCGACCGTGACGTTGACGCAGCGTCCAAAGGCCACGGTCTTGAGAGGGATGAGCCCTTGATCGTGATACATGGCCACCACGACGTGATAGGCTCCGCGGACCGCGGCGCCGAACAGGGTATCGGCCGGAAGCGGCTCGGAGGCTTGAATGCGGGCGCGTCTGGCCAGACGCACGGCCGGCGCAATGCAGGCCTGTTCTTCGCTGCCGAACAATCCGTGCTCGCCCGCATGAGGGTTGAGGGCTGCCACGCCGATCCGGGGGTTCGGGATTCTGAAATAGTCCTTCATGGCTCGATGAGCGAGTCGAATAGCCTGCAACACGCGGGGGGTCGTCAAGGCGCCCGGAACGTCCTTGAGCGCCAAGTGCGTGGTCACAAACAGGATTTTCAATGGCCCGCCCATTAACATCATCCCGAACCGTTTGGTGCCCGTCAGGTCGGCCAGGAGTTCCGTATGTCCGGGGTATGGATACCCGGCCAAGTGAAGCGATTCTTTATTGATCGGCGCCGTGACCATTCCTGAGACGCAACCGCTCTGCGCCCACCGGACGGCCGTTTTGATGAACTCGACCGAAGCCGCTCCGGGGCCTTGGGCGGGCCGGCCTGCCCGAATGCGACCCAATGGCGTTTTCAAAGGATCAAAGACCGGAACGTGGCCTCTGCGAATGGCCGGTCTTCGTCCGTGATCACCTTGTATGGGGAGGACCGTGAGAGAGGAGGACAGACGACGGGTTTCCCGTTGGAGCACCGGAACCGACCCGATCACAATAGGACGACACACTCGCCACACAGCGGGAGCCTCCAGTGCCTTGACAATCACCTCGGGACCGATGCCGGCCGCGTCACCCATGGTCACGGCGAGCAAGGGCTTTTGTCCTGTTGGGGTATTCGGCATGGGTTAATCCCTGTCCCGGATGGCTTGCATCACTCGTTCGATGACCTCTTGCACCGGGATGCCGGTCTTCTTGGCGATGGCCTGGCAGTCCTGAAATTCGGGCCGATGCTTGAGGATCTTACCCGCGTGAACGCTTTTCACCCGGACGCGACCTTGCGGCAGGCGGATGGTTTGCATTGACCGGGCGAGCGTGGTCCGGCTAATGAGTTGGCTTCGCACTCCGAGGGTGGTCGTTTCACGAAAAAGCAGTTGCGTCAACATCCCTGCGTGTTCGGGCTTGGCCAACACCGTGAGGATGATTCCCGGCCGGTTGCGCTTCATGATGGTCGGGGTCATGCTGACGTCAAGGGCGCCGTTCTCGAACAGGCGTTCCATGACTACTTCATACAATTGAGGGTTCATGTCGTCGATGTTGGTTTCCAACTGGATGACTTGGTCCGCCTCAATCCTCTCTTCTCCCAGGAGAAGAGAAGAGGTAGGGACGGGAGTGGTAAGAAACACGCGCAACACGTTCGGCCAGTCTGGTGGATTGGCTGTGCCTGCCCCGTACCCCACGGAACCGGTCACCAGAGGGGGTAGCCGGTCGAAGGTTTGTGTCAGGGTGGTCAGCAGGGCCATCCCGGTGGGAGTGGCCAATTCCACGGCGGGACCTTGGGAATAAATGGGATACCCTTTTGCCAGTTCGGCAACCGCGGGTCCGGGAACCGGCAACATGCCGTGGGTCCCGTCGATCGTTCCCGATCCCACGTTGACAGAAGATGCGCTGAAGGTTTTCACCCCCAATTCATGACATCCGAGCAGCCCGCCCACGATATCGACCAGGGCATCGATCGCCCCCACTTCATGAAACGAGACAAGGGCGGGGTCTTGCCCATGCACCTTTCCTTCTGCCGTGGCCAGGCGTTCGAAGACGGCGAGTGCCTGCTTTTTGACGGTGGGAGGCAGATGGCTCGCGGACAGAAGCCGCCGGATTTGCGGCCAGGAGCGGCGTTTCTCCGCCACCTTGGAAATGACCACGTCTACCTTCGTCGCATGGACCGCCCCGCGGCGGACTTTTGAAACTTTGAGGCGGTATCCGGATAGAGGAAGCGCCTTCAGTCTTTGGCGCAGAGCTCTCGGCGAAAGCCCGGCGTCCACGAGGGCTCCTAACGTCATGTCTCCGCTGATACCGGAAAAGCAATCGAAGTGAAGATGCATGGCGATCCTTCACGCCTCGTTCTGATTGAAAAGCCCTTGACGAGCCATCCGCGTCACTGTATGTAGGCACATGGTGGATTGCGGATTATGGATTGTCAATCCACACTCCTCTGCAATCCGAAACAAACAGTCCACAATCCGAAGTCAAAGATCCGAATGATCTCTTCTCGTCTAAGCTTTATCAGCCTGCTCACGCTTCTGGCTTTTGTGTTGGCTCCGGCGGCTCTCGATGCCAAACGGAAAAAGCGGTCTCAGCCGCCTCCACTTAAGATCGTGGACATTACGGCCTCACCTGTGCCGTTTGCTCCGGGGCGTGAGCCCATGACCATCACGGTGACCGTGGAGTTGCCGAAAAAGCTGGATCAGTTCGATTTGCTCGAAGTCTCGTCGCTTATCAGCCTGCCGACCAGGCGCTCCATTCGATTCCTGGTGCGACGACAGCTTTTGAGCGCGGTCGTTGTCGGGAACGGCAAGTCTCGCATGACGGTTGCCCTGCTCTGGGATGGGAGAGACCAGACCCGGCAGTATGTACCGCAAGGCACGTATTCCTATGAAGCCAAAGCCAAGTTGATGGCCCATGAGGATGGATTTACCAAGGCGAAAATCGTCTCGCCGTATGCAAGAGGAAAGCTCGACGTGTTTTCTCCCCAAACGCGGGCCCGGGAAGCCCCGCATTTGGAACACGTGCCGTTCGTTTCGGATGAGGCGGGTTCCGACCCCTTGAATGAAGAAGGCGAAGATCCCGGCACATCCGATTCCGATCAGCCTTGAGGATGCGGGGGCGGCAGAAAAGGGTGAGCCGTGAATACCGTGCGCCGGTGATTACGGCCGGTCGACCAGGGCATTGATGCGATGTGCCAGATGTCCGGCTCCAAACCCGTTGTCAATATTCACCACGCCAATCCCGCCGGAACACGCATTCAGCATCGTGAGTAGCGGGGCCAGGCCGCCGAAGTTTGCGCCGTAGCCCTTGCTGGTGGGCACGGCAATGAGCGGGGTCTGCACCAGACCGCCCACCACGCTCGGCAGGACGCCATCCATGCCCGCGACGACAATCAGCACGCGCGCGCGTTGGAGACGATCAACCTGATCGAACAACCGGTGGACCCCGGCTACCCCCACGTCAAAGATCGTCTCCACCGCACTCCCCATCGTCATGGCGGTCACTTTGGCTTCTTCCGCGACCGGGATATCCGCGGTGCCGGCGGTCACAATCACGATATCGCCCTTCAAGATTTTTGGCGTGGACGGTTGAATGACCACGACTCGCGCCGCTTGATGATACACGGCCTTCCGGCTCACTCGTTTGAGCGCACGCGCGACGGCGGTATCGGCGCGCGTTGCGAGCACCGGCTGTTTGTGTTTGAGCAGGTCCCGGGTCAGCGTGACGATCTGCTTCTCGGTTTTCCCTTCACAAAGAATCACCTCCGGCGAACCGTGACGCAACGTGCGATGGTGATCCAGCTTGGCAAATTCCAAATCTTCATAGGGAAGGGTGCGCAGTCGTTCAAGCGCGTCCGCAATCGACGTGGATCCGGCTTGCACCGACCGCAACAGAGACTCGAGGACTGAAGGGTTCATGAGGAATCAGCGTGGGCGTCCGGAATGCGCGAAAGGAATTTCTTCTTTGGCTGATCGTGACATCAGATCGGCGACGATTTGCCGGGGTGGTTTCCCTTCGAACAACATCGCGTGGACGCCTTGAACAATCGGCATCTCCACTTGAAACTGCCGAGCCAACGCCATGGCGGCCTTGGTGGTGCGAACGCCTTCGGCCACCGTGACCGTTTCGTTCAGAATATCCTCCAACCGCCGGCCCTGGCCCAATTGCAGTCCCACGGCATGGTTGCGACTCAAGGCACCTGTACAGGTGAGCACCAGATCCCCCAGGCCGGAAAGACCGTAGAACGTATGCACGTCGGCCCCCAGTGCGACGCCCAGGCGAATCACCTCGGCCAACCCTCGCGTGATCAGCGCGGCCCGGGCATTCAGTCCCAACTCCAGGCCATCCACCACACCGGCCGCAATCGCCATGACGTTTTTGAGCGCCCCTCCCAATTGCGCCCCGATAAGATCCGTTCCGGTGTACACCCGGAAGGCTGCGGATATGAACACCGTTTGCAGGTGTGCCGCAAGGCCGGCATCCTGACCGGCCAACAGAATGGTCGTGGGCTTGTCCCGGCTCACTTCAGCGGCAAAACTGGGTCCCGTGAGTACGGCGGTCCCATTCGCCCAGTCGGAGGGTAGCAGTTCGTCGAGGACCTGGGACATCAATTGATGCGTTTCTTCTTCAATCCCCTTTGACGCCACGACAATCGGAACAGGTTCGGAAAGAGAAGAGATCAGTTGCCGCACCACCGGTCGCATGGCATGCGAAGGCACGGCCAGCACGATCAAGCCGGTGTCAATGACCACGTCCTGAAGAGAATGCGTGGCCGAGAGCGCCTTGGGCAGGATGATCCCCGGCAAAAACAGGGCATTTTCCCGTTTGAGATTGATACGCTCGACGACTTCGTTTTCATAAGCCCAGAGCTTGACGGTGAGCCCCCGGTTCACCAGATGCCGGGCGAGCGTAGTGCCCCAAGCCCCCGCTCCAATAACGGATGCAGTATGAATGGCAGGCAGAGAAATCGTCATGGCTTTCAGTATGGCAAGGCGGAAACTAAAACGTGTTGCGACCTATTTTCCATCATATGTAGCCCCAAGTTTCTTCATCAGCCATTCCATGGCTGGATTGGGGTGCCTTTCTTCATGGCCTTTACTCTCCATTCGGTCTGCTGGATTGAACGTCAATTCGAAAAATGTTGCTGCTGCTATGGCGTCCTTAAAAGGCTCAGCCTGCTTTTTAAATCCGTCAACAGACGAAGCTACGGAATATTTATAAGCATAGTTCTCTTTTAGACGAAATAAAGCTGCATGACGGGCAGCCGCAAACTTTGCGAACCACGCGGCTGGAAGTAGAAGCAAAGCGCGGATAATAATCTGTCCGACTAATTCCAGGGAATTCACCTCTTCCTTTTTACCGGACATCCATTCAACACCAGGAAGAATGTAAACAAAAAGAGGAAGCACTGACAAAAACAACAGAAAAACAGCCAAGTAGAAAATCCGTCTGGCTCCTTCAAGCTCTTTTTCGAGTTTATCTCTTATTGCAGCAAAGGACCCTGCTAGTCCTGCGACTGTAGCACCAGCCAGCATCTTTTCAGCCTGTTCTTTATGCTCTTCAATCTCTGCTTTTGTCTGCTTAAGTTCTTTAATAAGATTTTCTTGTTGTTCCTTCCCTGTTTTGAAAGTCGTTTCTCGCTTTTCTAGTTCTTTCTGAAAAACATTAAAATCGGATTGATAATTCTGAACAGCAGCCTGCACTTGTTCGGCCTGCTCATTGGTCGCACGAATGGCCGTTACTTTTTGGGTACTCTCCTCGGCATATTCCGTTATCGTTTTTCGGTCCTTCTCTCCTTCTACTTTAAGACGGTCTAATTCTTCTTTCAGAATATCCGCCTGTTTCCGGAGAGATTGAATTTGCTTTTGAGCCTTTTCTTCATCTGCAACCAATTTAGACAGATTTGCTTGAGTTTTCTGGGCTTCAGAAAGTTGCCTGGATAATTCACGAAAAGCCTCAGAGAAATCATAAAATGACGTTCCTCTTAAAATACTTGCTAGCCGATAGTAGGATGCCAACGCACTTTCGACGGAGTCCTGTATTGGCTGGAAAAACTCTCTAAGTTGGAGGTTTATTTGTCCATTCTGGCTTTGGATGGCAAAATCATTTTGATCCAGATTCCCAATGCCACCATCACTATCGAGACCATCCAATTCGTTTTTAAGATTCTGATACCGTTCGGTTAACTTGGAGAACTGAGAAGCAAGCCCATTTACAAGACTCTTAGGAACGAGGCCCAAATTCACCTCGCCATTCAATCCTGTTACCAAACCGATCAACCCTAAAACCCTCGTATCAATGTCTCCTATGCCTTCTTCAATTTCAGGAATGGGCTTTGTAAAATTGAGCTTCTCCCCATTTTTACCTGCAAGTGCTTGCAGCCGTCCGGTACAATTGGCACGCAGATGTCCCAATTTCTCTGCTTTCTCGCTAATAATTTCCAGAATGTTCTTGCTCATCTTAATATCTTCTTTCGCACAGAATGATCTCTATTTCTGTTTCATAGATTATCCCAAACCTATTGCTATCAAGACTCCAGTCTGGCAGCAATTTCTCTGAAACTGTTCAGTCCGGCTTCGACGTTTTCAATGATGGCTTCGGCCAGATCGTCGGGTTCCGGGAGGTTGTCCAAATCAGTCAGACTTTTATCCTTGAGCCAGAAAATATCCAGGCTGGTTTTGTCGCGCGCGACAATTTCGTCGTAGGTGAATTTTCGCCACCGGCCCTCAGGCTGTTCTCCCGACCATGTTTCCGCACGATCATGGCGGTTCTGAGGGTTATAGCATCCGATGAAATTCTTCAAATCATCAAATCGCATGGGTTTTTTCTTCAGGGTATGATGGATATTGGTGCGGTAATCGTAGTACCAAACCTCTTTCGTCCAAGGATTGGGGCTTGCGGGTTTGTTGTCGAAAAACAGGACATTCGCTTTGACGCCTGGCTTATAGAAGATACCGGTAGGCAACCGCAGGATGGTGTGCAAGTCGGTATTTTGCAGGAGCTTCTTGCGAACCGTTTCCCCCGCTCCTCCCTCGAACAACACGTTATCGGGAACCACAGCCGCGGCTTGGCCCGTGGTTTTCAACATAGTGCGAATGTGTTGGACAAAGTTGAGTTGCTTGTTGGACGTGGTGGCCCAAAAATCTTGGCGGTTGTAGGTGAAATCTTCTTTTTCCAGTTCGCCTTCTTCATTAGTAGCCGTCCTGCTGCTTTTCTTCCCGAAGGGCGGATTAGCCAGCACATAGTCATAACGGTTACCACTATCGGCAATCAGGGAGTCGGTTGATAACACGGTAGACACGCCATTGATCTCACCAATGTTGTGCAGGAACATGTTCATGAGACAAAGGCGTCGGGTATTGGCGACAATTTCATTGCCGTGAAAGGTTTGGTGTTTCAGAAAGGTTTTTTGTGCCTTGTCCAGTTTGTGCTCGCTCACAAGAAAATCGTAACTGGCCAGAAAGAACCCGCCCGTACCACAAGCAGGATCGGCAATAGATTTGCCCGGCTCCGGACGTACGCAAGCGACTATGGCTTTAATCAGAGCGCGGGGGGTAAAGTATTGCCCTGCGCCGCTCTTGGTATCCTCTGCGTTTTTCTCCAGGAGGCCTTCGTAAATATCGCCTTTGATATCCGCGCCCATCATGACCCAGGATTCCGTATCAATCATGTCGATAACCCGGAAGAGCATTGCCGGGTCCTGGATCTTGTTTTGGGCTTTGGTGAAGATTTGCCCCAGCATCCCTTTCTTTTTGCCCAGTTCGCGCAGCAACTCGATATAGAACCTATCCAGTTCAGCGCCTTTCTTAGCCTTTAATGTTGGCCAATCGTATTCAGCGGGAATGCCGACATCGCGATTATAGGGCGGCTTGCTGTACTCATCCGCCATCTTGAGGAAAATCAGGTAGGTCAATTGTTCCAGATAATCGCTGTAGCTGACCCCCGCATCCAATAGAACGTTACAATAACTCCAGACTTTCGAGACAATGGCTTGGGTATTCATACAGCTACGGTCTTCTTTTTCAAGGCTTTCCTTTTCAGCTTGGCCTTCTCAGCCTTGATCCGCTCTAGCAAAATACTAGCAGGTTCATCATTAGGATCTTGCGGTACTAGCTTGCCCTCAAAGGCCTTCTTCAAAAGGCTTTGCCGTAGGGCTTCAGCTTGTTTCAGGCCATCCTCAATGTCTTGTTCCAGTTTTTCTACGACAGAGAGGCGGGATGCAATTTGTTGAACGATTTGTTGTTGCTCATTTATTGAACAATAGGGAATGATCAAATTTTCTAGAGTTGTAAGATTTATATTCTTTTGAGCTGTAGCAGGCGCATAGGCCTCGATTTTTTTGCGCGCGAATCTGAAGAAAAGTTCAATATATTTTGAATTGGTAATGTCAGGAAACTCGGTAAATCCAACTATACTATCTGGAAAACATGCTTCTATGTCTAAGAATGCGGTTTCGGCAATATTTGCAGCAATGGTTATACACAGCGTTCCCTTAGGCCAGAGCTTGCTTTGTGCCAATCCAGTCTCGTTATATGTTTGCGAATGACTACGGATTTTCTGGTTTGCTGCTTTTACTTCACTTGTCTGTATAAAAGGATACCTCCCACCAAATAGCTTTGGGTCGTTTCGTGGCCTATGTTTCGATTTCCCTCTCGCGAGAACGCCAAGAGCTGCAAGATATGAATACAAATAACAGCCAGGCAGTTTCGGTAGCTCTGATAATTCTGCTTCTGTGAGCGGGGGGAGTTCCTTGGGCTTACCGGGTTTCGTGGGTTTTTTGCCTTCCTTGCCACCGGCCTCCCAGGCTTTGACCGCTCGGTTCCAGTCTTTTAGCTGTTGGCGGTAGCGTTGTTCGCGCTCGGCTTTGATTTTCTCCAGCAGTATTTCAGCGGGCTCCAGTTCATCGGCGTGTTTCTTGCGCCATTCTTCGGTCAGCCTGCCTTCAAAAGCGTGTTTCAGAACCGTCTGACGATAAACTATTAACTGCTCGCGTGCCGTTTTGAAGGATTCAATCCCTTTTTCCAGTTCGGATAACAACTCTTCAAGTTTGGAAACGATGCGCCGCTGTTCAATGCTAGGAGGTAACGGAATGTTACAACTTTTCAGATAGATGGTAGGAACCCGTTTCTGGCCAACTGCGCCTGCCATATTATGCTCAGCGTCAAATCGGAAACGTTTTGAAGAGACAAAGTAGTATAGAAAATTTGGTTCTATGCCACGGTTAGAACGCAAAACATGGAATTCCGTTGAACCAAAACCAATGCTATTGTGGAGGTCTGGAACTACGGCCATTTTACCGTTTTCCATACAGGGCGTGATTTTTGCAAAAAGAACATCTTCCTTTTTAAAAGGTGTATACCCTTTTTTCACCTCACCAAATGTCCTTATTTGGCTTACATCTATCTTTCCTGACTCCGCCTCAACCGCTGGCATAGGAACGAATGAAACTTTCACATCCTCTGCAAAGGCTGATTTGTCTAATCTAGGGTTAATTTCTGCCACTTCACACAAAGGCGCCATGACCCAGTTAGTAGGAATCGTCTGGTGTTTTATAATCATGCCACTAACGCCTCATTCATCTCTTCAATCACCTGATTCATCATCTCATCACCGAACAACTGCGCCATGCGCCCCAAGCCACCCTGGGCGTCAAATGGAGCATAATCAAGATCCTCTCGATCCAGATGAAAAGAACCGGCAATATGGTCGCGGATCATATGCAACCAGTGCATCTGTTCTTCATTGAATTTCGTGCCTGACCCACTATGGCGCTGCATGATCCAGTTCTGAAAGTTCCGGCGAACGGTGTCCGAATAGGGTGAAAGGTTGGCATCAATGCCGCAGGCACGCCGGATCAGTGCCACGAGGGCCGTCAGCTCACTCACCGGCTCTTGGCCTTTATAGTCGTCCAATTGTTTATAGGCCTGCCAGACCCGTAGCGGTGCGAGGTTGGGCTTCTCCTGCTTCAGCCGTTCCAGAACATCCTTGATCATCTGATACGTCAATTCTCGTCGTCGGTAAGGCTGGTTATAGAAGATACGTAGCGCCGTGATCTCATCCTTGTGTGCTTCGAGGTAAGACGTGAAATCCTGTATGAGTGCCTGGGCTTTCTCCTTGGCCTCTTTATCCCACCCGGCAAATTCCACCGTGTCTATGTTCGCCGTATCAATGATTTGTTCGTGGCTTCGGCGGATATTTTCAAACAACGTATTCAGTTCACCGGTAAAAACGCTTGTGGCCTCTTTCAGCAGTTCTTCCTTAGCTGTTTTGAGCTGTCCTTCCGAAGGAACTTGGTTGGAAGCGAGGTTATTCACCTCACGGGCCTTTTTCTCCTGTGTGTCAGGATTAAGGGCATCGAGTAAGCCACGCACAACGTGATTGATGGTCTTGCCCTCGGTCTTTTCTGCTATCTGTTTGTGTTCGTCGTCACTTAGTTGTTTGGAAAGCCGGGCTAGGCGGTTAGCCAGGGAAGAAATGGTTTCTTCATCCCGTGCCCCCATCATGACGGCAGAGAGAAGATCTTTCAGGGGCACGCTAGGTTTTTTCTCCAGTGGCCGGCTATCCGTTTTCAGGGATTTCGTCACACCAACGGCATCCACAATCACAAAGTGGGTCTTGGCGCTGTGCGTTGAAGGTGTCACTTTTTTGAGGTCGTCATACTCCAGGATGCGAGTTCCCCGTCCCTTCATTTGTTCGAAGTAGTTGCGGCTTTTCACGTCGCGTATGAAGAGCAAGCATTCCAGTGGTTTGACATCGGTCCCCGTCGCGATCATGTCTACAGTCACCGCAATACGGGGATTGAAATCATTTCGAAATTGAGCCAAAACGGATTTTGGGTCTTCTTCCGTCTGATACGTCACTTTTTTGCAGAATTCGTTGTCTTCCCCAAACTGCTCCCGAACGATCTGGATAATATCGTCGGCATGGCTATTGGTCTTGGCAAAGATCAGAGTTTTGGGGATCTCTTTCCGTCCTGGGAAAATTTCAGGAAGTTTCTCACGGAACGTCCGAATGACGTTTCGGATCTGGCTGGGATTGACCACGTCCCTGTCCAAATCCCTGGGTAAATATTCGACTTCTTCGTCTAACTCCTCCCATCGTTTTTTTCGGGTCAAACGGTCCCGCATCTCCACATATTCCTTGGCCGTCATACTCGCCCCTCTTCGGGTAATTTCCGTTTCGATGGTGTAAACGTCGTATCCCACATTCACGCCATCAGCCACGGCCTCTTCATGGGCATATTCACTGACGATATTTTCATTGAAGAAACCGAAGGTGCGCTTGTCTGGGGTTGCGGTTAAGCCAATAAGAAACGTATCAAAATACTCCAAAACCTGCTGCCAGAGGTTGTAGATCGACCGATGACACTCATCAATGACGACGAAATCAAAGAACTCAATAGGAATCTTCCCGTTATAAATCACGGGCATGGGAGGCTTAGATTCAACACGTTCGGCAGGATTTTCCAGTTCAGCGGTCTCCTCTAACGGCTCCCCCTTCAGGATAGAGTACAGCCGCTGAATGGTGCTGATACAAACCTGAATATCTGAAGCTATATAACCGGATTTAAGGCGCTGCACGTTATACAACTCAGTGAATGTCCGATTGTCATCATTGGGCTCATAGGCCATGAACTCCTGTTCAGCCTGCTCGCCAAGATTTTTGGTATCCACCAGAAAGAGGATTCGTTTCGCATCGGCAAATTTGAGCAATCGGTAGATGAACGTGATGGCCGTAAAGGTCTTCCCAGAGCCGGTGGCCATCTGGATCAAGGCGCGCGGGTGGTTCTCTTTGAAAGATGTTTCCAGATTATTGATCGCCTTAATCTGGCAGTCCCGCAATCCTTCAGTATTGAGAACGGGAAGATCCAATAAGCGGGAACGCAGAGTCTTAGGCTGTGAAATCCATGTCTTGAATGTTTCGGGTCGGTGAAACGAAAATGCCGGCTGGGACCGGGGTTTCGGATCGCGCTCGTCTCGGAATCGTGTCAGGATACCCGTGCTTTCATAGATGAAGGGAAGGGGTTTGCCCTTGGCAATCCATTTTAATTTTGCCTTGGCGTAATCCTTGGCCTGTGTTTCCGCCCAAGTGAGGGCATGCCCTTCTTCTTCTTTCTTGGCCTCAATAATCCCTACCGGTTGACGATCCACAAACAGCACATAATCCGCCGGGCCAATATCTGTCTGATATTCTCTGATGGCCACCCCTTGCCCAACATTAAAGTTGATATGTTCTTTGTCTTGTACGACCCAGCCCGCATCACCCAACATCCTATCAATGTTGTCCCGGGCTTTTTGTTCCGGGGTTTGATTCGCATGGTCCATGATGGGGTCTTATGGGTTTGTATACATAAAAGGGAAACTATGGCCTACAGAAAGGTCTCGCACGCTCTCGCTTCTTCCAAAACTGAAGACGCCACCCCATTGTTTACAGTTGACGCAGAAAGCGTCTAATGCCATCAAGCACGCTATGGTCCAAATCCCAATACTTCTTTTTCGCCGCCACACCAACGGAGACATGAGGGTCGGGGCGGCTTGCCAAGTAGGCATGAACGAAGGCTTTGTCTGGTCGTTTGATATCCTCACCATGTAACTTGCTGATACACTTCAAGAAGGTGTCGATGCAGGTTTTCTCCGGACTGTCTTCAATGCTCTGACAAAGCAGGGTTTCCAGCATTCCTTCGCGGCCATCGCCTGGCAAGATCAGCACCGTTACCGCAGGACTGTCTTCAGTACGTTCTCCGTGACGATTTGGCACCGATAATTTGGCATTCCGTAGCGAAGACTGTACGCTTTGGAACGCCGCATTCTCGTCCTCCTCTGCATCACGAACGATGCCGATAGTCTGAACGGTCTCACGAAACCTTTCCGCTCTAACAAGCGCAAGCAAGAAATTACGCAGGTTATTAACTCCTCCGAAATCATGAATTTGGACATCCACAAGAGAGAGATGTTCGAGAAACGCTCCAAAGAAATTCTTGTGATCGTTACCCTCGACGAGAAGTTGGATATTTGAGGAGATTTGCGGAATCCGTGGTTTTTGTTCTGTCATGATTAACGAATCTCCAGGGGGTGTTGGAGTGCAGCAGTGATTGCTTCTGGTTCATAAGTCACGCAACGATTCTCCGCGCCGTTGGCTTCGAGCCGGTGCAGGAGAAAATCATTCATTCCCAAAGATTGGTGTGCCGCTTCTACACATTCGAAGCTGTGTGTGGTCGCAAATATCTGTGCATTAAACTGCTTTGCGGCAGTATCAATGACTTCCCAGACTTTAGGTAACACGGAATGATGTAGTCCTGTTTCGATCTCATCCAACAGGACTATGCCATCAGGCGAGGCGGCTATGGCTAGAACAATTCTGGCGATCCGAGTCATGCCTTCACCCATTGTCGGTAAAGGTATCAGTTCGGATAAACCGACATCTCCCCAGATCATGGGAGCCCCACTGGACGAATTGTCCTCGATGCTTTGGAGTTTCGGCTCAATAACCTTGAGGGCTTTCAGGAGCACATGGCCCTGTTTCTGCCTCCTCAGCGTTCCCAGCCGAATAGCGTCTTCATGGGTATTCCCTGCACGAGGTTCGACAATTGCGGCCAAAAATGGTGGCTCTATATTACCTTGCTTGAGTTCGAATTCTTGTTTCTTTGTACGTATGCGGCTTTCGACTTGTTTGTTTCCAGAGCCTCTATAGTGAAACACAAGCGAACGGTGGCCAAGAAGGTCTGCCACAGGATCACTATCGGGACCATCTATAGGAAACTCAATAGTACCTTGTTCTTGCCGCTCCGAGGTAATGTCTAGGGTCAAGGGGCCGTGTACTACATCATGCCCGGTGATTTGCACAGGATTGCTCGTGTTGAGTGCGGAGAACATCGGCTTCCAAAAGGTCTGACCAGTCTTTTGGTTGATTGGGACACCTTGGTCTGGGCCACGAATGACATAGGTATTCAGGGCCATTTCGGCATTCCCAGCTCCAGCTAGCAGAAAGATCGCTTCGAGCAATGTCGTCTTGCCGGAGTTGTTTCTGCCGACTATGAGGTTAATGCGGTCCAAGCGGTTCATTTCTAATTCGTTAAATATGCGATAATTGTTTATGTTGAGGCTCATTAACATCGTTATCACTCCTTGCTAGTATATCGACCAGATTGTCATGGGATTTAGCCTGCTCCCTTGATACGATTGTATTGCAATCTTACCCCGCCAGGCGACTCTTTTGAAACCGTTTCCCGACAGGCACCGACCCCGACGGCCTTGGCTCTTACTTTTCCCCGCTGGCAATTTCTCTACGCTCGTTTATAATCTAACGTGATGAACGGGCAGACGTGTCAGGTTTGCGGGCATGAATTGGCTGCGGAGGCCCGGTTTTGCACCGGTTGCGGGAAGCGGCTTGTTCGGGAGTCACAGACTGAGGATCGAGCCAAGGAAATCCTGAATCTTCGGATCTTGTACGTCATGGCGGGGCTGTTGGTGTTGGCTGTCCTCTTTCCGCCGTGGGAATCGCCGCCGGGTTCTCCTCCTGCCTACCTGGGTATGCATTTCATCCTGTCGCCGCCGGAGCCTGAGGCTGTGGTGAGCCGCATCCTCCAGACCGTGGAACTGGTGACGATCGCGATCGGCGGGATGTATTTGGCGTGGGTGTTTCGGGAAAAGCCCTAGGACCCTCTGCCTTATGGCGCTATCGGGCGCATGGCGGCGTTGTGTCCTCGCTCAACCCTCGCCTATCTGGTTGATAAGCCTCGGGCCTCGCTGCGGGACGCCTTGCCTTGCATCCCGCTATCACCATAAATCAGAGGTTCCTAAACGCAGTTGAGTTGATCGTTATACCGGTCAGGAGGAGCAAAGACACTGGATCCCCGATCGGGTCGGGGATGACAGAAAAAAGAAACAGCAAAAGCGGGATAGCGAGGGAAGGCGGATGCCTCTACCTCCCCTTCACCCCTCCTTACAAAAGAGGGGAAACGACAAGCGCGATAAGATCGCGCGGCTACGGGGGAATGGGCTACTCAAACATCGCCTGCAATTGGGGTGGGCGCTTGATGATTTTCCCCTTCGCGTCGACTGTGACGAGGGTGGCGGAACCTTCGACGATCAGGCGTTGGCTGGTTGTTTCTCGAATCGTGTGGGAGAAGGTGACGGCGGTTTTGCGTGATGCCGCGGCGACCGTTCCGACGTGGAGGGTTTCTCCGTAATGCGCCGCCGAGCGGTAGAAGACTTCCGCATGGGTGACCAGGAAGTAGATGCCTTGCTGCTGAAGCTCCGCAACGGAGATCCCGTGTGCGAGCAGGTATTCGGTTCTCGCCCGTTCAAAATATTTGAGGTAGTTGGCGTAATACACCACGCCGCCGCAGTCGGTGTCCTCATAATAGATTTTGACGTCCACCGGCGTTACAGCGTCATCTTCGGGAAGACCGGCAAGTTGGGTTCGGCAACGTTGGTCAGCTTGATGGTCGCGGCATGGAACTGATGAAACCGGTCGGCTTTCGTGGCTTGGAATCCGTGACCCAGGACGCTCTGATGGGCCGCATCCCACAGGGTTTTGAGCTTGGTCCACTCGGTCACGAAGGTTTGCCCCATGGGATGCCCCAGCCCGGCCAGGGCACGGAATTGGGCCTGAAGCGGGAGATGGAACTTGCCGTCCACGTCGCTGGTATAACAGGTGCGGCAGGGTTCCTGCAGGTCCTGTGGTAACTGCTCGACCTGCACGTCCCAGCTCTTGATGCGATACTGTTTCCACAAGTGGTACTGGGTATAGGCTTCCAGGGCTCGCAACAACAGTTGAAGGGCCGAGTCGATCTGCTGGTCCCGTTCCGCGCGTCGTTTGGCATGGGCAAGCAAATCATGCGCGACGGGGAGTTTGACATCGTCCGGGTTCATGACGATGCTTTCCAAAAATTTCAGGTTGTGTTTGACCCCGGACAGTAGAGAGGACATGCCGGGTGGTCCGCCCCACACCGAGGCCAATTCCAAGGCTTTGTGCGCGGTTTTGAGTTTGTCCCAGGCGTCCCGGTACTTGAAGCCTTCCCAGGCGTCATAGCCATCGGCCAAATCAGCCAGAGCGTGATACAGCGGTTTGAGGCTTCCTCCGACCAACGATTCGATTCGTCGAAACCGTTTGGCTGCCGGTGAAAACGCTCCTTGATTGAATAACAGGGCTGCTTCCCGCCGGGCCGGTGCGGCTTCTCCGTTCCAAGGGTTCCCTTCCTCCCAGGCAAAGGTCCGGTCTCCGACCGCCACCACGTCACGCCTTTCGGCTCCGCTCGGGGCGGGCTTGTCCGTGTTGCTCTCCGGCTCGGTCAAGCCAACGACTTGCGAGGTCCACGGCCGGCTGGCGAGCGCCATGGCTGCGGCGATGGCCGGCGTGGCCCGGCTGAAATCCACGACGAGCTCTCCGGGTTGCAGGCCCCAGGTCTTCAACATGTCGGGCAGGCTTTTGGTTAACGTGCGATGGACCGCGGTAAAACTCTCGGACTCTTCCGCGAGAATCCAATCCCACCGTTGCGGCATTGTGGTGATGGCCGGTTGCACGTCGGCTTCGATCAAGGCTTTGCGGGACTCGGAGGCGACGAAGCAGAGGAACTCCGGGGCGAGCCGGTTGATGCACGCCTGTACGGGGACAGGGTCACTGGAAACCGCTATGAGTAAGGCTTTGGTCCGATATTCCCCGCTCATGACGGCGAGACTATAGCATCGCCCTCCGGCAAACTCCAAGTGCCGGCTGGGCAGGGGACGACCCCCGTGCCGTCCCGAATCGGCCAGAGGGCAAGTACAGGGCCTCTCCCTACAGCCCCCACCGGTTCGCCGGCGGGCTACGCCCCTTCGGCAAGCTCAGGGCAGGCTCTTGGTTGTCCGACTCCCCCTCAAGGAGGAAGTGATGAAGAAAGGCGGGAATCGTTATAAACCAATCGTTATAAATTCTTGAGATTTGCGGGAGGTGAGCCTAGAATCGCCGGGACGAAATCCGAACTGAGGCCTCGTTTCCTCTGGGGTTGCTTGCCAGGACCAACGTTCGTTGAGTTGCCCATGCAGAAAAAAATTCTCGTCGTCGATGATGATCCCGACATCGTGTTGATGTTGACGGATCGTTTGGAGTCATTGGGCTATGCCACGCTGTCCGCCGTCGACGGACAGCGCGCGCTCGAACTCCTGGAATCCGAGGAACCCGGACTCGTTCTGCTTGATTTGGAAATGCCCCGGATGACGGGCCTTGAAGTCCTGGAACACCTGGCCCGGCAGGAGCAGGCGGCCTCGCAGTCTCCCGGCACCGCAGGGCCGGTGATTCTGTCGAATCGTCCTCCGGTGATTGTGATGACGGCCCATGGGACGATTGAACGGGCCGTGGAAGCCATGAAACACGGAGCTTTGGATTTTCTTACGAAACCCCTGGACGTCGATCAACTCATCTTGGTCATACAAAAGGCTCTGGAACGGGAGGCGTTGAAACGGCAGGTCGCCGTCCTGCGCGAGGAAGTCGATTCCCGGTACGGCACCATCGTAGCGGACACGCCGGCCATGGCGTCCCTCGTCGATTTGGTCAAACGTGCGGCGGATTCGGATGCCACCGTGCTGTTGCTGGGGGAAAGCGGGACAGGCAAGGAACTGTTCGCCAGATCCATCCATCAATGGAGCAGGCGGATCCAGAATCCGTTCGTCGTGATTAATTGTGTGGCCTTGACCGAGACCCTGCTCGAAAACGAATTGTTCGGTCACGAAAAAGGTGCGTTCACGGGCGCGACCACGCAACAAAAGGGCAAAGTCGAACTGGCCGATGACGGCACCCTTTTCCTGGACGAGATCGGAGACATGGCTCCGGACCTGCAGGCCAAATTGTTGCGCCTTTTGCAGGATCGGGAATTTCATCGCGTGGGCGGGACGCGCCTGGTTCGCGTCAACCTTCGGGTGATCGCCGCGACGAATCGGGATCTGTCAAAGGCCGTGAAAGAAGGCACGTTCCGTGAAGACTTATTTCACCGGTTGAACGTGATCAGTTTTTCCATCCCACCCTTACGCGACCGGCCCGATGAGATCCCCCATTTGGCTGACCTGTTCCTTCGACGCTATACCAAGGAGATGGGAAAGCCGGGCCTGCGATTGACGGAAGCCGCGCTCAGGGCCATGCAACGGTACCCGTGGCCGGGCAACGTGCGTGAGTTGGAGAACGCCGTGGCCCGGGCCGTGGTCTTGAGCACGGACCGCGAGATTGGTCCGGAGTATTTACGCCTCGCTTCCGGTCAGGAAGAAGAGCCTCAGGTCCGGGAGGCAAGCGATTTGTCTTACCATGAAGCGATGGAACACCACCGGTATTTTCTAATCGAGCAAGCCCTGAAACGCGCCCATGGGAATCAGACCAAAGCCGCGGAAGCACTGGGGCTCCAGCGCTCATACCTCGCGCGCGTTCTCAAACAGAAACAGGCGGAAGCGGAAAAGCAGGATGGGTAAGACCGTTTCACGGTTCAACGCGTGGGAAGCGTAAAAGAGAATCGGCTCCCGCTGCCTACCGTGCTTTCCACCCAGATCCGTCCTCGATGCAGGTCCACCAGACTTTTTGTAATCGCCAATCCCAGGCCTGCTCCACGCGTCTCCGTCGTCCCGCTATCGCTCCGGTAAAAGCGATCGAATACGTTGGGCACCTCTTCGGCAGCGATGCCACAGCCCGTGTCGGCGACGCACACTTGGATCGCGGAATTTTCCACCGCCGTGAGCGAAATCAAAATGCGTCCGGATGAAGGCGTAAATTTTATGGCGTTGTGAATAAGATTCGTCAGAATCTGAAGAATCTTGTCCCGGTCTCCCCGCACCGGCGCAAGCGGCGAAGGAGCCGTGGTCTCCAGCACGAGGGATTTCGCCTCCGCTTGGGGACGTAAATTGTCCAAGGCTTCCGCGGTGACTTCGGTCAGCGAGACGTCGGCCAACCGTAATTCCACGTGGCCGGCTTCGATACGGGACAAATCCAGCAGGTCGTTCAGCGTTCGCGTCAATCGTTCGATGTTATATTTGACCCGCGTGAGATACAGGGCCTGTCGCTCACGCAAGTCCCCGGTCACGCCGGCCAGCATGTTTTCCACGAAGCCTTTCATGGAGGTCAGGGGCGTGCGTATTTCGTGTGACGCAATGGAGACGAAGGCGGATTTGCGTTCATCGAGTTCGCGGAGCCGTTCGTTGGCGACGGCGAGGGAGCGCGTTCGTTCCCGGATCCGGTTTTCCAGGTCGGCGTTCAATGTACGGAGTTCCACAACGGTGCGTTCCTGTTCAAGATAGGCTTCTCGAAGCTCTTCGTGACGGGCATCCACGGAATCCACTTGTTCCTTAAGCAAGCTTTCCCGTTCTTGCACTTTCTTCTTGAGTCGATACCAATTCCAGACGAACCAGGAGGCCAAGCCCGGAAAGAGGATCCAGAAGCTTGCCTCCAACCAGGAGAATTCAGGATGCGCCCAATGGACGTAGAGGAAGGCCAGGATGCTCGCGCATGCCACGGTCCCGCTCACGACCCATCCACGGGTTTCAGAGAACGGCTGGACGGGCCAATGGAATTCCCATTCGCAGGACTCGTCCCCGTCCGCCATACAGCGGAGATCGCGGACGCTGGCGAATCCCAGGTGGTGAACCTGTTGCGGTACGGCTAGGAGGCCGGCCTTCGATGCCTGGCAGATGATGTCGGCGCATCGGTTGCGGTAGGGACCGAACTGTCGAGCCACGTGTTCGGTCAGGGTCATGCCCAGAACGGCGGAACCATTGGTCACGTTGCGAACGCTGAACCGTAGGGAGTCTTTGGCAAACTTTTCTCCAAAGCGTGGGAACAGTTCGAAGATTTGCGCAACGGAAAATGGGCGCCCCAGGGTTTGCATGACGGGAGAAATGAATTTGTGTTTCCCCATTTCGAATTGAAAGTTGGGATCCCCGGAGATCAGGATGCAGAACTCCCCGAGGTAAACCGCGAATTCATAGGAATAGCTGTGCCAGATATTTTGTAAGAATTCCGGGGTGACGTGGTAGGAGGGATCGCTGATCCGGGCATTCAGGGAATCGCAGAGGCGGTCGATGGCTTGACGACCGGCGGCGTCTCCGTTTTTCCTGCCGACGACTTCTTCCAGATATTCGACGTTCGCCTTGATCGTAATTCCGCTCACGTCGCGGATTTTCCGTCCATCCGGGGTCACGCCGAACGGGCGAAATTGCATGATGGGTCTTTCAAGAATGGAATGCTCTTTGGAAAGCAGCTTCATGGAGCCACTCGCAGGGGTGCCGGACGCGGATGCCCGGTTTGCCGCAAACTACCAGGCTACTAGGGGCCGGCTCAGCGACACGCGATCGTATACAGTTTCCGGTCTTCCAGTCGAACACAGGCCATTTCGTGTCCCCAGACGCACCCGCCGTCCAACGCAATCACGCCTTCGTCTACGCACACCCCCAGGGCGGACCAATGCCCGAAAATCACGGTTTCTGTTCGTCGGGTGCGGGGGGGCAGACGAAACCAGGGTGCGAGGCCGGCCGGTGCCTGGTCCGGCGGGCCTTTGAACGCAAGGTCGATAAGACCTTCCCGGGAACACATCCGCATTCTGGTCAGGACGTTGGTGATCATGCCGAGTCGGGCCGGGGACGTCATGTCGCCGGACCAATGGATCTCTTCGCTCCGGTAAATGAACGGTAAAAGCGTTTGATACTGGTCGGATCTGAGGGCATCCTCCACTTCACCGGCCAATGACACGGCCTGGTCGACGGACCACTGGGGAAGGATGCCGGCGTGGACCAACACATAGTCCCCTTCACGATGGAGCATGGATTGCCAACGCAGCCAGTCCAGCAATTCTTCTGCGTCAGGCGCCTCCAGGACGGGTTGAATCGTATCCTGTTTCCGCATCTGCGCGACGCCGCAGTGGATCGCCAATAGATGCAAATCGTGGTTGCCCAGCACGACCACGCAGCGTCCTTCGAGACCTTTAATGAAGCGTAACACTTCCAGTGAATGAGGGCCGCGATTGACCAGATCGCCGACAAACCAGAGCCGGTCCGAGGACGGATCGAATCGAATGCGCTCCAGCAGTTTCTGGAGGGGTGTCAGGCATCCCTGAATATCGCCGAATGCATACGTCGCCATACGTGTTCCTTCCAGCGTATCCTTCGTCAGACCTTAGCCAGAACCCGGGAATGGTGCAAGGAGAATTTAGCGTCGGCCACTTCACCTTGAATCCCGCTGGTGGGGCTAGGTACGATCACACGGACGCAATTGACGGACGTGGAGATAGCCATGAAAAGGAAGAGTTGATATGGAACGGATTCTTGAACCGGAAATCATGGATGGGGAAGAGCAGGCCAAGGTGTATGCAAATGCCGATTTCGCCGAAGAGAATCAGGGGTTCGTCGATCAGTTCTTAGCCTTATATCCCGATCTCCAGGAAGGAACCGTGCTGGATTTGGGGTGTGGTCCCGCGGATATTCCAATCCGGCTTCTCTGGAGCCGTCCGACCCTTCACGTTATTGCCGTGGACGCATCCGGCCCCATGATGCAGTGGGCCGATGACGCCATTCGCCAGGCGGGATTTGAGGATCGAATCCAACTCATGTACAAGAGGTTCCAGGATCTTGAATTGGCCCCACCGGCTGATGCCGTCATCTCCAACAGCCTGGTTCATCATGTACCTAATGCCTTTCAGTTTTGGTACGCCGTGAAAAACCTGGCTAAGCCCGGGGCGCCCGTACTCGTCATGGACTTGTTGCGACCCGACACCACGGAAGACGCCCGGGCCTTGGTAGACCAATACGCGGCTGATGAGCCGGAACAACTGCGCCACGATTTTTATCATTCCCTGTTGAGCGCGTTCACCGAAGACGAGATCGCCGCTCAGTTGGCGGAAATGTATATGAGCCGTCTGCTGATCGACGTGCCCGACGACCGGCATTGGGTCGTATCCGGCCGTGTGTACTAGCGGCCGCCATACATCAACGGTCTTGACTGAATGAAGATGGGCTGGGTAAGGTGAGACTCCCCGGCTGGGGGATCGTCTAGGGGCAAGACAACAGATTTTGGATCTGTGAACCCAGGTTCGATTCCTGGTCCCCCAGCCATTTTTGGTCTGGGCTTATTCCTTCGTGCCAATAATCGCGTTGCGCTGTGCCGCGTCTTTCGATTCCCCGTTACAGTTTGTGAGACTCGTGACGCCCGCCGTGTAGGTCGTACAGGTGGTGCCGTCACTGTAACTGTCCACTTGCACGTTGCCCGCACGCTGGTGGACGCCGGTTACGCTGTTATTCCATTGGGAAATCCCTGTATCCTCATTGATTGATTGGTTGGTCCCACGCAGGTGTGGACGGTTGCCGCTGGAAAAACTGGTATTACCGAACGAGTTCGTCATGCTCGTGCTTCCATCATTGAATTGGTGAAAGGTGGTCCGGCCCGACGTTACACCAAAACCGGAAACCCCATTCTTGCAATTGGTGAAAGACAGATTCTCGACTTTCGTGGTTGTGCAGGTCGTTGGGTCCTTCCGTTTCAACCTCACAATCATTGATGACTTCCACTGTATAAGGCTTTATCATATGAAACAAGGTGACCGTCATATAGAAGGAAAGGGCCTGAACGTTGAGTGATTCCTCAGGCATGACCTATCAAGGGTCCGGGGTTGATACCGATCAAGTCGTGCAATCCCTGGCCGATATTACCGAGCAGCTCCGCCAGACGTGGACCGTCCCCAAAGGAAAAACCGGCAGTGTCCGTCTGGACTTCGGGTTGTTCGCCAACATTATCGAGATCGGCAACAACAAGGGCATCGCCATGACCACGGACGGCGTGGGGTCGAAGGTCCTCGTGGCCCAGCGCATGGGCAAATACGACACGGTCGGCATTGACTGCATTGCCATGAACGTGAATGACCTGCTCTGCGTGGGGGCGACCCCGTTGGCCATGGTGGACTATATCGCGGTGCAGACCCTTGATCCGGACTGCCTGGGGGAACTGGCAAAGGGACTAACCGAGGGAGCCCTGCGTGCCGGCATCTCGATCCCGGGCGGCGAAATCGCCCAAGTCAAGGACGTCATCAAGAGTGAAACGGGTAAGGAGGGAGAAGGGTTCGATCTGGCGGGGTCGGCTATCGGGATCGTGGATTTGGACAGGATCATCATTGGGGAGCGCGTTCGCGCAGGCGACGCGATCATCGGCATTGAAAGTAACGGGGTGCATAGTAACGGGTTCACCCTGGCCCGAAAGGCGATTGAACAGGACGTCTCCTTGTATGAAAAACCGTTCCCCGAACTTGGCCGGTCCTTGGGCGAAGAATTACTCCAGCCGACGCATCTCTACACGCGGGAAATCCTTCCTCTCCTCGCAACGGATTCGAACATTGACGTCAAGGCCCTGTTCCACATTACCGGCGACGGGTTCCTGAACCTGAGCCGCGTACCCTCCCGTGTCACGTTTGTGATCGAAACGTTCCCTGCACCGCCTCCGGTCTTCTCCATCATTCAAGAACTCGGCGGCATCGCCGACCCGGAAATGTTCGAAGTGTTCAACATGGGGATCGGCTTCTGCCTGGTGGTCCCCGAAAACCAAACGGACAGGACGCTTGAACTGGTGGGCAGGTTCGGGAAAAAAGCGTGCCGGCTCGGGCACGTGACCGGCAGGGACCCTGAGGATTGGGAAGTCGTGATCCAAACCCCTGACGTGTGCCTCCGCGGAAAAGGGAAATCCTTCTCTTCATTTTAAGGGGAGGGTCAACGACGCTACGTCCGGCTGCCGGCAGTTACACATAACCTATGACGTCGCCCTCAAGGACCCGATCCATCAGTAGTGCGCAGAATGCCCACGTGAAGCGATGGGCGGCGTTGCAGGAGGCTCGCGGGATTGAACGGTTTCGACAGTGCCTCGTCCCGGGGGAAAAAGTCGTTCAGGAAACTCTGGAGCGGCACCCTGCGCAGTGCCTCGAACTCATCCACCGCGCCGGAACGCCCGTGCCGTTTTCCATTCCGGCCCACGTCGCACCCTATGCCCTGTCCGCGCCGCTCTTTGAGAAGATCGATCTCTTCGGCACGGGGGCTCCGATATTGGTCTGCGAGGCCCGGCCTTTTCCCTGTTCAGACCTTGAGGGCCGACCGCGGGGCTTCGAAATCCTTTGCCCCTTGGGGGATCCGGCGAACGTGGGGGCCTTGATCCGAACCGCGGCGGCCATGGGTGTCGAGCGAGTCATCCTGCTCAAGGAATCGGCCCATCCCTATCATCCGAAAGCGGTCCGTGCGGCTAGCGGAACGGTGTTCAAGGTGTCCCTGATGCAGGGACCTTCGATCCGCGAGTTGCCGGAACCCGCCACTTGGGTCACCCTTGATACGCAGGGTGAAAGTTTGCCAGCGTTTCAATGGCCGGAGGCCATTCGATTATTGGTGGGTGAAGAAGGGCCGGGTCTTCCGCCTCTCCCATCCGGCACACGGCTCGCCGTTCCCATGACCGATTCGGTCGAGTCCCTCAATGCCGTCATCGCCGCGAGCATGGCGCTCTATGCCTATCGGGTCCAGCACCCCTTGACAAAGCGTGGCCTTCGCAGCTAGGCCTATGCCTTGGCCGCATGGGTAAGGTTCGAACGCAATGGTGCCGGAACCATTGCGGCTGACAAGGAGGGATCAGATGCCGGTTAACGTGCTTCGCAAGGATATCCCCAAGGGAGAAAAACCGCCGGGGTGGGTTTCCGCCCGTGAACAGGACGCAGCGTCTGCTGAAGACAAAATGAAAGAAGCGGACATGGCTGCAGAAGAACAACAAAAATTGTGGGAATCGGAAGAAATCGGCATTGTGCGCTGGTCCGGCGAGGAAGGCCAGCGTTTCAGCGATCCCGAGTAGCCGTGTTATCTGGCATTCCTGTCTCACAACTCCCTCGCCCCTTGAGGGAGAGAGCCTGCCCGAGCCTGTCGAAGGGGCTGGAGTGAGGGGAGAGGACAAAATAGAAGTTTAAAAAAGCGAGTCGGAGAGAGGTAACTTGTCATGAAGAGCGCCACGTCGAAAACGCTATTTGCCCGTTCACAAAAGTATATCCCCGGCGGGGTGAACAGCCCGGTCCGCGCGTTTCGATCGGTCGGGGGGCATCCGTTGTTCATCAAACGTGCGCAGGGAGCCACCGTGACCGACGTGGACGGCAACACGTATCTCGATTACGTGGCGTCGTGGGGACCTATGATCTTGGGGCATGCCCATCCGTCCGTAGTGCGGGCCATTCAGCGGGCCGCCGGCGCAGGGACGAGCTACGGTGCGCCGACCCAACAGGAACTGGAGTTGGCGCGGACGATTTGCGATGCGTTCCCCTCCGTCGAAAAGGTTCGACTCGTGAGTTCCGGCACCGAAGCGGTGATGAGCGCCATCCGGATGGCGCGCGGCTTCACCAAACGGGATGCCATCCTCAAATTTGAAGGGTGCTACCATGGCCACGCGGATCATCTGTTGGTCAAGGCGGGGTCCGGGGCTGCGACACTGGGCCTTCCCGACAGCCCGGGTGTGCCCAAGGTTGCGGCCGGCCAGACGCTGACCGCGCCCTATAATGACATCGCGTCGGTCAAGCGTTTGGTACAAAAGCATTGGCGAAACCTGGCCTGTATCATTGTCGAACCGATCGCGGGCAACATGGGCGTCGTGTTGCCTCAACCTGATTTTCTCCGGCAATTGCGCACGCTCACCAGAAAACACGGCATCCTCCTGATCTTTGACGAAGTGATTTCCGGATTTCGGGTAGCCTATGGAGGAGCACAGACCCTGTATGGCATTGCTCCCGACCTCACGTGTCTGGGGAAAATCATCGGCGGCGGACTGCCGGTGGGCGCCTACGGCGGGTCAAATCAGATCATGGAGATGGTGGCGCCGGCAGGCCCCGTGTACCAGGCCGGGACCCTGTCAGGGAATCCCTTGGCCGTGACCGCCGGAATCGAAACGTTGAAAAAACTCAAGACCTCCGGCGTGTACAAAAAATTGGATCGGCGCGGGAACCAGTTGGCGGAAGGCCTGGCGCAGGCCGCCAGACGGGCCAACGTGCCCTTTTATCAAACGCGGGTCGGTTCCCTGCTGGGCGGATTCTTTACGGAAGGCCCGGTAGTGGATTACCAATCAGCCAAGAAATCCGATACGGCCCGATACGCCAAATTCTTTCACCACACGTTGAAACGCGGGTCCTACTTCGCCCCCTCCCAATTCGAAGCCACCTTCGTCTCCACTGCGCACACCGCGGCAGATATTGAACAAACCGTCAAGACTGCACACGAAGCGTTTAAGCGGTGTTAACCTAATTCCCTCTCCCTCTGGGAGAGGGTTGGGGTGAGGGAAGACGGGCTGAGAGAATGGATAGAATTATACAAGTGCTCCAGCACAACTTCGGTTTCCTGTAGAACTTCGTTGTTCCAAAAACGGATGATCTTTATACCTTTTCCTTTGAGAAATGCCGTCCGCTTTTTGTCAGTTTGTTTTTTGTCAGGTTCGTTGTGTTGTCCGCCGTCCAATTCTATGCCCAACCGTTCTTCCCGGCAATAGAAGTCCAATACATATGGAGCCATCGGATGCTGGCGTCTGAATTTCAGTCCGCAGAATTGCCTGTTGCGCAGCAATAGCCAGAGGAGTTCTTCGGCGTCGGTCTGTTCTTTGCGGAGGTGGCGTGCAAGAGTGAGAAGATGGGGGTCGATGGACTTTTTCCCCTCACCCGGCCTTCGGCCACCCTCTCCCAGAGGGAGAGGGTTTTCTTGTGTGGTATCTTTGCGGAGGCATTTCACCTCACTTACGGGTGGAAACCACTCCCGCCTTGTTTATTCATCGTCATCATCATCGTCCTCATCCTCGGCTTCGAGTGCGGCTTGGCGCATTTGTTCTTCCATGGCGTTGTGGATCAGCATCCGGATGAACATCGAAATCACGGAGCCTTTTTCCAGCGTCCCGCCGGGCGGGACCGCGATCCGGCCTTCTTCGACCATCTTGTCCAACCACTTTTTTTGGTCGGGTGTTACGTGGAGCGGAATTTCAATGAGCGGAATCTTTCCAAACATATCCATGACACAACCCTCCTTATTCAAGAACAAACAAAGATGAATGCGTTACCGGGATAATCCGAGCACGTCGGCCATGCCGTACAGGCCCGGGGGCTGATTCACGACCCATTCTGCGGCGCGCAGGGCTCCGTGCGCAAACGGGTCGCGATTGTGGGCGCGGTGCGTGATCTCGATGCGTTCGCCGGGACCGGCATAGAGCACGGTATGATCGCCTACGATGTCCCCGGCTCGCACGGTCTGGATGCCGATTTCGTTGTTCGCCCGTTCCCCGATGAGGCCGTGACGCGCGTAGACCCCGGCGTCCTGCAGGTCCCAATTTTTGGCCGCAGCCAGGACTTCGGCGAGTTTCAGCGCGGTGCCGCTCGGCGCGTCCTTCTTCTTGTTATGGTGCGCGTCGATGATTTCCAGGTCATAGTTGTCGCCGAGCGCTTGGGCCACGTTTCCGATAATCTGGAGCAGGACCGTGATCCCTACGCTCATGTTGGGAGCCTGAACACAGGGAATCGACTCCGCATGTTGGCGAAGCCGGTCCATTTCATCGGGAGACAACCCCGTGGTGCCGATGACCACGGCGCGTTTGAGTTGGACGGCTTGTGAAAGATGGTGCAGCGTGGCGGCCGGTACGGTGAAATCGATGACCACGTCGCTCACGGCCAGGGTCTGCGCCGGGTCGTCGGTTAACGCGACACCCAGGGGTCCGCAGCCGGCCACCTCCCCGGCGTCTTTGCCGAGGGCCGGGTGCCCTTTTGCTTCCGTGGCGCCGGCCAGTCGCAAACTGGAGGATTCGTTGACCAAGGCAACCAGGCGTTTACCCATTCGTCCGGCGGCGCCGGTAACCGTGACGTTGATCGGGGAACTCATAACGCAATCGAGTAATGGGGGCCAGGAAGTCTGATCGCTTCGGTGGCGCCTAGGAAACTACGAGATCCTTCGCAAGGCCCATTCGCTTCGCTCAGGGCAAGCTCAGGATGACAACTCTCGGGACACCGGAATGCCGTCATGGTGTCAGAGCAACCCGGTCTCTTTCATGACCTGCCGCAGTTGTTCACGGTTGTCCGGCGACATCGGCGTGAGCGGGAGCCGGAGTTCCGGTTCGATTTTGTTCATCATGGCCAGGGCTTCTTTGACCGGGATGGGGTTGGTCTCATAGAACAGGGCATTGAACAGCGACGCGAGTTTGAAATGAGAGGCGCGTGCGTCGGCAACGTTCCCGGCCAGGGCCGCATTCACCAGGTCAGCCATGTCTTTCGGCGCCACGTTGGCGGTGACCGTAATCACGCCCTTGGCCCCCAGCGCCATCATCGGCAGGGTCAACGAATCATCCCCGGAGAGCACGGTCAAATCGTCGCCGCATAGGTGAATGACCTCGGAGACCTGCCCCAACGACCCGCTGCCTTCCTTGATCCCCACTACGTTGTCGAGTTTGGCGATCCGGGCGATGGTGGCCGGGGTCATGTTCACGCTGGTGCGGCCCGGAATGTTGTAGAGGATCAAGGGCAGATCCACGGCTTGGGCCACGGCCGCATAGTGTTGATACAGGCCTTCCTGTGTGGGCTTGTTGTAATAGGGCGTGATGAGGAGCGCGCCGTCCGCACCGGCCCGTTTGGCGTGGGCGGTGAAGGCAATCGCCTCGTCCGTGGCATTCGAGCCGGTGCCGGCAATCACCGGGACCCGCCGGTTCACGACCTCCACGGTAAACGCCACGACGTGCTCGTGTTCTTCGTGTGAGAGCGTGGCGGATTCCCCCGTGGTCCCGCAGGGAACGATGCCGTGCGTGCCGTTGGCGATTTGAAACTCAATCAACTCGCGATACGCGGTTTCGTCGAATGCGCCGTTCTTCAGCGGAGTGACGATGGCGACTAGGGATCCTGAAAACATCGTGCGTCCTTACGCTTTTGCCTCAAGAAACGCCGGAATACGTTCCCCGCGCACGAGATCGTCGAACGTTTCGCGGTCCCGGATCACGAAACTTTCCCCACCCTTCACCAGGATCTCCGGAGCCCGGGGCCTCGAATTGTAATTGGAAGCCATGGTGAACCCATAGGCCCCTGCGGACATCACCGCCAGGAGATCACCGGCTTGCACCACGGGCAGGGTCCGGCCTTGCGCAAGAAAATCTCCGGATTCGCAAACGGGCCCCACCACGTCGAACACCGCTGTCGAGATATTCGGGACCTGACGAACCGGCAGGATATCGTGATGGGCCTGGTACAGGCTGGGCCGCAGCAGATCGTTCATGGCTGCGTCCACGATGGCGAAGTTTTTTGCGCCGGTCTCCTTGATGTAGAGCACGCGCGTCAACATGACGCCGGCGTTCCCCGTAATTACGCGGCCGGGTTCCATGATGATTTCACACTGCGATGCTTGCAGGAGCGGCATGATCGCTTCGGCGTACTCCGTGGGATGCGGCGGCGTTTCGTCAGAATACGTAATGCCAAGTCCTCCCCCGATGTTGAGATACCGGATTGGAATGCCGCGGCTTTTCAGGGTCTCGATCAGCCCCACCACTCTTTTCAGGGAATCGACAAAGGGACTGACCTGCGTCAGTTGAGAACCGATGTGCGCGTGCACCCCGATAACCTCGACGTTGGGGAGCGACGCCGCAGTCGTGAATTCTTCCAGGGCCCGGTCCGCGCCGATACCGAATTTACTCTTTTTCAACCCCGTCGTGATGTAGGGATGGGTCATGGGGTCGATGTCCGGGTTGACCCGGAGCGCCACGCGCGCGCGCAGGCCTTTTCCTCTCGCCACGTCATTGATGGCCTGGAGTTCCGCGGGCGATTCCACGTTGAACAACAGGATGTCTGAGTCCAGGGCATACGCGATTTCGTCGGGATCCTTGCCGACTCCGGCGAACACGATCTTGTTTGAGGGGATGCCGGCTTGCAACGCGCGAAACAATTCGCCGCCCGACACGATGTCGGCCCCGCTGCCGAGCGCCGCCATGAGCCGGAGAATGGCCAGGTTCGAATTGGCCTTCATGGCAAACGCGATGAGATGGGGAACCGCCGCAAAGGCCTGGTCGAAGGCCTGGAAATGGCGGGTCAGCGTCGCGTGACTGTAGATGTAGCAGGGCGTGCCTTGTTCCTTCGCCAGCCGTTCGAGCGGGACGTCTTCACAGAAGAGCCCATCATCGTGATAGTGAAAATCATGCATCTTGCGGCAACTCGTCGAACAGTTCGGGGTCGAACAGCGTCAACCCTTCCAGGGCCGAGTCAAACGCGTCTTTCAATTTCCGGTAACGCAGCTTTGCATAGGGGGTCACCGCCTTGAGCACGTCCTGATCCAGGAGCATCTGAATTGCCCCGGGGGTGGCCTGCCGGAGATGCTCGAAGTTAACGACGATGTCCATCCTGGCCTTTTGCGCGGCGTCCTTGATGCGGTTCAGGAGTTCACGGGCGTTCAAGTGATCCAGCGTGCCTTCCAGGTCGATAAATAGCGCCACGGGCGCATCGTGACGCCGGCCCTTGATGTTCAGGAACAACTCGTGCGGCTTCGCGGGGACCTTGATCTTGTGCAGGGCATTGGGAATGAGCGAACCGGTATCCATCGAGGGCAGCTTCGCCTGGAGATTTTTAAGCACGGCCGCAATGGGAGAGAGCGTCCCCTGGGGACAGGAGCGCTTGACCAGCTTGCGAAATTCGTAATTCATTTCGATGCGGGGGATCAGGCGCTGGCTGGTATGCCGGAGTCGATGCCAAATGGAGCGCAACGAATAGAACTCATGGTTGACCCAGAAGAAGCCTTCCTGCAGTTGTTCCGGCGTCATCCGTTTGGGGCGGAATACCACGTGCTTGCCGTCGTACTTCGCCCAGTCCCGGTCGAAGATCCGGCCTTCGCGGGTATACCGTTCATACAGGGCGGTTCCGGGCAGGGGCGTCAGGACGTTGAAATACGCCAGCTCCACGCGATTGCGGATGAGAAAATTCAGCGTGGATTCGAACACGGATTCATCGTCGTTGTCGAACCCGAAGACCATGCCCGGGTTCACCATGATCCCGTGGTCGTGAAACATCTTGATCTGGTCTTCGAATTTTCTGACCTGGTTGAAGCCCTTGTTGGTTTCGGCCAGGGAATTATCTGAGATCGATTCCATGCCCACGAACACCGAGATGCAGCCGCTGTCCGCCGCCAGCTTGACCATCTCCGGATCGTCTCCCAAAAACAGGGTGGATTGGCACCCCCACTTGATGTTCAGAGATTTCATGGCCTGCCATAACTCCCGGCAATACGCACGGTGACTGTTGTGCAGGTCGTCCACGAAGGCCACGATCGATCCTTCTTCGAGGCCTACCCAGACTTTTGCGGCGATGGTCATCGCTTCCCGCAACGTTCCCGTTGCCATGCGTTCGACCAATTCGGCCCGTATCCATTCCTTGACGTTCCTGATTTCTTCGATGACTTCCGGCACCGGCCGCCGCCTGGTTGTTTTCCCGTTGAAGGGCGACACGCTGCAAAACTCGCAATCGAAATGGCAGCCGCGCGTCGTAAACGTACAATGCCGCGTCATGTAGGAATCCGGGCTGAGGAGCTGGATCCTCGGGGCACGGTAGTTGTCCAGCGCGGGAAATTGCTCCATCCGGTAGATACGTTTCATGCGCCCGGCCTCGAAGTCCGCGATGGCTTGCGGCCACAGGTCTTCGGCTTCCCCGCACACAATGGTGTCGCAATATTGCAGGGCTTCCTCGGGACAATAGGTGGGGTGGACGCCGCCGAGCACCACGGTTTTGCCGCGTTTCCGAAATTCCGTGGCGAGTTCGTAGGCCCGCGGGGCATAGCAGGTCATCACGGAGATACCCACCAGGTCGCAGGGTTGCTCGAAGTCGATCTCCTGGACCGCCTCGTCCACGAGTTGCACGTCCCAATCGGGCGGCGTGTACGCGGCAATCACCGGCAAGCTGAGTTTGGGAAACCAGATGGAGCGGCGCTCGCTCGCGGTCATGCGATACGGATTGTTCCTGGGGTAGGGATCGAGAAGAAGTAACGTCCGGGTTTTCTCGCGTGCTGCGTTGGCGTCCATGCAACAATCTCCCTTGGTATCGTCGGGGTTAATGGTTAGCGCAACTTATCCGAATCACGTAGCTTCGCTCAAGGCCGGTTATTGGGTCCCCACGGGTTGAAGCGGGGGCAGCCAGGGCGGACACCCATTCGCTTCGCTTCCTTCGACTCCGCTTCCTTCGGCTCCGCTCAGGACAGGCAGGACAGGCAGGGCGGGCAGGGCGGGCTCCGGTCCTTCCCTACACGGTTCCTCCGGCGGCGAAGTTTGTTCTTCGGCTTGTCGTTGGGCCCGGATCTTGGCTTCGATCCCGATGTCTTCCGGTGCGATGGGCGAACCGGCCACTCCGCAGCCCGCTACGAATGAAAACAGCAGTGCCATAACAAAGGTCCGTGGAAGAGCCGGGTGTCGGGAATCGTGCAACATGCCTAGGTTTTCAATTTCTTGGCCAGACGCGCTTCCCATGCGTTCATTTGGCGGGTCACCTGCTTTCGGGAGGTGCCCCCGGTCTGGGCCTTCCGGTCAACGGCCCCTTCAATGGTCAGGAACCGCAACGCGTCCTTGGAAAAACGCGGGGACGCGGCCCTGAGATCGGCCAATGAGAGGTTATGCCATTCCATCCGGCGCTCTATGCAGTATCGCACCAATTGACCGACGATGCCATGGGCTTCACGAAAGGGCACGCCCTTGTTCACCAGATAGTCGGCCAATTCGGTGGCCAGGAGAACTCCCGATCCCGCGGCTGCCGAGAGTACGTCCCGGCGAATGCGAAGCCGCCTGATCAACTCGGCATAGACCACGAGAGACTCTAGCACAGTTCCCATGGCGTCAAAAAGAGGTTCCTTGTCTTCTTGCAAGTCCCGATTATAACTCAGGGGGAGCCCCTTGAGGGTCGTCATGATCGAGAGAAGATGCCCGTAGACCCGGCCGGTTTTGCCGCGGACCAGTTCGGGCACGTCCGGGTTCTTTTTCTGTGGCAGCATGCTGCTGCCCGTACAAAATCCGTCCGGAAGGTCCACAAAGGAAAATTCGGACGACGCCCATAACACAAGTTCTTCGCTCAACCGGGACAGGTGCATCATGATGATGGCCAGAACGCCGAGCGTTTCCGCGACGTAATCCCGGTCCGAGACCCCGTCCAGGCTGTTGCGGGTCAGGGCCGGAAATTCCAGCAGCTTCGCGATGAAGGCCCGGTCGATCGGATAATTGTTGCCGGCCAACGCGCCCGAACCCAGGGGCATCACGTTGACGCGTTTCAGCGTGTCCCGCACACGCGCATTGTCGCGTTCCAGCATTTCCACGTACGCCAGAAAGTGATGGGCCAGCGAGACGGGCTGGGCGCGTTGAAGGTGGGTATACCCGGGAATAATCACGTTGAGGTGTTCGCGGGCCTGCCCGAGAAAGGCCCGCTGTAAATCCTGAATGCGCGATTCCAACGTTTGAAGGTGGTCCCGCAGGTACAGACGGAGATCCAGCGTGACCTGATCGTTCCGGCTCCGGCCGGTATGGAGTTTTCCGCCCACCGGACCCACGAGTTCCGTCAGCCGGCGTTCCACCGCCATATGAATGTCCTCATCCGAATCCGCGAACGGGAACCGGTTCTCACGAAGCTCGTCCCGAACCCGTTCAAGCCCGCGCACCAGGGCGCGACGTTCCGCCCGCGTCAGAATTTTGGCTTTTTCCAGAGCTTGGCAGTGGGCCAGGCTACCCAGGATGTCGTATTCGAACAATTGTCGATCAAACGGCAGGGAGGACGTAAACCGTTCGACCAATTCATGCGTCGGTTCGGTCAATCGACCGGTCCAGGCTTTTGAAGGCACTCCTTTTTTTGACGGGGAGCGGTGGTTGGCACTCACGCTCTGCGGTTGTGTGTCGGCCTTCGGGCATGACCGACGTGGTGTAGGCTTGCCGGAGTTCATTTCGGTCACGGTGCCTTTCGACGGGATGTGCTCCGTGCCCGCGACGTTTTCCGGGATTTGATGATCGCCAGGCGCAAGGCATTGAGCCGGATAAACCCTTCGGCATCCTGCTGCCGATACCCGTGGTCCTGTTCGAAAGTCGCGAGGTCTTCCCGGTACAGCGACGATTCGGAACGCCGGCCCGTGACCGTGCAGTTCCCTTTGTACAATTTGAGCCGAACCGTGCCGTTCACCCCGCGTTGGGCTTCATCCATGAGTTTCTGCAGCATCACGCGTTCGGGAGCGAACCAATAGCCGTAATACACGAGTTCCGCGTACCGTGCAATCAGGCTGTCGCGCAAGTGAAGCACCTCCCGGTCCATGGTCAGGGATTCGATGCCGCGGTGCGCCGCGTGCAGGATCGTGCCGCCCGGCGTTTCATAGACCCCGCGCGACTTGATGCCCACGTAGCGGTTTTCCACCAGGTCCACCCGTCCGATGCCGTGTTGCCCTCCGAGCCTGTTGAGGAAATCGAGGAGGTTGGCCGGGGACAGGCGCCGGCCATTCACGGCAACCGGGTCTCCGCGCTCGAATGTGATTTCTATCTGTCGCGACCTGTCCGGCGCGCGTTCCGGGGAAACCGTCATCTGAAAGATCGATTCAGGCGGGGCTTTCCAGGGGTCTTCGAGGATCCCGCCTTCGTAACTCACGTGAAACAGGTTCAGGTCCATGCTGTAGGGTTTGGCCTTGGTGGCGGTGACGGGAATCCCGTGTTTGCGGGCATACCGGATCAACTGGCCGCGGGATTCAAACGTCCATTCCCGCCACGGCGCGATGATGGCGATGTCGGGATTAATGGCCGTATACGTGAGTTCGAACCGGACCTGGTCGTTTCCTTTACCCGTGGCGCCGTGACTCACGGCCTGGGCTTTTTCCTGTTGCGCGATCTCGATCTGGCGCCGGGCGATCAGCGGCCGCGCGATGGAGGTGCCCAATAAATAGCAGCCCTCGTATACGGCATTGGCCCGGAGCATGGGGAACACGTAGTCCTTGACGAATGTTTCCCGTAGATCCTCCACGTACACGTTCGCAGCCCCGACGGCTTGGGCCTTGCTCTTGATAGCTTGGAGATCCTCGCCTTGCCCGAGGTCTGCGCAAAAGGCGATGACGTCGGCCTCATATTCCGTCCGGAGCCATTGCAGGATCACCGAGGTATCAAGCCCGCCGGAATAGGCCAGAACGACTTTCCTGATCGTGTTGGAATGCATTGAAGGTGTCGGCATCGTGGTGTGAGAGTGGTCAGGGCCAGGGTCGCCCGAGCCACTCCATTAAGATCGCTTTTTGAACGTGCAGGCGGTTTTCCGCCTGCTGCAGGACTACGGATTGTGGGCCATCCAGCACTGCCGCGGTTATTTCCTCGCCCCGGTGGGCCGGCAGACAATGCAACACGATGGCCGACGATTTGGCCAGGCTGAGCAGTCGTTCGTTCAATTGGTAGGGGGCCAAGACCTTTACTCGCTCATTCTGTTCCTGCTCCTGTCCCATACTCGTCCAGACGTCCGTATAGAGCGCATCGGCGTTCTCCGCGGCCTCGCCGGGGTCATGCACGATCTCGATGGTCGCGCCCGTGCGGGCGGCTTCCTCGCGGCTGCGTTCGACGATGCCGGGATCCGGTTGGTATTCCGGCGGGCATCCGATCACGACGTGCATCCCCACTTTCGCCCCGGCTTCGATCAATGAATTCGCCACGTTGTTGCCATCCCCCACGTAGCCGAGTTTGAGCCCGTGAAACGCGTCCTCGGCGAAAGATCCTTTGACTTCCATGAGAGTGAACAGGTCCGCCAAGGCTTGGCAGGGATGACACAGGTCCGTCAGCCCGTTGATGACCGGAATGGTCGCATGGTGCGCCCATTCCTCCAACGTGGACTGCTTGAACGTGCGAATCACGAGCCCGTCGAGGTACCGGGAAAGCACGAGGGCGGTATCGCCGAGACTTTCGCCCCGGCTGAGTTGAATGGTATCCGACGGCAGGAACACAGATTGCCCTCCCAATTGATGCATGCCCGCTTCAAAGGAGACCCGTGTGCGGGTGGAGGGTTTCTCGAACAGCAGGCCCAAGGTCGATCCCGAAAGCCCTTGCGAAGCCGGACCGGGTCGCGGGGCCGCCTTGAGTTCGCGGGCAACGCGGAACAGGCGGAAGATCCGGCTGCCGGTCAGGTCGGCAACGGCCAGCAAGTCTTTTGTGCCGTCCTGCTGCGTCGCAGGCGGGGCCGCCGAAACGCCGCGTTCCGGAATGGACTGTCCCAACAGTGTCATGCGTCAGTTCCCAATCGATTGGGGTGCAACTTCATCGTGGCCCGTCTTCATGAATGCGGAAGCGTCTCAAGTCGTTTTTGCAAGACCCCCAATAACACGTCCAATAGCCGATCGATTTCGTCATGGGTCACGATCAACGGCGGCACGAACCGAAGCACGTTGCCCATGGTGCAGTTAATCAACATGCGCCGGGCCAGGCAGTCCCGGACGACCGGTTGTCCGTCAATGGAAAGTTCCATGCCTTGCAGGAGGCCCAGGCCGCGAACCGCGGTGACCACGGACAACCGGTCCTGCAAGGATTGGAGTCCTTTGTGCAGGTAAGCCCCTGCGGCCTGGCTGCGTTCCAGCAGAGAGTCATCCAGCAAGGCGGTAAGCACGGTGAGGGCAGCGGCGCAAACCAGGGGGTTCCCACCGAACGTGGACGCATGGGACCCCGGCCCGAATGCTTGAGCCACGTCGTCGGTGGCGAGACAAGCACCGATGGGAAGCCCGCCGCCCAAGCCCTTGGCCAGGGTCATGATATCCGGCCGGACGTTGTAGTGTTCATACGCAAAGAGGGTGCCGGTTCTTCCCATGCCGGTCTGGACTTCGTCGAAAATCAACAGGACGTCGCGGTCGCGACAGAGCGCGTGCAGTTGTTCTAAAAAGGCTTCCTCGGCCACGACCACGCCCCCTTCGCCTTGAATGGGTTCAAGCATGACCGCGGCCGTGCGTTGATCCATTTGGCGTTCGATCGAAGAAAAGTCGTTGAAGTCGGCGTACTTGAAGCCTGGCGGAAGCGGCGCGAATCCCTTCCGCACTTTGGCCTGTCCCGTTGCGGTCAGGGTCGCCAGGGTCCGGCCATGAAACGAATTATTCATGGTGATGATCTCATGCCGGTCCGGGCCGTATTTTTCAAACGAATATTTGCGGGCGAGCTTGATCGCGGCTTCGTTGGCCTCCGCTCCGCTGTTGCAGAAGAATACTTTATGGGCGAAGGAATGCGCCACTAACCGCTCGGCGAGCAGTACCTGTGGTTCGGAATAATACAGGTTCGACGTATGCAGGAGGTGCCGCGCCTGTCGCTCGATGGCCGTGACCAGGCCCGGATGCCCGTGCCCCAGCGCATTGACCGCGATTCCGGCAACAAAATCCAAATATTCCCGATCCTCGGCGTCATAGACCTTGCACCCCTTGCCCCGCACCAGGCTGACGGGGAGCCTGGCGTAGGTATCCATGATCGTCCGGGCGGAACGCTGTTGCAGATCTTCAGTCAACATGGCAACGAAACCTCGCGTAGAAACAGGCGAATCTAGCACAGGGCCTCTCAGTGGTGCAATGGAATGCGTTCTGTCTCCCTCTCCCCAATGGGCGGGAGAGGGTCAGGGTGAGGGGGTGTGGATGGAGTGAACGTTTACGAAGAGGGCGGAAGAAAGGTCCCCTTCGAAGCCATCTCGACAGCCTGTTCATAAGGGAGAACGGTGACGTCTCCGACCTTGAGCACCCGTTCGCCTCGATACACCCCAAAGGCTTGCCGGATATCGCCGGACCGTAGCAGGACGTTCAGCCCTCTATTAAATCGTTCTTTCCAGATACCGGAAGATTTTATTTCAAACCCGACCGCCTTTCTGCCTCTTTTCCAAATCAGGTCCACTTCGTTGCCGGATTCCGTGCGCCAGTAAAAAAACTGCGCCCCGTGAGACCGCCACGAATTGAGCGCCCTGAACTCATTGAGAATAAAGGTTTCAAACAGGACGCCCGTTTCATCTGCCGAAGGCTTGTCCCGGTGCAAACCCGCCAAGGCGCGCTGTACCCCGCAATCGAAAAGATAGAACTTGGGATGGGCAACCTCCTTGACCTTGGCTTTGTTGCGGTAGGCAGGCAAATACCAGCCTAGCAGCGTGTCTTCCAAGATACTGAAATACCCCTGGACTGTAGACCGGGCGACGCCCACGTCCCTGGCAACGTTGGTGATGTTCAAGATCTGCCCGTTCATCAGGGCAGTGACGGACAAAAACCGGTAGAAACTGTCGAGGTTTCTGACAAGGGCTTCCTGCTGAATTTCCTCTTTCAGGTAGGTCTCGACATACGCATCCAGAAATTCAATTTTCTCTTCGCTGGTGGCCGACGTGACGCTCAAAGGCAATTGTCCGTAGCGCAAACCGTCCTGCAACCTGAAGTCCTCGCCGACCTCGAGCATGCTCAACGGAAACATCTTTTTTGACAAGGCCCTGCCCGCCAGCATGTTGGCATGGGACCTCTTGAGTTTCCGGGCGCTCGAACCGGATAGGGCAAACCGGTAGCCGTGTCGGCTTTCGAACAACAGGGCATGCACCTCATCCAATAATTCCGGAAGTTTCTGGACCTCGTCGATAATGATCCAAGCCTTCCTGTTTCTCAGTGCCGCCACTTCCTGGGCGAGCAGGGACGGATCCCGTTTATATCGAAGATATTCACCGGACTTCAGCAGGTTGATACTCAAGGCCGCATGGCCAAGACGTTGATCCAGCCACACAGACTTTCCCGTCCCTCTCGGGCCAAACAGGAAAAAACTCTTTTCGGGTAATGTGAGTATTCGAGAATACATGCCGTCAATTCCGTTAAATTTACCGTGAAAATAACGGAATGACAAACGGCTGTCAATCTCTCAGGCCGTGGCTTTCCAGCCCACTTCCCTCTCCTTTAATCTGTCATCCTTGTATGTGTTCAGTAATTCCTCGACTCCTCCTCCTGTCATCCTCGATCCTCGATTAAGAACGTCAAGGACAGGCTATTTTTAATCGAGGATCCAGCGTTTTTGTCTTTTGTATTTCTACCTCTCCCCTTGTGAGAGGGTTGGGGAAGGTAAACTGACCCGCTCGATTCCAGGGTCGTCATTTACACCGTCTGACCGTTTACGCTATAGTGCCTTCGTCTGCTTCATCAAAGCGACCCCTTGTCGGGTCGCCTGCTCAATATAAGAGCCTCGCATCGCCTACGTGGGTAGCTCCCGCGTCAGACGATGTTGTATTCCAAAAGGTAAATACGCAGGGTCTCCAAGACGCTTTGGTGAGGCAGACACGGCCCGACCTTTGCGGACCGGGCACTCATTCGTCACCTTCAATATAAGGAGTGCGTCATGAAACATGTACATCTTGGAGCGATCACGCTCAGTATCGGGCTTTTACTCAGTGCTTGTGGTGGCGGTGGTGGAGGCGGTGGAGGAGGGCCTATGAATGGCATGATGGGTACAGGAGATCAGCCACCTGCTAGTCAACCGCCACCCTCAGAAACACAGACTGCGTTCAGTGGGACAGAAACGAGGAATATCTCTGCGCTCACTCAACCTGCACTCAGTTCGTTGCTAGACGCCAGTCAGCAATCCAGCACCCCTATTTTTGGCAGCGTTGTTCAAGCTTTTACGTCTTCCAGGCTTTCCGGTGTAACCGGGATCGAGACGACGTTTAATGGCAGCCGGTTCACCCTTCAAATCAATCGTCAGGATGGAAGTTCGACCACATTGGATACTGACCGCGACGAGACTCTTGACGTTGAGAATATTTCGCCTTCTGACAATCCGGTTACCAACAGAAACCTTGTGGAAGGCTATGTCTACAGGCTGAATGGGTCTACATTGACAGGCGCGGGCGCGGCTGTGGAATGGGCAAGCACCGATTTTACCGATTATCTGTCTGGAGGCTATTGGGTGTATGCCGATCTTGGTACGCAACGCGCTGAAATCGGGGCATTTATAGACGGATCGGAGTTTGACAGTCCCATACAGGTACCTGTTACTGGCACGGCCACGTATACCGGCAGGGCAGACGGTGGGTATATTGTAAGATATGGAACAGATTTCGCGGATGTTTCTTCAGGAACATGGGAACAAGGTGAGTATACAGGAAGAACCAGACTGACGGCCGATTTTGGGTCTAGCCAAATCTCAGGAAGGATTGACAATATCGGATTGCACAACATCCGTACCCTCGAACCTGATGGAACAGCAGACTATGATCCAAGTTTGCGAGATACAGACTATGAAGGCATCCTGGTGGCCGTGCCCATCAGTCAGACCGGAACTTTTGAGGGTCAAGGTGTAATGCTGACACATCCCCAAGTTCAAATTACCTCTTCGCAAGGCTCATGGGCGGGTAGGTTTTCAATCAGCGATGACCCTGCGGGCAACCCGCGAGCCGTCGCGGGAACAAATCGCGCATCCTTCACAACTTCTGGAGAAACTGAGGGCGTATTCGTAGGGGCTTTCTACGGAGCCACCGAACGGTTTGAGTGATGAACTTGATACGCTGGCTCGGGCACACACCCGAGTCAGTGTGTTTTTCATCAAAGGACAGAAGTAGCTGATCTTTCGAAATCGGGCAAACTCTCTTCAGGTTTTGGCCTCAGCCTCCCCTTACTTTCCACGGCATGGGCAGGCTTTCCTTTGCCGTGGAGTCTCCCAGTGTAAACCATGTCCCCGGTTTAAAATGTAAACAATGTATCCGGTTTGTACCCCCTTTTCTCCCGCTCCCCCTGGGAGAGGGCCGGGGTGGGGGAGGCGTTCGGGCATTTAACTGACTTTATCTGTCATCCCCGACCCGATCGGGGATCCAGTGTCTTTGCCTTTCTCTTTTACAGTGGTAGCTGCGCCATCCCTGCTCGTGGGGAGGGACATGCCTTATGGCGCTTTTCTCCCGCTCCTTAAAGTGGGAGAGGGCCTGCCTTGAGCTTGTCTCGAAGGGGTTGGGGTGAGGGGGACTAGAGATGCGGAAGGGGCTGAAAATCAGGAGAAATGCGCCGTTCTATGCAATCTAGAAAGCGCCATTGTCCTCGGGAAGCCTTCAGTTGCCGACGCGTGACATCTGTCGGTGAGATCTACGTAACTCAAACTCTAGGTTATGGGTTCAAGGAACGTTTGCAGCAATTTGTTGAGTTACTTTGATTTAGCTACTTTCACAATTTTGTCCAAAACAAGCTTAACTTCTTCGTCTATTTCTTCCGGTGGAATATGTTCAACTAATTTGTAAAAGTCCTTTTTTTGCAGAGCCATTGATTTTGGTTTATTCAAAGCCTCGTTAAAATTTTCAAATAAAGGCACAAGAAAATCATCCGATGCCTTGATATCGTTCGAAAACGGTTCGGGTTTCTTCATTATTTTAGAAGCTTCTTCCAATTTCTCTATTTCTTTTTTAATCGTACGTTCACGCTCCGCAATCTCAGAGTTGCCAAAAAGAGTTTCTCTCTCAAGCCCTTCGGTGACGTAAGATAGAATTGCATTCCTATTGCACAAATAATTTTCTATCTCGGATTTTTCCCACATAGTCTCTGACAAATCCTCCGCATTTTTTAATGCTTTGCCAGTCCGGTCTAACAACAGGAACCCTTGCAAATCATTCTTTGCCTCTTTCAAACTATAAAAATGTTCACGGGCTTTATTGGGAAGGTTGGCAACATATTTCACTAGAGGGTCCTGAAGAAATTGTTTTGACGGATGGTTCAATCGTTCGGCAAAAGCCTGGAGGATTCTTAAATCTGTTTCTCCTTCAAGATAGAGTATCCACCCTTTTTGCTCTGCCCCGTAGTAATACTCAAAACCGATTTCTCTCAAGGAATTCATTAAATGAGACTGTTTATTTTTCCCCAAGATATGCGGGGCACCAAGAAAGGCAACGGCCGACTCACGTTGTGCCGCTTCGCTCAACAACAGTTCGGAGTGGCTCGCGGAGATAATTTGTGAATGTTGTTTTTCCGCGACTTCGTTTATACGATTGTATATCTGTCTTTGTCGTAAAATCTCCAGATGTGCATCGGGTTCATCTAGCAGAAACACGGTATTGGAAGGATTATCGTATAGATGAGCTAGGAGCAACAACACTTGCTGCATGCCCCTACCAGAAGAGGATAAATCCAGGGAAGTTATCCTGTCTTTGGCGGTATAGTCCATGACCACCGTGCCGCGATTCGATAAAAACCTTGGCTCTCCAAGTACGACACCAAATAGGTCTTTGATATGCCGTTCAAGAGATTGCCAATTTTCTTTGCTTTTTTCGTAAACCCTGTAACAGAGATTGCGCAAAACCTCAGCCGTTTGCCCTTGCCCAACAAGGACATTGATACGTCCTTCCTGTATCAACGCCTCTTCAGTTGCAAGCCCGGACATGGGCGGTAAAAAAGCCAGTCTTACATCTATCGCTCCTTTGGGGACTTCCATGCGACCGGGATTGTTGTTGGTGCCTGTTCTCAAGGGGCGACAAAAGAACGCTTCCTGATTGGCATAATCAAACTCCAGCCCACACTTCCATGTTTCCCCTTGGCTGATTCCTTCCACGATCAATTCAATGCGGATGTTTTTATTGGAACCCTTACGGACCTTTCGGTTAAACCATATCAAATCCACTTCCGCCACAGGCAACGTCACCAAATCCAGCCTGTTGACTGTCACGCCCGGACGTTTTGCCGGGATTTCATGCTTGTCCTTTGCGGCATGTTTTTCCGCCCATTTCTGCAAACCCGTGTGCCATAGAGTCAGGGCCTGCAAAGCAGAAGTCTTGCCACTGTTATTAGGACCAATAAACACAAATCCGTTTCCTAGCGGTATTTCTACGGCCTGAAACAGCTTGAAATTTCGGATGGTTATTTTTGTGAGCATTCCTCACTCCCCTACCACAAATGGGGCTAGATCAGAGGCAAGAGCCGCACCTTGTCTGTCCGGTCAAGGATCTGTTTTTCCGTGTTTCTGTCTTCAAAAATTACGCTACCAGCCATGCGTTTGCGGACCTGTTTGCGGCGTATGTGTTAGAGTGCTCGATAGATGCCTTCCGCCAAGTAACCTTGGCGATATGCGAACATGATGAAGCATAAACACCCTGTTTGTTCCAGACAAGCCCCGCCTATCTTCCCCTAAGCTGTCATTCTCGATATCTTTAATCGAGAATCCATGGTTTTTCTCCTCATCAACGAAAGACAAAACGACGCTGGATCCCCGATCGAGTCGGGGATGACGGAACGAAGAGATCCTTCCTGTCTCGCCCGGTGGCCTTCGGGAATGGTCGCATGGTATAACCCCAACCATGAAAGCCTGCGAGTCCTGCGAACAACAGAATCCCGATGATGCGCAATTTTGCCTGCGTTGCGGCAAGGAGTTTCCCGCGGAAGCGGCGGCTGAAGCTGAAAGCGAGACGGATCAGGAGGAGCAGTATTGGCGGACCTTGATCGGTCCCGGGCGGTGCATCCAGTTCACGTTGAGGGGGGGTTGGTCGTGGAAACCCGCGTGGGACTATTATCAACGCGCGTTTCAACGGTTTCACACCGCACAAGGCCCCCGCTTTTCGCTCACGTGGAACTGGGCACCGTTTTTGGTCGAGCCCTTTCTCTGGTTTCTGTATCGCAAAATGTACCTGTTTGCGTTTGTGTATTTTATCGGCCCCATTGTGTCCGTGTTTATCACGAGCGACATCACGGTGCCGATCGTGTGGTCGATGATCGCCAGCGCGAGCGCCAATTACGTGTATTACTGGCACCTGAGAGACCTGTTGCTGAAGGCGAAAGCCAGGGCCGGCCTGGACCACGCGACCCGCATGCGGCAGCTCATGGATGAAGGGGGCGTTCAATCCTACGTGTTCTGGTTGGTGGCGGCGTCATTCTTATTGAAGATCGGCGTCTTCTTTGCCGTGCTCGGCGAAGCGCCGCTCGAAGAGGAGTTTCCCTTGCCTGACGGGGAGCCGGGCGGGGAGGAGACGGAGGGCCGCCGGATGTTCCTGTGACGGCCGTGAACGAGCCGGGAATCAGCGGCCGGGACCGGCCGGTTGCGACAGTTCCCACCCGAACCATGATTGGAACCACTCATAGTCGCTTTGGTAGGCCGTATGCACGGTGGGCAGGCCGTCGTCGCTTTTCTCCTTTAACAGGGTGTAAGTCCGGGGCCAGTTCTTCGTCCACCAGGATTTGAGTTCGCCCGGGGCAAACGGATGATCGTTGGGTTGACGAATGCCGGCAGCCGTAATCACGTCGGTGAGCAGCGGCCAATAGCGGTCCTTTCCCAAGTTCAGGGTGCGAAAATGTTCGCGGAGCAAAAACACGACCCACAGCTCGGCACTGTGTTTCTTGTTGTGTTTAAAGGGTTGCGTTTGTCGCAGGGGAATGGGATCGAAGTCTTTGATGATCGACGTATAATCCGCCCCGCCGTAACTGCCCGCGACCTTGGCGATGTCCTGCAGCATGTTGGCCAACTCGACTTCTACGATCGGGGAAGCCGAAGGCGCCGTTTGGCCGGCCAGGGGATTGGGCGTGGTCAGCAGGTCGATCAGGGGTTTTAATTCACGCAGGCGCGTCACGGCGGCATTCAGGATCTGTGCCGATTCCAGCCAGTAATCCGGATCGTGTTTGGAAATGCGTTCACGACCCGGCGGGGGCAACACAATGGGGATCCAATGCCGCACCAGGACAAACAGGATATAGGGCATATCCCCATCGACTTCCGCCACGCGGTCCAGTACGTTGTTGGGCGTGGTCGCGTTGTCAAAGAATTGCTCGACCTTCTCACGGATGTGGAGCCGTTGCCCTAGCGCGACCCACCACCGGGCGTCAAGATGAGGTCGGTCGGGTTGAGTCATAGGCGGCATGACGGTTGTCTCGGAGGCGTGATCCCGTCGGGGATCTGACGGGGAGCGGAACGTGCTTGGCATGGTACGAGGTGCGGCCGGGCAAAGCAAGAGGAACGAAACGGGTCGCCTGTAGGGGCGAACCGGAGCCTGCCCTGAGCGGAGTGAATGGGTGTTCGCCCGGTTCGTACGTGAGGAGGAGGTATGAAACACGTCGTCTTGATTCGCCACGGTGAATCACAATGGAATCTCGAGAACCGGTTTACCGGATGGGTGGACGTTCCCCTCAGCCCCAGGGGTGAGCAGGAAGCGCGGGAAGCAGGAGAGAAGCTCCGGTCCTTCCGGTTTGATCATGCCTTTACCTCGGTGTTGACGCGGGCCATCAAAACCTTGGAGATCGTGTTGCACGCCATCGGCCAATCCGGGCTGCCGGTCGAACGGAACCAGGCGTTGAACGAACGCATGTACGGCGAGTTGCAAGGGCTTAACAAGGCCGAAACCGCAAAACAATACGGAGAAGCCCAAGTGAAATTGTGGAGGAGAAGTTACGACGTGCGGCCACCCGGCGGAGAGAGCTTACAAGACACGGCCGAGCGCGTGCTGCCCTATTACCGGGACCACCTATGGCCGCGCCTGGCAAATGGCGAGACGCTCCTGGTCGTGGCCCATGGCAACAGCCTGCGCGCCCTCGTCATGCACCTCGACCAACTCTCCCGAGAAGAAGTCCTTGACCTGAACATCCCCACCGGCGCCCCGTTACTCTATGAACTGGACGGCCAAGGCCAAACCGTGTCCCACCGGTATTTGTAATTCTTGTTGGACGGACCTTATCCGTCTTCGTAACAGCCCTATCTTATGCGGCTGTTCCCTTCTTCAGGCGCGCCACGATCCCTATCTCAGGGTTTCCTCCAGTTCGGCGACGAGGTCTCCTATCTCGTCGATCGGGACCAGGTCGAGCAGGACCGCCAGGAGTTTTTGCCGGTCGTGGGAGGCAATGACGCGGTCATCTTCCAATTCCCGGGCCGCGTCACTCAAGACGGCAATGGGTTCCCCTCCCTGTTGTGCGATGTCCTCCCATGTCCGGTGCTTGTGTTCCATCGCGGCATAAAACTCATCGATGGGAACGTGAACCAGCCCGAACCGGCTACGCCATTTCTCGCGGACCCGTTCATGGATGGCTTGGTGCATCCGGCTGCAAACGGGTTCGGGAATACTCACGCGCACGGCGCAGGTGATCCAATACAGGCTCAGGGCCAACAGCTCTTTGGTGACGGCTTGCGCCTGTTGGGTGGTGAGAGTCAGTCCGTAGTCTTCGAGGAAATCGGGGGCGACGGACGGGGGGATGAGTTGGACGAGGGCTTTCGCGGTCTCTTGGGCTTGTTCCGTCATGGCGTGCTCGGTCGAGGGTTTTCGATAATCGCCAAGCAGCATACGCAGCAGGACGTGGTCGAGGCAACCGCCTCGCTTGACACTGAAACCCGGTGAATGCCAGGCTTACTTTGCCGATTTCTCTGATACCATCCTGATACAGAACAGACGGGTCAAGCACAGCGATGTCAAAGTAAGGCGTTGACGGGTTGATGGCAGATCTCTTCATGGGATTGACGGGCCTGGCTTGGGGATTGGCCGGGTTGATGGTCGCCATTGTGCCCGCCGTGGCGCTTGTCTGGGCCAGGCGGATTCTCCTGGATCCCTGGCCGCGCTTCTGGTTCGGGCAGATGATCTTGCTGGTCGGGTTGCTGTTGATGATCGGCACCACGGGTCTCACGGCGTTTTGGCTTTGGGCGTTGTGCGGCGCGCTGGCTACAATCAAGGCCTGTCTGTTGCTGGGGGCGCCGGCGTTGTGGCGGGAACAGGTGCTGGGATGGCTCAACAAGTGGCCGCCGTGGTTGTTCCGGGTTGGCGGGACGCTTGATCTGGCCTTGGCAGTGGGCTTGGCCGCAGACCTTATTCTCCACGGCTGAGATGGACGCCATGACTCAAAGGAACAACCAGGATCTGACCCGGTTGTGGGATATCCATCAGGCGGCGGAATGGCCGGTCGAGGTGGGCTCCCGTGAAGGCGAACTCATGACCCTGGACACAGTCGTCAGCGGGTGCGCCGCCTATTTCTTCGAAGAGCATGAGCTTGATCCGCAACGGGTGGCGATCCTCGAAGATTGCCTTTCAGATTTGGAGACCGTACTGCCGGAGTTGACCGAGGAACCCCTGGACTATTTCGAGCGGGTCAAGCAATTGGGCGCGTTGTTGCTTGAGGTGGGCCGCCGGTGATGAGATGTGTAGGGAACAACGATCGTTGTTCCCTGCTAGCAATGGCATCCGTCGTTCTTTGCTTCGTCCTGTCAACGGGGACCACAGCGACGGCCGCGGAGTTCACGTTCGTGGTCCTGGGCGATATGCCTTATGGCTCTCGTGAGCAGGATTACGACAAGTTCCGGGCGTTGATCGCGGAGATCAACCGCCGGGCTCCCGTCTTCGTCATCCACCTCGGCGACACCAAATCAGGCCTGGAACCCTGCTCCGACCAAGAGTTGCTCGATCGGCGGGATTTCATGAACCGCTTTGCGTCGGCCCTTGTCTACACCCCGGGAGACAACGAATGGACCGATTGTCATCGCTTGCTGGCCGGAGGGTTTGATCCGCTCGACCGGCTGGCCTTCATTCGCGCACATTATTTCCCGACGGATGAGAGTCTCGGCGGACAGCCGATCCGCCTTGAGCGCCAGGCGGACCTCATGCCGGGTTTCGGGCCGTTTGTGGAGAACAGCCGGTTCAGTTGGGGAGGCGTGTGGTTCGTGACCGCGCACGTGGTCGGCTCCAACAACAACTTCGATGCCGTCGAGGGGTCCGGTGTCACTGAGGAATTCCTCGCCCGTGACGAAGCGGACCGGGCGTGGCTCGCGGACTCCTTCGACAGGGCCGAGGCTGCGGGCGCCGAGGCTGTGGTGGTTGCCATGCACGCCGACATGTTCGGGGACGGATTCGATCCGCAACAGGAAACCTTTGACCCTGCCTCCGGGTTCAAGGGCTTCGCCGAAACCCTCGTCAGGCAGGCGAAGTTGTTTCGAAAACCGGTCATCCTGCTATTCGGGGACAGTCACGTGTACCGGGTCTTTCACCCTTTTCCCCGCTCGGCCGGCAACCTGACTGCCGTGGAAGTCTACGGCGCGGAACGCATGCACGCCGTCGCGATCACGATCCGACTTCACCCGGTTCCCAGTTTCTCGTTCTCTCCCCTTCTTAACCCCGCGCTGCCTGCACCGCCTAAGCCCACGACACGTGTCATTGGTGACTTGTCGCACGTCCCCGGCATTCCCCCCGCCCATTGATTGACTGGTCAAAACCCCTATGCTACGTTTTCCGTTTAGGCTGAAACATTCGCAGATGAACTCTATGGAAAAAGACCTGAAAAGCATTCTGGGTAAATTGCAATACACCGACGACGCCAAGGTCGTCCAGCAGATTACCCAGCAGACCCGGCAGGTGCAGGACCGTATGTCGGGGATCAAGCACAAGATCGTGGTGATGAGTGGCAAGGGCGGAGTCGGGAAAAGCATGACCACGGTCAATTTGGCCTTGGCCCTGGCACGGCAAGGCCACAAGGTCGGGATCATCGACGTGGACCTGAACGGGCCTTGCGTTCCCCGCATGATGGGGATTTTGGGCAAGGGGCTTGAGGTCACGCCGGATGGGGCGCGGCCGCCCGAAGGGCCTTATGGCATCAAAGTGGCGTCCATGGATTTTCTGCTCAATGAGACGGCTCCCGTCCGGTGGAAAGGCCCGATGGATTTGAGCCCCGTGTGGCTGGGGCTCATGGAAATGAACGTCATCCGCGAGTTCCTGGCGGATATTCTTTGGGGCGATTTGGATTATCTGTTGGCCGATCTTCCCCCGGGCGCCGCAGCGGATAAGCCGCCGGTCATCGCCGGATTCCTGCCGGATCTGGCCGGCGCGGTAGTGGTCACCACGCCGTCGGAAGTCGCCTCGAACGTGGTCCAGAAGTCGATCGGCTATGCCACGGAACTGGGGATTACTGTGTTGGGGGTCGTGGAAAACATGGGCCAATACCGGTGCCCGTCGTGCGGCGTCGAGAATGAACTGTTTGAGGGCAACACCGAAGGCATGTGTGAAGCCCTCAACCTGCCGTTGTTGGGCCGTATTCCATTTGACCGGAACTTTGCGAAGACGTTCGATAAGGGGACCCCGTTGCTGGACGGGGAATACCCCACGAATCGGCGCTATACGGATATTGTCGGCCGGATCCAGTCGATGCTGGATTACAAAAAAGTCCTGGCCGAAAAGCTGTAGGGGGCGGTGTCCGCCCATTGAACGATGAGGTTTCCTTCTTTTACCTTTAACTCTCCCGCGTGAGGCCGTTATGAAATTCGTCTGCTTGAACTGTGAAACCTATATGAGTTTTGAAAAAGTGGAAAAACCCGCCGAAGGATCGCTCGGGGTGTTTTTCGCCTGCCCCGCCTGCGAGGCGAAGGTTTCCATGGTGACGAATCCGGGTGAAACCCAAATGGTCAGTTCCCTGGGTGTGCAGCTTGGCGGCCGGACGGTGGACCCTTCTCCATTGGAAATGACGCGCGGCACACTCAAAGAAGACGCCGGCGCTCCGGCGCCGTCCGGGTCCATGGCGGCCTATCTGAACGAAAAAATCAACGCCGGGCAGACTGCGGCCCCCGCAGCCGGTGCCCCTGCGAAAGAGGGCGAGTCCGGCGGGTGTCCGTTTTCCGCGATGGTTTCGCAGATGGGGTTGACGAGCGGCGAGTCCTCCGCCGGCACCCAACCGGCCGCGCTGCAATGGAGCCCCGACGCGCAGGAACGGTTGGACAAGCTGCCGTCGTTCGTGCAGCCGATGGTCAAGGGTAGCGTGGAAACATATGCGCGCAAGAACGGCTATTCGACCGTCACGTTGCAAGTCATGGACGATTCCAAGAATTCGTCAAATGGCATGAACTGGTCGCCCGAAGCCGAGCAACGGCTGAGCAACATCCCGGACTTCATTCAACCCATGGCCCGCAAGGAAATCGAACGGTTGGCCCAGGAGCGCGGCGCGACCACCATCTCCGCCGAACTCATGGACGAAGCCAAGGAAAAGTTCATGAAATTCATGTGACGCGGTCACGATTGTGCAAAGATGGCCGCAAATACGGTTAGCTTTCTTACCAATTTTCACTCCGTCGTTTTCATGGTACCTTCAATAGTCTCTCCTGAAAAAAAGGGGGATTGGGTGCGTGCTTTGATTTCTCTTCAGGTGTTCTTGAAATTTCAGTTGTTCTAAAGAATAGACTGCTCTTAGTTATGAAGCTTCCGAAACAACAAAGGACTGAATATCAAAACAACATCCTCTTCGAGGTTATTTTTCAGGCTCGCTTCCCTCGGATCATGAAGATTTCAAACGAGCAACCCGTTAACTTTCAGGATCAAATACGAAAAAAAGGGTTCCCGGAAACCAAAATAAAAAAACTGGATTTTCCTGCTGCCATCCCTATCACTGAGCAAATACGTAAGGCTGTATCTGGATTAGGTGATGACGAATATATGTTTTTTTCCGAAGATGGGAAGTGGCAAATTACCCTGACGAAAGATTTTGTTGCTCTGCAATGTACGGGCTACAGAAATTACACTGAATTTGAGGAACGCCTGAGAACTACGTTGGAAGTTTTTTGGCAGGAATATGAGCCCAACTACTTTAACCGTATCGGCCTCAGATATCGCAATTTGGCGAACAAAAATATATTGGTGACGGATAGAGATATTCGGGAATTCGTGCCTCTAGAAGTAGCGCCGGAACTTCAGGAATCTACGGAAGATGAGATAAAAGTAAAAGGATTTGAAAAACTCCTTGTCGTAGAAGATGGAACTTCCACGGTCAACGTACGCTACATTTATGGAGAAATCTCGGGAAAATATGGAATTTATAACCTGAATGATGAAGAGTCATATATAATTGATATAGACTGCTATACCACTGAAAAAAAACGGAAGGTCGAAGATGCCATTATCACAAGCAGAACCTTCAATCAGGGAAACATTCGAAACATCTTCCAGCGGAGCATCACCGATACCCTACGAGAAGTCATGGGACCAATCTCAGAAAAAAACTGAGGGAGCCAGCGGCACTGAGGACATGGATGATGAGTTTCCATTCTCGAATCAGAGTGTCATCCTCAGTGAAGAAGACTCAACAAAGGCAGAAGAACACAAGCTTTCACAGCAGGAACAGCTTTATAGAAGATGGCAACAAGACTGTTACCCGTCCTTGTTGGAAACATTTAAAGAAAAACTTCATAAGATAACGGAACGTGAAGATAATTGGGACGGAAAAGGATCAAAGAAGCCCAGCCCACTTGTTTTGAGTCAAGCTCATACTACGCTGGAGTATTTTTTATATTCAGTCGTAAATAGTGGACGACTTTGGAATCCCCCGTTTGTTTCCAGCGATGAAGATGGCCATATCACAATGCAGTGGAACCATGGAGACCATGAACTTCATATAGAAATAGGCGAAGAAGAGACCGAGTATATTAAAGTTTGGGGTGTAAACATCGAGCATGAAATGCACCTAGGTATTCTGAAAGAAAAGGATTTCCTGAACTTGTGGGATTGGTTGAGCGAGTGACTCAAGATTACGTCTCTGATGAAGAGCAACTCTACCGAAATGTTCGGGGAAATTTAGTTTATGACGAATACTCCTACGATCTTACAACCGGAGATGTGACTTTCCTGCCTCAGGCCTTCAAGGATAGAGAAAAAGAACCTTCCGTCGACCGCGCAAAATTAAAAGATTTTGACCCGGAACAATCTAGGATAAGTGCAGATAATGGAATTGTTACCCTTATCACCCAGGAGCTACGACAGATTGGTGATGTTAGGACCCTTGACGATAAGGGGAGCCCAGTCAAGCATGCCGTTGATGTAACTGCGGATCCGATTCCTAAGAAGAATGAAGCCCATGCGCGAATAGTTGTCGAGCCGAAAGTTCTTGGATCTGAAAGCAAGAAAAAGAAAGCGTTTAGACTGTTGAGGATAGCTCTTGCCAGGTTGGCTACACAAAGAGGCTGGACACTGGAACCAAGAAATTCTTGAGAGGGTACTTGCTCATTTCCCGGAGCGTACTTCCGAGATCACGGACTTGACCTCGGCCCGCTTCAAGCCGGCCTTTCTCGCCTGCTTTCTGGCGTTTGCTATCAGGGTGGAAAATTCGTCCATCGAGGGCGGGGAGATGGCCTTCATGATGACCGTATCCTTATTGGCGAT
>JAJDVY010000042.1 GCA_022825885.1 Nitrospirales bacterium | reverse complement strand
CCGGCACACGTATCAGACCCTGTGCGCCCGCGGCAAACAACGCAAGGTCGCCTTGGTCGCGTGTATGCGCAAATTGTTGACGATCCTGAATGCGATGCTCAAACATCGAACCTATTGGCAAGAACCGATGCATGTGACGCCTTAACCTCCAGACAGTTGCTTGCAAAAGGGAGGAACGAGACGCCGAAAAAGGACAGCCGGAGCAGGTCGGGTTAGCCCAAGGCGTAACCCGACAACAGGGCTGCAAAAAAGAAAGACGCTGGATCCCCGATCGGGGTCGGGGATGACAGACAAGGAAACGACAGGCGTCATAAGGCCTGTTTCTGCCCGTAGGGGACGGCCTATGTGCCGGCCCGAATGTATGACGCGATGACACCGGGGTACGGCTTATTGTGACAGGTGCAGGACCAGCAGCTTTTGGTCCGAGAGCTCCTGGACCGCGTATTTGACGCCTTCGCGTCCCAGTCCGGAATCTTTGATCCCGCCGTACGGCATGTGGTCGGCCCGAAACGTCGGGATTTCATTGGCCAGCACCGTGCCGACGTCCAGGGCTTGATAGGCGCGGAAGATCGAATCCACGTTGCGGGTAAAAATACCGGCCTGGAGTCCGTAGGGGGAGTCATTCACCATGTCGAAGGCCTGGTCGAGATGCTGATACCGCGAGAGGGTGATGACCGGACCGAAGACTTCTTCACAGGAAATTTTCATGCGTTGCCCCACGTCGGTCATGACCGCGGGGCGGATCAAAGACTGCTCGCGCGTTCCCCCGGTCTTGAGCGTGGCGCCCTCCCGGACGGCTTCCCGGATCCAGGTTTCCACCCTGATGGCTGCGCGTTCGTCAATCAAGGGGCCGATGACCGTAGCCTCCTCGGCAGGGTTTCCGGCCGGCAGGGATTCCACGAGCGGGAGCAATTGGTCGAGGAAGGCGTCATACACGTCGTCGTGGAGGTAGATGCGCTGGACGGAAATACAGGTCTGTCCGGAATAGGAGAATCCGCCCGCGACGCAACGTTGGGCGGCCAGGTCCAGGTCGGCGTCGGGTTCAATGATGACCGCGGCATTGCCTCCCAGTTCGAGCAGGACGCGTTTTTTGCCGGCTTTGTCTTTCAAACTCCAGCCCACGGCGGCGCTGCCCGTGAAACTCAAGGCTTGAATTCTCGGGTCGCGGACCATGGATTCCGCCAGCGCGTTTTCGCACGGCAGGATGCTCAAGGTTCCTTCCGGCAGGTCGAGTTCCTGAAAGAGCCGCCCCAACCGCAACGCGGTGAGCGGGGTTTGCGGCGCCGGTTTCAGCAGGATGGGATTGCCCACGGCGAGGCACGGCGCCACTTTATGCGCCACCAGATTCAGGGGGAAGTTGAATGGCGTAATACACAGCACCGGCCCGACCGGCACGCGCTGCCCGAGACCCAGGTGGTGTTCCATGCCCGGGCTGACGTCCATCGGGATGACTTCTCCCGGTATCCGTTTGGCTTCCTCGCTTGCGATGGAAAAGGTTTGAATGGCCCGGTCCACTTCGCGCCGCGCGTCGGTGATGGGCTTGCCCGCTTCCCGGCAGATGGTCCGGGCAAAGTCTTCCCTGTGCTCCTTCAACTTGGCGGCCACGTGTTGAAGGGCCGTCGCGCGCGCGTGGGACGAGGAGCGGGCGAGCCCGGTAAAGGCTTGCAGGCTGAGCGTGACGGCCTCTTCGACGTCTTGCGGCCTGGCGAGGCAGACTTCTGCAATGGGGGCGCCGTCAAACGGGTTGGTGACGGCCTGGCGCGAGGGTGTTTCGCGCCATTCAGAACCGACGAGGATGGGAGCGATGGTTTCGACTGACACGGCAGAAAATCAGGCGTAACGTTGAACGTTGACTCGTACTCGCGTCCTTGCCAGGAGCACCTTACAGGGATTCGGAAGAAACGTTGGGGGAAGAGACCGTTTGGAGCAGCTTGTCGATCTCTTCCTTGAAGACCTCGTAGGGAAAGGCGCCGGGGATTGCGACAGCAGCCTCCTGAGGATCATCCGTGGCGTATAAAATGAAATGCGGGGTACCCCGGATCCCCAGTTCGCCTCCCTCCATGCGATCCTGAAAAATATCCTTGGTATAGCGGGCCCCCTCGAAGCATGAAGCAAATTGTTTGACGTCGAGCTTCAGCGCTTCGGCCTGCTGTTGGAGTTGGGCCGTTGAAAACTTGTCGCTGCTGGCGAATAAACGGTCGTGCATGGCCCAATATTGTCCCTGTTCTCCGGCACAACGCGCGGCCAGGGCGGTTTCCACGCTCGGCCCGCTGGGGGCCCGAGGGAAATCCCGGTACACCAGACGCACTTTGCCGGTGTCGATGTATTCGGAAAACAGGATCGGCCATGTTTCCTCGAAAAATTTTTCGCAGTACCCGCACGTGAAATCCGAATACTCCAGAAGCGTGAGCGGCGCCCGGGGATTGCCGCGGACCCGGTCATCTTCCTCGGTAAAGCCTTGGGCCGCATAGGCCCCGACCGCGAGTCCGAGGCTCACTATCGTCATGACCACCCCTGCCGCGACGTTCGAACGGCCATACGTTACTCTCGATGGTGAAGATCGTTTCATCGTGTCTCCTTTTTCATGAAGCACCGCATTCCTCATTGACAGTGTGGGGTGCCGGAAGGCATCTGTCAAGCGGCACGGCGTGCGAGCCATTTCATCACGCTTCAGCCGGGGGGGCTTCCAGCAAGGCCATGATCAACAGCGGCCAGACCACGGTTGCGTCGCTCAAGACTTCGGCGAACCGTCCGCCTTCTTCAGGCGGCACGAACTTCCCCCAGGAAATGCCTTCCTGGTAGGTGCAGCCGCTCAGCCCGCCCCAGTAATCGGGTTCCGGACAAATGCGGACGCCGTAGTGGAACCGGGGAGGGGTGACGGTCGTGCCCATCCGCATATTCAGGATTTCGATGTACGGCGGAACCTGTTGCGCCCAGTTGCGGGGAACGCCGCCGCCGATGGTAAAGATCCCCAGTTTCTTGGCGCCCAGGAGGTTGCGGGTATAGCTGTTGAGATCCAGAAACGGATTAAACGCGGGACGACGTTGTTGCAGGCGGTCCCATATTGTCTGGTCATCGCCGGGTTGTGCCGTCGATTGCGCCGGCCCCTGGCCTTTCATGGCCCAGATGGATGTATCGAGGCCCAGTTCGGAATCCGTGAACGCGGGAACGTAGACCGGCACGCCTTGCAGGAAGGCGCTTTTGAGAATCCCGGGACCGGAAAATTGTTCGGCCAGCGTGCGTCCCAGTTCCCGGTTCAGGATCTCCGACGAGAGCGGTTCGTTGGGGTCGAGCCGGTTCAGGGTGGCCGCGGCCACTTCCTCGACGTGGTTCAGGTTCAATTCCATTTCGAGCGTGTCATAGACCCGGTTGTATCCCTTTTCAAAAAGTTCAACGTCGTCCATGGCCGGCTGATATTTATAGTGTGTCTGCCCGACGGCTTCACTCATGCCGTGGGCCATCAAGGCCCCGGTGGAAACGATGGCCTGGACCATCCCGCGGTCGAGCATGGCACAGATGATTTTCCCCATTTTGGCGATGGTCATGGCCCCCGACAGCGTCATGACGACGAAACAGTCGGGGTCCTTGATCATGGCCTTGAGCACCTCGAAGGCTTCCCCGAGCCGCCGGCCTCCGAACGCGGTTTTTTTCATCGCGGCCAGCAAATCCGAGAAGGAATGAATGCGCGCGGGGTCAAGGGCTTCCAGGGCCTCAAGCCCGTCGTCCGCTCCGTCATGAAAAGCTCGCGTCATTGGATTTTCCGGTTGCGATGTTGCCGGATATGAAGTTGGGGCAGGGTGAAAAAGGTCGAGGCGGGATCGGCAACGGTCTTGCCCATCTCAAAGGATATGAGAAAAAGGCCGGTTGTCATGGGGACATCGGGAGCGGGAACTGGTGGTCCCAACGGGATTTGAACCCGTGTCTGCACCTTGAGAGGGTGCCGTCCTGGGCCAAGCTAGACGATGGGACCAGCCTATAGGTTATGCCGTCGTGATCGATGCGTCGGAACGGCATCACTCTATCATTACCGAAACGCGGCGTGCAATCCGGAGCCAGACGTGCAGAGTATTGCAGAATAGATTGAGATGGTGTATTGTGTGTGTTACTAGTTCTGCATGTATTACAAATGGAGGATACGACTTGGTGAACATGAAAGGTGCAACGTGGCGTCTCTACGTTTGAATGAGGAATTGGAAAACAGGCTGGATCATCTGGCAGAAACAACCGGACGAACCAAAACGTTTTATATCCGTCAACTCATCGAAGACCATATCGATGAATTGGAAGATCGTTACCTCGCCGAGTCCAGACTTGAAAATCCTGCTGCTCGCCTGACAAGCAAAAAAATGAGGCAGGAACTTGGGCTGGACCATTGAATATGATCGTCGGGTTTTAAAGGATATGAACAAGCTGGACCAAAGCGTTCAGCGACAGATCCTGGATTATTTTGACGACTGTATCGCCCCTTCTTCTAACCCTCGCCGTTTTGGCAAATCTCTCAAGTCTCGTTTTTCCGGGTTATGGCGTTATCGCATAGGTGACTACCGTGCCATTTGCCGGATTGAGGACGAAAAGCTGATCGTCCTGGTTGTTCGCATCGGGCACCGGAGCAGAGTGTATAAAAAACCGGTGTAGATTGCAGATCGGCAACCCGGTCAGGAAGAGGGGTGTTTGATTTGGACGCCGTCGGGTGAGCCGATGATGAGCGTGGAGGTCTGGTTGACGAAGAGGCCGTTTCCCACGACGCCGGGTATGCGATTGAGGCGCGCTTCGAGTTGTACGGGGTCCGGGATCGAGTCCACCAGCCAGTCGAGAATGTAATGGCCTCCGTCGGTTTCGAAGACCGTTCCCTGCTTTTTCCTGAGCGTGGGGACGCCGCCCAGCGCCTCAAGCTGTTTGGCGGATTGCGGCCATCCGAAGGGTGTCACTTCCACGGGAACGGGCATGGGGTTGCCCAGTACCGGCACGCATTTCGTGTGATCGACCAGGACGACGAACGTGCGCGCGGCCCCGGCCACGATTTTTTCCCGTAGCAAGGCTCCCCCGCCGCCTTTGATCAAATGGAAGTGGGGATCCACCTGGTCCGCCCCATCCACGGCTACGTCCAATTCCCACTCTCCCTGTTCCGGGAGCAGCGGGATTTGCCATTGCCTGGCCAATTCCGCGGTTTCACGAGACGTGGGTACGCCGCGCACCCGCAGGCCGGCTTGCACGCGCTCGCCGAGGGCCTGCAAAAAATATTTTACGGTGGAGCCGGTCCCCAGTCCCACGAGCGCCCCATCCCGGATGAAGTCCAACGCGGCTTCGCCGGCCGCGCGCTTGCCGGATTCTTGTTGGACGGACGATGAGGGCGACGACGTCATGGATGGCTTACGAATCCGCGTCCATGCGTCCGGCTACGGACGCCGCGCCGAGCAGGGCGGTTTGATCGTTCAGGATGACGTGGACCGGAATCGATGAGAGCAGCCGTTTGTACCGGCCTTTGCTGATGAATGCCTGAGAAAACCGTTGATCGCGCAGTTTTTCGATAATTTTCGGCGGGATCCCTCCGCCGATGTACACCCCGCCCCGCGCCAACGCGTTCAGGGCGCAATTTCCGGCTTCCGCGGCCAGGACGGACACGAACAGGTCCAGCGCCTGGACGCAAATTTCTGGTTTGCCCGCGAGCCCGGCTTCGGCGATCAGTGCCGGCGGGTCCCCGGTGGGCAGGCGTTCGGCAAACCACGTGGGTTCATTCCTTTTGGTGTCACGGAGAAACTGGTAGATGCCGTGCAGCCCGGTTCCCGACAGCACGCGTTCGTAACTGACGTGCAGAAAACTCGTGCGCAGGTACCGGAGCAGGTCGATCTCAAGATCACTGTTCGGGGCAAAGCTGGCGTGCCCGCCTTCGGACGGCAACGCGTGATACTGTTCCCCGTCCCAATACAGCACGGCTTCGCCCAGTCCGGTCCCCGGAGCGAGCAGGACCTTGGTGCCGTCTTCCGGCGGTTCGCCGTGGACCACTTCGGTTTCTTCCGGTTCGAGGACCAGCACGCCGTGGGCCATGGCTTCGACGTCGTTGAGTAAGCGCACGGCCGAGGTGTTCAAGGTGTCGGTCAGGGCGTTCCCGTCGATGGTCCACGGGAGGTTCGTTGTGCGGCAGCGGTTGTCGACGACCGGGCCGGCTACGCCGAAGCAGGCCGCCCGGAGGGGCATGTCCGGAGAAATCTCGACGATGTCCTTCTCATCGCCCGCGTCTTCGGCTTCTTCCCCTTCGTCCTCGTCCGGAGCAGCAGGGGGATGCAAGAATTCCTCAAGAATTTCCTCGAACGACTCGAAGTCCGCGTTCCAGAATTTTTCCTCCCGGATGGGGGCAACGCGACTCTCTTGCCAATCAAACAAACCCAGGTAGGTTTTGGTTCCGCCAATGTCTCCGGCTACAATCATGGTGCTTCCTTTTCGTTATCAATGTGTTCACGACTCCGCCGTCTGCCCCTTCTTCCATCACTCCCACCTTGAGGGGGAGTCGGCAAGCCAAGGCCTGCCCTGAGCTTGTCGAAGGGGCTCCAGCCCGCCGGCGAGCCGGTGGGGGGTGAAGGCCAACCGCCACCATAAAAGAAGCCGATACCCCTTTGCAACGAGCGAGACGCGAGTTCCACCGTACCGTGACGTCATGTTCCCGCGGACTGTGCTCGGTTCCGGGAAGAGACTTATGGCACGTGTGCCTTCGCGTCTTTCAAAGCGAGTATCAGATCCATCGGGTCCGTGGTGGAAGCCTGAAAGCCAAACCGTTCGTAAAACCGTTTGGCCTCATCGGAAAGTTCATGCACCACAAGGGCCCGGATGCCGGCAATATCCGCGGCTTGCAGGGTACGTCTGACGGCATCGGCAAGGAGGTCACGCCCCAGGCCTTTCTTTTGCCAATCGACCCGGACGGCCAGGCGACCAAAAACCATGACCGGAATAGGATCCGGCATGTTACGGCGGATCCGGCCTGGAGCATACGCGCATTGCACGGCACCGGTGGCCAACGTGTAATAGGCGATCACGTGTCTCCGATGCCGGACCACGTAAGTCCGTGACGCGCCTGAAGCCTCATTTTTGAGGGCGCGTCGTTTCAGCCAGTCGTTCAGCGCCGCATGCCCACAATCAAAGTCATCGAGACGGTGGTGCGTGTTGAGGGCTTCGGGTGCGGTAAGTTTCGGCGTCGATGGGCCTGTACTCACTTTGCCCAAAGCGGCTTCCGGCTCAGTAATGTTTTGAGTCCGGGACGGCGTTGTGTCGGCGCATCGAGTGCCCGAACAAACGCCTGATATGCTGATTCGTCGAGATGAAACAGCCTTCGGTCAAGGAGCACGTCCTCGGCCTCGCGACACGCCGCGTCAAGCACGAAGTCCGTGAGGCTCTTGTCCGTGACCGCGCAGGCGCGGTCGATTAAAGAACGCGCATGAGGTTTTACCCGAAGGTTGATGTTTCCCGGTGGGCTCTTGCGTCGCGTTTTGGCTATTTGTTTGTGCATGCGAATGTCCGTGTTTGACGGCCTTTCACCTGCATTATTATCTGCTGTACGCACAATGTCAATGCGTTTGCCCTATGGAACGGCCTCTTTATTCCTCAGGGAGCGGTTCCCATCGTGAAAAGGTTGCGGCCTGTCCCTGGATGGTCCCGTGGTCGTCCAGGATGTTCCAGACCGTGGCCTGTTGGACGAGAAACCGCCGGCCCGTTCGTGAAATGCGTATTCCCCGGTAATCGGTCACGAATCCGTGCGTCGCCACCTGCTCGAGCATCCGGGCCCGCTCGGGTTGATTCACGGGTTCTGCGGTTAAACGCGAAGGGATGCCGGTCAATTCCTCCCAGGTCCCTTCCCATAATTCGAGGGCCTGTCGATTGCCGTAATTCAGGATGGGATCTTCCGCCTTGGTGTGGGAAGCCACCACAAACGGCGCAACAAAGAGCCGTTCGCTCTGCTCCTCCAACGTGCCCGTCCGGTCGATAAGTTCGCGCTTCAACCAGCACGCATAACTGTCCAACAGCCACCGAATCCAGGTGAGGTCCACGGGCGGCAGCGGCTCTGGGGAGTTGGTGTTCATGCGTTCCGTCCGGACAAAAGGATGATCGCCGTAAAAGATTTCAGCCCAAACGAGGATATCCGTCTGTTACCATTTCGTGGCGGTGACGGCCGACGAATTGCATGGCTCATGGTGTATCTGCTGCCTATCGGGAACGGAATTCCGAAAGCCGTGTATGATTTACGAGTTGCTGCATGTTTTGTAAGGTGAAGACTTTGCCTTGAGTGGCAAGTAGCAACTTCTTCATGTCCTCACGGCGTACGCCGAAGCCGCGTCCGGCAATGCAAGCGACCACTTCGAATTTTGGCTTGTTTGGCGGTTGTCCTTCCATGCTGAGTGAGCCAAGATGCTGAACTCGTGTGATCTTATCGCGCGCCGTGCCGTCGTCTTCGGTAAGTTTGGCCTCAATGACAATTTGCGGGTTGAACTCGTTGGGGATTATGAAATCAGGGGTTTGGTCGAAGCCCGGCAGGCGTTCGGCTCTCTTGGTCTTGCGAAAGCTGATGCCGGCGCGGGACAGAACGTCCTCGATGGCGTTTTCGACGATATTGCCGACAATCTCGCTGATGGAGTCCCTGTGGCCGGCAAACGGCCGGCCTAGGAAGCGCTCATACAGCAATATCGAGTAGGGAACACCCAAATCTGCAAGGGATTGGATGCTGGTAAGCCCCGATGTCGTATCGGCCCTGTCGAGCCTATGGAGACTGTCGGGGGAAACCTCGGGGACACCGGATTCAAGGATGTGGCAGGCGGCGGTAACCAATCCATGAATGCGCTGCCCCGTCATGCCTCCCTTTCTCGGCAGAGTCACTTTTGGCTTCATACGGATTTTGCGGTCAATCGCGCGTGCTGCGCCCTGGGTTATTTCGGTTCCCGTATGCTGGCTTGCGTAGTAGGCCCACTCCGACGGCGTGAAGCCTATCATGCAGCGAAGAATAATCAATGAAATCGGCTCGTCGAATATGGCTGACATGACCGTTGTTGGTGTCACGTTCTGGAAATTTCTCGTGGCACGTTTTAAGGTTTCGTAGCCAGCCTCGAACGTGGTGAACTCGATAAACCCCTTGCCCTTCGGCATGACCAGAAATTCGGATTCCAGACACCCGAACACTGCATCGACGTACCCGTCCAGATTGGACTGAATTTCGTCGAAGCCGACTTCAAAAGGAAACGGCATCGTGTATGTCCTCATCGGGTTTCGTTGCTGACAACAATGGCTCAAGCGATGCCGCCTTGGGCTTGGCGGCTTCCACAAGGTTTATGACGTAGTCGGGATCTCCGAAGGTGGAAAGCGCGCCAGCGAAAGCCGCCATTTTTTGCGCGGTAGATTGAGAGTTGTCCCAGCTTTTGTGAAATTTCCAGATTGCCATACGTGTGAGATGACCAAGGACGATACATCGAGTATCGCCACGGGTAGGGATTCTACCGGAGGTCTCCAGCCGTGCTACATCCTTGGTGACAATTGCGGCAAGCTGCTTCGGTGTGTCGAACAACCAACTGCGAGGGATCGCGCCTGTTGACCGGCACACGAAAACAGTGTCGATGATCGAAGATGTCGTGCCATGGATATGAATTGAGCCGCCCATTTCGCCGGGGCATGGCAACGACGCGGAACAGACAAGGCCTGCATCCAGAATGGCGACCCCGACGGCGTAATACGCTTCCCGTTTGTTGTGGTGAAAGGTGAACGCGAGAGGAGATCCCGGCTTCAAGGCGCGGGCCATTCGCGAATAGACGGAGGACAATCCTTCTGTAAAATGGCCTAAATCACGGTTTTGTGTGACATTGCCCGTCAGTTCGTCAGCAGATCGTGTGGACATATGATCAAAACCCTCGGCTTTGTTCCCGACGAGGCGACGTAGCCAGATGTAGCAGAAATCCATCAGTTCGCCGTACTGGACGTTGCCGAAATAAGGTGGATCCGTAAACACGGCGTCGAGACTATTTGGGTCAAGTTCAATCTCTGTGGCGTTCGCGCACCGGATCGTTACCGTACGATGCTTGCCATTGAGCTTCTCGCCGATCCATTCGCCTTTGATTGAGACTCGATCTTTGTGTGTCCCGTTGCGACGAACCTCGAATGGCGCGTCGCAATAGTGCTTCGCTTTGGTGTATTTGTCGATGATATTGGACCAGCCGCCGGAACCGACATTTGATCCTGCACCGTTGGTGATGCCGAGAAAGTTGGATTCGCATTGCACCAGTCCGACAGGGAAGCCGTGTACGGAGAAGATATCCAGAGATTTCAGTGCCATGGTGTCATAGCGGCAGAGCATATTCTGGTAGCGGAGCAAATCGGAAAGATTTGTGGCGAGTGCATGGCGTATGCGTTCGTCTTCGATCTTGGAGATTAATCGGCAACTCAATTCCAATCCGAGCAGTTGACGCGCATTGAACATATCTCTGTAGCGTCTATAGCCCCAACGATGCAGGCGGTCGGTTTCGTCACCGGACAGAATTTCCTGATCCGGCACAAAGATTGGAGAGACCTGCTCCCATCGTCTGACTGCGGCATCCGCGCACGCGATGTCCCCGGCATCAGGTTTTTTGAAGAATCGACCTTTGTGTCTGATCTTTCGTTTCGGGTTGTAGTATTCGATGGCGAACATGCGGTGGCTGAGTGGTGAGCGAAGCTTTCCGGGATAAGTATTGAGATGCCCGCAGTGAGGGCAGTTGCAACGCCCCTTGTACGCGGACCCTGTTTGGCGAAGAGACGTCCCGCACGTGGAGCAATCCCCAGGATTCTTGCGGTCGTCAACCTCGTTGAGGTCGCCACAATTCTGGCACACAAAGACGTTCTTCGGATGGCGCCTGTTTTCGGCGAGAAGGTATCCCGGGAATAGATCGAACGGTTTTCCGCAAGCTGTGCAATCAAGCACTTTGACCCAAAGAAAGGACTTCACAGGCACGTCGGCGTCGCCATAGAGCGGACAGGACGTGCGGTAATACGGATCAATGTCAGCGCGTAGTGCCTCGACGAGGGTCTGGGCCGCCTGTTTGTATGCCCGTACGTCGAGATGTTCGATTTCCTCGCGAACGATCCAGGCAGACATTGGGTTGATATCGAAGCCCTGCACATTGCATCCGACCCGGTTTGCCTCAATCAAAGGAGTCCCGCCGCCCATAAAAGGGTCCGCGATTTTGAATCCCGAAAAGTCGTTTGCCCCAAAAAAGGTGTCTGCCAGGTTATCGTTACCGAATTCGGCAAGGATCAGCCCGCGAAATAAGGTTCCGGGACGGCGGGCGAACCATTTATGAACGCCGATGATAGGGCGGTAATTTTGCTGGATTTGTTTTTCCTTGAGGGCCATTCCAGCAATCAGAGAAACGTCAAAATACTTTTCAATGCTCATTGATGCCCTCGCCCTTTTTCCTGGACTTCTCAGCGAGTATGTGGAACATAAGGTGATTGACGCAGTGTATCAAGAAGACCCACGATGCGGCCAGCTCGATGGCTTGATTCCGTGGCTGCGGGCAATGGTGAGAATCTGCGAGGCGATCGTCTCCGGTGAGAGGTCGTCGGTGGCGATGATGTGATCGGCCGCGGCTTGATATTTGGGTGTCCGTTCGGTCAGGACTTCCTGGATTTCCTCGACAAACGTCTTCCCCGCGGTGAGTGCCGGGCGTTGCGTGTCATCCGAAATCCGCCGGGTAATCGTCGTCACCGCGGCGGTCAGCCAGAAGATCAGGCTATTGGGTTGTAACGCTTCCACGTTCTCCGGTCGGAGGATCAGGCCTCCGCCGGTATCAATGACCAGACGGTTCCGGTCTTTGAGTGCAAGGCACACCTCGGTTTCGAGATTGCGGAAGTGGTCCCATCCGTGGCTCGCGACAATGTCCGGAATTTTCATTTGCGCCTCTTCAACGATCTGCGCGTCCGTGGATATGGCTTTCCATCCAAGGCTCGTCGCGAGGAGTTCCGTCACGGTGCTTTTTCCCGTGCCCCGGTAACCGATGAGCACCAGATTCATGAGAAATGAGACTCCAGGACCTGCCGCATGACGGGGACCGGCGCGGGTTGGCCCGTCCACAGCTCGAATTGGGCGACGGCCTGATGCAGGAACATTTCCAGGCCCCGGACCGTCGGGCAGCCGGCGTTCCGGGCTTCCTTCAGCAATCGCGTGTCCAATGGGTTGTACACGATGTCCATGACCGTCAGGTCGGGATGGAAAAATTGTTGTGGCACACAAGTCTGGTCGACGTGGGGACCCATGCCCACGGGCGTGCAGTGGATCAAGACCTGCGCCTGGTCCAGGGCCGGCTCCAGGGTGTCCGCGTTCAGGGTGCGATCTTCAACGTGAAGCATCGTGCCTGCACGAAGATTGTGGGCCAGGGTTTGGCGTTCTTCTTCTTCGATCCCCAGGATCGTGAGCCGGCTGACGGGGGTTTCCAGCGCGAGCCCGAACGCAATGGCCCGTGCGGCTCCGCCGGAGCCGATCATGACCACGTGTTTGCCGGCAAGGTCGACGTCTGCGTGCCGCAGAGCCAGGAGGGCGCCGGAGGCGTCCGTATTGTGGCCGGACAGGGTCTGGTTCTCTTTCACGATGGTATTCACGGCCCCGATGTGCCGGGCCGTGGGCTCGATCGTGTCCAGGTGGGCCATGACCGACACTTTATGCGGAATCGTGACGCTGAACCCCCTGAGGTTGCCCAAGGCGCGGATTCCGTCAAGCGCATGGGGCACGTCTTCGACCGGAAACGCCAGGTACACGTAATTCAGTCCCACGTGCTGAAACGCGGCATTGTGAATGGCCGGGGAAAGCGAGTGTTTCACCGGATGGCCGAGGACGCCGCATAAGTGCGTATCGGTATTGATTTCCATGAAGGCTCCTGCGGGTTTCGCTTGGCTACGTCCCGGTCCGGGATGCATCGCCTATCGCAAGGTGTGTAGTTATCACATACTGATTATCCCGAACTCAACGGACGCGAGGGGATGAAACAGGAAACCTGCCCTGAGCCTGTCGAAGGGTCAGCGTGACCGGGGGACGTCGAAATTCACGAGGAGATTCAATGACACCACGTGGATGATGGTGTCCCATACTCCGCGGACCCGCTGGTCCTGATTGTTTGAAATGCGACGTGCTTGGTAGAAGATGCCCTGATAGGCCACGTCGAATCCTATGGCAGTCACACCGAGACCTTCCTGATTGGTGCCGCATGGAATCATGCCCAGAAAGGTCCCGCCGCGCCGGCACAGAACCCCGATACCGGCGGAGTATGAATGAGAATTGGAATCCGGAACGTCGGGGTTGAACGTCCGCTCCGGCACCGGGCTGTCGGCAAACACGTACCCGCCGCGGATGGACACGTCCCAGGACGGCAACCAATCCGGCCTGATGAATGTGTATTCTGTGCCGGCCATCACGACGTACGAGCGTTGCCAGTTTCGCGGGTTGGGAAGTACGGCGCCATTGGATAGGGTTACGTCAAGGTGATCGAACGAGGTCCAATCCGCGTAATCCACGTCGACTTCCAGCTTCCACTCGCGCCGGGTATCCCGAATGGGCCACACCGCGAGGCCGGCCGTGACGACTTGCGGCAGGGTCAGATCAGCCTTGGCTCCCAATGCAAACCCTCGACTTCTGTTCAAGAACTGTCCTCTCAGTTTCAACGTCGCCCGGCTGCGATAGACCAACGCAACGTTGACAAGCGGTTGCTCTTGCTCATTGCGTACAGGCGTCAAAAGCAACCCGGCATGATATCCAAGGGCCGTGTCCCGGCCGTTCAGTTCGATATCGTCGTCGGGGGCAAACGGGAATCCGGCGCGTGCCAGGTCCGCGGCGGTTTGCTGCACCTCAACGTGGCCCCCCCCGAACAGGTCGGAGAACGTATACACGTCCAACCCGGCGCCCAGCGCCACCATAGGATGGGCCCTGAACGCGACGGTCGTGGTTACGTCCAAAATCGGAGAAGCCGCTCTTGTGAGGATCGGGGCAAGGCCGGACGTCCGGGGATATCGTGTGATGTTGCCGAAGGGCGAATAGACTCCCAACCCCAGTGTCAACGAGTCGAACGAGGGAGACAGCCAATCACCAAGCCTGGCGCTGACGAAAAAACTGCTTGGCGGAGGATTGGCAAAGGTACCGCCAAAGTCGCCTTCAATGGCCGGTCCGGAGGATGGCCTGAAATCAATACCCCCGTTGACGAGCAGCGTTCCCACCGTCATTTGCAGGCCCGGTAGATCCGTGATGGCCGCCGGATTGTAATGCACGGCCGACGGGTCATCGGCCTGGGCGGCGAACGCTCCGCCTTGAGCCGTGGCCGACGCGCTTTGATCCAGAATCCTGAAGCCTTCCCCAAAGGCCGGGTGGGACAAGCACGCCGCCATGACAAGTTCCAATACGGTACCAAGAAGCAGAACACACACGGAAGAGCGGGACTGGCTGCTTGGCTGATTCATGGGAAATCGTGAGGGACAAATCGCTTCGGCGGATAATTATATCGTTTGGTCCATTATACCTTGCGTCGAGAGGGAAGAGAAGGCCGTATTGTTGGACGCCGCAAGGTTCAGTACAATACTGCCGTCGTGCCGAGGCAATGAGGTTTCTGTCAACGAGAGGGTCTGCGATGATCGTCAAAAAATTACTGCACACACGAATGCGCGTCAGTGACATGGATGCCACCATTGCGTTCTACAGGGACGTGTTGGGGTTGGAAGTGCTGGAGCGCAAGGTGTCGCCGCGCGGGTCGCATTTGGCCTTCCTGGCGGTTCCCAACAGCGAGGAACTCATTGAGCTGTGCAGTTTCCCGGCAAGCGGTCCCGTCAAGGTTCAGGAAGATCTGGTCCATCTCGCGTTCGAGGTCGATAATCTGGACCTGACGATGGATCAGTTAAAGGCCAGGCACGTGCCCATCACGGACGGTCCGACGCGCACGTCGTCGGGGAGCCGGTTTATTTTCATCGATGCGCCGGACGGCTATGAAGTGGAGTTGATCGAACGGCCGCCGGGGACGTTAACCGCGTAGCAGGCTTCACCCGTGACCCAACCCGTTTCTCCTGAGCGAAGCGAAGCGAAGCGTAGCGAAGTCGAAGGGCCTGTCCTGAGCGCAGTCGAAGGGCTCGAATCGATCTTGGCGCACCTGCCCAACCAGCCCGGCGTATACCTGTTGAAAGGCAAGGGCGGGGAGATCCTCTACATCGGGAAGGCCCGTGTCCTGGCGGACCGGGTGCGCTCGTATTTTCAGAAAGGCCACGACCCGAGCCCCAAGACGCGCGTCTTGACGTCCCTGGTTCGGGACATTGAAACGATCGTCACGCGCTCAGAATTGGAAGCCCTTTTACTCGAGAGCAACCTGGTCAAACGTCACCGCCCCCGGTTCAACGTGGTGCTCCGCGATGACAAACATTATCCGTTCCTCCGTCTGCCGGTGAAAGAGAATTTTCCGCGTCTCTCGATCGTGCGGCGCGTGAAGAATGATGGGGCCCTGTATTTCGGTCCGTACGTGCCCGCGGGCGCGCTTCGGGAAACCCTGAAGGTTATCAAGAAAGTGTTTCCGTTGGCCACGTGCAAGATCGACATCGACGGAACGGCGGACCGTGCCTGTCTGGAATTCGAAATCAAGTGCTGTATGGCGCCCTGTACCGGCAACCAGTCGCAGGACGACTATCATCGCATCGTCGAACAGGTTCGCTGTTTTCTGGAGGGGCGGGACAAGGAATTACTGGACGGGTTGCGCAAGGAGATGGAAGCGGCCGCCGACCGGGAAGCATTTGAAGAAGCGGCCCGGCTGCGGGATCGCATGGCAAGCATTGCCAGGACGCTGGAGAAACAGCGCGTGGCGCAAATCGGGCCCATGGACCAGGACGTTCTCGGTTTGGCCAGGCTGGGACCGGCGGCGGACCTGCAACTGTTGTTTGTACGGGGCGGCTTGTTAATCGGCCGCAAGGACTTTTTCTGGGCTGATACGAAAGAGGCTTCGGATGAGGAGTTGATCCGGTCGGCCATCGAGCAGTTTTACAATAAGGACACCTTGCCACCCAAGGAACTGCTGGTGTCCGAATCGCTGTCCGACCGGGAATTGATTCAACGCTGGCTCAGTCAGAAGAAAGGCAAGCGGGTGCGGGTCCTGACGCCAGAGCGAGGGGCGAAACGCCAACTGCTCCAATTAGCCGAAGAAAATGCCGCCGCGGCCATCGCGGAGCATTTGCGCAACACCGCGGCGGAACACAAGGAGGCCGAGGAGTTGCAGCGACTCCTCGGCTTGTCCCACACCCCGAGTAGAGTGGAAGGGTTTGATATTTCCAATACCATGGGCACCCATTCCGTCGCCTCGATGGTGGTGTGGGAAGACGGCAAAATGAAAAAGTCGGATTACCGGCGATTCCGCATCAAAACCGTCGAGGGAGCGAACGACTTTGCGAGCATGGAGGAAGTCGTCAAGCGCCGGTATGCCGGAACACTCGGTACCCGGGGGCAGAAGGCGTTGCCGCTTCCCGATCTCATCCTGATTGACGGGGGAATCGGACAATTGGGGGCCGCAGCGGATGCGTTGCGCGACGTTGGTCTCAGTCACCTGCCCATCGTCGGATTAGCCAAAGCCAAGGGCGAGAAGGAAGAACGGATTTACGCCCCCGGCCATCGTGAACCACTCATCCTGTCCCCCACGTCCCACGTCTCCCGCCTGGTCCAGCGCATCCGTGACGAAGCCCATCGCTTCGCCATCGCCTACCACCGAAAACTCCGCGGCCAAGCCTTCGTCATGCCGGTGTCGAGGTCGGGCAAAGCCCGCAAATGAGCGGGAGTGCTGTACCCGACTCCGTTATCCGCCTCATCGAAAGCGTTCCAGGGGGTGCCGTATGGGTTGCCGAGAGCATGATTTCCAAAGACTTCGGCCGGTTGATTGCTGAATGCTGTTAATGAGGGCATAATGCGTTCATGGCAGTACGCATCACCATCGAAGGTGTGCCCGAGGAAGTCCGTGATGAACTCGCGGTGCGCGCGGCACTCCAGCGCCAGTCCATGCAGGAATTCCTCCGTTGCGAACTGGAGCGAATCGCGTCGCGGCCTTCCGTTGGCGAGTGGCTGCAAGGCGTTCGCAACCGCAAGGGAGGAACGAAAACGCGGGTTCCACCAGCCCGTATTTTGCGCGCCCGTGACGCGGACAGGACGTGACGACCGTTGTCGACAGATCCGTGCTCGCTGCGGCCTTGGTTGATTCGGGACGGGAAGGCAAGTGGGCGGAATCCGTGGTGGCCGAAGGCCTCTTGGCCAGTCCGGAATTGGCTTTAGCCGAAGCAAGCAACATCTTGCGTCGGTTGGAACGAACTGGTCAGATCTCGCGCCTTGAGGCCGAAACCGCGCACGGTGACTTGTTGCAACTCGACGTGGAGTTGTTCCCCTTCGCGCCCTTTGCCGAGCGAATATGGGGCTTGCGCGACAACCTGACCAGTTACGATGCCTGGTACGTGGCAGTGGCCGAGGCACTCGATTGTCCGCTGGTGACACTCGACCGCAAGCTCAGCCGTGCTCCCGGCCCCACGTGCGAAATCATCACCCCGACCCATTCGTAGACAAGAACCCAAAAAGGTCAAAGCTGAATGTTTCCAGCTATTATCTCCGTCGCGAGTCGTCGGAATTTGGAATTTACCTCCTCTTGCCGGCTACAGACGCCGCACGTTGGACAGTGTGGCCATCTTGCGGTCCAGCGTCAGGGTCTCCAGCCCGGCCCTTGAGTAGTCATCGGCAATGAGTCTGTCGAAGAGTCCGGGACTACCTGAAGCTGAAAGGGCTTCAATGACGGCTGGCCCATTCAGAGGGGCAACCAAGCCGCTGGTTAACGCGTCTCGGAGACCAGTACGGGCGTTGGCACTGGTGATGTCGTAGTGCTGCATCAAGGCGGCGTAGGCTTCACCTATGGCCTGGTTGGACGCGAATATCTCGCCCCCCCCGTTCCTCTATCAAAACGACAAGACGGTGCATACCGTGTTCGAAGCCGCTTTGCGGCTCGCGCGTGACCAGCCTGACTAGGACTGAGGTGTCAACTCCGTATTGAAGGGCCATACCCTTGCTCCCGTTGATCCCGGAACTTGCGGATGTCGAATGGCGGATGTCCTGGTGGAATCTTGTCTCTGATCGTCCCCAATTTCGAAAGGTCGATCCGCCTGGGTCGCAGGATGAACCCTTTGGGGCTTTCTTCCAGTTCGAGTTGGTCGCCCGGGCCCACGCCCATCGCCTCCAGCACACGTGCCGGGAAGGTGACTTGCCGTTTTGAGGTAATCTTGACGATCATGGCGCTCCTCCTTACGAAAACCGTATATGAGTAAGGCGAGAGAATCAAGCATGGCTCAACTCATCCGGTTGTGCAGAGACCATCATTGCGCCCGTTCGACTCAAGGGGCAAACATCAACAGGGTCACATTGCTCTAATCTTGTCGCCTGCCTACCGCTGTGATACATTTTTTCATCATCCTAGGCGCGGGTGGGCCTTGCCCGGCCGCGCTCATCCGGCTCATGTCAAAATTCTACGACCACCAAGCCATTGAACGGAAATGGCAGACTTACTGGCGCGAGCACCAGCCTTTTCGTTCTGAGATCGACCCCGCCAAGCCCAAATTTTACGTTCTCGACATGTTCCCGTATCCGTCGGGAGCCGGACTCCACGTCGGGCATCCCAAGGGCTATATCGCGACCGATATCATCGCCCGTTACAAACGGATGCGTGGCTGGAACGTGCTGCACCCCATGGGATGGGATGCCTTCGGCCTGCCGGCGGAACAATACGCAATTGAAACCGGGACCCATCCGCGAGAGACCACCAAACGGAACATTGCAAACTTCAAACGGCAATTCCAGGCTCTGGGCATGGATTACGACTGGTCACGGGAACTCGATACCACCGACCCCCGGTACGTGCGATGGACGCAATGGATTTTTCGGAAGCTCCATGAACAGGGGCTGGCGTATCTGGCGGAAGTTCCGGTGAATTGGTGCCCGGCCTTGGGCACCGTGCTGGCCAACGAGGAAGTGATCGACGGCAAGAGCGAGCGCGGCGGGCATCCGGTCGTGCGGGTGCCCATGCGACAGTGGATGCTGCGCATTACGGCCTATGCCGAGCGGTTGATCGATGACTTGGAGTTGGTGGATTGGCCCGAATCCATCAAGCGGATGCAGCGGGAGTGGGTCGGCCGTTCGGAAGGCGCGAAGATTTTCTTTGAGGTTGCGGGACATGCGGAACGATCGATCGAGGTGTTCACGACCCGTCCCGACACCCTGTTTGGGGCCACGTATATGGTTCTGGCGCCGGAGCATTCCCTGGTCACGACCATCACGACTCCCGGGCAGCGTCCGGCGGTGGAAGCCTACGTCGAAGCGGTCTCCCGCCGGAGCGAACGCGCGCGCGTGGCCGAACTGGGTGAGAAGACCGGCGTCTTTACCGGGGCGTTTGCCAAGCACCCGGTCACGGGCAAGTCCGTTCCGGTCTGGATTGCGGATTACGTGTTGGCGACCTACGGAACCGGTGCGATTATGGCGGTGCCGGCACATGACGCGAGGGACTATGCCTTTGCGAAACAGATGGATTTGCCGGTTGTCGAAGTTGTGGCCGGCGGCGATATTTCGACCGAAGCCTATACGGGCGACGGCACGAACGTGAATTCCAATTTTCTGGACGGCTTGCCCACTTCCGAAGCCAAGACCCGCATGTGTGAGTGGCTGGCGCAACACGGCAAGGGCGAGAAGACCGTGCATTACAAACTGCGCGATTGGCTCTTCAGCCGGCAGCGATATTGGGGGGAGCCGTTTCCCGTACTGCACCTGGAAGACGGGACGACGAAGCTCGTTCCGGAATCGGAGTTGCCGGTGGTGCTGCCCGAGTTGGAGGATTTTCGCCCGAGCGGGGAATTCGAAACGCCCTTGGCTCGCGTCCGCGATTGGGTGGAAGTGACGGACCCCGAGACCCGGCAAAAAGCCCTGCGTGACACCAATACCATGCCCCAGTGGGCCGGCAGTTGTTGGTATTACCTTCGCTTTTGCGACCCCCGCAATGACCGGGAGCCATGGTCCAAGGAAGCCGAACGGTATTGGATGCCGGTGGACTTGTACGTGGGCGGAGCCGAGCACGCCGTCCTGCACCTGCTGTATTCACGGTTTTGGCATAAGGTGCTGTATGACCTCGGTTTGGTGCATACGCCCGAACCGTTTCAGCGGCTGCTGAACCCGGGCATGATCCTGGGGCACAGCTATCGCTACTTCGACAATAATCTCTCCGATGATCCCGCCTTCGCGGCGCAAGCGTATCCCGCGTCGGAGGTGCGTTTCGACCATGAAACCCCGGTCCACAAAAAGACGGGGGAGGAAGTCAAAGCCCGCTGGGTGGCTTCTCAGGACGTGCGGTGGGAAAAGGAGACGCCGTTGCATCCGGCGCTTGACGGGTTGGCGTTGGAGGAAGTCACGGAGAAAATGTCGAAGAGCCGCGGCAACGTGGTGAATCCGGACGAGATCATGGCCGAGTACGGGACCGATGCGTTGCGGCTGTATGAAATGTTCATGGGGCCATTGGAAAAGGGCGCGCCCTGGTCGTCCGAGTCCATCCCGGGCGTGGCACGGCTTCTGCAGCGCGCTTATCGTCTGGTGATGGGTGAAAAGGAACCGGTCCCGGTTGTCGAAGGGAATGGAACGTCTGACCAGGCCCGGCTCACGGCCAGAACGATTCAGGGCGTGACGCAGGACCTGGAGGACCTGAGTTTCAATACGGCTATTTCGAAACTGATGGTTTTTGTGCGGGACATTACCAAGGACGGCCCCCTGCCGCGTGCGTCGGCCGAATCTTTTGTCCTCTTGCTGTCGCCGTTTGCCCCACATTTGGCCGAGGAACTATGGGAAGGCTTGGGACATTCGCCGAGTCTCGCGCACCAAGGCTGGCCGGCCTTTGATCCTACCCTGGTGTTGCGCGAGGCATTGACCATCCCTCTTCAGGTCAACGGCAAGCTGCGCAGCAAGATTCAGGTGCCGGCCGATGCGCAGAAAGACGAGATTCTCGAGTTGGCACATGCGGACAAGAAATTGGGTGAATGGTTGCAGGGGGCCACGCCTCGAAAAGTGATTTACGTTGAAAAGAAGTTGGTCAATTTTGTGGTCTGAAAGGAATCTCTCCCGATGAAAGCGCTGGTTGTCGTTTTGCTATTGGTCGTCGTTCTCCCGGGTTGCGGTTACCGGTTTTCCGTGGAAGGGCCGGGTCCGCGTATCGGAGGAGGACCTGTTTCTGAACAGGCGGGACCGCCGATACGGTTGGTCATTCGGGATTTGCGCAACGGCACCTTTCAGAGCAATTTGGAATTTGCGTATACCCGGTACATGCGTGAGCAGTTTGCCGTCAGCAGCGGAGCGCAAGTCGTGGCAGAGGATGCGCAAGCTGATTATGTCATGACGGGAGAAATCGTCTCGGTGACAATCCCATCGCTCACGTTTTCGTCCGGCCAAACGCGGGAACGCCGCGTGAATGTGGTCGTGCGTGTTACGGTGGCCCGTCGAACAACGGGAGAAAGTCTCTGGACGGAAACGGCCACGGGGAGCGGAGAGTTTTTTGTCAATCGTGCGCCCGAGGTCGAAGCGCGTCAGGATCAGATCCAGTTTAACCGGGTTCTGCAGGACCGGGCCTTGGAGCAGGCCGGCCAAGCGGCCGCAGAAATGTTGGCCGCAGCTTTCTGGAATGCGAGGGACCAAGGGATTTTTTAAGTCGGTCAGGTCGTCGCCGTGGCGCGCGTCGCCTCCGGTGACGCAAGACGTCTGATCCGGCAGGCAACCGTTGGCACGTGGCCGGCAACATGCGGAATCACTCTCCCCGGGAGAGCGCTCAGGTGAGGGTTCGGTGATCAGACCTGCTGAACTCGGTCCAACGCTAAAGAAGACGCGGCTGTTTCTGGTCCTTGGAGAAGAAGACTGTCTGCGCGATCAGGCCATCGAGACCATTCGAACCCATCGCCCCTCGCGTTCCCAGGACGAACATGCGGGCGATAGAAAAAGCGCCGCCGGCGACTTTTCCTGTGACGTCCTGTACGGCGATGAAACGAATGCCCGGGAAATTTTGGCCCGTGTCCAGGAAGTGCCTTTCTTTTCAACCCACCAGGTGGTTCTCCTGAAATGGGCGGACAAGCTTTCCGCCAAAGAAGGGGAAGCGCTGATCCCCTATATTTCCGCGCCGTCCGATTCGACCACCATGATCGTTTCCGCGGGAAAGTTGGATGGCCGGTTAAAATGGGTCCAGGCCTTGAAGAAACAGGCGGTGGTGGTAAATTGTGCGCCCTTGTACGACAATCAACGATTGGGCTGGATTCGCGAGGAAGCCGTGCGTTTGGAGCTTCGGCTGGATGCTGAAGCCGCGGGGTTACTGAAAGAACTTGCCGGCGAAGGGTTGTTCGTGGTCCGGCGGGAATTGGAGAAATTGGCGCTTTACGTCTCAACGAAAGGAACGGTCACCGCTGATGACGTAAGCGCCGTTCAGGGGGCGGAAGCCGGCGCATCGGTCTTTGACCTGTCGGGAGCTATTATCCAAGGCAAGGTGTCACAGGCCCTTCTCATTTTGGAGAAAACTTTGGAGTCGGGTGAGGCCCCGCTTCGGATCCTCGGCGCGCTGCTGTGGCAGTACCGGCGGTTGTGGAAAGCCAAAGACGGGCTGCGTCGCCGGATCGGTGAGGCGGCAGTCGCGAAGTCCCTCGGCATCACGCCTTACCGGCAGGGCGAGTTTTTCTCCATGGTCAAGCGCGTTCCCTTGGCGCATTTTCCCGAAGTGTTTCAAGTCTTTTCGGCAACGGACCGTGCGCTGAAAGGTGCGGCGGCCGGATCCCCGCACCGGATCATGCATGCCTTGATCATGGATTTGTGGCGGTCTGCGAAAGCTCCGCCGCGGCCGCAGTCACCGCGTGAACGTGTGGGGTAAGATGGCGTCTCTCCTGCGTGTTCCCCTCCTTTGTCAGGAGGGGCAAGGGGAGGTGGAGGGCAGTTTATTGGGCTTTGAGGGCGTTGAGTTGGGTCGAGAGTTGAGAAATACGTCGTGAAGCAGTATTCCGGTGGAGCGCGCCTTTGGTCACGGCCTTGTGAAGGGCCGATGTGGCTTCTTGGAGAAGGGGTTGAGCCGCTTCCGCATTCTGTTCCTGGAGAGCGGTTTTAAATTTTTTCACCACCGTTTTGGTGCGATGCAGGATCGCATGATTTCGGGCGTGACGCTTCTCAGACTGACGGGCACGTTTAATGGTTGATTTATGAACGACCGGCATCTTTTTTCTCCATTGAGAGGTTTGAGGTGCAGATTACTACCATAGCCCCTTCTCGATGGTCAACGGGAAAGCGATAAAAATGGGTCTGACCTGTGTGGGCAACAAACATGGCTCCAACACCGAGGGTTCTGTCTTGCGTCGCGTCCGGCCTTTTCAGTAAGATCGGTTGACGTCACGGCCTTGGCCCTGCTTTTTGGGTGGTGGGTGTAGCTCAGTTGGTTAGAGCGCCGGATTGTGGATCCGGAGGTCGCGGGTTCAATTCCCGTCACTCACCCCAATAACCCCAATACATTTCATCGGTCCGGTAAGGGAGAGATCTGGTCACTCACTGTATGGTTTTCCCTCTTTCTTTGGACGGACTGATTTCTGGATTGACAAACGCCCTGAGCAAGGTTGTCGAGTGATCGGTCCGAACGATGATGCGGAACCCGTCGACAAACATGGATAACAGATGTCAAACGAGGCAGAGGAAATATGACAATCAAGGTTGAGAGTGGATGGACGGTCCGCGAAAAGCGGCAATGTGAATCTGCACTCACGGGTTCGCGTGGCGTTATGCCATCACCGGAAGTCGCGCGACGCGTCTCGGGTGTTGGCGTGGCATGGACATGGATGTGTTTTCTGGCGTGCATCGTGCTTGTGGCAGCCGGTTGTGGCGGCGGTGCCGGTGGTGCCGGTGGTAGCCCGCCGGTTGAAGACAATCCGACTGACCCGGCGCCGACCACACCGAACCCGGCACCGACCACACTGAATCCGGTTAATCTCGCGTTCCGGTCGGTCGAACTCGGTGCTCCCGCCCCATCTGACGGCAAGGACTACCGCACCCCGGAGTTTATGCACCATCACGGTTTGGACGCGATCTCGGCGGATGAGGCCTATAAACGGGGCTATTTCGGCCAGGACGTCACCATCGCGGTAGCGGACAGCGGTATGGATCTCACCCACCCTGACTTGGCGGGCAAGATCACGGCCCCGCGTCACTTGGTGAATAAAGATTCAAATGTGTTCGAGGAGGATGACCCACATGGCACCTATGTCGCTCTGCTTGCGGCGGGAGCGAGGGGCGAGAATCCGGGAGCGACTTACGAGATAAAGGTTCAAGGCGGTGCTCCGATTCCTACCGGGAACGTCCATGGCGTCGCGCCGGATGCCTCGGTCATGCCGATACAACTCGGCGCTGGCGGCCAGCCCATCGACGCCGTACGGTACGCGACTGACAACCAGGCGCAAGTGGTGAACTTCAGTATCGCGATCGCCAATGACTATTGGGGAGAGTACGCCGGCAGAGATGGAGTATGGCTGACGACAGAACTGCCGGTGTTTACGCCGATCATCCCGTCTTCTGTGAGACGCAACTTTGCCGAAGTCGCGACAGCGGTCAAAGATGCCGATATCGTGATGGTATGGGGTAGCGGCAACGACGGATGGAACTCTCGCAACAATGAACTTCGCATGTGTGGAAAAAACTTTGCCGACGAGGACGGCTGCCCACTGGGCGAGGGACCCGTCAGCGCCGTGGAATTTATGGAGAATTTCAGCATGCTGGAGGATCGTCAAAACCCTGACGGTCCAAAGGTTTCTTTCAAAGAGATGTGGGGAACGGCTTGCGGGAGCGATAACTGTGCTGACTACAATAACCCCGGGGGCTGGAAAGTTGCTCCGCTGTTCGAGCCCGGATTGCTTGGGAAATGGCTTGTCGTCGGGTCGCTGGACAAGAACGGCGAGATCTCGGGCTTCTCCAACGGATGCGGCGATGCAAGAAACTGGTGTCTGATGGCACCGGGAGAGAATCTCGCCCTTGGACCCGGAGAGCACGGGATTTCAGGTACCTCTTTTTCCGCCCCGTTGGTAAGCGGGGCCTTGGCGGTGCTCAAGAGCCGGCTGCCCAGCATGCCGATGGAGGTTGTACAGGCCGCATTGCTCTTCTCCGCAGATCCGCTTGGAACCCGGGTGAATAATCGGAACGAGCCGGACCCCGTCTATGGGTGGGGGCGGTTGAATCTGGAGAACGCCGTGACCATGCAAGGGGCAGTCCGCCTGCCGTACTCGGTTGCCGGAACAACGCAGGCGGTGACGCTAGGGGATGCCCGCGTCAACCTGTCTCCCGCGCTCGCTCACGTGGGCGAGCGGATGCAGGCCGTCGAGATCGCCGTCGGCGGTGTGGGCAACGCGTATTACAACATGAAATTATCGGGTATCGTGGATTTCGGACCCGCAAGTCCCCGGATGCCGGGCTCTGTTGCCGGGGACATGCTTGCGCCGGCAGGAGGTTCTCGCGTTGAGCGCCATGGCCTCTATGCCAATATCGGCCAGCAAGCCCGTAATCTTCATGCCGTCGGGATGGATTTTTCCGCCAACATGCTTGGGCGCTGGCGATTTCATCACACCTTGTGCGATGGTTGTGAGAGGTCCGCATGGCGAGAATGGAGCGTCTTCCAACCCTCCGCCGTCGCGACCGCCCCTTTCTTCGCTCGCGCCGGAGGATCCGTTGTCCTGCAAATGCAGGGCAATGGCCTGCGCCCGTTTGCGGCGTTCAGCGGGCGGAGATCACGGCATGCACCGTGGCGTCAATTCGGCTTGCAATGGCGGCACGTGCACCGCGGCATCGACATGGTGGCGGAGTTCTCACGCATTGATGAAAGCCGCAGCGTCTGGGGGGCGAATTTCGGTGCGCTCGGCGGTACTCGTACCGAAACCAACCGAAGCCAATTCTTCTTGTCGGGTCCGCTGGGCGGGGATTGGCGCGGGTTTGCCAGTTACGAACATCATTTCGGAGAGGTCTCCGTGACCAGCGGCATGCTGTCCGGCATATCCGGGCTGCGGGCGGAGGGATGGTCGGCGGGAACCCAGGGGCGCAATCTCTTTTGGGACGAGGATACTCTTCGATTTTCAGTCCGCCAGGAAACGAGGATTCGTGCCGGACAGGCTCGGATCAACCACCTCGTTGCGACCGAAAGCAGTTTTGTCGATGCGTTTTACCGTGGGCATGCACAGTCTCTCCGGCAACAACAGACCGCCATTGATTTGAGCACTCGACCGATGATCCGCTATTCCCTGGGATATGCGTTGCCCCTTCAAAACAACTCCGCACTCGCCTTCGGCTTGGAATACGAAAACGAAACCCGGAACGGCGGAATATCGACCCAATTCCGAATGGATTTCTAGCGTTCTCGTCAAGCAAGAAATGTATGATCCTTCTCCTTGTTTTTCTTGTGGCAAGCGTCCATGCATGGTCTCAGTCCGAGGCTCGGCCTCTGGCCTGTGATTCGGCGGAAGCCTGTTTTCGACGCGCCGCGTCGTTTTCTGACGAACACCCCGATCGGGTGCTGTTGCAAGCCGAACGTTTTCGTCACGTGCAGGAAGCGTATCCGGGAACCATCTGGGCCAAGCGCGCAGGACTCCGGATAGGATGGTCTCTTCTCGAACGTGAACCTGGCCGGGCCATTGAGTATCTGCGTGCGGCCCGCAAGGATTTCCCACGCCTCGAAGACTACGTCTTGTTGACACTCGGTCAGGCCTTGGGACGCCAGGGGTTCTTCCGGGAATCCGCCCTGACGTTTGAAGCGGCATTGGCGTTATCGGCTCCTTCCGCTTTGAGCAACGAAACGTCATATGAAGCGGGATTTGCTTGGTTCGAGAACGGGCAATGTCAGCCGGCTATCGGCCACTTGGAGCGGGCCACGTCCGTTGATCCGGATTCCCCGTCCGCCCCCCGGGCCTTCTCCGTTCTTGCCGATTGCGCCGCTCGCTTGCAAGACGCGAGCAAGGCAAAAGACGCGCTGGGCGAATTGTGGCGCAAGTATCCCGAATCTCCCGAGGCCCAGGCGGTGGAGCAACTCGTGCAGTCCGGTCGGCCTGATGCGCTGCCTTGGAGTCCATCGTTGGAAGATTATGATCGACGAAGCCAAACGTGGCATGAGTCGGCTCGCTTCGAAGCCGCGATTCAGGATTTGCAAAAATTTTTGGCCGGACGACCGCGTAGCCCCAATTACGAGCATGGGCTTTTTCGATTGGGGATGGCCCACGTACGGTTGAAGCAGTATCCTCAAGCCGCACACGTGTTCCGTCGGCTCTTGGAGAACCCCTCCGAGTATACAGGGAAAGCCGCGGTGTGGTTGGCCAAAGTCTACTTGCGACGTGATCGGGGCCGTCTTCTTATGAAGTTTCGCGACTCGGTCCCTCCCGGCTTAAGCGCGGATGAACGAGGCCGGATCCAATGGCTGAGCGGCGTGTGGGCCGAAGGAGAACGTGCGATTCAGCAAGCCGTTCTGGCGTATGAGGAGGCCTATCATACGGCGGATCGCTCTGGAATCAAAAGAGACGCGTTGTGGCGGTTGGGCTGGCTGCACTATCAACAAGGCGCTTGGGAAGACGCGGTGAAAGCCTTTGACTCGCTTGCGGAGACCGGTCCCGGCCAACATTGGCAAAATCGGGCGCGCTATTGGAAAGCGCGGACGCTTGAGCGCATAGGCCGGGCCGATGAAGCGCAAACCGTGTATGGGCAGGTGGCTGCCGAGTGGCCCATGACCTATTACGGACAATTATCCGGGTCGCGCCTGCGACATCCGCTTCCCGTGGGACGCCAACCACGTGAGGGACGGCTGAATCAGGCGATGAACGGTCCCGCGTCATCTTCTTTCCGTATCAACACGCATTTCCAAAAGGCCATGGAACTGTCGGGGCTGGGACTTCGCCGGGAAGCACTGGAAGAATTGTTGGTGGTCAAGGAGCAATATCGCGATCAGCCGCAAACCTTATATGCCTTGGCGATGCACATACTCAAACTCGGAGATTATGAAGCCCCGATCGTCATCGCCAAACGGCACTTTCGGGAACCTTTGGAGCGTCGCCGCATTTCGCTTGATTCCCCGTTGTGGCGCATGGCGTATCCAACGGGATATCTCCCGTTGATTCGACGCTATGCGGCTTCGCACGTGGATCCCTTTCTGGTTGCGGGGATTATCCGTGAGGAAAGTTTGTACAATCCCAAGGCATTGTCTTCCGTCGGTGCCATGGGGCTGATGCAATTGATGCCGGCAACCGCGAACCGCCTCGCACGCCGTTTGGGCTTCGACGCCGTGGACCGGGAGGATTTGTTGCAAGGCGACTTGAACATCCGTTTGGGGGTGGCCTACGTGGGTCAATTGTTACATGATTATCGGGGAAATCTCATACGAGCCATCGCGGCGTATAACGCCGGTCCCGGCGCGGTCAAACGTTGGATTGCCAAATTTGGCGGTCGAGACCCGGATGAATTTGTCGAAATGATTTCCTATAGGGAAACCCGTCGGTACGTGAAGCGGGTTCTTACAAGTTATCGTATCTATCAGGCCCTTCATTCCACAATATGTAGCGTGACTCCTCTTGACAGGGCCTGCTAAATTTTTTATGTTAGGCATATTGTATTATTCTGGATTATAGCCAAGGAATAGGTCGCCATGAGCCTTGAAAAAATGGAAACATTGGAAGTTCGAGTGCGGGGGTTAGTGGAGTTAGTCCAAGAGTTAAAGCAGGCGAATGCATCCCTTCAAGAGCAGTTGCATCTGGCTCAAGAGGAATTGTCACGTCGGGAAGACCAGGGGCGCGAATTGGAAGAAGAGCGCATGAATGTCAAGTTGCGCATCGAAAAAGTCTTGGAGCAACTGGATAGCATGGAAACGTCTGAGGCCGGCCTGCAAGAGGCGGTACATGACTGAGAGCATCGAGGTTGACGTCTACGGGCAGAGGTTGGCCTTGCGACCGATTGAAGATGAAAGCTATGCGCACGAACTCGCCCGATACGTGGAAGGGCAAATGCAGACTATCGCACATGGGGCGACCGCTCCCACGCCCATCAAAGTTGCCATTCTGGCCGCGATGAACATTGCGGATCAATTGTTTCGGCAAGAACGTCGTCGGCAGGCTGGCGAAGCTGAAGTCGAGCGTCGAGCCGAGGGACTCCTGCAGTGTATCGACTCGCATTTGGAGAAGGACCGTTCCTGAGCGCTCGATGTTCTTGCATGAAATGTGCCGCTCTGCTAACGTGTGAGAAACGTGATTCAAATATTTACCCTTTGAGAGAAGGATATATTTGTCGATCAGGAACAGCGAGTGCATCTGACATGGAATGAATCGAGCGTTATAGAGCCAAGGGTGTGAATAACCGACGGGCCATGAGGTGTGAGTGAAAGGATGGCTTAGCCTGTCGGGCTGAGAAGCTAGCCATAAGGCAGAAAGAGTTATCTGGGCAGATTGTTCATAAAAAAGAGGCCTGAGCGTAATTGGATCCAGCAAATGGCAGATAGAATTTTAAACCGATGTAGAAACTTGGGCGTCAGCCAATATCTACCTTTTGCGATGTTTTTCACACACCCGACTATCACGTAGTAGCCGTTTCTCGTCATTCCCTGCCTGTTCTTTTCTTCGTTCTGCACGAATCCTGTCGCACAAATCCATGTGAATGAAGGATCAACGATGGTTGATCTCTGCGCCCGTGGCAACGCGGGCATTGTCAATCATTCAAAAGGCTGACGAGAGCGCCTTTGTCGTAAGGACAGTGCCTATGTGCATTGTCCTGTGAGAGAAGGGGGTGACGACGATTTTGACGGATATCATCATCATGGCAGTCGTCGGAGGCATCGGCCTGGGTGCGGGGTTTGTGCTGAATGGAGTGATTCGACGTACGCGCTTCACCACGCAACGTCGTAAGGCCGAAGACGAACTGCTTCACTTAACGCAGTCGGCGGAACGTGAGGCCGAACATATTGTCAAGGAAGCGAAAATTGAAGCCAAGGATCTGGTCTTTCAAGCCAGAGCTCAATTGGAAAAGACGGAAAAAGAGAAACGAAGCGAACTGCAGTCGCTGGAAAAGCGCATAGGGCAACGTGAAGAAGGGTTGGAAAGGAAGATTACCAATTTCGAACGTCGCGAGGAGGAATTTCGTAAGAGAGAACGGGAGGTCTCGGGCCGGGAAGCCTCATTGGCGAAACAGGAACGAGTCTGTGAGCAAACGATCCGGGAGCATCGTGAGGCCTTGGAGCGGGTGGCTGGATTGACCACGGAAGAAGGCAAGCGACAATTGTTGGCCGGGATTGAAAGCGAGGTTCGTTTGGAGGCCACGGGCCTGACGAAACGGATACTCGACGAAGCGCGTGAGGACGCGGAACGGGAAGCCCAGCAAATCGTGACCAACGCAATCCAACGGATCACGCGTGATTACGTCAATGAAGCCACTATCTCGGTGGTGTCCCTGGCCAGTGACGGGATGAAAGGTCGAATTATCGGACGGGAGGGCCGGAACATTCGAGCCTTGGAAGCAGCCACGGGAGTGGATCTGATCGTCGATGAAACACCGGAAGCGGTGATTGTTTCCGGGTTCGATCCCTTGCGCCGTGAGATTGCCAAAATCTCGCTGGAACGGCTGATGCAGGATGGTCGCATTCATCCCACGCGGATTGAAGAGGTTGTAGAAAAAGTCAAAGGCGACCTGGAAAAGGTGATGCGGAAAGAGGCCGAAAAGGTGATCTTCGAGGTCGGCCTGTCGGATTTTCATCCCGAGATCGTGAAACTCTTGGGCCGGTTACGCTACCGAACCAGCTATGGGCAGAACAATTTGTATCATGCCCGTGAGGCGTCGTATATCTGCGGCATCATGGCTGCGGAATTGGGTCTGGATATCAAGTTGGCCAAACGCGGAGCGTTGTTGCACGACATCGGGAAAGTGGTAAGCCACGAAGAAGAAGGCACCCATGCGATGTTGGGCGCCGAAATCGCAAAGAAGTACGGTGAATCCGAAAAGGTCGTGAATGCCATTGCCGCGCACCACGAACAGGTTGATCCGATTTGCCCGGAATCCGTGCTGGTAGCCGCCGCAGAAGCCTTATCCGCGGCCAGGCCCGGTGCGCGACGCGAAACCCTCGAAGCCTATGTGAAACGATTGGAAAAATTGGAAGGCTTGGCCGTGGGCTATGACGGGGTGGATAAAGCCTATGCCATTCAGGCCGGGCGGGAAGTGCGCGTGATCGTTCGACAGGAAAAGCTGTCCGACAATGAAGCGCTGCTCCTGTCCCGTGACCTGTCCAAGAAGATCGAGCAGGAAATGACGTACCCCGGCCAGATTAAAGTGACGGTGATCCGGGAGAGTCGATTCGTCGAGTTTGCCAAATAACGAGACGAGGAACAGGAAGCGGTAGTCTTCGTGGTTGTATTGTTTATCGGTGACATTGTCGGTGAGCCCGGACGGCGCAGCATCACCAATAACATCCATCGGGTGAGCGAACAGTATCAGGTCGATATTGTGATCGGGAACGCCGAGAACGTGGCCGGAGGGTTCGGCGTGACGGCCGACTTGGCGAATGATTTATTTGACCTGGGGTTTTCGGCGCTCACCACCGGGAATCACGTGTGGGATAAAAAGGAAATGGTGGACTATATTCGCAAGGAACCCAGGATCCTGCGACCGGCTAATTATCCCGACGGCACGCCAGGGCAGGGGTCGTTCGTCATTGAGCGGCCGAACGGTCAGAAGATCGGGCTGGTTCAGGTCATGGGCCGGGCGTTCATGCCGGCACTTGATTGTCCCTTTCAGGTCGTCAAGCGCGAAGTCAAAAAGCTGCAAGCGCAAACCTCCTGCATTATCGTGGATATGCACGCGGAAACAACGGCCGAGAAAATGGCCATGGGGTATTTTTTGGACGGTCAGGTGACGGCCGTCGTGGGCACACATACGCACGTGCAAACCGCTGATGAGCAGGTCCTTCCCAAGGGAACGGCCTACTTGACGGATATCGGGATGACCGGTCCCGTCAATTCCGTGATCGGCATGAAAAAAGAACTGGTGATCGACAAATTCCTTACACAGATGCCTCGACGGTTTGAAGTCGCCTCCGGGCCGGCGGTGCTGGGTGCCGTCGTGATCGAACTTGATCCTGGAACCGGAAAAGCTACCGGCATCCAACGCGTGCGAGAAATCGCATAGCGCGACGCTTTTCGACTCGTGTCTGTCGCCCCTCCGACTGTTTATTCGGTTACACAACTGACGGCGAGCATTCGCGCGACCCTGGCACACGCTTTTTCGGATGTATGGGTCGAAGGAGAGGTCTCGAATCTCCGGATCCCTTCTTCCGGGCACGTCTATTTTTCCTTGCACGACCAGGAGAGCCAAATCCGCGCGGTTCTCTTTCGTCGCTTCGCGACGGCGCTCCCGTTTCACGTCGAAAACGGCCTCACCGTGCTGGCGAAGGGTCGCGTCAGCGTCTATGAACCGAGAGGCGATTATCAACTCCTGTTGGAGTATCTCGAACCCAAGGGCATCGGTGCTCTGCAGGTTGCCTTTGAACAACTCAAGAAACGATTCGATCAGGAAGGCCTGTTTGATCCCGGGCGCAAACGTCCGCTCCCGGGTTTTCCTCGCCGCGTCGGGGTGATCACGTCAGGGACGGGAGCCGCGCTGCATGATATTGTGACGGTTGTCCACCGCCGATGCCCGGTGACCCGCCTGCGCGTGTTTCCCGTGGCCGTACAGGGACCCGGGGCCGCGCAGCAAATCGCGGATGCCGTTCAACTGGCCAATCAACACGGGGATCTCGACGTGCTCATCGTGGGGAGAGGGGGAGGGTCTTGGGAAGATCTCTGGAGCTTTAATGAGGAGGTCGTGGTTCGGGCCATTGCCGGCTCCCGTATTCCGGTGATTTCAGCGGTGGGCCATGAAATCGATTTCACCTTGTCGGATTTTGCCGCCGATTATCGAGCCCCGACGCCTTCGGCCGCGGCGGAATCGGTTTCTCCCGTTCTCGTCGATTTGCTCGAAAGCATACGGGGAAAAAACACGAGACTCACTCAGGCCATGCGTGGCACATTCAGGTTTCATAGAAATCAGGTGGAGTTGGCTTTGCACGCGCTTCCCGTTCCCTCGCAAATCCTCCGACGTCAGGTGCAACGAGTGGATGAACTCAGTTTCCGTCTTGGAAGCGGTATCCGGTCCATGCTTGCCTTCGTGCGCCCGAGACGGGATGCCTTAACCGCCAGTCTCCGGAGAATCGGTCCGGGCCAATCATGGCACCGGGGAAACCTGATGCTGCCCCAGCTTCTTCAACGGCTCTCCAGAGCCATGCCGTGGGTGATTGCCGGGAAAAAACAGCAATTACGAACCGTGGCCAGTACTTTGGATACCTTGAGTCCTCTCGCGATTTTATCTCGCGGGTACAGTATTCTCGAGACCAGTCCCGGCGGCACGATTGTGAAGGATGCGGAATCCGTCCGAGTCGGCGACCGGATTCGCGCACGATTGGCCGAAGGGCGGCTTTCCTGTCTCGTTGAAGAAACGGAGCGGCAATCTTGACGTCCCGTGAGCACCGCGTATAATGCGGTTCTTCGCGTCATGGGTTGTGCCCCTGACGCCACTTGACTGCAAGAAGCAACGGTCGTCCGCGCCGCAAGGGCCGCGTGACGGCAAGCGTTGACCTGACATCGACGTCCACAGGTAGGTATGGCAGCCCTAAAATTTGAAGATGCCTTGGCCAGGCTTGAGACAATCGTCACGGAACTGGAAAGAGGCGATCTCCCGCTCAATGATTCCTTGAAGATGTTTGAAGAAGGGATCAAGCTCTCGAAAGCCTGTCTCAAGATGCTGGATGATGCCGAGCGGAAAGTCGAAATCATGGTCCAGGACAAGGATGGAAAAAAGCGAGTGCAGGCGTATTCCATCGAGGAAAAAGGCACAAGCTGAACGCCCGTGACGTGTCCGGATACTCGCTGAAGATGTTTTCTTCCTTAATCGATGTCCCCTCAAATCCTTAAACAGCGACTTGACGAAGTGCTGGTCAAACGTCAGTTCGCCGGGAGCCGGGAGCAGGCACAACGGATGATTCTGGCAGGATTGGTCACCGTCAATGGGACTCGTGTGGAAAAACGCGCGACGCTCGTGTCAGGGCAAGCGGCCATTGCCGTGGAGGGGCCCGCGAGCCCTTTTGTGAGCCGGGGCGGCGAAAAACTTGCGGCCGCGCTGCACGCCTTTTCCGTACACGTGGCAGACCGGACCGTCCTGGACGTCGGAGCTTCGACCGGCGGGTTTACGGATTGTCTCCTGCAGCACGGGGCCGGTCGTGTTTATGCCGTAGACGTGGGGTACGGGCAATTGGATTGGAATCTCAGAAACGACCCGCGCGTCGTTGTTCTCGAGCGACGGAATATCCGGCATCTCGACCGTGCAGCCGTTCCCGAGCCCATCCAACTGGCCGTCATTGACGTCTCCTTTATTTCGCTACGCCTGGTGCTGCCTTGTGTGGTGCAATTTCTGGCCCACGGCGCGACAGTCGTTGCCCTGGTCAAGCCACAGTTTGAAGCCGGCATCAAACAGGTGGGACGGGGTGGCGTGGTCCGGGATGACGGGGTCCGGCAAGACGCGACGCGACGCATCCAAGCCGTGGCGCAACAGTTGAGGTTTGAGTGCCTTGGGGTTTTTGACTCCCCCCTGCCTGGGAAAAAGGGGAATCGCGAAACGTTTTTGGGTCTGCGATGGAACGTTGCGGATTCGGCCAGTGCATGTCTGCGAACTGAGGACGCGCCATGAACATTTTAGTCACGGGTGGTGCGGGATTCATCGGGTCCCATATCGTGGACCAGTTTGTGGGGGAAGGACATCGAGTGTCCGTGATCGATGATCTCTCCACGGGGCGACGAAAGCAGGTTCACCGCGAAGCCGCGTTCTACAAATTGAACGTGTGCGATCCACGAATAGAACAGGTGTTTCAAAAAGAGCGTCCCGTCGTGATTATGCACATGGCCGCTCAAATGAACGTCCGGAAGTCTACGGAGGATCCCGTATTCGATGCGGAAGTGAACATCATGGGAACGCTTCAACTCCTGAAATTGGCCGTCCGGTACGGCGCCAGAAAAATTCTGTTTACCTCTTCCGGCGGCACGGTCTACGGAGAACAGGAGGTATTTCCGGCTACGGAATCTCATCCGACGCGCCCCCTGTCCCCATACGGGATCAGCAAACTGACCTGCGAATACTATCTCGAGTACTATCGCCAAGTTGCCGGGCTGCAATACGTGGCCCTCCGGCTAGCCAATATTTATGGCCCGAGACAACATGCTGACGGCGAGGCCGGCGTGGTCGCAATTTTCACGCAGCAAATGCTCTCAGACGAACAGCCCCGGATAAACGGGAATGGGTTCCAAACGCGGGATTACGTCTATGTCGGAGACGTGGTGGAAGCGATGCGGGCAGTCTTCGTTCATCCGGTAGAGGGCATTTTCAACGTCGGAACCGGGACCGAGACGACGGTGAACGAAATCTTTGTCAGGCTGAAGGAATTGACAAATTCGCCATGTCGGGAAATCCACGGTCCCGCGAAAAAAGGTGAACAACTGCGCAGCGTGCTCGATGCGGGCAAACTGGAGAGGGAGACGGCGTGGGCCCACGCCGTCTCCCTCTCGGAAGGCTTGGATGAAACGGTGAAATTTTTTCAGCAGCAGAAGCGCCGACGCTTCACGTAGGTGCTTCACCGATCATCAATAGCGCGGAACCGAGTGGTCGATTTCAACGGACCAGGCGTCAATGCCCCCGATCAGGTTTTTCACGTTGGAGAATCCTTGCTGGAGGAGAAATCCCACGGCGTCGGCGCTACGCATGCCTTTATGGCACAAGGCCACGATTTCATCAGTTGGGTCGAGTTGATTGAGCGATTGGGGTAACGTACCCAAAGGAATGAGGGTGGACCCTTCAATCTTGGCCATGGAAAATTCATGCGGTTCCCGGACGTCCAATAAAAAGACCTTGTCTCCTTTATCCAAGCGATCCTTCAGTTCTCGCACGGTCATGGTATAACTCATCTGCGAACCTCCTTTGAAAGAAAATATGATAGTCTTGGCGGCGAGTCGGTGTCAATTCGCGTTCGTGACGGAGAATCGCGGGAACGGCCCCGGAAACCTCGCCCGTGTCAGGCTGGCGTTCTCGTCGAGATAATCGAGTCATTCCATTGCCGGAGGAAAACTTAGACACTGGTATGAGTATCCCAATCGTGTCCATCTCTCATATTCCTGAAATGGTCGGGAAGGAAGTCCGTCTTCGGGGGTGGGTTCGGCATCATCGATCGAGCGGCAAACTCCAGTTTCTGACGCTTCGGGACGGGGCCGGGGAACTGCAGGCCGTTTTGAGCAAAGGGACACTGGGAGAGGAACAATTCAGTCTTGCTGCGCACCTGACGCAAGAATCCTCCTTGACCGTCACCGGCGTGCCTCGGGCGGAATCACGGGCTCCGGGTGGATACGAAATAGCGGTGACCGCCCTTGAGATCATTCACCTCGCCGAACCGTTCCCCGTGCAACCCAAAGAGCATGGCGTCGGATTCCTGATGGACCACCGCCATCTCTGGCTTCGTTCGACTCGGCAACAGGCTATCCTCAAAATCCGGCACGCGATTATCAAGGCCTGCCGGGACTTTTTCGACGAACGGGAATTTGTCCTGATTGACGCGCCCATCTTTACGCCGAACGCGTGCGAAGGCACGACCACGCTGTTTCAAACGCAATATTTTGAGCAGACGGCATACTTGACGCAAAGCGGGCAATTGTACGGAGAAGCGGCTGCCGCGGCGTTCGGAAAAGTGTATTGCTTCGGTCCGACGTTTCGTGCCGAGCAATCCAAGACGCGCCGGCATTTGATGGAATTTTGGATGGTGGAGCCTGAAATCGCGTTTGCGGAATTGCCCGACGCGATGGACTTGGCTGAGGCATTCGTAGCGACGGTGGTGGAACGGGTGCTTGAGAGCTGCCGGAACGAATTCGGGGCACTGGAACGGGACGTGTCCAAATTGGAAGCGGTCGTCCCGCCTTTTCCGCGGCTGACCTATGATGAGGCGATTCTGCGCTTGCAGCGCCTCGGGTCGTCGATCCAGGCAGGCGATGATTTCGGGGCAGACGATGAAACCGTCCTGTCCAAGCAATTTGAAAAACCCGTCCTGGTGCACCGGTATCCCGCGAAGATCAAGGCCTTCTATATGCAACCCGACCCTGACAATCACGACCGGGCGTTGTGCATGGACATGTTGGCTCCGGAAGGATACGGCGAAATCATCGGGGGCGGGCAACGCATTCATGATTACGGGACGTTAGCCGCGCGCCTGCGGAACCACGAACTGGCGGTGGAAGCCTTCCAGTGGTACCTGGACTTGCGGCGCTACGGGTCCGTTCCTCATGCCGGGTTTGGCATGGGCATCGAACGCGCCGTGGCCTGGCTTTGCGGCCTTCCGCACGTGCGCGAAACCATTCCCTTTCCCCGCATGCTGTATCGCTTGTACCCCTAGGCAGGACTCCTCTTTCGCCGCATAACATTTTAATGGACGAGCCATGGACATAGCACCAATCAAGACCAAACGGGACTACCGCCGCACGCTCAAGGAAATCGAGGGCCTGATGATGGCTCGCCGCAACACGCCGGAGGGTGACCGGCTCGACGTTTTGGTGACGTTGGTGGAGGCCTGGGAAGCTAAGCACTACCCGCTGGATTTCCCCGATCCAGTCGCCGCGATCCGCCACCACATGGAGCAGAACGGCTTGGCGCCGAAGGGCCTGATTCCCTACCTGGGAAGCCGCAACCGGGTTTACGAAGTGTTGAACCGCAAGCGGCCGCTGAGCCTGAAGATGATCTGGCGCCTGCACAAGGGCCTGGGTATCCCAGCCGAATCCCTGATCAAGGTCGACGACAGCGTATCGGTTTCAAGAACCTGACGGCCTACTGCTGGCAGCCAATAGAGAGTCTTTCATGTACGCTGGCCTTGACGACTTACGCCTAAAGAGGAGAGGGCTGATGCCATGAAAAAAGCTCTTCACGATAGAATTCCATTAACCATAGAAACCCGCGAAGAAATGCGCAAACTGTGGGCGGAATTTAAGGATTATATGAGGAAAACAGGATATGTCCCTAAAAATCAGGATACTCGTTTAACGGGAGCAGCATTATTTGTAGATTTCTTGTGTGGGATCAAACGCCAAAAGAGAAATAGTGGAAATACTTACCTTGTTTATCCAGATAAACCTTGGCCAAATGATTGATCTGGAATGATGAATTGTATCGTTTGACCACAGATGGCAATCGACAGAACAGGGATCCTGGTGGCGTTGCATTGGACATTTCGACAATCAAACCAAAAAACCGACATTTGAAATGTGGATCGACTTCCTGTTCTTCGTGACGTATAAATTTGTAACATTTGTACAAATTGTAACGTTTGTGCATTTTGTACAATTCGCCACATTTTGTAAACTTTTTGCCATTCAATGCTAAGCTTGTCATGTCAATCCTCTCTCTAGAGCCTTGCTGTCGGGTTACGTCAGACTCACCAGACCTGCTCCCTTGGAAGGGCGATCAGGCGTGTCCCTGCCTTTGAGCAGAGATGGCACGGCTGCGACTATCAAAAACCGAGACAAAAACTCTGGATTCCCGATGAAAGATGTCGGGAATGACCCAAGGGGAGGCCAATGCTTCTATCTACCTTTAGTCAATCCAGCGATATAATCAATGTCACCTTGCCCAGCCTTAATCTTATTCTTTTCCAAGCCCCTTTCTCGATTAAATCCGTTTAAATTTCTTGGGTAGCAGGCATCTCTCCTGTCTTGTTTTGTTCGTGATCAATAAGTCTTTGATTTTGCTTGACAAAATTGTTAATGGGAGTATATTTCACCCATGAAGTGGAAAAAAGTGGAGAAAAGTGGGGCAAGATAGGAATAATTGGAAAATCTGCATCATGTTCCGGTCTTATTAGAGGAGGTCGTGACCTGGTTACGACCTCGTAAACAGGGGTGTTACGTGGACTGCACCATAGGCATGGGCGGGACGGCAGAGCAGATTCTGAAAGTGAGTGCGCCTGATGGCATGCTTATCGGGATCGACCGTGACCCTCAGGCGATTGCCCAGGCACGAACAAGGCTTCAACCCTACAAGTCCAGAATCCAGTTATTTTGTGAAAATTTTCAACATGTGAAATCGGTGATGAACATCGCCAACGGGAAACGTGCAGACGGCATTCTGTTCGATTTGGGTGTGTCGTCGGCGCAGTTGAATCAACCGGAACGAGGGTTGAGCTTTCAGCAGGATGGTCCCTTGGATATGCGGATGAATCCCACTCACGGTCAAACGGCTGAAGATCTCGTCAACGCGCTGCCTGAAACGCAGTTGGCCCGGATCATTCATGAATTGGGAGAAGAACGCTATTCGCGGCGAATTGCGCGTGCCATCGTTCGGGTTCGCCGCCAGTCCCCTTTGCGGACCACGTTGGATTTGTCGCGGGTGATCAGAGAATCCGTGCCGCGGTCTTATCGGTCCGGACGCCTTCATCCCGCGACGCGGACGTTTCAAGCGTTTCGGATGGTGGTTAATGACGAATTGGGCTCGCTGAAAACCGGGCTCGACGAGGCGCTCGACGTCCTCGCACCGGGAGGCCGACTGTGTGTGATTTCTTTTCATTCGCTGGAAGATCGTGCGGTGAAACAGATGTTTCGCCGCCTGGCTCACGAGGCTCCGGATCAATGGACCATCTTAACGAAGAAACCCGTTTCTCCTTCCCTGCAGGAACGTCGGGCCAATTCCCGCTCGCGTAGCGCGAAGTTGCGAGTTCTTGAACGAAAGCCCGTGTGCGGAGACGAACAAAGAGGCCACGCATGAAGTGGGTTCTCTGGACGCTGTTGATGATGAGCGTGAGCGGGGCGCTCCTGTTTTACGTGTGGGGAAAGGTCGATGTCGTGCGAGTCGGGTATGAACTGGACGCCTTGTTGAAGAAAAAGGCTGCCTTGACGCAGGAGCACGAACGATTGCAGGCGCGGTTCTCTCAATTGACGGCACCCGAGCGTATTGCCTCGGAGGCCAGCGATACATTGGGGATGAGACCTCCGGGCGCGCGGCAAGTGGTTTTGGTCCCAAGCCACCCGGAGGAGAGAATTCCGAACGATGAACCCGCTCCGCTCCGCTTGGCTCGGCAAACGGGAGACTGACGGTGAACCGGTCATTCACGAAAAAGGAAAGCCAATCAACAGGAGAGAGGCACGGACGACGGGCTTTCATTGGTCTGTGTTTCATGTTCGGGTTCGTCATTCTGTTCCTGCGTTTTGGCTACTTGCAGGTCCTTCAAGCCGAAACGATGAAACTGAAAGCCCGCCAACAACACGAGAAACCTATCACCTTGGCTTCCAACCGTGGGGCCATTGTGGACCGTCAGGGGAAACCTCTGGCATTGAATCTGGACGTCTCATCTGTCTATGCCACGCCATCCTCCATTGACGACCCCGCCGGGGTTGCGCGACAACTGGCACGGACACTGGGTGTTTCGCGAGAGTCTCTGGAAAAGCGGTTGCGGGTCAAGCGGGACTTCGTGTGGATTCAACGGAAAATTGGGGATGCTCAGTTTAAACGGCTGAACGATCTGGCCCTTCCCGGGGTTGACGTCGTGGTGGAATCGCGTCGATTTTATCCCAAGGGGACATTATTGGCCCACGTCCTGGGATTCGCGGGGATCGACAGTCAAGGTCTTGAGGGGCTTGAAAACGGATACGACAAACACCTCCGCGGCCAAGTGCGTCAAGTGGTGTTGCAGCAGGACGCGCTGGGACGAATCATCATTCCCGAAAACCGGCGGAACCCTCAGCCCCTGTCCGGACATGCCATTTCCCTGACCATCGATGAGGTCATTCAATATATAGCGGAGGAAGCTCTGGACCAAGCCGTCAGAGCCACCAAGGCACGGGGCGGGGCCGTTCTGGTCATGGCTCCCAAAACCGGCGAGATGTTGGCTTGGGCCCTTCGTCCCACGTTTAACCCGAATCATATCCCCCAGGCGTCACCCGAGCAGTGGAGGAACCGCGGTGTGACTGATCCCTACGAACCGGGCTCGACGCTGAAGGTGGTGTTGGCCGCCGCCGCCCTGGAATCGAATCGCGTTGCTCCCGACACCTTGCTGTATGCGGGCGATGGAGAGGTCCCGATCAATGGAACCGTCATTCATGACCATGAAAAAGCCGGATGGCTGACGTTTCGTGAAGCCGTCCAGCGATCCAGCAACGTGGCCTTCGTGAAGATGTCGTGGGATCTGGGAAAAGAACGGGTCTATCAGTTTTTGCGTACGTTCGGTTTTGGCGAAAAAACGGGAATCGATCTTCCCGGAGAATCCATCGGGATCCTGAGACAGCCGGATCAATGGAGCCAGCGTACCCTTCCGTCTTTGGCCATCGGGCAGGAAATTGCCGTCACGCCGTTGCAGCTCCTGACGGCCGTGTCGGCTATTGCCAACGAGGGATGGCTCATGAAGCCGTTTCTGGTACGGGAAATTTCCGATCAGCAGGGAAGAAGCGTCTGGGAGCACGTTCCCCATATTCGCCGCCGGCCTATTAGCGCCGAGACCGCGAAAACCGTCACGGGCCTCTTGGTTAACGTCGTGGAGCGAGGCACGGGGAAGCGTGCGGCCGTTCCGGGCTACCGGGTGGCGGGCAAGACTGGAACGGCTCAGAAGGTCGATCCTGAAACGGGCACGTATTCGTCCACCAAATTCGTGGGATCGTTCGTCGGGTTTGTTCCCGCGGAGGACTCCCAGATTGCCATCCTGGTGGTGATTGACGAACCGCAAGGACCGGCTTGGGGGGGAGTTGTGGCGGCTCCGGTATTTCGGAAGGTGGCGGAGCAGACGCTCAGATATTTGAGCGTGGCTCCCGGCGATGAACCCCGGATGGCGGCGTCGCGTTCAAGGACCGCTCCGGACGGGTATCAGCCAAACTGGGAATGACGTTAGCGACGTTACTGCTGCACATCGATGTGGTCAGCACGACGGGCAATCTTGACGTGGAACTGTCCGGGATCACGGATGATTCACGGGAAGTCACACAGGGGAGTTTGTTTGTCGCCGTCAAGGGGCAGCGGGTCGATGGTCATGCGTTTGTCACTCAGGTCTATCGGCAACAGATAGGGGGCGTTGTGGTTCAAGCTCCGTTTCAAGCTCCATCTCGCGTCAGGGAACAAGGCGGCCCTGCTTGGATCGAAGTCGAAGATTCCAGGAAAGCGCTTGGTCGGTTGGCCTCGCGGTTTTTTCAGCATCCCTCTCAATCCTTGTCTATGGTCGGCGTGACGGGGACAAACGGGAAAACCACGGTGGCGCACGCGAGTCAGGCGGTTCTGGAACATGGCGGCCTCCGGACGGGCCTCATGGGCACGGTGGGCTATCACGTCGGGGCGGAGTGCCAGGCAGCCGGCCACACCACGCCGGGTCCGATTCCGCTGCAGGCGTTGTTGCATCGTATGGTGGACGCGGAGATGGACGCCGCGGTTCTGGAAGTCTCCTCGCATGCCCTGGCCCTGGACCGGGTTGAAGGCTGTGAATTCGACGTGGCGGTCTTTACGAATTTGACTCAAGACCATTTGGATTTCCACAAGACGATGGAATCCTATTATCACGCGAAATCGCGCCTCTTCCGGGAATTCATCGTCCCCGCCGCCAAAGCGGGACCTAAACGGGCGATCATCAATATTGACGACGCATGGGGTGTCCGGTTGCACGACGAGACCCCGGTGCCGGTCTGGACGTATTCCCTGCGCCAGGGTGCGGATCTTCACGCGACGAACGTGCGCCTCTCGATGGAGGGAACCCGGTTCACCGCCCATACGCCCCGCGGTTCCTTGGACATCGAAAGTGCTTTGATCGGTGAACACAATGTCTCGAATCTTTTGGCAAGTATCGGTGTTGGTCTTGCCCGGGGCCTGTCACTCGAAGACGTCCGGGAAGCGATCCGGGCATTCCGCGCGGTGCCGGGCCGGTTCGAACGCGTGGACGCGGGGCAGGCTTTCTCTGTGATTGTGGATTACGCCCATACGGAAGATGCTCTGGCGCGGCTCCTGGAGGCCGCCCGGCAACTGCAACTGCAACGGGAACGGATCATTACGGTCTTTGGTTGCGGGGGTGATCGTGACCCGGGGAAACGACCGAACATGGGACGAATCGCGGCCCAGCGTAGTGACGTGATGTTCCTGACGTCGGATAACCCTCGCACCGAAGATCCCGAGGCGATCCTGCGTGATATTGAACAAGGCGTGCAGGGTCTTTCGGCGTTGGAACGGGGCGCGTCATACGTGATCCCTGACCGTCGAGCGGCCATTCGGGCGGCGCTTCTCGAAGCCCGGCCGGGTGACATGGTGTTGATTGCCGGCAAAGGGCATGAAGATTATCAGATCATCGGCACGACGCGGCATCGTTTTGATGATCGGGAAGTGGTTCGCGAACTGTTGGCAGGCCTGCCGGACGGGAAATAGGCTTTCCGACCATGGCGCTGTTTACGGGAGACGAAGTGCTGGCTGCAACCGGTGGAACGTTATTGAAGGGCATGACGGGTTGTCGGGTCCAACGGGTGTGTACCGATTCCCGGAAGGTGCGCAAAGGCGATTTGTTCGTCGCGTTGAAAGGTGCGCGGTTTGACGGGCACCGGTTTATCGATGAGGTCTTCACCCGTGGAGCAAAAGGGGTGGTACTCGAAGCCTTCCCGCGCCAGGGCAAGATCGCCAAGCCCGTTCCGGCGCGTTCGGGTCCGTTCGTCGTCAAGGTCGAGGATACCTTGAAAGCCTACCAGGACCTGGCGACGTTTCATCGGACCCGTTTCGACATTCCCGTTGTGGCGGTGACGGGGAGCAACGGTAAAACCACCACGAAGGAGATGGTTGCGAAAACACTGTCGCAACGCTGGCGTCTCAAAAAAACCGCGGGCAACCTGAACAATCGAATCGGCGTGCCGCAAACGGTGCTTGGGTTGACCGCGGCCCACGAGGCGGCGGTACTGGAATTGGGCGTGGATGCCGAAGGGCAAACCACGCGGTTGGCGGAGATTGCCAGGCCGACTGTCGGTCTCATTACGAACGTGGGAAACGACCACTTGGAATTTTTCGGCAGCGTGGAAGGGTCTGCCCGGGCGAAAGCCGAATTGCTGGCCAGTCTTCCTCGGGACGGCGCCGTCGTATTGAATGCGGATGACCCGTATTACGAGTTTTTTCTGCGCCGCGCCCGTTGCGTGGTGGTCTCGTTCGGACTCCGGGAGCAAGCGGACGTTCGCGGGAGTCACATTCAGCGGAAAGGCGCACGAACCGAATTTCGTCTTCGCGTGGCCGGACGGCGCCGTTCGCATCGACTGGCACTCCACGTACATGGAACCCATAACGTCTCGAATGCCCTGGCTGCCATTGCGGTGGGTCACGTCATGGGATTGTCGGTCACGAACATGGCAACCGGCTTGAGCCGGTTTCGTACCGTGGCCATGCGGACCCAGGTTTCTTCCTGGCAGGGGATTAGTGTGATTCAGGACTACTATAACGCGAACCCCGATTCCATGAAGGCGGCGGTGACGTTGTTACAGGAATTCAGTGGCGGTCGCCGGACCATTGCCGTGCTGGGAGACATGTTGGAATTGGGAACGGAGACGAAGACCCTGCACAGGGAAGTCGGCGCTTTTATCGCCGGCTGCCGCGTTTCGTTGTTGGTCGTCTGTGGGGAATTGGGCCGGGAGTTGGCTCGCGGGGCCTCTGCGGAAGGCATGTCCGCTTCGAGGATTTTCGAGGCCCGCCGCGTCGGCGACGCGGCCCTCATCCTCAGGAAGTTGGTTGAACCCGGAGACGTCGTCTTGCTCAAAGCCTCGCGGGCCATGCGGTTCGAATGCCTGACGGATGCACTTCGGTCACGGCCTACAAGAGGATAAAGACAGGACAAGGCCTATGTTGTACTGGTGGTTGTACCCGCTGCACACGGACATCGCGATTTTCAACGTGTTCCGGTATTTGAGTTTTCGGATCATTTACGCGGCGCTGACCGCGTTTGTCGTCGCGTTTTTTTTGGCGCCGCCCCTGATCAGGAAATTGCAGCAGCTTCGGTTGGGACAACGGATCCGGGAAGAGGGGCCGCGCCACCACCAGGCCAAGCAAGGCACCCCCACCATGGGAGGCATTCTCATAATTTTTGCCGTGTTGCTGTCGACGTTACTGTGGGCGGACGTGCGCAATTTGTACGTGTGGATCGTCCTGTTGTCCATCGTGGGGTTCGGGCTCGTTGGGTTTATCGACGACTACATCAAAATTTCGCGGGAGCGTTCGGAGGGGTTGACCGTTCTCCAAAAGTTCGCGGCGCAAATCGGCATTGCCTTGAGCATCGGTCTGTTTTTCTATACCTCTCCCGGGTATTCCACGGAACTCAGCGTTCCGTTTTTCAAGACGTTTACGCCAGACTTGGGGACGCTCTACATTCCGTTCGCCATTCTGGTCATCGTAGGCTGCTCCAATGCCGTGAATTTGACGGACGGATTGGACGGGTTGGCGATCGGCCCGGTCATGGTGGCATCGATGGCGTACGCCGTCGTGGCCTATGCTGCCGGGAATAAAGTGGTGTCGGAGTATTTGCTGATCCCCTATATCGAGGGAGCCGGGGAATTGTCCGTCCTGATGGCGGCCGTCTTTGGGTCCAGTCTCGGGTTTCTGTGGTTCAACACGTACCCGGCGTCGGTCTTCATGGGGGACGTGGGGTCCCTACCCCTCGGCGCGGCCTTGGGCACGGTTGCCGTGGTCAGCAAGCATGAGTTGTTGCTGATCCTGGTCGGCGGCGTGTTCGTCATGGAAGCGGCGTCGGTCATCTTTCAGGTGCTATTTTATAAATCCCGCAGGAAACGGTTTTTTCTGATGGCGCCCATTCATCATCATTTTGAAATGAAAGGATGGGAAGAACCCAAGGTCGTGGTTCGATTATGGATCGTGGCGATTCTCCTGAGCCTGGTGAGCCTCAGCACCTTGAAACTGCGTTAACGCCATGCCATTGACGTTGGAGAAAATGTCTCGACGGACGCATCGCATGAATCCACGGCCCCGGACTCCCGATCTTGCCGGACAATCCGTGGCCGTGATCGGAGCAGGCAAAAGCGGCGTGGCCGCGGCGCGGTTGCTGGATGCGCTGGGAGCCAAGGTGGCGCTGGTTGATCACAAACCGGAAACGGAATGGGCCATGGAGATATCCGACGTCCGGACGGTTCGCCCGTTCGGCGGGGAACGGTTTGCGCAGGGGCTTGAAGCCGTTGACTTGGTGGTCGTGAGTCCGGGCGTCTCTCCGGCCCTGGCAGCGTTCGACGCCGTGCGAGGGCAAGGCGTTCCCATAATCGGTGAGGTCGAATTAGCCTCGCGGTTCTTGTCCGTCCCCGTCATCGGAGTCACCGGAACGAATGGCAAGAGCACGGTCGTGTCGCTGCTCGGAACGCTCTTGCGTGAATGCGGGGCCACGCCTTTCGTCGGGGGAAACCTGGGGACGCCATTGACGGAAGCCGCTTTGGTTATGCAGCAACGTGCAAGCGTGGGTCCGGAGGAACCGGCTCCCTTTCGGGAAATCGTCGCTGAGCTGTCGAGTTTTCAATTGGAGACGATCGACCGGTTTCATCCGCACGTGGCGGTGCTGCTCAATATCACCCCGGATCATCTGGATCGTCATCCGACCTTTGCCGCCTATGCCGGGGCCAAAGCCAACATCTTTCGGAATCAGACCGCAGGGGATTTTGCCGTCCTGAACGCCGATGAGTCGCTCGTTCGGTCCGTTCGGGATTCGCTACGCGGTCGACTTGTCGAATTCAGCGTGTTCAAGGCAGTGCCCAATGGCGTGTGGGTGGCCGGTGACACGATCATGACTCGATGGAACGGACGGCAGGATGAACTGATGCCGGTTTGCGAGATTCCTCTTCCTGGGATTCACAACGTTTCCAACGTTCTCGCCGCCCTCGCTGTCGGTTTGATCAGAGGGTGTTCCCCGGAGGGTATGCGAAGGGCCGTCCACTCGTTTCGAGGGCTGCCACACGTTTGTGAAGTCGTGCGTGAGCGAGGAGGCGTGATCTTTATCAATGACTCCAAAGGGACGAACGTCGATGCCACCCTGAAAGCCATCGGCAGTCTCCGGCAGCCTTTCGTCATCATCCTGGGCGGCCAAGAGAAAGGAAAGGGTGAGTTCGGCCGTTTGCAGGCCGCACTCAAGCGGGACGCCAAACACTGTATCGTGCTGGGAGAATCGGCGGAAACCATTGCCCGGGCCATTGACGGCGTAGGGGCGATCAGCCGCGTCTCTTCACTGGCCGAGGGGGTCGCCCTGGCTGCGGATCTTGCGGTACCGGGTGACGCGGTGCTGTTTTCTCCGGCCTGTGCCAGTTTTGACATGTTCCGGGATTATCGCGATCGAGGCCAGCAATTCCGTGATTTGGTGAATGCCTTGAGCGATTGATGGATGAGGTGAACAACAATGCCCCGCGTTCGCGGCAACAAGATTCAACTCCCCTTGGCATGGAATGTCGGCACCGGCAAGACGGCTTCGCGTCCCATGGACCGGACCATCCTGATCGTGACGTATCTGTTGGCCCTCATTGGACTGATTATCATGTTCAGCGCAAGCGGCGTGATGGCGGAAACACGGTATGGAGATTCGACGTTTTTTTTGAAACGGCAAAGCCTCTGGCTGTTGTCCGGGCTTGTGGCCCTGCATTGGGTGGCTCAACGGGATTACAACGTGTGGAGAACGCTCACGCCCTATGGGTTGGTCCTGACGTTCGTGCTCTTGGTTCTGGTCCTGCTCCCCTTCCTGGGCACGCAGGTGAATGGCGCCCGCCGATGGTTTCGTGTGGCAGGGTTTTCCATTCAACCGGGAGAGATCGCCAAGCTGACCATCGTGTTGTACTTGGCCTCGTTTCTCGTCAGAAAAGAGCAGGACCTCGTGACCTTCACTCGTGGGGTGTTGGTTCCCATGGCGGTCGTCGGGCTGTTTGCAGGACTGCTCTTGCTCGAACCCGATATGGGTGCAGCCGTGGTCCTGACGCTGTTGTTGTTCGGTCTGCTGTTTTTGGGCGGTGCCAGGCTTCCCCATCTTCTCGGCTTGGGCCTGGTCCTGCTTGCCGTGGCTTACACGTTGATTATGCAGTCCGATTATCGCCGTCGCCGGCTGTTGAATTTTTGGGATCCCTGGAAGGATCCGGCCGATACCGGCTTTCAACTCACGCAATCGTTTGTCGCGTTGGGGAACGGCGGGTGGTTTGGCGTGGGGTTAGGCGAGGGGCGGCAAAAGTTGTTTTTTCTGCCTGAAGCGCACACGGATTTTGTGCTGGCCCTGGTTGGGGAGGAACTCGGGTTTCTCGGGACGGGTTTACTGATCGCCTTATTCGCGATCCTGATCGTCAAGGGGTTCAAAATCGCAGGACAGGCCCCCGATGCCTTTGGCCGCCATTTGGCCTCTGGGGTGACCCTGTTGGTCGGAATCCAGGTGCTTATCAACATGAGCGTGGTGTCCGGTTTGTTGCCGACGAAAGGATTGACGTTGCCATTCGTAAGTTATGGGGGCTCTTCGTTAATCGTCAGTCTGGTGGCGATGGGCATTCTCTTGAGCATTTCCCGGGCTGGTCCAACGGACCGGCCTCTTCCTTCGTTCGGGATGGGATGAACGTGGTGATTGCAGCAGGTGGCACGGGAGGACACTTTTACCCGGCGTTGGCGTTGGCCGAAGAGTTTTGTCGTCAGGCGGCCGCTACCTCCGTGACGTTGGTGGGGACGGGTCGAGCCCTCGAGCGGACGATGATGGCCGGCACGCCGTGGCGGATGGAAACCCTCCGAGTACAGGGAGTGGTGGGTCGAGGGATCTGGTCTTCGATCAAAGCGCTGCTGCTGATCCCCGGGGCGGTGTGGCAATGTCTTCGCTTGTTACGCGCGTCTCAAGCGAAGCTCGTCGTGGGTACCGGTGGCTATACAAGCCCTCCGGTCGTCTTCGCGGCCTGGTTGTTGAGAATCCCGCGAGCTATCGTGGAACTGAACGCGACGCCGGGCATCGCCAACCGCGTCTTGGGACCCTTGGCCGATCGAGTCTTTATTTCGTTCGAACGAGCCAGACCCTATTTTCGCGCCGATAAGGTGGCAGTGGTGGGAACCCCGTTGCGACGGGCGTTTGTCGCTCCGCCTCCGAGCCCCGGGTCGGGCCGGATCGACACCCTGTTGATCTGTGGCGGCAGTCAAGGCGCCCAAGCCATGAACGCCATTGTGCTCGACGCGGTTCAGGTTTCTTCCAGGATTCGAAGCCGGCTCACGGTGATTCATCAGTCCGGAGCGAACGACTTCGATCGTGTTGCCGAAGCCTATCGCCAAATGAACGTGAGGGCGGAGGTCGTGCCGTTTGTCGAGGATATGCCCGGCACGCTCCGCCGGGCGGATCTGGTGATCTGCCGGTGTGGGGCTCTGACGTTATCGGAAATTGCCGCCTGTGCCAAGCCTGCCATTCTCATTCCTTTTCCGGAGGCGACGCATAATCATCAGGAAGCCAACTCCCGCGTTGTGGAGCAGGCGGGGGCGGCCATCGTACTGCTGGAGCCAACGCTGACCGGCGCGAAGTTGGCGGCAGAGATTGAGGGTTTGCTGGACCACCCGGACCGCGTTCGAAACATGGCAGGACAAAGCCTGCGGTTACGAAGCACCGGTTCGGCCAAAGCCATGGTCGACGAGTGTTTTCGGTTGTTGAGTCAAAGTCCTCCCGAAAGGACGATGACGGACGGTGTTTAGAAAGATTCGACATATTCATCTTGTGGGGATCGGTGGAAGCGGGATGAGCGGCATTGCCGAAGTGTTGTTGACATTGGGCTATCACGTCACGGGGTCCGACGTGGCTCCGTCGGAGAATACGCGTCGGTTGGAAACCCTGGGAGGGCACATTGCCATCGGGCATGACGCGTCCCACGTGGAAGGAGCGCAAGTCGTGGTGATCTCTTCAGCCGTTCAGGCCTCGAATCCGGAAGTGGCGGCTGCGAAACAGCGAGTCGTGCCGGTGATCCCGCGGGCAGAAATGTTGGCGGAACTCATGCGGCTCAAATTCGGCGTCGCGATTGCCGGGGCTCACGGGAAAACCACGACGACGTCCATTGTCGCGTCGGTGTTGGCGCATGCCGGTCTCGATCCGACGTTCGTCGTGGGAGGGAAGGTGAATGCCATGGGAACCCACGCCAGGTTGGGGCGAAGTGACTTGCTCATTACCGAGGCTGATGAAAGTGACGGGTCGTTCCTTCGACTGTCTCCCGCCATTGCGGTGGTGACGAATATTGATCGGGAGCATATTGATCACTATGGGTCCATGGATCGACTGAAAGCGGCCTTCTTGGAATTCGTCAATAAAGTGCCGTTTTATGGCGTCGCCATTTTGTGTGCGGATGACGCGTTTCTTCGACAGATGCTGCCTCGGGTTCAGAAGCGATACGTGACCTATGGTCGGGAAGCGTCAGGTTCCTCCAGGCCGGATTTGTATGCCACGGATATTGAAATCAAGGGACAGACCACGAATTTTCGCGTTCAGTTTCGCGAACAGAAATTGGGGCCTTTTCGACTCATGATTCCGGGCGTCCACAACGTGTCCAATGCGTTGGCTGCGATCGGGGTGGGGTTGGAACTGGACGTCTCATTGGACTTGATTCGCGCCGGCGTGGCCTCGTTCTCCGGTGTCGAACGGCGATTTCATATCCGTGGCGAGAAGCAAGGCATCGTGGTCGTGGACGATTACGGTCATCACCCGACGGAAATCCGGGTGACGCTGGAGGCGGCCAGAGCCGTATGGTCGGGGCGGTTGGTGGTCATCTTTCAACCTCATCGGTACAGCCGGACGCACGATCTGTTGGATGAATTTGCGAAAGCCTTTGAGCAAGCTGACGTCCTGTACGTGATGCCGATTTATGCGGCGGGCGAAACGTCGGTCGACGGCGTGTCCGGGGAAATCCTGGCCGAACGGATTCGGACCATGGGACACCCGGCCGTCCATTGGGCGGAGAAACAGGACGAGTTGCTCGGTCGAATGGTCTCGGAACTTCGATCCGGTGATACGGTCCTCACGCTGGGCGCCGGAGACGTGTGGAAGGTGGGAGTCGAATTGTTGGAGTCACTGTGAGACGCGGGGTGGACGGCTTGGGAGCAGGAGACGTGTTGACCGTGTCAAACCATCATGATTTGAAAACGGCCCTGTCGGGGCTTCGCGGAGAAGTCGTGTTTGACGCGCCATTGGCAGAGTTGACGTCGCTGTGCATCGGGGGGCCGGCCGACGCGTTAGTGAGTCCGGAAGACGTGCATGACGTGTGCCGGATCGTTCGTCAAGCGCATGCGGCCCGGATTCCCATCATGGTGTTGGGGGGCACGAACCTGTTAGTGCGGGACGGCGGCATTCGGGGCATCGTCTTGAGTTTCCCCAATTTGGCAGCCATTGAGCTGGAGGACCCTCGGCTCGTGTTTGCCGAAGCCGGTGCGCGGATGCCGGTTCTGCTGGGCTTTGCCGTGCATCACGGGTTATCGGGTCTCGAGTGGGCGGCTGGCATACCCGGGACCGTTGGGGGCGCGGTCGTGATGAATGCCGGCACGAAGCTGGGAGAAATGCAAGACTGTCTGGACGCCATTCAAATGGTTGATCCCGATGGCCGGTTGGTGACCTATGCTGCGGACTCCGTGGCGTTTACGTACCGCTCAGTCAGCCTGCCCGAAGGGGTTGTGGTGGGTGCATGGCTTCGTCTCACCCCGGCCTCCAGAGAAATCATTGAATCCCGCACGAAGTCGTATTTGCAGTATCGGAAGCAGTCGCAACCCCTTTCGCAACCCAATGCCGGGTCGGTTTTCAAGAATCCCCAGGGAACCACGGCAGGCAGGCTTATTGAGGAAGCCGGTCTGAAGGGGTGTCGGGTGGGGGATGCGGAAGTGTCGAGCAAACATGCCAATTTTATCGTCAATCTCGGACAGGCGCGTGCCACAGACGTGCTCCAACTCATCGAAACGATTCAACGGGAAGTGTTTCAGCGAACGGGCATCACATTGGAGTTGGAATGGAAAGTGGTGGGCGAACGGTAGGATGCGAGTGCCCCGATGCCATTAACCTCAGCCCATATAGGAGTTCTCATGGGAGGACAATCGGCTGAGCGCGATATTTCCTTGAAGACCGGGCAGGAGGTCTATGCCGCGTTGGTTCGCAAAGGGTATACCGCCACACGCATCGACGTGGACGTCTCCCTGCCGCGGAAGCTGCGGGCGCGCCGGGTACAATTGGCCTTTCTCGCCCTGCATGGTCGGGGCGGGGAGGACGGCACGGTGCAGGGCCTGTTGGAGGTCATGGGTATTCCCTATACCGGCTCCGGAGTTCAAGCCAGCGCCATGGGCATGAATAAGCCGGTCACCAAGGCTTTCGTGCGAATGCACGGGGTTCCTGTCGCACCCGGGGTCGTCATGCAGCGGACCGGCAACAGGGCCATGCCGTCGAGCCTGTCGTGCCCCGTGGTCGTCAAACCCGCGAACGAGGGTTCCACGGTGGGCGTATCGGTCGTGCGAAGACCCTCGCAGTGGCAGAGCGCCCTGAGACAGGCTTTTGAACGTGATCATGAAGTCCTCGTGGAATCGTTTATCGACGGTCGTGAAATTGCCGTGTCCGTGTTGGACGGCGAAGCCTTACCCCTGGTCGAGATTGTCGCGCCCAATGCATTCTATGATTATGCCGCCAAATATGAGAAGACCGAAACACGGTACCTCTGCCCGGCCTCCGTCACCATGGGCCAGGAGCAACGGGTGAAAGCCTTGGCGGTGCGGGCCTACCGGGTGTTGGGCTGTGCGGGCGCAGCCAGAGTCGACTTCCGGCTCAACAGGTACGGCCGCCCCGTTTTTTTGGAAATCAATACGATCCCCGGGATGACCCGGAGGAGCTTGTTGCCCATGTCCGCGGCCCAGGCCGGGCTTGATTACGATTCGCTGACGGAACGGATTTTACAGTCCGGTCTGACGCGGCAATCGAATTGGAGGACAACGAAAGGGAGGAACGCACTCGCATGATCCGCGAGAACCGATCACGCCGGCAGGCGTCGTCGCGAAGGCGGTGGACCCGCGTGATGCAGGGCGGGTTGCTGGGCATCCTGGTGACCCTCGGCATGATGGGGTATCAGTGGATTCCATCGGCCGTGGCCGGGTTGTTGTCCATTGAGCGCGTCTCCATTTCCGGTACCGGCCGGCTCGACCGCCGAACTGTGCTTTCGCTGTTGGATTTACCCGATGATCGTTCGTTGCTTTCAGTAGACCTCGCGATGTTGGAACAGAGAGTCGAGGCGCATCCTGCCGTGGCGTCTGCGTCGGTTGGGCGAGTCCTGCCTGACACCTTGACGGTCATCGTGGTTGAGCGAAAGCCGGCTGCGTTGGTTCAGCACGCGGGAGGCACGTTGTTTTTGGATAACGAAGGAGTTGTGTTGTCCCTTGCGCCGGACATGCCGGCGGGGACGTTGCCCGAACTGATGGGGCTTTCAGCGGTAAAGATTTTGGACGGAGATCCCGAGACGCAGGCTCAGGCCCGGAAAGGGCTCCGTTTCGCCACACACCTGCAGCGCCACGTTGGCCTTGCCGTGAGCGTCGATTTGCGTGATGCACGGTTCATGGTCGGAAAAATCGACGGGTTGGTTTTTCTGGTCAACAACGAATTTCAAGACATGTGGCAGCCGTATCTCGAAGTGGAGCCGTCACTTCGAGAACGCTTCCGTCAAGGAACGTATGAGATTGATTTGCGGTTTGCCGGCAAGGTGATCGTTCGTAAGAAAGGGTGAGTAAGCTCATGGCGAAAAAAGAACACATTGTTGTCGGGCTTGATATTGGGACAACCAAGATATGCGCCATCGTGGCACAGGTGACGCCCGGCGAAGGGGTCAACATCATCGGCGTGGGCTCAAGTCCGTCCCGGGGGCTTCGGAAAGGCGTCGTCGTCAATATCGACAGTACCGTGGAGTCGATCAAGAAGGCGGTCGAAGAAGCCGAATTGATGGCGGCTGTCCAAATCAACTCGGTGTACATTGGCATCGCCGGAAGCCATATTTTTAGTCAGACGGCAAAGGGCGTGGTTGCGCTCAAGCGGAATGAGGTGTTTCGCGCCGACGTGTATCGAGCCATTGAGACGGCGAAGGCCGCCGCCGTGGTGCCGCCGGACCGGCGGGTGCTGCACGTCCTGCCTCGAGAGTTTATCGTCGATGACCAGGAAGGCATTCAAGAGCCGGTCGGCATTTCCGGGACGCGGTTGGAAGTCGACGTGCACATCGTCACCGGGGCGATGACGTCGGCCAAGAATCTCATGAAATGCGTCAATCGTGCCGGGCTCGACGTGGTCGACATCGTGTTGCAGCCACTGGCCTCAAGTGAGGCCGTGCTCACGGACGAGGAGAAAAGGTTGGGGATTGTCATGGTCGACCTCGGCGGCGGAACCTCCGATTTGGCCATTTTCTCCGATGGGACGATTTGTCACTCGGCGGTGTTGCCGGTCGGCGGTCAGCATCTGACCACCGACCTGCAAATCGGGTTGCGCACGTCGCTTGCCGACGCGGAAAAAATCAAAGTCCGTTACGGATCGTCTCTCGTCAGTATGGTGAAAGAGATGGAAGTTGTCGAGGTCCCGAGCGTCGGTGGCCGTCCATCGCACTCCATGAGCCGGCGGGAAATTGTCGAAATCATTCAACCGCGGGTGGAGGAAATCTTTGAATTGGTCCTGCGGGAAATTTACCGGTCGGGTTATGAAGGCAAACTGGCTGCGGGAGTCGTCATCACCGGAGGGACGTCGATGTTGGAAGGTATGCCGGACGCGGCCGAACTTGTCTTGGGCCTGCCGGGCAGGCGCGGTGTCCCCTTCGGCGTGGGTGGTTTGCGTGATATTGTGAATAATCCCATGTTTTCCACGGGGGTTGGCTTGATCTTGCATGCGCATCGAATGGGCCAGGAGTTCGAGTTCGTCGGCGGGAGCAGGAAAACCGGCAATGGGTTGGGAGGAGTGTTTGGCCGTATGAAAAGTTGGGTCCTGAACCTCTTCTAAGGGGTGACGAATCAGACGTGCAGACGCCACGGTTGCGGAGGGCCATTGATGATTGATCCCGGCGCGCGTGGAGTTCGGATTTCATAAAAAGGAGGCGTTCCATGTTTGCATTTCAAGATGAAGAAATGAGCCCGGTTCGAATTAAGGTAATCGGACTCGGTGGAGCGGGGTGCAACGCAGTCAATACCATGATTGCGGCCGGTCTGACTCGAGTGGAGTTCGTGGTGGCGAACACCGATCTTCAATCGTTGAACAAATCCGCGACTCAGTACCGCATTCAATTGGGCCCGGCGCGAACCAAAGGACTCGGGGCCGGCGCGAACCCCGAAGTGGGCAAGGACTCCGCCCTGGAAAGTGAAGACGACATCCGTACGGCCTTGGAAGATGCGGATATGGTCTTCGTCACGGCAGGCATGGGCGGTGGGACCGGAACGGGTGGTGCGCCGGTCGCGGCCAGGCTGGCCAGGGAATTGGGAATTTTGACCGTCGGGGTGGTGACGAAACCCTTTCAACATGAAGGGCAACGTCGGATGGGGTATGCTGAAGAGGGGTTGCGGGAACTCAGGCAGCACGTGGATTCGTTGCTCGTGATCCCCAATCAGAAACTGCTGAACTTGGTGGATAAGCACACCTCGGTGTTGGAGGCGTTCAAGAAGGCGGATGACGTCCTGCGTCAAGCCATTAAAGGTATCATCGACGTGATCGCGACTCCCGGTTTGGTCAACGTGGACTTTGCCGACGTCAAAACGGTCATGTCCTACAGGGGGAGAGCGGTGATGGGGATGGGCGTGGCCAGAGGAACGAATCGCGCCGTGGAAGCCGTCCGGCAGGCGATTACCAGCCCGCTGCTGGAAGAGAGTGGAATCGAGGGAGCCAAAGGGTTGTTGTTCAACGTCACCGGCGGTCCGGATCTGGCCCTGCATGAACTCGACGAAGCCTCAACCATGGCGAAAGAAGCTGCGGACCCTCAAGCGAATATTATCGTCGGACACGTGATTGATCCGAGCTTGGGAGACGAGGTGGTCATCACCGTGATCGCAACGGGATTTGAGCAACAGCAGGACTCCTTCAGAGCAAAGCCGGCCGCGAATCAGGAAACACCAGAACGTACTCGTCACCCTGCGCCTCCGGTCCCTCAACCAGTCTTGGCAATGGGCGGGTCGGTCGAGGACTTGGATCGTCCGACGTTTATGCGGCGAAGGGAGTCGGATTCGCGAGGCGAACAGGGTGATTTATTGGTGGATGCGGATTGGGAAATCCCCGCGTTTTTGCGCAGGGGGACCAATTAACGGGTTGTCAGAAAGGAGGACAGGAAGAATGGTGCTCGTTGCGGAACCTCCGACACGCAAATCGATGATTCCTTTTACAAGTTGGTCTTTCGGACGGCTGAGTCAACGCATCTTGCATTTCTTCGGGACGCGTTATGGGCCGGAGTATGGACGCATGAACGGAGAGCAAGGGACGGTGAAGGCCGGAGATCCCGACTATCCGTTGGTGGTCTCCCTCTGCCAGGTACACGGGACGGACGTGTTGAGCATTGATCGTCCCTTGAACGCGGGTCAAACGTTTTTTGGCGGCCATGACGCCGTGCTCACGAATCAAGCCGACACGTTATTGACCGTCCAAACCGCCGATTGTGTTCCCGTGTTGCTGATGGATCCCTCACGCGGAGTGATCGGGGCCGTGCATGCGGGCTGGCGCGGGGCGGTGCATGGCATCGTGGTGAAAAGCGTGCGGACCATGATGGAACGATTCGACGCCAGCTTGACCTCGCTTCACGTGGAGATCGGACCTTCGGCCGGACCATGTTGTTATGAAGTCGATACGCCGGTGATCGACCAATTGCCGCCGGATGTGCGCGATGACTCGACCACCCTCAGACGAACCGGTCCCGGGACCGGCCGGTTGGATTTGAAAAAATTCATTCAATGGCAGGCCGTGTCTCTCGGTCTTGCCGAAGACCATATCCATGCCGTGGATCTCTGCACGATCTGTCGACCGGATTTGTTTTTTTCCTATCGTCGGGAAGGAAAGGTGCATGGGAATATGGTCAGCGGAATTATGTTGAGGACGCTCTGATTGATGGCCATGGATCCCCCCATTGCCGTCAATCAGAGCGTCCTGGCTGTCGACGTATCCTGGGGACCGCGTTTTCAAGGACGTACCGTTGAAGGACCTCTCGACGAAGATTCAGACGACACGAGATCGGATTCGTCGCGCAGCGGAACGCGCAGGGCGGGACCCGTCTGCCGTCCGATTGGTGGCGGCGACGAAATACGTCGAAGCGCCACGGGTTCTTGATGCCATCCGGGCCGGTTTGACCATCTGCGGAGAAAATCGCTGGCAGGAAGCAGAGGCCAAGATGCAGGCGGTGGGTGAACGTGGGGACGTGGAGTGGCACTTTATCGGCCGGCTTCAGCGACGAAAACTCAAATGGCTGGTAGGGCGATTCAATCTCATTCATTCCGTGGAATCCCTGGAGCAGGCCGAGGACATTCAGCGACGGGCGCATGAACGGCACACCCCCCAAGCCATCCTGCTCGAGGTCAATGTTGGAGGCGAAGAATCCAAGGGCGGGTTTTCGCCCGACGCGTTGCCGTCGGCTGTCTCGCAAATTGATGCCTTTCCGTCCGTGTGCGTGCAAGGGCTCATGACCGTGCCTCCGTGGAATCCTGACCCCGAACGAACGCGGCCGTATTTTCAACGACTCAAACATTTGGCCGAACGGATCAGCCGTCTGCCGTTGCAGCGGGTCCACATGCACGAACTTTCCATGGGCATGTCCAATGATTTTGAAATTGCGGTGGAAGAAGGCGCGACGTTGGTGCGTGTCGGCACCGCGCTGTTCGGGGCGCGACGGCAGCCGGTCCTGTGACTTGTCGAAACGATGCACGCGCGGCAATCATCAATGCGCGTTCTTCTTCCGGTAAACGGAATGAAACACGGAAAGCGCCGTACGTTATGAGGAGAGGGGACCATGTTCGTCGCAGGTAATATTTTCCAGGGGCTGGCCTATGTCTTGGATACGGTCCTGTTTCTGTATATGTGGCTGATCATCGTCCGGGCCCTGATATCGTGGGTGAATCCTGATCCGTGGAATCCGATCGTTCAGTTTCTCGCCAAGGCGACCGACCCTGTCCTGATCGTCATCAGACGCAGGGTGGGTATCCTCGGCGGCATTGATGTCTCGCCCATTTTGGCTATTTTACTGATTATGTTTCTGCAATATGCCGTGGTGCAAACCATTCGGGACATCGGTTTGAGGTTGCATTGACGACGAAGGATTGTCTCCATGCGCTTTCACGACGACGCTTGTCGCACCACGCTGACATGGGGTTCGCCACGGCGACAAGGAGGCCGCTGGCTCACGTTCGCATGAGTGCCATCCGCCGGGCCTTTCGACTGGCCGTCAACGAAAAAGTGTTCCCGGGTGCGGTGGCTCTGGTGAGGTCTCGCGGAACCGTCGTCTTTCACGAAGCCGTGGGAACTCAGGGAGTTCCACCCGACGACCGGCCGGTCCGCCTGGAGTCGATCTATGACTTGGCTTCCTTAACCAAACCACTGGCCACGAGCACGGCCGTGTTGTGTTTGGTCCAGGATGGACACCTGCACTTGGATCAGCCCGTGTCTCAATGGGCGGATGAGTTGCGGGGGAGTCCGTTCGCCGGCGTCGATCTCCGGCAACTGCTCTCACATCGAGCGGGATTGCCGGCTTGGCGGCCTTATTTTGAACAATTGGCGCCCTCGGGGTTGCCGCCCCGGAATGAAACAGAACGACGACAACGCATCCACGCGTTGCTGAACGCCGTCGCGTGTGAACCAATTGTCTATCGGCCGGGCAGTCAAAGTTTGTACAGCGACGTGGGTTTCATGGTGCTTGGCGCGGTCGTCGAACGGTGTGCGGGGGCGTCCTTGGCTGCGTATTGCCGGCGGAGAGTCTATGAGCCTCTGGGCATTTCGTCTTTGGCGTTTCTCAGCCGTGAGGAAGCGATAACGGAGGATTCAACGCACATCGTCCCCACGGAATGGGACCTTTGGAGAAATCGTTTGCTTTGCGGAGAAGTGCATGATGAAAACGCTCATGCGTTGGGAGGCTGCGCCGGGCACGCCGGACTGTTCGGTACGGCTCACGCCGTCGGCCAACTTTCAGCCGCGTGGCTTCAGGCGGTACAAGGTCGGAATGGCGTATTGAGTGCCGCTCTTGCGAAACAGTTTACCGATCGCCAATCAGATCCCTTTTCTTGGGGTCTGGGATGGGATACCCCTTCTGCCCCCTCATCCTCGGGTACGAGGTTTTCGTCACGGGCGTTCGGGCACGTGGGGTTTACGGGCACGTCTCTCTGGATTGATCCGTCCTGTGACCTTGAGGTGATTATTTTGTCCAATCGCGTGAATCCGACCCGGACGAATACGGCCATCAAGGCGTTCCGTCCGCAGATCCACGACGCCATCTATCAGGAATGGGGCGAGAGGTAAGGGCCGGGGGATGCCGTGCGCAACCCGTGCGGGAAGGAAAGAGGTCAGTCGGGATACTCAACCCATGATTCTTTTTCGGCGAGATATTTTTGACCCTTGAAATTCAACCGCGTCCGCATGTGCGTAAAGCCCAAGTGACGAAGCTTGTCCACGATGTCCGTAATGGCGCCGCCCACGGTCTGGTGAACACGGCTTTCCGTTACGAGGGCTTCGTAGGTCATCGTGGCCGTGTAGCCGCGATTGACGTGTGTGACCGGCACAAGGCGGTTAAAATAGCGATCGCTGGGATCGGTGCCCTCCAACTGGTGCTTCTCGATGACGGCGTTTCGTAACCGGAACGATAACGGTAAGGTACTCATGCGGATGGATCCTTTCGGTTCATTTTCATAGGCGGCCATTATAGGGAGGGACAACTGGAACCTTCAACCATGCCATGCGGTCGGGTTTGCGCTCAACGCTTCAGGCCTGAGCACAATGGTTGTGTTTCAGTTGACTTACTCACGTCTCACCCTTAGTCTTGTTTCACTAAGGAGGTTGACCGTGATTTCCAAACAAGGATCAGCTCCGGATGTCATGGATGCCCGTTTCTCTATTGGTGGCGTGGTCCCGCTGAACATCCCGAATAGTCTCACCATACTCCGGATCTTGTTGATCCCGCTCATTGTCGGGTTATTGATCTACGAGCACGTGGAGTATGCCTTGGTGACGCTGATAATCGCGGCGCTGACCGATGCTCTGGACGGCACGATCGCCCGTATGGCGAATCAGAAAACGCGGTTTGGGGCCTATCTCGACCCACTGGCGGATAAGCTGTTACTTATGACGACGTTTGTGACGTTTTCTTTTTTGGACATGGTGCCGGTGTGGAGCGTTATCCTAGTGGTGAGTCGTGATGCGATTTTGCTCACCGGCACGCTGTTGGCCCACCTGACCAGTACGGTCATCGATGCCTCGCCCACGGTGTTGGGTAAGGCCACGACCCTGTTTCAGGTGAGCTATATGATCCTGGTCCTTGCCTTGATTTCCCAAGGTCTGAACCCCGTTCTGCTGTTCCCCCTGTTATTGACAATGAGTCTGCTGACCGTCCTTTCCGGCATGCATTATATTTTCCGCGGAGTGAGTCAGTTGAACAACGCAGAGAATTCGTAAGGAATTCCGCGTTTCGTGGTGGGGTCTTATGCTGCATACCCGGCTGGGTCAATTACTGCTTGATGCCGGATGTGTGACCTCTGTGCAATTACGAGAAGCGTTGACTCGACAGCAGGAGACCCGCCAACCCCTCGGGCAAATTCTCTGTGAACGGCGCGTTATTTCCGAAGAAACGTTACTGAAGTTTCTGGGCCAGCAGTATGGATTGGCCACGGCGCATCCCTTCCCTACCGACGTTTCTCCGCAGATCGCGAATTTCGTTCCCGAGGCTTGGGCCCGCCAACACATGGCTGTGCCGGTGAATCAAGTCGGCCGGCGATTGACGGTTGCCCTGGCTGACCCGGCCAACCTGCACGTGTTGGATGAGGTCCGGTTTCGTACCGGGTTGCAAGTGGTTCCGGTGATTGCGCTGGAAGCCGACATCCGTCAATGCGTGCAGGCGTTGTACCAGGGGCAGGATGGGAATCGACGCGACGGCTCATCCACGCCGGCGAACACGCCTGACGACCCTGCCTCTGCCCCCGTATCCTTCCATTCCAGCGAAACCGGGTTCCGCGTCCACACCGTTGATTCAATCCTGCAATCCGAGGAGATGACGTCGTTGTTGGACAAGGCGTCGTCGAGCCTGCGGTACGCGCAGCCGGAAGCAGGTGCCGAGGCGTTGGTGGAAGAGGAATCTCCCGTCGCCCGGTTGGTGCAGACGATTCTCGATCGTGCGGCCGGCACGGGCGTGAGTGACGTGCATTTGGAACCCTGCGAGAGCGCGGTGCGCGTGCGGTTCCGGCTGGACGGTGTGCTGCATACGGCGATGACCTATTCCCTGGGGTTGCGGAACGCCGTGATCTCTCGGCTCAAGATTCTTTCGCATCTGGATATCGCCGAACGCCGTCTTCCGCAGGATGGACGCCTGACGTTGGAGTTGGGATCGCAACGGACCATTGACGTTCGCCTTTCGGTGCTGCCTTCCCTGCACGGGGAGAAAGCCGTGCTTCGGTTGCTGAACCGGGCCGGTCAACTGGTCGATCTGCCGGCCTTGGGGTTGGATGCGAACGATGCTGAGACCTTTCTCGCGGCCCTGGAACGCCCGCATGGGATGATCCTGGTGACCGGACCGACGGGGAGCGGAAAGACCACGACGCTGTATTCGGCGCTGCAAGTGTTGAACACGCCTGACGTGAATATCGTCACGGTCGAAGATCCGGTGGAATATCATTTCACCGGTCTCACGCAAGTCCAGATCAAGGAAGAGATCGGTCTGGGGTTTGCGCAGATCCTGAGGGCGTTTCTGCGGCAGGACCCGGATATCATGATGGTCGGCGAGGTCCGTGACTTGGAAACCGCGCAAATTGCGATCCGGGCTGCCTTGACCGGGCATCGGGTGTTGTCCACGTTGCATACCCATGATGCGGTTCGGGCGGTGACGCGGTTGCTCGACATGGGTGTCGATCCCTTTATGGTGGCGTCGTCGGTCAGTGTCATCGTGGCGCAGCGGCTTGTGCGTCGGATCTGCCCTGATTGTCCCCGGCCGGACGATCGTTTTTCGAGGGAACAGCTTCGCGAGTTGGGATTCACCGACGCGGAGACGCCGGCCCTCGTGCCGGTACGCGGGCAGGGCTGTACCACGTGTCATGGAACAGGCTATAAAGGCCGTATCGGTCTGTTTGAGGTCTTGCCAATCTCCGAGCGTTTTCGATCGCGGACTCTTGAACGCCAGACCGCCGATCAACTCAAGCAACAAGCACTGGCCGACGGCTTGAAAACCATTCGACGAAGTGGATTGGACAAAATCAAGCAAGGTCTCACGACGATTGAAGAGGTGGTGAGTGTATCCACCGAGGATTGACTTCGGAAGGAGAAAGCCGGTTCCTTGAGCCGCACTTGATCATGCCGACGTTCGTATATCGCGTGAAAACCCGCCAGGGTGGAGCCCGGCAGGGAGAACTGGAGGCCGTGGACCAAGACGCCGCCCTGCGGGCTCTCCGCCGGCAAGATCTGTATGTAACCCGTATCCGGGAAAAATCCTCACGCTCCATCGAAGGGTGGTCATTCCCGGGAACGGCCCGCGTCTCTCAAAACGACGTGATGGTCGTGACCTATCAACTCGAAGCCTTGATCAATGCCGGAGTTCCCCTTGTGCAGAGCCTCGACATGCTGGCGACGCAAACGTCGGCTCCGGCCTTCCAAGCGGTACTCCGTGCGGTGAAGCAGAAGGTGGAGTCGGGATCATCGCTGGCCGATGCGCTTCAGGGGCACCCCACGGTGTTCACGCCCTGGTACGTGAGTATGGTTGAGGCCGGGGAGGAAAGTGGAACCCTGGATAAGACGTTCGGCCGGTTGGCCGTGCACTTGGATAAAGTGGTACGGCTCAGGCAACAGGTGAAGCTGGCGTTGGCCTATCCCCTGCTGGTGGTGAGTGTGGCCTTGCTCGTGCTCTGGGTGTTGCTCATTTGGGTGATCCCCATGTTCGCCACCATGTTTGCCGATTGGGGCGACGCGCTGCCTTGGCCCACGGCCGTCGTGCTGGCGTTGAGTCGATGGCTCCAGGAGCAATGGGTGTCGGCACTCATCGGAATGATCGGTATGGGCATAGGAGGACGCCTGTGGGCGAAAACCCGGTCCGGGCAACGGATGATCGAACACGTCGTGCTTCGTCTCCCGTTGCTGGGGAAACTGCGGCGAAACGTGGCCGTGGTTCACGTCGCGCGGACGCTCAGTGTGCTCCTGGGAAGCGGCGTGCCTATCTTGCGCAGTCTGGAAATTGCCCAAAAGGTGTCAGGGTTACAGCTTATGGCCTGGGCGTTGGAGGAAGCCCGTTCGAGTATTCGCGAAGGTCACACGCTGGCCGACCCGCTGGAACGATCTGGAATGTTTCCCCGTCTGGTCTCCAACATGGTCGGGGTCGGTGAGGCCACGGGCAGTCTCGATACGGCCTTGGGAAACGTCGCCGACCTCTATGAGCGTGAAGTGGACCGCGATGTTGCCGCGTTCACCGCGGTCCTGGAGCCGCTGATGATCGTCGTATTGGGGATCGGCATCGGGTTTATTGTCGTGGCCATGTATCTGCCGATTTTTCAGATGCCCTCCGTATTCGACTGATCGCCTGAGGATAGAAGCTGTCACGTTGTTGCGGACGAGCCGGGCGGATTGCTAAGAGTACCTCATGGGTAGCGTGGACCGGTCCCTGCTGGTGCATCCACCGGCCAAGGTCAACCTCATTCTCAAGATTTTTGATCGACGGCCCGATGGGTATCATGCCCTGTGGTCGTTCATGCAAACGGTCGGGGTGACGGATGAGTTGACGATTCGTGTCACTGACGCGTTTGAAGGGCTTCATCTTGAGTGTTCGGAGAAGACCCTGCCGGTGCCGACCGGCAATCTGGCGTATCGCGCAGCCGAACTGGTGTTGCAACGGGCGGGTGTCTCCACGGGGGTGGCCTTGAAGTTGGTCAAGAAGATTCCGGTGGAGGCGGGGTTAGGCGGCGGGAGCAGTGACGCCGCGGCGACGATTATGGGCCTCAATCGTCTGTTGGATCTCGGCTGGACCACCGGCGACATGGCCGCTCTGGGGCAGACTCTGGGGAGCGACGTGCCCTTTTTCATGGAATCGCCGACCGCCGTGGTGCATGGCTGGGGCCAACGGATGATTCCAAAAACTCTGGACGGCGTCCGGTGGATCGTGCTGGTGAATCCGGGGTTTCCGATCAACACGGCTCAGGCGTTCAGACGTCTGGATGAGGTGCGGCAGACGATTCCCGTCCTGCCCGAAGCCTTGGAATCGATTGAACGGGCGTCTATCGTGTCCTGGCGCGGCATCCTGGCGCGGATGGAGAATGATTTTGAGGCGGCGCTATTCGACGACTATCCCGCATTGGCCGATATCAAGAGCGCATTATTGACGATGGGAGCGGAAGGGGCGCTATTATCGGGCAGCGGAGCAACCATGTTCGGCGTGTTTCAAGAGCAGGCCGAGGCCATCCGTGCCAAAGCGGTGTTTGCCGAGAGCCCGGAGTATTGGGTTGCCGTCGTCCCTTCTCTCCAGGGTGGTGTATTGGAGCGGACCTCGAAAGCCGGGATACCATCTTCTGACGCGGCCGGCAAGACCAGTGCGAAACAGTCAGGTTGTTGACAACCATATGAGGATGCCCTAAATAGTACCGGTCCAGGATTCGCTCCCGTCTTCTCTTAATCCGGATCTCCGCTAAAGACCGCTGGGACAAACTTCGCACACTGGAATAGCGCCCATGACCGATGACCTGAAACTGTTTGCTGGAAACTCCAACCCGCTTCTGACCAACGAGATGAGCGACTATATGGGCGTGCCGCTGTCTCGGGCGGTGGTTTCGACCTTCAGCGATGGTGAAATCCGCGTCAAAGTCGAGGAAAACGTGCGAGGTGCGGACGTCTTCGTCATTCAATCCTGTTGTCACCCGGTCAATACGTCCGTCATGGAACTGTTGATCATGTTGGATGCGTTGAAGCGGTCCTCCGCTTACCGGATTACGGCCGTGATTCCGTACTTCGGCTATGCACGCCAGGATCGAAAAGACCAGCCACGGGTGCCGATCAGCGCCAAGCTGATGGCTGATCTGATTACCACGGCGGGGGCGCATCGAGTGTTGACCATGGATTTGCACGCGGGGCCCATTCAAGGGTTTTTCAATATCCCGGTAGACCATCTGTATGCCAGGCCGGTCCTGTTGGATTACGTCAAGAAAAGTCACTTGCAGGACGTGGCCGTGGTGTCGCCGGATGCCGGCGGGGTCGAACGCGCCAGGGCGTTTGCCAAACGGTTGGAAGCGAACCTGGCGATCGTCGATAAGCGCCGGGAAGGGCCCAATCAGGCGCAAGTCATGAATATTATCGGAGACGTACAGGGCCGCCACGTCTTATTGCTGGATGATATGATCGATACGGCCGGCACGATCGTGGAAACGGCCAATGCCTGCGTAGAGAAAGGGGCCTCCATGGTTTGGGGCGTATGCACTCATCCAGTGTTGTCCGGTCCCGCAATCGAACGGATTGAACAATCCGCGCTGGCGCAAGTGGTGGCCACAAATTCGATTGCCCTACAGGGCAAAGATCAGGTATGTTCGAAAATCCGGATCCTGTCAGTGGCTCCCCTTCTGGGGGAAGCTATCAAGCGAATCCACAAGGAGCAGTCAGTCACGTCGTTATTCGACTGATTATTTGATGAACAGGCTTGTACGGTAGCCGCCTGAAGCCATCGGGGGAGTCCCGGTGGTCCCGGTGATCGGCGAAGGACATCGGCGCTGAGACCGGGGGGAGAAGACGCAAAGGAGCACTATGGAGTTCGTGGCTGAAGCAACAATGAGAACGCAATCCGGAAAAGGGGCGGCCCGTCAAATCCGCCGTAACGGACAGATCCCCGCCGTGCTGTACGGACAAGGGACGTCGCGGTTGATCCAACTTGACCCCAAGTCGATTCAGCATATCCTGGTAACTCAGGCCGGAAGTACGGGGCTCATCTCCTTGACGATTCAAGGGGACGAACAGGCACAACAACGAACTGCCGTCATTCAAGACGTGCAAAAGGACCCTCTGGATGGATCGCTCTTGCACGTGGATTTGTTGGAAGTATCGATGGATAAGCCGGTTCGCGTGAAAGTCCCGGTCCATATCACGGGGGGGGTGCCCATTGGCGTCAAACGTGACAAGGGCGTGGTGAATCAACCGATGAGAGAATTGCATATCGAATGCCTGCCCAACGTCATTCCCGACCAAATCGACGTGGACGCATCGGCCTTGGGAATCAATCAGGGCATTCACGTCCGTGATCTGCAGGCCAGCGAGGGCATTAAAATTCTGGACGATCCCGAGGGGATGGTCGTCAACGTGACCGTGCCGATTTCAGAGGAAAAATTGTCCGCCATGCTGACGTCGGAAGCGGCGCCGGCCGCCGAAGTTTCCGGCCCCGAACGTGCTGCCGAAGCGCCTGCGGCTCCTGCCACACCCAGTGAACCCTCCAAATAACCGGCGCGTCATTGTCGGACTCGGGAATCCTGGCGTTGAGTATGCGGTGACTCGTCACAACGTTGGGCAGCGGGTCGTGGCTCGAGCGGCGGTCGAGTGGTCGATTCCGTTACGCGACAATGGCCTCACGCAACGGGGTGTCGGTCGAATCCATGGTCACCCCGTTGTGCTTGCGTTGCCTGCCACGTTTATGAATATGTCCGGTGAGGCCGTGGAGGAACTCGTGACGGCGCATGACGTCCAAGCGCGTGACGTGATCGTGGTCCATGATGATTTGGATTTGCCCAGCGGATGTCTGCGCATCAGGCCCGGAGGGGGAACGGGAGGACATAACGGCTTACGGTCCATCGTAATGGCCTTGGGAACCGAAGCCTTCGTTCGTTTGAAAATCGGGATAGGCCGTCCGGCGCCGGAAGTGAGCCCCGCCGATTACGTGTTGGCTCCGTTTACGCCTGCGGAGTGGGAAGACCTGCAACCCGTTCTGGCCCGGGCGGTTGAAGGATTGGCCTGTCTCGTGACGCACGACGTGCAGGAAGCGATGAATCGTTTTAATCGCCGTTTGCCGGCATAAGCCGTGAACGGGCAAGAACGCAGGACCCGCGAGGAGACGCGGTTTGACAGTACATTTTCCCCTGTGATACCGTGCTTTCCCTTGTCACGAAGCTGGTGAAAGGTGACCAATCGGGATTTTTCAGAGAGAGGGTAGGGGTGCGGTATGGCATGTTATGAATCAATATTTATTTTGCGTTCGTCGTTGGCCGATGATGAAGCCGAGGCAGTGATCGAAAAGATGAAAACCGTGTTGACGAAACACGGGGCGACGCTCGTGAAAGCCGAGAATTGGGGAAAAAAGAAGCTCGCCTATGAAATCAAGCATGACCGGCGCGGCACCTACATCCTTCTACAGTTTGAATCGGCGCAAGAGAACGTGGTGAGTGAACTGGAACGGCTCTATCGATTGGAAGACTCGGTCATCAAGTTCTTGACCGTGCGCGTGGAAGAGGAAGCGTTCCAAGCGGTTGCGGCTGAACAGGGAGAGTCCGATGGTGGTGGGGTTCAATAAGATCATTCTCATCGGGAATCTGACACGAAACCCTGAACTTCGATACACCCCCAGCGGAACCCCCGTCGCCAATTTCGGTTTGGCGGTGAATCGTCGGTTTCGAAAGGCCGATGATCAGAAAGAGGAAGTCTGTTTCGTTGATATCGTGGTTTTTGGCAAGCAAGCCGAGCATTGTGGCCAATATTTGAGTAAAGGCGACGTTGCTATTATCGATGGTCGGCTCCAACAACGGCGGTGGGAAACGGAAGACGGACAACGACGAAGCAAACATGAGGTCGTGGCGCAGTCGGTGACATTTGGCCCCAAAAAGCAAAGTCACGCCGGTGAGCCCGGAGGGGGAGAAGACGATTATCCGCACGATCATTCATACGAGTCCGAAGAGTACGCATAAATCTCGCATACGAGGAGAACAGACACGTGGAACGAGGGAGGCTTTTTCAGCGACGGCGCGTTTGCCGGTTTTGCCACGAGAACACGCCCTTGGATTATAAGGATCTGAACCTGTTGCGTAATTTTTTGACGGAACGTGGACGCATTATCCCGAGGCGGATATCGGGGAATTGTATGCGCTGCCAGCGAAAGCTCACGATTGCGATCAAACGTGCCCGCAGTATAGCCTTATTGGCTTTTGCCGAAGAGCGGTAAGGCCGGGATTGACGACGTGACAGTGCGGTTCGCGTCTGCATTCCCGTGTTAAAGGAGGTCCGGGGAACGTGGCCTCGCTCAGCTTGAGTGTAAAAGATGTTCCTGCGGAAGGCACGCGTATCACCTGCGTCGTCGGGAAAGAGGACTTGCAGCTAGACGAAAACGATCCCGGCATACAAGATGTCCTTGCGTTGACGGCGACGGTCCACGCCCAAGAGATAAATTTTCTGGTGGAGGGCGAGCTGAACGGCTTGCTGCTCCATGAATGCGTCCGTTGTCTTGAAACGTTTGCCACGCCGGCGGAGCTTTCGTTTCGGGCCGTGTATCATGATCCAGGGCGGCGGCAGTCGAAAGGAGCGAAAGCCGTCCACGAGGATTCGAGGGCTGAAGAGACGGACTGCCATTCCGTGGTTGAACAACGGATTGAATTGCAAGAGATGCTTCGTGAACAACTCATTCTGTCCATCCCGATGCAGCCTCTCTGTTCAGAGGGGTGTCAAGGTCTATGTCAGGTGTGCGGGCAAAATATGAACGTGCAGGGGTGCGGGTGCAAGGAGGTCAAAACGGGATCTCCCTTTGCGGTCCTGCAAGCGGCCTTCAAACAGTCACAGAAACCGTTGGCGTGAGTGACGCGTAGAATAGACGAGTGCGGGTCGTTTCCGTGACGTGAGGAGAACACAATGGCAAATCCCAAACATCGACATTCCAAATCCAGGCGGGATAAACGGCGCACGCATAAAAAGCTCGGCATGCCGAGTTTTTCCATTTGTCCTCAATGTCACGAACGTATGTTGCCTCATCGGACCTGCCTGTCGTGCGGTTACTACAAACGGATAGCGGTCATCGCGATTCAGGAAAGCTAGGGACGCACTGATCCGGAATCGGCGGTGCCTTGCACGGTTTTGACACCACCCTCCTGATGGGAGGCCGGCGCACGATTCATGAAAATTGCTGTTGATGCCATGGGCGGGGACCACGGTCTGAGTCCCATCGTCGAAGGCGCCCTCCAAGCCCTCAAAGAGCTTGACGTCGAATTAATCCTCGTCGGTCACAAAGACTCACTCCGCTCGGAATTGGAACGCGTGCAGTGCATGGACCCCCGTTTGACGGTCCACCATGCTTCCCAAACGGTGGATATGCATGAATCTCCCACGCAAGTCGCGCGAAAAAAACGCGATTCGTCCATTTGGGTTGCGACCGGTCTGGTCAAGACCGGCGAAGCCCAGGCGGTGGTGAGCGCCGGCAACACGGGCGCCGCCATGGTGTCGGCTTTTTTTCTGCTCGGGACCATCAAGGGTGTTGAGCGACCGGCGATTGCGGCCACCTTGCCGACCATACGGGGGACGGCCATCATGTTGGACGTCGGGGCGACGGTCGATTGCTCCGCTCAACAGTTGCATCAGTTTGCCATTATGGGCCATGAGTATGCCAAACACCTCATGGAGATCGCGCAGCCTCGCGTGGGACTCCTCAGTATCGGGGAGGAAGCCACCAAAGGGAATGAAGTGACCAAAGAGGCCTTTCGCCTGCTCAGGGAAAGTTCCTTGAACTTTATCGGAAACGTCGAAGGCAAGGACGTCTATAGCGGGACAGCCGACGTGATCGTCTGTGACGGGTTTCTGGGGAACGTGTCGCTGAAAATCTCCGAAGGCTTGGCCGATGCCATGAAAAAAATCCTCATGAGTGAAGTGATGAATTCAACCTTGGGCCGCTTGTCGTTGGCCTTCATGACGGGCCCGCTCATGCGATTGAAACGACGGACGGATTACGCCGAGTTCGGCGGCGCCCCGCTTTTGGGCGTGAATGGGGTTTGCATGATCTGTCATGGCCGGTCCTCGGCCAAGGCCATTAAAAACGCCATCAGGCGAGCGAATGCTTTGGCCGAAGGCCGGCTGATCGACCTGATCCGGCGCGATATTGGCGAAAACCTGACCTCCTCGATGACGTCCAGCCCGCAAATGGCCTGTGAATGAGAAGTCGGATACTCGGGACGGGGTCCTATGCTCCCAAACAGGTTCTGACCAACGCCGATCTCGAAGCCATGGTGGAGACGTCGGATGCCTGGATCGTGGAACGCACGGGCATTCGCGAGCGACGTCTGGCCGCCCCCGGCGAAGCCTGTTCGGATCTCGGCGTGCTGGCGGCACAGCAGGCGTTGGCTGACGCCAAGGTCCAGGCGGCCCAACTCGACCTGATTCTGGTGGCCACCTGCACCGGAGATTCCCCTCTCCCGTCCACCGCGTCCCTGATTCAACACCGGCTTGGCGCCGTCAAGGCCGCTGCCTGCGATATTTCCGCGGCGTGCTGCGGGTTTGTGTACGGCCTGTCCGTGGCCGACGCCTTTGTGCGGACCGGGCACAGGTACGTGCTGGTCATCGGGTCGGAAGTCATGTCTTCCATCACGGATTGGACGGACCGGAATACCTGTGTCCTCTTCGGAGATGGAGCGGGCGCCGTGGTGCTGGGCCGGACGGACGAAGACCGGGGAATCCTCGCTCTCCATTTGCACGCGGACGGGCGGTTCTCCGATTTGATTTGCGTGCCGGGCGGAGGGTCAAGTCTTCCTCCGTCGGAACGCGTCTTGGCCGAACGTCTGCATTGCGTCAAAATGCGCGGCAATGAAACCTTCAAGATTGCCGTCAAAACGATGGAAGAAGCCATACGGGAGGCTGTTGCGGCGCAAGGGTTCGGCATTGACGACATCGATTGCCTGGTTCCCCACCAGGCCAACATCCGCATTTTACGGGCCGTCGGGCAACGCATCGGGTTGCCTTTGGACCGGATCATGATCAACGTCGACCGGTACGGCAATACCTCGGCTGCGTCAATTCCCCTGGCATTGGACGAAGCCGTCAAAAACGGAACGATCCGTGAAGGAAGTCTGGTGGTGATGGCGGCATTTGGGGCGGGTCTCACGTGGGCCTCGGGGGTGATGCGATGGTAGAAAGGATCGAGCATGGCGACGGATGAAAGACCAGGAGAATGGGCGTTAGTCTTGGGCGCCTCGAGCGGATTCGGCAGGGCCGTGGCTCTGGAGTTGGCGGCGCTCGGCATGAATATCGTGGGGGTGCATTTGGATCGAAAATCGACCCTCCCGGACGTGGACCGTCTCGTGGCGGAAATCCATGCCCGCGGCAGGGAAGCCCTCTTTTTCAACGTCAACGCGGCGGACGCGGAGAAGCGTCGCGACGTCGTGGACGCCGTTGAAGCCAGATTCCAGGCGCATGGGGATCAGGCGACGATTCGCGTCTTTCTCCATTCCCTGGCCTTCGGAACGCTGAGACGGTTTATCACCGACACGCGTGCCGATGCCGTGAGCAAAGCCCAGGTCGATATGACGCTGGATGTCATGGCCAACAGTTTGGTGTATTGGGTGCAGGAGTTGCTCGCGCGGGGACTCATGGGTCACGGCGGACGGATTTTTGCGATGACCAGTGCGGGGGGCGCGCGGGTATGGTCCACCTATGGAGCGGTATCCGCGGCGAAAGCGGCTCTGGAATCCCACCTTCGCCAACTCGCACTTGAATTGGCTCCCATGGGGATTACGGCAAATGCGATCATGGCCGGTGTTACTGATACGCCGGCTTTGCGGAAAATTCCAGGCTCGGACGACATGATCGCCATGGCCCAGCGGAAGAATCCCTCGGGCCGCCTGACCACGCCGCAGGACGTGGCGGAGGCCATCGGCTTGTTCAGTCATCCCAAGTCGCATTGGATGACCGGCAACGTCATCTGTGTGGATGGAGGAGAGTTCATCGTTGACTGACTTCCCCTGATCGGTTCCGGCATCCGGCGTTTTTAGCCGTTGACTTTACCGACGGTTTCACTCATACCTTACCTGTCTATGTCCGACCCAATCGCATTCCTGTTTCCCGGTCAGGGCTCCCAGGCCGTCGGGATGGGGCAAGCGTGGCGTGAGGCGTATCCGCAACTCATGGCCTTGTTTGAGGAGGCCAACTCGATCTTGGGGTATGACCTTCAGGCTCTGTGTTTTGACGGGCCGGCGGAACAACTCAATCGAACGGAATATACCCAACCCGCGTTGCTGGTGACGAGCCTCATCGCCTGGCGGGCCTTGGATGCGCGTCTTCAGCCCTCCGCGGTGGCGGGGCACAGTTTGGGCGAATATTCGGCCATCGTGGCCGCAGGTGGGCTGTCGTTTCCGGACGCCGTGGCGTTGGTGCATAAACGGGCGCGGTACATGGAAAGGGCGGTCCCATCAGGGAGCGGGTTGGTGGTCGCGATCCTGGGGTTGGCAGGGGAGGTGGTCAAGGACATTTGTCGCGAGGCGCAATCGGTGGGCGTCGTGGCCGCGGCCAATTTCAACTCTCCGGGGCAGGTGGTGATCGCGGGTGAAAAAGCCGCGGTGGAACGGGCCATCGAATTAGCCAAAGTGCAAGGGTGCCGGAAATCCATTCCCTTGCCCGTAAGCGTGCCGGTTCATACGTCCTTGATGCAGCCTGCAGCGGACCGGCTGGCCCCGCACGTTCACGCGGTGCAACTTTCCGATTTGACCGTGCCGCTCTATAACAACGTTGAGGCGCGCCCGTTGGTCCGCGCCGAAGAAGTGCGTCGTTCCCTCATTCTCCAGTTACCTTCCCCCGTGTTATGGGAGCACACGATTCGGGCGATGTGGGAGCAGGGCATGCGGACGTTTATTGAAATCGGGCCGGGGATGGTGTTGACGCGGGTCGCCAAGCGTATCGTGCCGGAGGCGGCATTACATCATATTCAGGACCCGGAGTCCTTGGAAAAGACCTTGACGGCCATACGTCATTGACGGTAAGACGCAGTTCCGCAACAGAAGAACGGGGGCAACGTGCTGGAGGGAAAAAAAACCATTGTGACGGGCGCGGCACAAGGCATCGGGCAAGCCATTGCGGAATGTTTTGCGAAAGCCGGAGCCGACGTAGCCGTGGTGGATCTGGAAGCCGACCGGTGTGCCGGCACACTGCAATTGGTGGAACGTCAGCGAGGTCGGGGGCTGGCGTTGTCGGCCAACGTGGCGCAATGGGAAGCCGTCAAGGGGATGGTCGATCACGTGATGAAGGAATGGGGACGTGTGGACGTGTTGGTCAATAATGCGGGCATTACCCGTGACGGGTTGATCATGCGCATGAAAGAAGAGGATTGGAACGCCGTCCTCCAAGTCAATCTCACCGGGACGTTTTATTGTACCAAGGCGATTCTGGGTCCCATGACCAAACAGCGATCAGGCCGGATTATTAACATGGCCTCGATCGTGGGGGCGATCGGGAACGCGGGGCAGGCGAATTACGCCGCGTCGAAAGCCGCGGTCATCGGGTTGACGAAATCCGTCGCTCGCGAATACGCGAGCCGGAACATCACGGTGAACGCGGTGGCCCCTGGGTTTATCGACACGGCGATGACCCGGACCTTGAATCAGGAGGTCAGGGACACGTTAGGGCAACAGATTCCTCTTGGTCGATTGGGCCAACCCGCCGAGGTGGCGGAAGCCGTCCGGTTTCTGGCATCGGACGCCGCGGGGTATATCACCGGACAGGTATTGCACGTGAATGGCGGGATGCACATGGCGTAACAGGGTGAATGATGTCTATTGTTTAACAGGAGGTGCGAAGGTCGATGGCCGCTGAAGAACGTATTCGAAAGATCATTGCAGAACAATTGGGTGTGGAAGAAGAGGACGTCGTGCCCGACGCATCCTTTGTCGAGGATTTGGGGGCCGACTCTTTGGATACGGTTGAACTGGTGATGGCGCTTGAGGAAGAATTCGACGTGGAAATTCCCGATGAAGACGCGGAAAAAATTCAAAAAGTTTCCCAAGCCATCGAGTATATCAAAGAAAAAACCTGATCCACGGCGCTCATGACCGAGTATCCCCCCCGTCGGCGCGTGGTCATCACCGGCCTGGGAGCCGTGACTCCCCTGGGAGTCGGTGTCGACAAGACTTGGCACGCGGTGTGTGCCGGGCAGTCGGGAATCGGTCCCATCACGCGCTTTGATGCGTCCGGTTATCCCTGCCGGATTGCGGCCGAAGTCAAGGACTTCGACCCGGCTGAGTACATCGAAAAAAAAGAAATCAAGAAAATGGATACGTTCATCCAGTACGCCGTGGCCGCGAGCCAGGAGGCGGTGGATGACGCGGGACTCACGATCGCACCCGATACGGCTGAACGGGTCGGGGTCTATATCGGGGCGGGCATCGGTGGTCTGCCGGCCATTGAGCAGTATCACAAGGTACTCCAGGACAAAGGGCCGGGGCGCGTCAGCCCGTTCTTCATCCCGATGGTCATCGTCAATTTGGCTTCGGGCCAGGTGGCGATCCGGTTTGGGGCCAAGGGCCCGAATTCGTGTGCCGTGACGGCTTGTGCCACGGGGAATCATTGCATTGGAGACGCCTACCGGATTATTCAACGTGGGGAAGCGGACGTGATGTTGGCTGGCGGAACCGAGTCCACGATTTGTCCGTTGGCCCTTGCGGGCTTTGCCGCCGCGAAAGCGTTATCGCGTCGTAATGACGACCCGCAACGGGCGAGTCGTCCGTTTGACCGGGACCGTGACGGGTTCGTGATCGGAGAAGGCGCCGGCGTGCTGGTGTTGGAAGAATTGGAGCACGCGCAACGGCGCGGCGCCAAACTGTACGGAGAACTGGCCGGTTATGCAATGACCAGCGACGCTTTTCACATCACCGCCCCCCCGGATGACGGGGCCGGGGCCGTGGATTGCATCGAGAAGGCCATTGGTGACGCGGGGATTCCGAAAACTGCGATCGGATACGTGAACGCCCATGCGACCTCCACCTTTGCGGATACAGTTGAAACGCAGGCGATCAAAACCGTATTCAGAGACCATGCCGCCCGGTTGCCGGTGAGTTCGACGAAATCCATGCTGGGCCACCTGTTGGGAGCGGCCGGCGGAGTCGAAGCCGTCGTGACCACCCTCGCGTTGTATCACGGCGTCCTGCCGCCGACGATCAACCTGGAGAATGCTGATCCCGACTGCGATCTTGATTATATTCCCGGGCAAGCCCGCCGCGTGGCCATCGACGCAGTGCTTTCAAATGCCTTTGGCTTTGGCGGAGTGAATGCCTGTCTGGTCATCAAGTCCACACGGGGGAGCCGGGAAGTCTAGGTGCGTTCGACGTCGGCCGGACCCCACCAACGGAAAAAGAGCACGAAGGTGTCTGAGGAAGCGCAGCAACGACTTCCGTATGAGTTTCGCGAACTCGCGTTATTGAAAGAGGCGTTGACGCATCGTTCCCACCTTCAAGAGGACCCCTCTTCGGCGGACAAACAGAATGAACGCCTCGAGTTTTTAGGCGATGCGGTGTTGGGGTTGATCGTGAGTGAGTATTTGGCGGAAACCTTTCCGGAGTTGGCTGAAGGGGATTTGTCGCAAATCCGGGCCCGGCTCGTGGGACGGCTCGCGCTGGCGGACGCCGCGCGGCGCTTGCGCCTCGGCGACATGCTCCGTCTGGGTCGCGGAGAAGAACGCACCAAGGGCAGAGCCAAGGTGTCGCTGTTGGCAAACGCGTTGGAGGCCGTGATTGGGGCCGTCTATCTGGATGGCGGGCTGACCGCGGCCAGGACGTTTACGTTACGGGTCCTTGACGCGCAACTTGAAGCCTTGCACCAGGATGATCTCGCGGTGTTCAGGCGGGACTATAAAAGTCAATTGCAGGAATGGTGTCAACGTCACCTACATGTGCTGCCCGTGTATGCCGTGGTCGAAGAATCGGGGCCTGATCATCAAAAAACATTTGAGGTCACGGTGGAAATTGAACAACAATGCCGTGGAAGCGGGAAGGGGCAGAGCAAGAAAGTGGCGGAACAGCAAGCAGCTAAACAGGCACTCGAACAACTCCAGTCTGCCAGTAACGCGGGTCAGGGGTTCACGGGTAGCATCTGAGAACACAACACAATCAGGAGGATGAAGGAATGATCGGATTGCGTGCGGTAAAAAAAGTCCTGTGGGTAATGGGAGTCGTGGCTTTCCTGGCGGGAGTCACCGGGGAACCTGTCCTGGCCGGGAATCCGCAGGCCCTGCCGGTGGCGGAGGGCAAGGCGCCTCGAGCGGTCATCACCACCAAGTTTGGTCAAATGGAACTGGTGTTTTTCCCGGAGTTGGCGCCCAAGCACGTGGAAAGCTTTTTGGGTTTGGCCAAAAAAGGGTTTTATAACGGGACGATCTTTCACCGGGTGATTCCCGGCTTCATGATTCAGGGTGGCGATCCCAACACCAAAGATCCGAGCAAGCGGCATCTCTATGGCATGGGAGGCCCGGGCTATACCGTGCCCGCCGAGTTCAACCGGATTCCGCATGAACGGGGCATCGTGTCCGCGGCTCGATCGGCCGACCCCGATAGCGCCGGTTCCCAGTTTTTCATCGTCGTAGACAACGCCTCGTTTCTGGACGGCCAGTACACGGTGTTTGGCGAGGTGGTGAAGGGCATGGAGGTGGCTGACAAAATCGTCAGTCAACCACGGGATCCGAAAGACAATCCCTTGGAACGCATCGAAATGACCGTCGAGGTGAAATAGGGCAGGCAGCGGGCCGGTGCTTAGCCGAGAGGATTTGGCTGATCTTCCATTGGGGCGCTGCCCGGCAGGATGATGCGTCCGCCCGTCGTGCCGAGTTTGGTCAGTTTCTCGGCCACGTCGGGATGACGGCTTTTGAGGAACCCGATCAGCCCGCTGAGAAAGCGATTGGACCGGAGCCCGGTTCCCGAAAATTCTGAAATAAACGTCAGGCCGCGATCCAGCACCTCACTCACGAGTTGGGTGTCGGGTTTTTCGCCCTCCATGAAGGCTTGGTATTCTTTCTTGAGGGCTTCGGTAAAGGGAGGGGACATCCCTTCGGGTACGTGGATCGGGCTGAAGGATCGACGCAACGCCTGGATGGCCGCGATGATCTCTCCATCCTGTCCGTCGGTCCTCGCTTGGAAATGTTTGAACGTCACGGCTTCCAGAAAGTAAAACATTTCTGCGGCCTTGTCTCCGGATTGTTCAAGCAGATCCCTGTAGAAGGCGCGCCGTTCCTGTTCAAATTGATCCCCGACGCGTTTTTGTTGATATTCCACGTTGGTATCCAGATAGACGCAATCGGAATGGCACGCAATACTGACGACCCGGTGCGTCCCGCAGCATTGGCTGCAAATGGGGCCGCTCAACGCCGGGCAGGGACGCTTGCCTTTTCGTTCCTGGCAGTAAACGCACTTGCTCACTGTTTCTCGTCTCCTTCCAACCAGCCCAGCCCGTAATCGGAGAGCGTCCGCTTGCGTTTCCGTTGGCCGGTATTGGTCGGCTGCTCCAGGCCGTTGATCTCGGCTCCATCGGCGTACAAATAAGGGACCAGGATCATATGGTTCCGGCGGTCGATTTTGACGGAAGACGGCGAGATCAGAAACTCGGCAATGACCTGCATGGAATGGTCCGGCTGGACCCGCCAGATTTTTCCTGCTGTCATGTCGGACAGGTACAGGCTGCCGAATCGATCAAAGTCGAGCCCGCTTAAATTGCGAAATTTGCCGGTAAAAAACGAATTGGAAATGACCTCGGTCATGGTGCGGTCTTCCGCAATTTCCATCACGTTCCCGTTGTCGAGGCTGGCGATCCAGAGCCGGCCGGACCGCGGGTGAACGGCCAGTCCGCGCGGCGATCCCATGTCCTCGTGTTGGAGATAGAGGGACACCTCGAAGTCGTGTTGAGGGTCAATCCGGTACACGGCGTTTCCGGCCGTGTCTAGGACGTACAGTTGCCCGCTGCCGTCGGCGATCAGATCCGTCAACGCCTCGACGTGAAATGGATGCAGGGAGACAGTCACCGTGGGTGTGCCCGACTGCACGTGAAATCCGCGAATCACGGTGATATCGGCCACGTAGAGTGTGTCCCCGGCGATCCCCATGCCGTGAGGGGAATGCAGGGTCGTGTCGCCCCGGCCGCCTTGAATGAAGTGGCGGTCCAGCAGGTTGCCGTCCTGATCGAGTTTCGAGATGAACCCGTTATTGTCGGCTGTGCCCGGTTCGCCATTGGCATTGGCAATGAAATAGCCTTCGCCCGATGGGTGCGCGATAAAGGATTGGGGGCTGCTCAACTGGCTGATGGGGTTGGCCAACGCCGACAAAGGCCACCAACCAAGAAACAGAAGCACGGCGACGGCGCGGAACAGTGTCCGGAACGAGCACGGTTGCCGGGCCTCCTTCACTCCCTCTCCCTCTGGGAGAGGGTTGGGGTGAGGGAGATATTGGCAGGCAAAAAGGTGACTCACAGCGGCATGCTACGGCACCCCTTGGGGGGTGTCAAGGCAGTGGATCAGTCACCATCTTTGTGCTTCTCTTGATATCGAAGATCAACCAGATGGAAGACATCCATCAAGTTTCCAACGTGCAACTTAAATGTCTCATTGAGCAACCGCATTGGGAGGAAAATCACCAACCGCCATTCCTTTTCGTCAGCAAATGTCTCAGGCTTCGAGTAGTACATGAGATCCCAGCTTTCAGTAGGACTGGGGTTGGTCTCAAGCTGCATGACCTTGTTGTCTTTATCCATGACCTTGTCGTATTTAATTTTTTGCCATTCCACTCGGCTTCCGGGACACAGACGTTCTTCCACACGTCTCTTCAGTTCCAATGGGTTCCGTACCTCCAAACAATATTCTCCAAACTCCTTCACTGATTCCGCTTGTTCACCAAAGCTCAGAATAAAGGCGGTCGGGTTCTCGTCGTTAACGTCTCGGCAGATTCTTCCATCGGGCAATGCGTAAGAACCGATACCTTCTGAGACGTCTTTCCCTGCGCCCTTGATGTTTCGAAAATGCGGGAGTGACTGGAACCAAAGTTTACCTGTCAAGTGATTCTCCGCGGCGGGGTATTTATCAACACACCTAAAGAGAGTCGGCGGTTTGGGATTGCCTGCACGCATCTCATCACTATACCATTTGAGCTTAGCCAGCCCCTTTTGATAGTCCCACAATTTCACACAGTCTTGGTAGGGCATAGCTGTCATTTCTTGAATTTTTTTCGAGCAAACGTTCTCAAGTCGTGTGTGAATCTTCTCCAGGCTGGCTCTTTCTTCATCGCCCAGAATTTCGTGCTCCTCGTGGGTCTTCATTGCTTTGCTTATGTGTTGCGCGATTTCACATCCAGCTTCTGCTTGCTCAAATGCGTTAATGTCCACTAAGCCCCTCCTTTCTTCTCTGACGCAAGGTAAAAATCACGCCTCAATTATGCTGTCAATAAAGTCTATAGCGCAATTTCTCCTTGTAGCGACCATAAGCTGACATTTGTCCTTGTCAAGTGGATGCTTGCGGGAGTTACAACCATTAGTCAGCACGCCTAACTTTTTAATTTACGATTGACACTCCTCTCGCTGTCTACTAATCTCTCTTTGTCCATCTCTCTAGGTTGCCCATTGTCGGGTTGCCTGTGAAATACAAGAACTGTCTCGGTTAGCCTGGGTCGCTCCCAGTCGGAGCCGAGGATACGCCAACCAGTAAATACGCAGGGATACCTGTATCGCCTAGAGAGATGGGCCGGCCCGGCCTATGTCTGGTCGGGTGGCTTTATCCATCTTCACTTTTTAGGAGGTACAGCATGGAGTTTTTACGCATTGGCGCAATGGTGCTTACAGTTGGATTGTTGCTGAGTGCGTGTGGCGGGGGAGGGGGAGGAAACAGTAGCGGTGCCCCAATGGGAATGGTGCCTGAGCCAATGATACCAATGCCACCACAAACAGCTTTCAGTGGAAATCAAATGCGCGGTGGAACCACAGCAAATCCACTGGGTGGGTCGCTAGCAGATCTGATTCGCCGTACAAGTGGCCCCGTCTTTGGCAGTGTTGCGCAAAATTTCTACAGCCCTCGTCTAGCTGCTGTTCGAAGTATCGAGACCAGTTTTACTGGAAATCGATTTACGCTTCATGTAAGTCGCCACAATGGAAGTTCGTTTTCATTGGATACCAATCGTGACAATGTGTTTGATGTAGTGACGTATGACCCATCAGAAAATCTAGTCGCAAATCGCCCTGCGATTGATGGTACGATTGTTGGTCGTGATGTGACCGTAGGTGTTGCGATTGAATGGTCCAATGCTGATTTTACGGACTATGTGGCTGGTGGGTATTGGATGTATGTCGATGATGCGTTGAATTTTGAAATTGGGGCCTTTGTCGATGGACCAGCCTTTGAAGACGTAGCGCTTAGTCTTCCGGCGACGGGGATAGCAACATACACTGGTCGGGCCGGCGGCCTTTACGTGGGGGTTGCAGGTGTAGACCAGATTGCGCCAAGGGGAACGATTGAAAACGGGCAATATCAGGGTAGGATACAACTTTTTGCTAATTTTGATAGAAATAGTATTAATGGGCTGATTGACAATGTGGATTTTTATAATGTTTCCGGGCTTTTCCCAAATGGCCAGACCTCTTTTGAGCCAAACCTTATCCCGACCTTATACCGCGTTCATCTCGGGTCTGTGCCGATCAGTCAAAGTGGCACATTTGCCGGATCTGGCGTCAGGGTAACAAATCCCACGCAAAACATTACGGATTCAGTGGGATCCTGGGGCGGCCGATTTTCCAACGTGAATGATGCAGACGGAAGTCCTCGGGCAGTCGCCGGGACAAATGCAGGGTATATGGCAACATCTGGTGGCAGTGAGGCGGTTTTTACAGGTGCCTTTTATGGCGCGACAGAACGATTCGAGTAACGATTGGCTCACTCAACAAGTCAGTGTAGAGAGGAGACACAAAGACAAATGCCAAGTGGTAGTTGCCACTTGGCATTTGGAAGCTTACCAGGGCAAACTGATCAGAAGTCACGCGGCAATAATGAAGTTAGCATGGCGGCATGAGGCTTTCGTGCCTATGACCTCCTGTGTTTTATCCCATTGAACTTCGTGTGCTATCGATAGAGGTTGATTAGGGATTGAGCATCGCCCGGATTAGCCATTCGTCAATTTTATCGAGATGTACGTCGTCTAGCATCAATCCCAATTCTCCAACAGGTTGTGAAACAGTTCCGTGTCCTTCCAGCGATAGGTATCGAAGTCGCGGCGGTCCGTGGAGAGAATGCGGCCTTCCCCAAGCTGAGTTGCCGCGAGGACAAGCGAGGCGTCTGCCAAATCCATGGGCAGACGCGCGTATTGTTCCATCAACGCACGGATCGCGCCGAGATGTTCCTGCCCGATTTCATGAATACTCACGTTTCTCGACACTTGCTCGACGAAGCGCAACTCCGCTTGCACGCCCAGTCGCGTGAGCATGAGGTAACAGGTTTCGGTCACGACCGGCCACGTGACGACGAGCGTTTCGTCGAGGCGCTGGCTGGCCGCGACCGCGGCCTCGTGCCAGCGGTCCCGGGCATTGGCCAACGCAAGCCAGTAACCGGTATCAGTCAGCACCATGTTTGTTTTCGAGATCCCGTGTCAGATACTGCTTGTATCGGCTGGCCAGGTCTTCCGGGCCTTCGGCGCAACCCACGAAATCGCTCGACAACAAGGCATCGAGTTTTTCCCGTGACCGCCCGGCCTGTTGCCGATGCAAAAGATCTATGGCGCGCTTCACGATTTCGCTTACGCCGAGTCGCGTCAGTGATCGGAGTTGTTTCAGTTTTTCAGCGCGGACATCATCCAGTCTGGCATTGATTCGCATCAGCGATCTCCTGTAGGGAGACTCATTCTAACATGTATGACGACGTCATACAATATTGGGTAAGGCTAGAGCCTTCGTTGTCCGGAGCAGTCAAGATCCATGCGCTTGCTGGATAGGTTCTGAACGAAGCCAGCGGAGCGCCTGACCTACGGGCTCCTTAATTGACGGGAATTTTCAGCCCCTGTTATCGTAGCGTGACGCGTAAATGATTCCCTTCCACGTTAAGGAGGACGATGTGGCGGCTCAACTCATTGATGGGAAAAACTTGGCGCAGGACATCCGGAACGGCATTGGCCGGGACGTGCAAGCTCTTGAAGCCGGAACCGGCGTTCGCCCGGGTTTGGCCGTGGTGTTGGTCGGCGACGATCCGGCCTCCGCGGTCTACGTTCGTAATAAAAAGAAGGCCTGCGATACCGCCGGCCTGTACGTGGCCGATCATCATTTGTCCGCGGAGACCAGCCAGGCTGAGTTGTTGACCCTCGTTGCTCAGTTGAACGCGGACCCCAGGGTGCATGGGATTTTGGTACAGCTTCCCTTACCGGCGCACATTGAGGGTCAGGCCGTTCTCAATGCCATCGACCCCGACAAGGACGTCGATGGTTTTCATCCGTACAATATCGGCCGGTTAGTCGCGGGGGAGCCGGTATTTGTCCCCTGTACGCCCAAAGGGGTAATCCGCATGATCGAATCCACCGGCGAACCCATTGCCGGGAAAAAGGCCGTCGTGGTCGGTCGCAGCAATATCGTGGGAAAGCCCGTGGCCATGCTTCTCCTGCATCAGCATGCCACCGTGACCATGTGTCATTCCCGGACCAAGGACCTGCCCGCGGTCTGCAGGGCAGCCGATATTCTGGTGGCCGCGATCGGCAAACCCCGGTTCGTCACACGCGACATGGTGAAAGACGGGGCCATCGTGCTCGACGTGGGCATCAATCGACTCGATGACGGCCGGCTGGTCGGCGACGTGGATTTCGAGCCGGTGCGTGAACGCGCCGGATGGATTTCCCCCGTGCCCGGAGGCGTGGGACCCATGACCATTGCCATGCTATTGGCGAACACGCTGGAAGGAGCCAGGCGAACGGCTCCTTGAGTGGAGCCGTTTTGATCCATGCCATGACGCCCCGCACGTTGCAACACACGTTGGCCCAAGGCCAGTTTGCCGTGACCGTCGAGTTGAACCCCCCGAAAGGGACGGACGTGTCGGAACTGCTCGAGACCGCCAAGTCGTTGAGCGGGCGCGTGCACGGGATCAACGTGCCTGATAACGCCGCTGCGGTGATGCGCGCGAGTCCGGTGGCCGTGGCCCGCCTGCTGTATGAACAGGGGCATGACCCCGTGCTCCAACTCACCTGCCGGGATCGGAACCGGCTCGGCCTGCAATCGGATCTCCTGGGCGCGCACGTGCTCGGGATCCGGAACGTGCTGTGCCTGACCGGTGACAGCCCGGGCGCCGGCGATCACAAGGATGCCAGGCCGGTGTTCGACCTGGATACCGTGCAACTCATGCACGCGGTGCGGGAACTCAATGAGGGACGGGATCTGGCCGGCAACGCGTTGGAAGGACGGACCGCGTTCGTTATCGGCGGAGCCGTGGCTCCCGGCGTCGAACCCGTTGAACTCCTGCACAAAAAATTTGAGGCCAAGGTCAACGCCGGCGCGGAATTTTTTCAGACGCAACCCATCTTTTCGGCGAAGGTCATTCAATCTTTCATGGAAGCCGTGCGTCCCTATTCCTGCAAGGTGTTGGCGGGGGTCCTGGTACTCCGGTCGGTAAAAATGGCAGAATACGTCAACGCGCACGTGCCGGGCATCGACGTGCCCGACGAGGTGCTGCTGGAGCTGCGGAACGCCGGGGACGCGCATGTGTCCGAAGCCGGGGTTGAAATTGCGGTGCGAACCATTCGAGCCGTTCGTCCTTTCTGTGATGGTGTACACCTCATGGCCGGCCGGTTGGCGCATCGATTGTCCGAGATCATCCGAAAGGCCGAGTTGAACTGATGACGGTCCCGGAATTTCAAAACCAGAAGGGGAAGAAAAAACTGGTGGTCGTGACGGCCTGCGATGCGCTGTTCACTCATATCATCGAGCAGGCCGGCATTGACGTCATTCTGGTCGGCGATTCGCTGGGCGTCGTGGTCCAGGGAAAACCGGACACGTTGTCGGTCACCATGGACGACATGGTGTATCACACCCGGCTGGTGGCTCAAAGCCGGCAGCAGGCCCTGGTTATCGCTGATATGCCGTTCATGAGTTACCAGGTCAGCGAGGAACGGGCCATTCACAACGCGGGTCGCCTGATCCAGGCGGGAGCCATGGCCGTGAAACTGGAAGGCGGCGGCGCCATGGTGGACCGGGTCCGCGCCCTGACCACCGTGGGTATTCCGGTGATGGGTCATCTCGGTATGACGCCGCAATCCGTGAACCGTTTCGGCGGATACAAAGTGCAAGGGAGAGAAGCCATCCAAGCCGAAGCATTGCTTGACGATGCCATGGCACTGGAAACGGCCGGGGCTTTTGCCTTGGTTCTGGAGGCGATACCCGCGACCCTGGCGCAATCCATGACCCAAGCGGTCTCCATTCCCACCATCGGGATCGGGGCGGGCCCCCATTGCGATGGCCAGGTCCTGGTCCTGTATGATCTGCTCGGCTTGTTTGACGAGTTCGTTCCGAAATTCGTCAAACCCTACGCCCACCTCAAAGCCGATGCCCTCCAAGCCCTGCGGTGTTTCAAGGAAGAGGTGGAGTGTCAGAAGTTTCCCACCGATCAGGAAAGCTACCAGTAAATTCAATTTCGCGGTCCTTGGTCCAACGGTAACCGGACCGGGATGCCTCATGCGATCATGCAGGGATGGGGCCAAGTGCCCGTCCAAATGCTCGGCCATGCTATTGACAAATCAGGAAGGGGGGCCTAGGATCATTCAATGGGCTCTGGCGTCAGGTTGGCCGGGCCCTTTTTTTGTGACTATTTTCCGGAAAAGGCTGGATATATGGGAAATTTGGTCGTCATCGGATCCCAATGGGGGGATGAAGGGAAGGGGAAAATCGTCGATATCCTGGCTCGGGAGGCGGATCTTATCGTGCGGTTCCAGGGCGGCTCCAATGCCGGGCATACGGTTGTCACGAAAAAAGGCACGTTCGTGTTTCACTTGATTCCATCCGGGATTCTGTCCCGGGGAAAACAGTGTATCCTGGGAAACGGCGTGGTCATCGACCCCGGGGCCTTGATCGCAGAACTGGATCAATTAGCGGTCCAAGGTATCAGGGTCGGGCGGAATTTTGCCATCAGCCAGCGTGCGCATCTGATCATGCCGTATCACAAAGCCATCGACAAAGCTGCGGAAAAGGCCAAAGGCGCTCGCCGGATCGGCACCACCGGTAAGGGAATCGGCCCGGCTTACGTGGATAAAATGGCGCGTATCGGGATTCGGATGGGAGATTTGCTCGATCCCGAAGGATTTCGGGACAAAGTGGAGAGGAATTTAGTCGAAATCAACAGTTTTCTCCGGCACGTCTACGGCGTGCGCGGGTTTCAGGCCGATCGCATGTGTGAAGAATATCTGGCCTATGCTCAGCGTCTGTCTCCTTACATGACGGATGATTCCATGCTCATTCACAAGGCCATGGAAAGCGGGCGGCGTGTGCTTTTTGAAGGGGCTCAGGGAACGCACTTGGACGTGGATCTGGGGACGTATCCTTTTGTGACCTCGTCCAATGCCTGTGCCGGCGGCGCGTGTACCGGAGGAGGTGTGGGGCCGACGAGAATCGACGCGGTACTGGGCGTCACCAAAGCCTATACCACGCGCGTGGGCGGCGGGCCGTTTCCCACGGAATTATCCGATGACGTGGGTAGTGGATTGCAGGAGCGCGGACAGGAATTTGGCGCAACCACGGGCAGGGCCCGTCGGTGTGGCTGGTTGGATGCCGTGTTGTTGCGTTACGCGGTCCGGGTGAACGGCTGCACGTCCCTGGCGGTGACGAAACTGGACGTCCTGGATGGAGTGGGAGAACTGAAGATAGCAATCGGGTATCGCCATCAGGGAAAACTTCATCGCGAGATGCCCATCGATTCGCGTATCCTCGCGCAGTGCGAACCCGTGTATGAAGTGCTCCCGGGATGGAGAGGCACAACGACCGGCTCGACGTCCTATAAGGCGTTGCCGGCTGAGGCCAAGCGGTATTTGAGGCGCATCGAAGTCCTGACGTCGTGCCGGATCGATGTCATCTCCACGGGTTCTCATCGGGAACATACGATCATGCTGAAGAATCCCATGACGCAGACGCGTCCGCGGACCAAGCTTTCCAAAATCAGTGCCTGATCATGACGGCGCCATGGTTGATCCCGTGAAGGCTCCACCGTTTGACAACCCCGGGAGCGGTTGTTAGCATCCGGCGCAGGTGAGCCGCTAGCTCAGTTGGCAGAGCATCGCCCTTTTAAGGCGAGGGCCCTCGGTTCGAGCCCGAGGCGGCTCACCATTTATGACGAAGCGACAAGTCTCCTGCTGTTCCGGCATTCCATCGTCCCAATGTGTCGGCGTCTTGCGGAGGATGAGCGGGCGGCGGCAAGAGCCTATGCCTGGCGGAAGGATGCCTATCTTGCCTTCGGTCAGGAGAAATGCTAAGGTCTTGACAGTAAAGTGGGCGGGAGCCCACTTTTTTTTGCATTGTTGTTCTCTTGGAGATCATTCCGGAAGGCGTGAAATTGCGGATATGAATGGGCTGGAGAGCCAGGTTCAGCGTATCGCCGAGCCGATTGCCAACGCCCTCTGCCTTGACATTGTTGAAGTCGAGTGTCACGGCAAGGGAGCCAAAACTATTGTGCGGGTGTTCGTGGAAAAAGAAGGGGGCATCGGGATTCAGGATTGTGAGCAGTTTCACCATTCGCTCGGTCGAGCGCTTGACGTGGCCGATCCGGTTCCTCACGCCTATCGTCTCGAGGTGTCATCCCCGGGTCTTGATCGCCCGCTGAAACAGCGAAAGGACTATGATCAGGCGGTTGGCCTGAACATTCGAGTCAAGGTCCAGGCCCCCGTTCAGGGAAAAGGAGTGGTTGTCGGTCAGTTGATTGAGGTCGCTGATCGAGGCATTACCCTGCAGGTGCCGGTGCGAAAATCGCAGACGCATCGACGGGTGGATCTTGAGTGGGATGCCATCGTTCGGGCCAAACGTGACATTGACTGGTAACGGAGGACTTGAAAGAGGGGGACGTAGTCGGGTTTGAGGCCGATTGCGGGTCAGCACGAAGAGGGGCGGCTATGAAGCGTGAACTGATGGCAGTCATCGAACAGGTGGGACGTGAAAAAGGCATCGATAAACATCGGGTGCTTGCGGCCGTGGAATCTGCGCTGCTGACCGCGGCGAAGAAGCGGTATGGCAACAACGAGAATATTCAGGTCCAAATCGATCCGGAAACCGGGGAAATTTCCATTGTCTCATTGAAGACCATTGCGGATCAGATTACCGATACGAATGCCCAGATTTCTCTGGAGGAGGCGCGGGCCATTGATGGAGAGGCTGAATTGGGCGATGAGATCGGCTCGCTCATTGACGTCGAGGAATTCGGGAGAATCGCGGCGCAGGCTGCGAAACAGGTCATCTGTCAAAAAGTCCGGGAAGCCACGTGGGAGGCGGTCGAGAGGGAATACTCGAAACGAGAAGGAGATTTGGTGCACGGCATCATTCTTGGGCAGGAACGCCGGAACTACCTGGTGGAAATCGGAAAGACCGAAGCCGTATTGCCCGTTCATGAACAAATTCCCCGTGAAGTTCACCGTCGGGGCGACCGTGTTCGAGCGTTGTTGTTGGAAGTGCGCCGGACCCCGAAAGACGTCCAGGTGATCCTGTCCCGTGCGCATCCGCAGTTCGTGGTCAAACTCTTTCAATTGGAGGTGCCGGAGGTCACGGAAAAAATTCTGGAGATCAAAGAGGTGGTGCGTGAACCCGGGGATCGAACCAAGATTGCCGTGTTCTCCAGGGATAAAGCCGTGGATCCGGTTGGCGCCTGTGTGGGAATTAAGGGGTCCCGCGTTCAGGCCATCGTGCGGGAACTCAAGGGAGAAAAGATCGACATCATCCCGTGGACCACGGACCCCCGCGTGTTTATCGGCGAAGCGTTGAACCCGGCCTCCATCGAGAAAGTCGGGATCGATGAGGAGAAAAAGGCGGCCCTGGTGGTGGTGGCGGATTCGCAATTATCGCTGGCCATCGGCAAAAACGGGCAAAACGTCCGACTCGCCGCCAAATTGACCGGGTGGAAAATCGATATCATCAGCGTGAGTGAATATGAAAAAGAAAAACTCGAGCGGGAACGGGAAATAAAAGCCGCCTTGGCCGAGGAAACCGCGGCGCAGTTAGAACAGGGAGCCGGTACGGAAAAGCCGTCGTCGGCTCCGGCGGGCGACGGGGAGGCGGGTCAAGAACTCGAGGCGAAGTCCGACGAGGCGGTTGAGTCAGGAGAGGCGTCCGCGTAACGAATCACGATGCGAGTTTATGAATTAGCCAAAAAGCTGGGCAAGGAAAGCAAGGTCCTGATTGCCGAACTGGGTAAACTGGGGATTGCCGTCTCCTCCCATAGCAATGCCTTGAGCGAGGAGGACCTCCAGAAAGCCTTGAAAGCGCTTTCGGGCAAGTCGGACCCGCAGATGCTCAGGCGGAAGAAGGCCACCGGTTCCTACAAACCCGGTAAAACCGCAAAACCTCCGTCGGCTTTGCCTGCCAAGGGACGCGGCCAAGCCGCTCGGGAAAAGGAAAAGGCTGCCGAAGAGGAGGTTCGCAAACCCGAGAAAAAACACATCTTAATCAAGCGGCGAAAAACAGAAGTTCCCCTTTCTTCCGACTCCGAGGCTCAAGAAGCGTCTTCGGAAGACGGCATCAGTGCCGTGATTGCCAAGAGCGAACCCGTGGAACCGGTGGGTGTGCCCGATGAGCCGCCCGAAGTTGCAGCCATCACGCAGGCCTTGGCTGCTGAAGCAACGCTTCCCGACGCTGTCCCGTCGATCGAAGACAAAGCCCCGCCCGTCGTGGCCGGTGAGCCGGTCACCACGCATCCTGAGCAAACGGTTGATGAGTCCAAGAAGGTCAAGGAAGAGGAGAAATCAAAAAAGAGTCGGAAGGCCGGGAAACCGCGTGATGAAGACCTCTTTGCCGAGATCTATGAAGATGCGGCTCGCTGGCAGGATCTTCGTCCCCTTCCTACCCTCAGACGGGAAGAACGTTCTCGTCACGTCCCTTCGGCCACGCCGACCGAAATCACGAAACCCAGACGAAAGACCGTCAAACTGTCATCTGGCATGACGGTGAAAGAGTTTGCGGAACATCTGGGAATCCGGGCGGCGGACGTGATTCGCAAGTTAATGGAAATGGGCGTCGGTCTTACGCTGAATCAACCCATGAATCTGGATGCCGGCGTGCTGATTGCCGAAGGACTCGGGATTCAGGTTGAGATTCAGACGGAAAAAGAAGGTGAAGCATTGTTGGAAGAAATGCTTGAGCCGACGACCGACTCACAATTTGCGCCCCGGGCTCCGGTGGTGACGATTATGGGGCACGTGGATCATGGGAAAACGTCGTTGCTCGATGCGATTCGTCAGACGAAGGTCACGCAACAGGAGGCAGGGGGCATCACGCAACATATCGGAGCCTACGCCGTGCAGGTGGGGGAGAAAAGCGTGACCTTTCTGGATACCCCCGGTCACGAAGCGTTTACGGCCATGAGAGCACGCGGGGCGCAAGTCACCGATATCGTGGTCTTGGTCGTTGCCGCGGACGACGGCGTCATGCCGCAAACCCTTGAGGCCGCAAATCATGCGCAGGCCGCCGGAGTCTCCATTGTGGTGGCCGTCAACAAGATCGATAAGCCTGGAGCCAATCCGGATCGAATCAAGCAGAGCCTGTCGGAACAGGGTCTTGTTCCCGAATCCTGGGGCGGACAGACGATCTACGTGGAAGTGTCGGCGAAAGAAAAACAGGGACTGGACACGTTATTGGAGATGTTGCTGCTGCAAGCCGAGGTCATGGAATTGAAGACGGACGTGACCCAGCCCACCAAGGGAGTCGTCTTGGAGGCCAAGTTGGACCGAGGCCGTGGTCCCGTGGCTACCGTCCTGGTCCAAAGTGGAACGTTGAAGGTCGGAGCCGCGTACGTGGTGGGGGCGACCAGCGGCCGCGTCCGCGCACTGGTGTCGCACGACGGGAAGAAAGTCCGTGAGGCCGGGGCCTCTACCCCCGTGGAGGTGATTGGTTTGTTGGGATTGCCGGCGGCAGGCGATCAATTAGTCGTCGTGAAAGATGAGCGGGTGGCCCGCGAGATCGCCGAGTCCCGGCATCAAAAGCGGCGGACGGCGGAACTTGGGACCGGCCCGAGCCGGCTCACGTTGGATGCCTTGTTTGCCCAGGGTCAGGAGTTGGACAGGAAGGAACTGGCGGTGCTGGTGAAAGCGGATGCCCAAGGGTCAGTCGGGGCCTTGTGCGAATCAATCGCCAAGATTTCCTCCGATAGCGTCAAGGTGCAGATTATTCATCGGGGCGTGGGAGGGATCACCGAATCGGACGTGTTGCTGGCGTCTGCGTCGAAAGCGCTGGTGGTTGGATTTCACATACGTCCGGACCCCAAAGCCACGGCGCTCGCCGAACGCGAGGGCGTGGAGGTCCGGCTCCATACCATCATTTATAATGCGATCGCAGACGTGAAAGCCGCGGCCGAGGGATTGCTGGAGCCGACCTTCACGGAACGCGTGTTGGGACGCGCGGAGGTTCGACAGGTCTTTTCGATCCCCAAAGTCGGCTCAATCGCAGGCTGTTACGTCACGAACGGGCACATTGCCCGCGCGAGTGAGGGCGTTCGCTTGTTGCGGGACAGTGTGATCGTCTATGAAGGCAAATTGGGCTCGTTACGGCGCTTTAAAGACGACGTGCGGGAAGTGCAGCAAGGGTACGAGTGCGGGATCGGCATTGAAAACTTCAATGATATTAAAGCCGGTGACGTGATTGAAGCGTACGTCTTTGATAAAGAGACGGCTAAATTGTAATGCCTGTGGCATGGCCGGCTTGAGTCATGGATGTCGCGCGTCGTGCTGAAAACCGATGGTGGTTGGCGTTTGTCGGATAGAATTGCATTTTCCCGAAGGGCATTCGCTGAAATCGAAGCGTCAGATTCTGTCCGGCCTCAAAGCGCGTCTGTGCAGGACGTTCAAGGTGTCGGTGGCCGAACTTGGCGATCATGATCTCTGGCAACGAGCCGTGTTGGGCATTGCCTGTATTGCAAATGAATCGAGTCACGTGAATCGTGTGCTCGATCAAGCGATCAATATGATTCGGGCCACTCCCACGTTGGAGTTGCTCGATTTTCGCATCGAACTCTTGTAGGGCGGGAAGAAGCGCGAGTGTCGTGTCGAAACCGGCGTATAAGCGATCAGTCAGGGTGGCTGATCAAATCAGGATGGAGGTTGCGGACATTCTTGCCAGAAAATGCAAGGACCCCCGGCTCCGGTTCGTGACGGTCACCGACGTGGAGATGAACAACGATCTGCGGAAAGCCTACGTCTACGTGTCCTTGTTGGGGAACAACGATGAAGCGGAAACCGTCGGTAAGATTCTCGACAATGCGTCCGGCTTCGTTCGGTTGGAATTGGGCCGGCGCTTGGAGTTGCGCTATACGCCGGAAGTGTCATTCTGGTTCGACTCGAGCGGCTCACGAGCGGACAAGATCGACCGGCTTCTTGATGCCGTACTCCCCGAGGATGACTCGGGACACGAGGTGACCGGGTGGGGCGAATCCGGGGATGAGGGCCAGGCATGACGGTCGACCGGCTTGACGGTGTTTCGGTCCGACAGGTGACATCGGCTGTGCCGCATGGCGTATTGAACGTCTTGAAGCCTGCCGGGTGGACGTCGCACGACGTTGTGGCCAAGGTTCGACGTCTTCTCCGGGTTCGTAAAGTCGGGCATGCGGGGACCTTGGACCCCGAAGCTACTGGCGTGCTTCCCGTCTTGCTGGGGAAAGGGACGAGACTCTCGGCCTTTCTTGTCCATTGGGACAAAGAATACGAGGCCGTCTTGCGTCTGGGGCAGGAGACCACGACTCAGGACGCCACGGGCGCCATTGTGCGGGAACGTCCCGTCCAAGGGCTCCGTCCCGAGACCATTCGCGAAGCGGTTGCGCAATTTTACGGTGAACAGCAGCAGGTACCGCCCATGTATTCGGCGGTCAAAATCGGAGGACAACCGCTGTATAAAGCGGCTCGTGCAGGCAAAACGGTTGAGCGTCAGGCACGGCCCGTGACCATTTATCACATTGAGGTCCGGACGTTGTTCTTACCCTACGTCACGCTTCGGGTTCGCTGTTCCAAGGGCACGTACATTCGCACGTTGTGTGCGGATATCGGCCGGGTGTTGGGTGTGGGGGGGCACCTGAGCCGATTGACACGCAGTCGCGTGGGACCGTTTCGCCTTGACCGGGCGTGGCCGCTCGATGACATCGGACGGGTCGATGATCTGTTCGAGCACCCGGAGGTGTTTCTGAGTCTCGACGAAGCGTTGACCGATCTTCCGGCAGTGGTCGTTGAGCCCGCCATGGTCGAGAAGGTCTTGAATGGGGCGCCCGTTTCAGACCCGGTCCTGTGGCCGGAGGATCAGCGAGAGACCTCCGTCGAGACGTTGATTCGGGTGAAAGACGATATGGGGCGATTACTGGCCCTCGGCCAATGGGCCCCATCAACGTCGGACGTGCCAAAACATCAACTACGGATGATCAAAGTGTTTGCTGAGACGTCACTCCCGTTTCATGAAACGAGAACACTGAAAGAAGGAAAAAGGAGGTTGGTATGACGGCAGTTAAGGAAGCAAAATCGGATATCGTGCAACAACATCGGGCACATGAACGGGATACGGGTTCGTCGGAGGTGCAAATTGCCTTGTTGACGAATCGTATCAGCTATTTAACCGACCATTTGCGCACACATAAAAAGGATCATCATTCGCGACACGGATTGCTCAAAATGGTGAGCCTGCGACGACGTCTGTTGGATTATTTGCATCGAAAAGACGTCGGGCGCTATCGCGCCTTGCTCGGCAAATTAGGGCTGAGGAAATGACACGCCGTTTCTACCCTGGCGTGATGAAGGGAAGAAGGAAATAAGGCAAAAAGGAGAGAAGTACATGGTGCAAGCAGTTGAAGTGGAGATAGCGGGACGGACATTGAGGTTGGAGACGGGGCGAATGGCCAAACTGGCCGATGGGGCCGTGTTGGCCTCCTATGGGGACACCGTGGTCTTGGCGACGGCCGTGGCGTCCAAGACGTTGAAGCCGGACACGGATTTTTTACCGCTTACGGTGAATTATCAGGAAAAAGCGTATTCGGCCGGAAAAATTCCGGGAGGATATTTCAAGCGGGAAGGGGCTCCGTCGGAAAAAGAAACCCTGACGAGCCGGCTCATTGACCGGCCGATTCGTCCCTTGATCCCGGAGCGGTTTTATTATGAGACGCAAGTCATCGCGTCGGTGCTCTCGGTGGACCAATCGATGACCTCGGAAGTCGTGGGCATTACCGCGGCCTCCGCCGCGCTGACGATCTCCGATATTCCCTTTGGCGGCCCGTTGGCCGGCGTCAGAATCGGACACATAAACGGCCAATTCGTGGTCAACCCCAATATGCAGGAAATTCAGAACGGTGAACTTGATTTGGTTGTCGCCGGTACTGCGGACGCGATCATGATGGTGGAATCCGGGGCGAATGGGTTGTCCGAATCCATATTACTGGATGCGCTGGCGTTGGCCCATTCGGAAATCAAGAAGATCGTGGCGAAAATCGTCGAGTTGCAATCGCTGGTGGGGCGGACCAAACGGGTCGTGCCGGTTGAACCGGTCAGTGAAGAGTTGGAAGGACAGGTGCGCGAATTGGTGGCCGGCCCGATTCGAGAGGCCGTGCTCATTGCGAACAAGAACGACCGGCAAGAACGGTTGGACCAGGTTCTGGCCGACGCGGTTGACAAGCTGGGCGAAGAGGATCCTGTGCGTGGCCGGCAAGTCAAGGAGGTCTATCATGACGTGGAATATCGTGAAGTCCGCGACATGATTCTGGAAAAACAGGTCCGAGCCGATGGCCGGGGCCCGTCCGATATCCGGCCCATTACGTGTGAAACGAGTCTGTTGCCGCGTACGCATGGCTCCGCCCTGTTCACCAGAGGAGAAACCCAAAGCCTGGCCGTCGTCACGCTGGGAACTTCGGACGATGAGCAACGCATCGACGCGCTTGAGGGCGAATATTTCCGCAATTTCATGCTCCATTATAATTTCCCTCCATTCAGCGTGGGAGAAGCCCGGCCTTTGCGGTCGCCCGGTCGACGCGAAGTCGGACACGGGAAACTGGCGGAGCGTGCGTTGAAGTCGGTGCTGCCGGACAGAGAGGCGTTTCCCTATACCATTCGCATCGTGTCGGACATTTTGGAGTCCAACGGCTCGTCCTCCATGGCCACGGTGTGCGGAGGCACCTTGGCCATGATGGACGCCGGCGTTCCCATCAAGGAACCCGTGGCGGGTATTGCCATGGGGCTTATCAAGGACGGCGACCGGGTTCTGATTTTGTCGGATATTCTCGGACTCGAAGATCATCTGGGCGATATGGATTTCAAAGTGACGGGGACCCGAACGGGCGTGACCGCGCTCCAGATGGATATCAAAATCGAAGGGATCACGATTGACTTGATGCGGCAGGCCCTCGAGCAGGCCAAAGCTGGCCGGCTCCACATTTTGGAAAAAATGCAGGCCTCGCTTTCATCGCCTCGGGAGTCCCTGGCGCCCCATGCGCCTCGCATTTATACGATTCAGATCAAACCCGACAAGATTCGGGACGTCATCGGACCGGGGGGGAAAGTCATCCGCGGCATCATTGCGGAATGCGGGGTCAAGGTCAACGTCGACGATACGGGCTTGGTGACGATTGCGTCGGTGGACGAAGCGTCGGCCCGGCAGGCGATAGACATGATCAACCGGTTGACGGAGGAAGCGGTCGTGGGGAAAACCTATCTCGGGACCGTCCGGAAGATCGTCGATTTTGGCGCCTTCGTCGAGATTTTACCCAACATCGATGGCTTGGTGCATATTTCCCAATTGGCCGAACATCGAGTCAAATCCGTGGCCGATGAACTGGCGGAAGGGGAACAGGTCCTGGTCAAAGTCCTGGAAATCGACAAACAGGGCAAAATTCGTTTGAGCCGGAAAGAGGCGCTCGTGGAATCGGAGCAGCCTCCTGCCGCGCCCTAGTAAGAAGGCCTGTTTGATCGGCCTGTGACGGGTATCCTGGCAGACCATTGTTGCCCACTGCTGCCACTTCAATCTGGGGAAGTGCAAACATGACGTGGACGCGCAAGACCGTCCTCGATAACGGCGTTCGTGTGGTCATGGAGCGAATGCCCTCGCTCAAGTCCGTCGCCATCAGTGTCTGGGAAAACGTCGGCACCAGGGATGAAGGACCCCGGCAAAAGGGGTTTGCCCACTTCCTTGAACACATGATGTTCAAAGGCACGCGCCGCCGGTCCGCCACGCAGATTTCACACGAAATCGACAGCCTGGGCGGAGAAATGAATGCCTTTACCACGCATGAAACCACCACCCTGTACATCAAAGTGTTGGACCAACAAATCGAACAGGCGATCGACCTCTTGGCCGATCTCTTCCATCACTCCCGTTTTGACCGCAAGGAAATCGAACGGGAAAAACAGGTCGTGCTGGAGGAAATTCGAACGGTTCGGGACGATCCGGAAGATTTTGTGCAGGAACTGCATGCCAAGCAGGTGTTGCGAGGGCATCCCCTGGGGCGTTCGATTCTGGGTGATCAGGCCACGATGAAGCGCATGCAACGACGCGACCTGCTTCACTATCTGGAGGAACAGTATCGTCCGGAGAAAACCGTGATAGCGGTGGCGGGGAATTTTGAGGTGAAGAAGGTCGAGGCCCTGCTCCAGGCTGCGTTTGGAGCGTGGAAGCCCGCCGGTCATGAAGAGAATGGTACGCAACGGCAGAAGCCGCCTCGCGTTCGGGGAGGGATCATGGTCCATCAGAAACGGTTGGAGCAGGTCCATGTCTGTCTGGGGTTCAGGGGGTTGCCCGTGGCCCATCCGGCCCGATACGCGGCATATTCGCTGAACGCCCTGCTTGGGGGAGGGATGAGTTCCCGGCTCTTCCAGGAAATTCGGGAGAAACGCGGTCTGGCGTATACGATCTATTCCCAATTGTCGAGCTTTTCAGACGGAGGGGTGCTGACCATTTATGCGGCGAGCGGGGCCAAAGAGGCGCCTTCAGTGGTGGACGTGGTCTGTCGGGAAATCAAGAAGTTGCAAAAACGTGGTCCCGCCCCACAAGAATTGGAGCGAACCAAAAACCAATTAAAAGGGATTTTGATGCTTGGGCTGGAAGGGACCTACGGGCGTATGAACAAGTTGGCCAAGGACGAACTCGCGCAAGGACGATACGTTTCCCTCCGGGAACTCGTGGCTGCCATTGATCGCGTGTCCGTACAGGACGTGCAGTCCATCGGCCGGGAGCTTTTGGATTTTGGTTCATTGTCCGTGACGGCGTTGGGACCCGTGTCCCCGGAGCCCTTCCAGGAAAAATTTCTTGCGCAGGCGTGAAAACCCGCAAATTTTCTCTGGAAAGACTCTTGACAACTTGCAACGGGATGAGTAGCATGGGCCATTCTGATTAAAAGCGAGAAGGTTGTAAGGGTCGAATGGCCCCTGAAGTGTTGGGGAATAAGGGGCAATGATTTTTCGTTGCAATTGAAACGGTTTTTGGTTAAAAAGTACGAGTCGTTATTTTTATTATGTCATCCTAAGTAAAGGAGGGGGAAATGAAGAAGTCATTTTTCCGTGGGGGTGTAGTGGGAATGCTGGCTGCAGGTCTGATGCTCGTTGGCTTCATCGGTCTGGCCGATGCCCAAAAGGGCCCCTGTTCTAGCAACAAGAAATGTAGTGGTAATCCGGATGAGGTAGCCACGATCGGCGACATGTCCCTCAAAGGGACCGCACCCGCAAGCTTGAAGGGTCGCGTGTATGCTCATTGGGCCGATAATCCGGCAGGAGAAATTCTTTTTGGCATTCAATATTGGAATACCAGTAACCCCGGCGAAGCCGGTGACCCCCTTGGTCGGGCTTCCGATGACCGGAACGTGGCCATTCCTGATCCGCTGTTCGTGTGCTGTGCGTGGGGGTATCAAGGCGGCGAAGATCGCAATAATCCCTATGCCGGATGGTACAATCCGCAAACAACGGTGCGGTTACGGGTGAAAGATTCCGCTCTGATGAAACAATTGACCGACGCGTCGCAAAATTTGGTCGCCATGGAAGTGCAACTCGATGGCAACACCGTCACGGGCTTCAAGGTTCTCGCTGGCGAGTAAACTGACGAATTTGATACTTGAGATATCGAAAAGAATTCATTCAAAAATTTTTAGCGCTTAATTGAGGAGGAAGGAATCATGAAAATTGGGAAATCAGGGTTAGCAGTTTTAACTGCCTTGATCGTGGTGGGTTGCATGGCCTCCAGTGCGCTTGCCATCGAAGCGTTCCAGGAACGGTTTGAGTGGGGCGATCTCAGCAAGCCGACCACCGTGCATGGGCGGGTTGCGGTGACCGACCCGTATGACAAAGCCGCTTGGGTCAACATCGCCGTGTTTGGCGGCAATGCCGAGAGTGGGTATTATTGGCAGAAGTATTTCCCAGGGAAGAATTTGAAAGTGTACCCGAAAGATGACGGTGTCTGGCAAAAACTGGTGGCCTTGGGCAAAGGCTCGCACAGCCAAGCAGTGATGAGTGGAACCGAACCTTCCAAGTATACCTTGGTCGAACTCGTCATTCAGGAGACCGAGCAGAATCATCGTATTGTGTCTTCGGTTAAGGAAGTTCCTGAAGTGGCCGGTACGCCGGACAAGCCACGAAGCATTCATAGCCTGCGGGCAATCAGCGTTGTGGATTCCATCGACAACAATAGCTGGGCTCAAAACAAGAAAATGCAATACGACGTGATGGTCCCGGGCGTGGGTCCGATTTCTGGATTTATTCCGTACTCCAACCAAGCCCCCCATACCTCCAAGGGGACAAAGGAAGGCAAGTTCGGAGCTTCATTGCAATAAGAAAAAAGCTTTATTCAAACACGAAAGGGCAGGACCTTTTTTAGGGTCCTGCCCTTTTTTTATTCCGCATCAAGACGTTTTTGAATATCCGCCAACCTGTTTAACGCTTCAAGTGGAGTCATGGAAAAGAGTTCCAACTGCTTGATTTCTTCAATCAGAGGATGGGGTTGGGGAGATGGGGAACCCATGGGGTCAGGGTCCCTTTGATGAATCCGGTTGTTCATATTTTCGGCAGACGCCTCTTGTTCCAATTGGGCCAATACTTCTTCGGCTCGGCCGATGAGGGTGGAGGGTAAGCCGGCGAGTTTTCCCACGTGGATACCATAACTGCGGGCGGCTTTCCCCGGAGTGATCTTTCTTAGAAAGATCACTTGGTCCTTGTCCTCTTTTACCGCAACGGTAAGGTTCTGGACGCCCTCACGAAACTTCTCCAAATCCGTCATTTCATGATAGTGGGTGGCAAAGAGGGTCCTGGCCCCGAGGACCCGTCGGTCCTGAACGTGTTCGGCAATTGCCCAAGCCAGGCTCAATCCATCATAGGTACTGGTTCCCCGCCCTATTTCATCCAGGAGGATGAGGCTGCGAGACGTGGCCCCATGCAAAATTTTGGCGGTTTCAAGCATTTCCACCATAAAGGTGCTCAACCCGAAGGCCAAATTATCGGAAGCTCCCACCCGGGTAAACAATCGATCAATGACCCCGATCTTCGCTTCGGAGGCAGGCACAAAACACCCCATATGTGCCATGAGAACGATTAGCCCGGTTTGACGTAAAAAGGTGCTTTTCCCCGCCATGTTGGGGCCGGTCAGCAACAATAAACGATGCGCGTCGAAGTCCAGGTAGGAATCATTGGGGATGAACCCTTCCGGCAAGTCGAATTGTTCAACCACCGGATGACGTCCATTTTTGATGAAGATGATACCTCCGTCGTGGATGTCGGGTTTGACGTAGCGATTCCTGGATGCGACCTCCGCGAAAGTCGAGAGCACGTCGAGCAGGGCCAGGTGTTTGGCCATTCTTTGAATTCGGAACACGTGGCCGGACAGGGTTTGCAGCATCGCCTGAAAACGTTCCTGTTCGGCGCGTCGCAACTTCTCATTGGCCCCGGATAGTTGGGCTTCAATCCGTTCGAGGTCTTCGGTTGTATACCGCTCGGCATTGACGAGTGTTTGCCGCCGTCGAAAATATTCCGGCACACGCGACAGGTTCGCCTTCGTCACCTCGAAATAGTATCCGTGTATGTGGTTGTATTTGATCTTGAGCGAGTCAATGCCGCTCCGCTCCCGTTCGCGTTGCTCCAGATCGGTCAACCATTGCACGCCGTCCCGGCTTATCGTGCGCAACTCGTCGATGGTGGGGTCGACACCGTCCTGAAAGATCGGGCTCTCTTTGACGGAACCCGGCGTTTTGGGATCAATGGAGTTCTCGATCAGCGCGGTGACGTCGGCAAGCGCATCCCAGCGCTGCAAGACGGAGTTGAGAAGAGGATCGGTCATGCCGTCGAAGAGTTGAAAGAGTTGAGGGACTATGACCAGGGATTCCTTTAAGCGAAGAAGGTCTCGCGGAGTGGCCGTTCCCATGACGACGCGGCTGCTCAACCGCTCAAGGTCATGCAGGTCCTTGAAGAATGAACGAACGTGCAGCCGAAGTTTCAGGTTGTTCATGAAAACGGAGACTGCATTGAGACGACGTTGAATGGCTTCGCCGTCAATCAGGGGACGAACGATCCACTGCCGTAACAGCCGGCATCCCATGGCCGTAACCGTATGATCGAGAACCGACAGCAAGGTGGCGCGTGGTTGCTCCGGATGCAAGGGCTGGATCAGTTCCAGGTTACGCATGGTCATGGCGTCCAGGTGCATTTCCCGCGCGGGTTCCAGGAGTTCCGGTTTCTGGATGTGGTGGTGCGCCAGGGTGGGTTGGGTCTGTTTCAGATAACGCAGGATGCACCCACCGGCTTGGACCCCGGGACCCGCTGCGGAGAGGCCGAGCGCGTCCACGTGGTCAACCTCGAAATGGGCCAGGAGGATCTCCTGCGAAGTCTCCGATTCAAAACAGGCGGACGGTTGTGCCGTCACGCGAGGTAACCGCAGGGGTTCCAGGAGCCGGTCGAGGGCGAGGAGTTCCGTTTTGTCCGGGATAAGGACTTCCTGGGGGCCGAGGCGGATGAGTTCATCCAGCATCGAGTCCCGGCTGTGTTCCCCGGAAAATTCCGCAATGAGAAATTGTCCGGTGGACAGATCGATCGAGGCCATTCCAAAACTATAACGTGAATGGACCGGTTCGCGTTGAACGGATAAGGCCGCCAGGAAGTTGGCCTCCTTGGCGTCCAGCAACTCATCGTCGAAAATCGTGCCGGGGGTATAGAGTCGGACGACCTCTCGTTTGACCAGACCCTTGGCCGATTTGGGGTCTTCGACCTGTTCGCAGAGCGCCACGGTTTTTCCGGCTTTCAGCAACTTGGCCAGATAGCTCGTCGCCGCATGGTACGGCACTCCACAGAGAGGAACGGGGTTGGCGCTGTTCTTGTCCCTGCTTGTCAAAGCGATGTTGAGCAAGGCAGCGGCTTCCTTCGCGTCCTCGTCAAACATTTCATAAAAATCACCCACTCGAAAGAACACAATCGTCTGCGGGTACTGTCGTTTGATGTCCCAATATTGTTTCAGCAGGGGTTTCAGTTCGGATTGACCCATGAGGCGGCTACCTTTTGTCCGACATGATCGAGTGGAGAAGATGGCGGCTTCGCGGTCCGAAAGCCTGAACGTTCGCACGACGGGCGGTTTTCCTCGAATGGAAAAAATGAACGGAAAGATGGTCATCGGGCACCCACGAGGCAGGTAGCCGGTCAGCCCATTCAATCAGGACAATGAAGTCTCCGTTCATATATTCGGCCAATCCCGTGTCAGCCAACTCCCGCGGCTGTTCGAGCCGATACAGGTCCACGTGAGCAAGCGTGAGGGGGCCGGTGTATTCCTGGATGACGGTAAACGTCGGACTACTCACGAGGTGGGGGTTGAATCCCGTACCCAAGGCGACGCCGCGGACGAACGTCGTTTTCCCTGATCCCAACTCACCGATGAGCGTGATCACGTCGCCCCTCTGTAGACGACGACCGATGGTCGAGCCGAATTCCTCGGTGTGCGACGGCGATCGAAGGGACAAGGTCCAGGGGTCCGCGTGTGTCACGGTCATATGGTCAGGGAACGGTTTCACGGAAGTGGGGCATTGGCATGAAGCACTTGAGTGATGGCTTGTGGCAGGTAGGTCAACAGGTCGCCGGCCATCAAGCTGGGATATCCGTAAGCGTGAGCCGCGAGGTCGCCGGCCAAGCCGTGAAGAAAGACGCCGCTTTGAGCCGCCTCCCATGGTGCGACTCCTTGGGCCAGCAACCCGGCCAGGATCCCGGTGAGTACGTCTCCCGTGCCCGCAGTGGCCATGCCAGGATTTCCAGTCGGTGAAATGGACGTCGCTCCATCAGGATGGGCCATGATCGTTCGTGCCCCCTTCAGTACCACGATGCTCGAATGGGTATGGGCAAAGTCTCGGGCGACCTCCAAACGATTGCGGTTCACGTCCGACGTCGATTCCTCAAGCAGCCGAGCCATTTCTCCGGGGTGCGGAGTCAGGATCGGGGAGATCGGGCGTGAACGGATGAGATTCGTCTGGCCCACCAAGGCGTTTAACGCGTCGGCATCGATGACCAGCGGCCGGTCGCATTGGGCAATCAATGTTCGAACCACGTCAACGGTTTCAGCCTGTGTCGAAAGCCCGGGACCGATGCCGGTCGCACTGCGCGATTGCAAAAAGGTTTGCATCAGGGGCAGGGCTTGTCGCGATAGTGTGTGGTCGATGGTTTCAGGAAGCGGCACGGTCATGACTTCCGGAGTTCCTGAGGCCACAATGGCTTGCACACTGGACGGCGTGGCGACGGTGACGAGCCCGGCTCCTGCCCTGAGGGCCGCTTTGGCTGCCAGAGTGGCGGCACCGCTTTTTCCGGATGAGCCGGCAATGATCCCGGCGTGCCCGAACGTGCCCTTGTGTGAAGAAGCCCGACGCTTGGGCAGCCACGGTCGGATCATGGCCGGAGTCAGCAACTCGATGGGAAGACGCAGGTCTTCGACATATTGGCTCGGAATGCCGATATCGACACAATGAAGGCGGCCGGCGTGGTCAATGCCAGTTCCCAGAAAGAGCCCGAGTTTGGGATTTCCGAACGTGACCGTCAGGTCGGCTTGAACCGCGGTTCCTAGCGTCTCTCCGGTATCCGCATCGATACCGGAAGGGAGATCCACTGCAACAATGGGCGCCCCCGAGGCGTTGATGGCCTGAATGGCCTCATGGTACGGGCCGGTGACCGGTGAAGACGTGCCGGTTCCCAGGAGCGCGTCAACCAGCACGTGGCTGTCTCGGCCCAACTGTTGCACGTGGTCCGTGGAGGGAGCACTCAAGACCTTCGACCGGCCGCCGCCTTTGATAAAGCGTTGATGCATCAGTTTGGCGTCCCCCTTGAGATCCCGGGCTTGGGCAAGCAGGCAGACCCGGACGTCACTGCGTCTTTGACGCAGGAGTCTTGCGACGACGAATCCGTCCCCTCCATTGTTGCCTTTCCCGCAGAAGACCGTCACGGTTTTCCCCTTCAGGCTGCCGAAGGTTTCTTCCATGGCTGAGACCACGCCGGCGCCTGCCCGCTCCATTAACGTCTTGCCGGACACGCCGGCCTCCTGGATGGTGCGACGGTCGAGTTCTCGCATCTGGTGGGCGGTGACGATTTTCATGGCGAACCAAGCACGAACGCGCCGGGCATCTAACGGCGGAGCGATGACGGGATTAAGGCGCGCATTTCCTTGACGGCCCGTTCGAGGCCGACCAGGACCGCGCGGGAAATAATGCTGTGTCCGATGTTGAATTCGACAATTTCGGCAATGCCCGTCAGTCGCTGGATATTGTGGTACGTCAGCCCATGACCGGCATTCACCTCCAGTCCCAATTGCTGCGCGAAGCGCGCGCCCTGCTGAAGGGCTTCGACCTCTTCCCTGATCTCCCGGGGATGCCGGCTGTTGGCATAAGGGCCGGTGTGTAGCTCGATGGCCTCGGCGCCTACTTTATGTGCGGCGCGGATTTGACGATGGTCAGGATCGATGAACACGCTGACCGGAATCTGCGCGTCGTGGAAGAGACGGATGAAAGTGGTGAGTCGCTTCCGGTGTTCCGTCACCGCAAGCCCGCCTTCGGTGGTCAACTCCTGTCGCCGTTCAGGAACCAGCGTGACTTTATCGGGCCGGACGCACAACGCGATCTTCGCGGTCTCGTCGTCCGCGGCCATTTCCAAATTCAACGTGGAAGGAGCAATGTCCCGAAGCAACTTCAGGTCCCGTTCCTGGATGTGTCGACGATCTTCACGGAGATGCACAACCAAGCCGTCGGCGCCGCCCAGGTCAGCCAGTACCGCTGCGGCAATGGGGTCCGGCTCACGCCCGCCTCGGGCCTGCCGGAGAGTGGCGACGTGGTCGATATTGACGCCGAGTCTGGCCATGATACCCTATCTGAAAGGTGGGAAGTGAAAACCTCTGGCTTTTCATTATGGCAAAACGGGCAAGGGGTCGCAATGAACCATGATCGACAACCTCGGAGAAGGCGAGTCCCGCCGTTCTCCCTCGCGTCAAGAAAAAAGCTGAAAACCAAGGCCCTTCGTTGACTGGTCGTTCGACCTTTACTACAATCACGGGTTATCATCATGACTCATCGTTGCGAGCCGTTTCCCTACACAGTCGTTGCGTTCCGCTGACCCATGCAAAACTTCTTTCGCATTCAACGCCTTCCACCCTACGTCTTCAGCCAAGTCCAGGATCTCAAAATTCAGGCGCGGCAGCGTGGCGAGGATATTATCGACTTCGGGATGGGGAACCCCGATCAAGCGACCCCTCCCCACATTGTCGAGAAATTGGTTGAAGCGGCTCAAAAAGGGAAAAATCACAGGTATTCGGCGTCTCGTGGCATTACGAGGTTACGCCACGCCATCAGTGCCTGGTATGGCCGGCATTACAACGTGGACATTGATCCCGAGACCGAAGCCATCGTGACGCTGGGAGTCAAAGAGGGACTGTCGCATCTGGTCCTCGCGATGTTGGGGCCCGGCGACGTGGTGCTGACGCCTACACCGACGTATCCCATTCACATGTACAGCGTGATTATTGCGGGCGGAGAAGTACGCGGCGTCGATCTGGGTCCCACCGAAGATTTCTTTGAAAACCTCACGCGGGCGTATCGTCAAAGCCAACCCAGGCCGAAAGCTCTGATCATTAGTTTTCCCCACAACCCGACCACGAGTGTGGTGGATTTGGAGTTTTTCAAAAAAGTCGTGGCGTTTGCGCGTGAACACGATCTGTACGTGATTCACGACCTGGCCTATGCGGACATTGTCTTCGACGGCTATCGGGCGCCGAGCCTGCTGCAGGTACCGGAAGCGAAAGAAATCGGCGTGGAATTTTACTCGTTATCCAAGAGCTACAATATGCCGGGCTGGCGGGTCGGATTCTGTGTCGGGAACAGGGAGATCATCGGGGCTTTGACGAAAATCAAGAGTTACTTGGATTACGGGATGTTCCAACCCGTTCAAATTGCCAGTATCATCGCGCTCACGGGACCGCAGGATTGCGTGTCGTCGGTCGTGAAACAATACGAAAGCCGGCGGAACGCGTTGGTCTCGGGCCTGAATCGAATCGGCTGGCGGGTTGACTATCCGCGAGCCACGATGTTCGTGTGGGCTCGCATTCCCGCGGCGTATGCGGGAATGGGCTCGCTGGAATTCTCAAAATTTCTGCTCCGTGAAGGAAAAGTGGCGGTGTCCCCGGGGATCGGATTCGGAGAGGGCGGCGACGAATACGTGAGATTCGCATTGGTCGAAAATGAACATCGGACCCATCAGGCCATTCGTGGCATCAAGGCCGCGTTGAAACTGGACACGCAATCATGCACAACGAAATCGGAATAGGCCTGATCGGATTCGGCACCGTCGGGTCCGGGGCCGCGAAAATCCTTGTGAACCAGGCCGAGTTGATCGCGCGACGGGTGGGCGTCCCCCTGCGCTTGAAACGTATCGTGGATCTTGACGTGACGACGGACCGTGGCGTGGCGCTTCCCGAAGGCGTCCTCGGTACGGATCTACCCGGACTCCTGAATGATCCGTCCATCCACATCGTGATTGAAACCGTCGGCGGATATGATTTTGCAAAGCGCGTCATGCTTGAAGCCATTGGCAACGGCAAACACGTGGTCACCGCCAATAAAGCCTTGTTGGCGGTGCATGGCGAGGATGTTTTTACCGCGGCCCATCACGCGGGCGTGGACGTGGGCTTCGAGGCCAGCGTGGGAGGAGGAATTCCGATTCTCCGTGCGTTGACCGAAGGTCTGGCGGCTAATCATTGCGCGTCCCTGGCCGGGATCATGAACGGCACCTCCAACTACATTTTGACCCAGATGAAACGCGAGGGTCGGGAGTTTCAGGATGCCCTGGCGCAGGCGCAAGCCGCGGGCTATGCGGAAGCGGACCCGACGTTCGATGTCGAAGGCGTCGATTCCGCGCACAAGTTGGCCATCATGGTCAGCCTGGCTTATGGCACGCCCGTCAACGTCAAGGAGATGTATACCGAAGGCATCCAACGCCTGACGGCTTTGGACATTTGCTACGCGTCGGAGCTGGGGATGACCGTGAAACTACTGGGAGTGGCGAAATGGGGCGAGGATGGAATCGAAGCGCGCGTACATCCCACCATGATCGACAATACGGCGCCCTTGGCCCAGGTGCATGGCGTCTATAATGCCATTCACATTGTGGGCGACGCCGTGGGGGACGTCATGTTTTACGGGCAGGGGGCCGGGTCAATGCCCACGGGAAGCGCGGTTGTGAGTGACGTCATCGACATTGCCCGCAACGTGCGCAAGCAGGCCTGCGGGCGCGTACCGCCGACTTCGTTCCAAATGGACGGCAGGGTGCCGGTCCGAATCCGTCCGATGGAGGAATTGACCACCCGCTATTACCTGCGCTGTATGGTGCCGGATCGGCCGGGGATCCTTTCCAGGATTGCCGGCGTCCTGGGCAATCATGCCATCAGTATTGCGTCCGTGTTGCAGCAGGGCCGGCGGGAAGGTCAAACGGTTCCGGTCGTGATCATGACGCATCGCGCCTCGGAACGTTCGGTGCAAACCGCGACCCGGGAAATCAATCACCTGCCGTCGCTGGTTTCGGAGCCCGTAACGGTCATCAGGGTAGAGGATCAGGAATCATGACGCGGAGGCCCCCCCTCTGTTTCGGTGAGAGAATGCGATGATGCCTTGGCGTGGAGTCATAGAAGAATTCAGGAAGTTTCTTCCGGTGACGGAACAGACGCCGGTGGTCACCCTGTGCGAAGGCAACACGCCTTTGATTCGAGCCAACCGGCTGGCCAAGCGAATCTGCCCGCACGTCGAACTGTATCTCAAAGTCGAAGGAGCCAATCCCACCGGTTCGTTCAAGGATCGAGGGATGACCCTGGCGGTATCCAAGGCATTGGAAAAACAGGCGCGGGCCGTGATGTGCGCGTCCACCGGCAATACGTCGGCTGCGGCTGCGGCTTATGGCGGACGAGCGGGCCTGCCGGTGTACGTGCTGGTGCCGGCCGGGAAAGTGGCGTTGGGAAAGCTGGCCCAAGCCATGGCGCATGGGGCCATCGTGATTCAAATCGAAGGCAATTTCGATCAGGCGCTGTCAATCGTCAAGGATTTGTGTGCGAACGAGGAATTCGAACTCGTCAATTCGTTAAACCCCTTTCGCTTGGAAGGACAAAAAACCGCGGCCCTGGAAGTCTGTGACCAGTTGGGCCGCGCTCCCTCGTACCATTGTCTGCCGGTGGGCAACGCGGGCAACATCTCGGCGTATTGGAAAGGGTATCAGGAATACCGGATCGCGGGGCAGATCGCAGAATGTCCGAAAATGATGGGTTTCCAGGCCAAAGGGGCGGCACCGATCGTTCGAGGCCACGTGGTCGAACAACCCCAGACCGTGGCGACGGCCATTCGTATCGGCAATCCCGCAAGTTGGAAACTGGCCAAGCAGGCCGTGGAGGAATCCGCCGGCGCGATCCGGATGGTAACGGATGAAGAAATTCTTGAAGCCTACCAGGCGCTCGCCAAAGAAGAAGGTGTGTTTTGCGAGCCCGCTTCCGCCGCCTCAGTGGCCGGATTGACCAAGTGCAGTCAGGCGGGGTTATTGCCCGAAGGCGCCACGGTTGTGTGCACGTTAACCGGCCACGGACTGAAAGACCCTGATATTGCCGTGGAAATCTCACCCAAAACCCTGACGGTCAAAGCCACACGGGAAGACGTGCTTGCCTTGCTCCGGTCGTGAGCGCAAGACCGCGGCGACAAAAGAAGCAGAAAAAGGCGCCACTGATGGCACTGTTAGTCGAAAAGTTCGGCGGGACGTCCGTTGGGACCATTGAACGAATCCACCGGATTGCCGAACTGATAGAACAGACCTATCAGTCGGGTAACCAGGTTGTCGTTGTCGTCTCCGCCATGAGCGGGGAGACGGATCGATTGTTACGGCTGGCCCATGAAATGACCGCGCAGCCTGATGACCGGGAGCTCGATATGTTGTTATCCTGTGGAGAGCGTGTCACCATTGCCCTGCTGGCGATGAAGCTGCGGAGTCGCGGCATTAATGCCCGTTCGTTTACCGGTCGCCAGGTCGGGATCATGACCAACAGTTCGCACACGCGGGCCCGGATTGCGAAAGTGACGGCGGGTCCCGTCAGGCAGGCCCTTGACCAAGGGGTCCTGCCCATTGTAGCCGGGTTTCAGGGCGTCAACGAACGTTCGGAGGTGACCACGCTCGGCAGAGGGGGCTCGGATTTGACGGCCGTGGCGTTGGCCGCGACGTTGAAGGCTGACCGGTGCGTGATTTTTACCGACGTGGACGGTGTGTACACCACCGATCCCAACGTGGTGTCCACGGCCAGGCGTATCCCGAAATTGTCATATGAAGAAATGCTCGAACTGGCGAGTCTGGGGGCAAAGGTCCTCCAAGCCCGTTCCGTTGAATTTGCAGCGAAATACGGGGTTCCGGTACAAGTAAAATCCAGTTTTCAGGAAGGAGAAGGCACCCTTGTGACGCATGAAGACGTGGATATGGAACAGGCCATGGTGTCCGGAGTCACGGGCGACCGGAACCAGGCCAAGATCACCGTGGTGGGGGTTCCGGATCGCCCGGGCATTGCGGCGAACCTGTTCGGCGTCGTGGCGGAACAAGCCATTGTTGTGGATATGATTATTCAGAACGTGAGCCACCAGGATGCGCTGACGGATATTTCCTTCACGGTTCCGCGGAGCGATCTGGCGCGCGCAATGGCCTTGGTGAAGCAAACGGCTGCGGAAATCGGCGCGGGAGCCGTCGAAGTCAAGGAAGAAATTGCCAAGGTATCGTTAGTGGGAGTCGGTATGCGATCCCACTCGGGCGTGGCGTCTCGCATGTTCCAAACGCTCGCACGCGAAAAAGTCAACATCATGATGATCAGCACGTCCGAGATCAAGATATCCTGCGTCCTGGATGAACGGGACGTGGAGAAAGCCGTGCGGGCCCTTCATGAGGAATTCGGACTCGACAAGGGACCCGGTCGCGCCGAACCGGTGTGAAGAGGCCTTGAAAAAGAAAACGTGATTCGAGTATGTACGCAGAGATAGCCCTTCGGTGTCGCGTGTTGCGGGCGATGGAAAGCCGGGGGCGAAGGGAATCCGATGACGGATCATTTGGAAATCTACGATACCACGCTTCGAGACGGCGCCCAGGCCGAAGACGTCAGTTTTTCGGTTGAGGACAAGGTCCGCATTGCGCAGAAACTCGATGAATTGGGCATCCATTTCATCGAAGGCGGCTGGCCCGGTGCCAACCCCCGGGATATCGAGTTCTTTCAGACCATCCGGGCGATTCCGCTGCAACATGCGAAAATCGTGGCCTTCGGCTCGACACGAAAGGCCAATCAGTCAGCCGGGACCGATGCCAACCTTCAAGCGCTCTTGGCCGCGGAAACCAGCGTCATCACGATTTTCGGGAAAAGTTGGACCTTGCACGTCACGGAGGCATTGGGCACGGCCCTGGAAACCAATCTCGAATTGATCAGGGATTCCGTCGCGTACCTGCGCGCCCATGACAAACGGGTCTTTTATGACGCCGAACATTTCTTTGACGGGTTCAAGGCCGATCCCGCCTATGCGATGCGGACGATACAAGCGGCAGCCGACGGTGGCGCCGAACGGATCATTCTGTGTGACACCAACGGTGGCACCATGCCGTGGGAAGTCCAATCGATCTGGGAGCAGGTGAAGCAAACGTGTCGCGTGCCCTTGGGCATGCATGCGCACAATGACGCGGAAATGGCCGTGGCGAATACCCTGGTGGCCGTGCAACAGGGCGCCCGGCAGGTTCAGGGGACCATCAATGGGATCGGAGAGCGATGCGGAAACGTCAATCTCTGTTCCGTGCTGGCTAATCTTGAATTGAAGATGCAGACGGAGGCATTGGGCGGCGACCGGATCCGGCAACTCCGGAACGTCTCCAATTTCGTTTCGGAAATTGCGAACCTGCTCCCGAACAAGCGGCAACCGTACGTCGGGGACGCGGCGTTCGCCCATAAGGGCGGCGTCCACATCCATGCCGTCCAGAAAAACGCCCAAACGTACGAACATGTTGCGCCGGAATCGGTGGGCAACCGGCAACGGGTGCTGATTTCAGACAATACCGGACGAAGCGGCGTGGTCCGGAAGGTGGAAAGTCTGGGATTCAGCCTCTCCAAAGACCATCCGCATCTCCAGGAACTGTTGGCTCAACTCAAGAGCCTGGAACGGGACGGGTACCAATACGAAGGCGCCGAAGGATCGTTCGAGTTACTGGTACGGGAAGCGATGGGCACGCATCGTCCCTCGTTCGAACTGTTGGGCTTGCGGGTCATTGTCGAGAAGCGGCACGCCGACGAGGTGCCGATTACCGAAGCCACGGTCAAAGTGAAGGTCAATCAGACCGTGGAACAGACCGCGGCCGAGGGTGACGGGCCCGTCAATGCGCTGGATAATGCCTTACGGAAAGCGCTTGAAACGTTCTACCCCGAACTCCACGAGGTCCGGTTGTTGGACTACAAAGTGCGGGTGCTGGCGGGAAGCCATGGAACCGGGTCGAAGGTCAGGGTGCTGATTGAATCCGGCGACCATAAAAGCACCTGGGGTACGGTGGGCGTGTCGGAGAATATCATCGAGGCCAGTTGGCAGGCCTTGGCTGATAGTATCGAATATAAGCTGCTGAAGAGCGGACCCGGGGAGACGGTGGAGTCGGGGACGGGTTGATCCCCTGTTGTTGACAATCAGATGCCCGCTCGATACGTTGCAGCGGCCGGAATTGCTTCGTGGAAAAAATGAGTGATCTCCGTGGGGGACCATGCGTAAAGCCGACATTGCCAATCATATCTGCGAACAAGTAGGCGTTTCAAAAACCGAGGCCATGGATTTGGTGGAGTACGTCCTGCAATGCATGAAGGACGTGCTACGCAAAGGGGAATCGGTCAAAATTGCGGGATTCGGAAATTTTATGGTGCGGAGCAAAGGAGAGCGTAAAGGGCGAAACCCTCGAACCGGCGAAGAAATTGCCATCACCCCTCGAAGAGTGGTCACCTTTCGAGCGAGTCAAATCTTCAAAAGAGACGTGAATTCGTAGGGCTAACCTCGTGCATCGGCCCACGGAGGCCGCCGTACCCATGGCGAGTAAGTTCCCGGACAAGGCGTTTTATAAGATTGGTGAAGTCAGTACGATCACGAAATTGCCGGCTTCCGTGCTTCGCTTTTGGGAGTCCGAGTTCAGCTTCCTTCGTCCCAGAAAGAGTCAGGGGCGGCACCGGGTCTATGACAAACAGACGATCGAAGTCGTTCTGGAAATCAAACGGATGCTCTATGAGGAAGGCTACACGATCATGGGCCTCAAACGGCACTGGCGTCGCCGGCGCCGCGTCCGGGAGGACGCGCCGCTTCCGGTGGGACAGGTGCAGCAAATCAGGGAAGAACTCCAGGGCATCCTGGATATCTTGAATACGTCGAGTCGGTAGAAGACCGGGATGTCCGCCCATAAAGAGGTCCGGTCTTTCTGCAGTCATGGAATCATCGTCGGGGCGTGGCGCAGCCCGGTAGCGCACTCGCTTGGGGTGCGAGAGGTCGGCCGTTCAAATCGGCTCGCCCCGACCATGACCATTGCTTTTCCTCTCTCGTCACACGTATCAGGCTTGTAAGTCGTCCTCTTCTTCGATGAGATCTTCGCTCTCCGGCATGCCGTAGGCCACGAATTTCGCGTACGACAGATAGATGCCGCTGCTGTCTCTCATGGCCTTTGTGCCGGCGGTCATGCGTTCGAGTTTTTTGCCATCCGCGCCTTCCGTGGATTGAAGAGCAATCAGATATTGATCGAGGACTTCATTATAGCGTTGCATGGAACGTTCAATGTCCAAGTAGGCCTGCATGAGCTGATCATCCATGAGCGTACCTCCCAAATGTAGCGGCTCACCATACACAAGGCTCCTCCCGGGGTCAATATCCGGCGGGGCAGGGTTATCCAACGGTCCGCGACGTCTCGCGCGACCGGAGAAAAGAGCGCCGGGACGGTGAACTGGCAACTTCCCGCATTGGCCTGGCTTCTGACCACGCCCTTGATGGTGGGATGGTGGCTGGCATACCGATGGGGACACCGGAACGCGTCCCTGGCGGACGTGGGGTTTTGCGCCGGGTTCGGCCTGACAGCCGTTGGCTTCGCTCTTGTGACCACGGGCGACTTGAGTCATCGCCTGGTCGTGGCCGCCATGGCGACGGTGTACGCGGTTCGACTCGCCTCGTATCTTGTGACCAACCGAATCCATGGCGCCGTCGAAGATCAACGGTACCAATCGCTTCGTGTGCAATGGGGGACTCGGTCCGGGTTCTATTTCTTTCTGTATTTCGTAGGCCAGGCCGTTGCCATCGCGGTCTTCTCGGTCCCTTTGTTGGTTCTGATGTCGAACCCCGATCCCACGTGGCATGCGTGGGAAATTCTGGGAGTCGTCGTCTGGGCCCTTGGGGTAGGGGGAGAAGCCGTGGCGGATACTCAATTGAATCGATTCCGTCGAGACCCCGGCAATCGTGGTAAAACCTGCCGGCAGGGACTGTGGCGATATTCCCGGCACCCCAATTATTTTTTTGAAGGCGTGTCTTGGTGTGCCTACGTCGTGATGAGTATCGGATTGCCGGACTGGTGGCTGACGTTGGTGGGCCCGGTTGTCATGATCGGCGCCTTGCTCAAGGTGACGGGCATTCCCTTGGCCGAAGCACGGGCCGTCGCCAGTCGGGGCGAGGACTACCGGGAGTATCAACGCACGACCAATGCGTTCATCCCGTGGTTCCCCAAGGATTGATTCCGGTCGTGTGCCTGCCTTCGCGCTAGTCGCCTTCGGGCTCGGTGCTTCCGTGTTGGTGGGTCACTTCATCTTCTTCGAAGAGCTCAGCCATTTCCTGGGCAATCATGTCGTCGTCGTGAGGAACCGAGACCACGTGGAGTTCCTTCTTGGCTTTGGGCTCGTCCTTCCCGGGGTCTGGTGGTGGGGTGGAGGAGGGTTCGGAATCGTTCATGAGCGTTATTCGAAGACCTCCAGAAAAGACAGTTCGGTAAATGAATGCCGGCAATGCTCGCAGGTCACGAAATAGCGTGACTCCCGGACGGACATCACAATGCGAAAATCGAGCGTCACGCCGCGATGGCTGCATAGGGGACAGGAAATTTCCTTGAGCCAATATTGCACGTCGGGCTGGATGCGGAGATAAAACTCCATATCCGTATAGATCGGAAAATGATAGAAACAGTCCAGGCAGATCCCTTTCCATTCCCCGTCTTCTTTCATGGAACGGCTGTCGATGCCGAACCGGCTCTTTTTGCACACCGCACACTTTGCTTGGGTGAGCCGATCCTGAACGTATTGGACATCGAGGCTGGACATCGTCACCTGCTTTCCTGGTGAAGGGGCGTCAGTGGCTATCCTGACGGTATAGAACAGTATAGAAGCCGTGGTGGGTTCGCGCAACCGCCAGGGAGGCGAAGGCATGCACGATTTCGTTGACAGAACCGGGACCTCCCTCCACCATAGCGGTCATTAGCGGTCATCCTGGCAAATGAGCAGTCATTCGTTAACAGAATGAGATGCTGGCCGCGCCGGAATTGTCATTCCGAGTGGAGCGAGGAATCTCTCGTTCAACAACCAAAGGCCTTGAAAAGCAGATCCTTCGCTTCGCTCAGGATGACAGAGTGGATACAATATCTCGTCCTTGCCGGAGGATCATGATGCCGGAACTGCCCGAAGCCGAAGTGGTTCGACGACAACTGCACGCAGCCGCGGCGGGAGCCACGATTGATCATATACGGGTCGGACGGGAAGATATCGTCAGGCAAGGCGTCGAATCGCTCTCCTGGTATGCCGGCACTCGCATCGCGGAGGTGCAGCGGCATGGAAAGAGCGTTGTCCTGGTCTGTGAGCGAGGCGCCGGGAAACGGGTGGTGGTTGCGGAGTTGGGAATGACGGGCCTGTTGCTGTTCACGCGGGAAGCGATCCCGAGTACGAAGCACGTGCATATGACCATGAGCCTGGCGAACGGGCCGCAACGGACTTTGCGGACGTTGTGGTATTGGAACGCCCGTCGATTCGGCAGGCTGTATCTCCTGGATCAGAAAGCCTGGAAAGCCTATCGCCAACGGCGCTTCGGCCGTGATCCGTTCACGATGACCGGTGACGAGTTCGTGGACTTGATTCAATCCTGCCGGGGCCGGATCAAGGCTGCGTTGCTGAATCAACACCGGATCGCCGGCATCGGGAATATCTACGCCAATGAAGCGCTGTTCCGGTCGGGCATCCATCCGTACGCCCGCGGGTGTCGATTATCGAAGAGAAGACTCCGCGGGTTGTTTGAAACGATGCAACGCCTCCTGGAAGAAGCGATTGCCATGGGCGGCTCGTCGATTCGCAGCTTCGTTGCGCCGGATGGGACACCGGGACAATTCCAGAGCCGGCACCTGGTGTATCAAAAGACGGGCGCGCGCTGTCCAAACGTGTGCGGGACCCGAATTCAAGGTCTCATGGATGAACGCTCGTCGTTTGTGTGTCCGACATGCCAGAAGCGGTAAGCGCACGAACCATAGTTCCGTATCTTTTTCTTGTGAGGGCATGCCCCCTTTGCTAGAATACGCAGACCTGTCTTGTGTCTTCCTTGGACCAAAATGCTTACGTGAAAAAAGTCACGCTTCGTGAAGGGGTCGATCTTCCCAACCTGTTTGGCCCGAGAGATTTACATCTCCGGTTGATCGAAGACGGCCTGCGCGTGCGCGTGTCGGCCCGCGGCAATGAGGTGACGCTGGAAGGGCCGCCCGAAGCGGTGGGCAGAGCCGAAGGGCTGCTCTGTGAATTGGCCGAATGCACGATCGGCCGGCGCCAACTACGATCGGAAGACGTGACCCGGGCGCTCAAGGCTGCCGAAGCCGACCAACCCGAAACGTCGTCCTTCCTGGATACGGCTCACGTTCTCACGCCCAAAGGGTGGGTCGTTCCCAAGACTCCCTCGCAACAGATGTATCTCCAGGCCATCCGGCAGCATGACTTGGTGATCGGCATTGGGCCGGCCGGAACGGGCAAGACGTATATGGCCATGGCCATGGCGCTGGCGGCGCTGACGAAAAAGGAAGTGCAACGTATCGTCCTGGCGCGCCCGGCCGTGGAGGCCGGTGAGCGATTGGGGTTTCTCCCCGGCGACATGTTTGCCAAGGTACATCCGTACCTGCGTCCGTTGTATGATGCCTTGTATGCCATGATGGACGTGGAGCGGGCGAATCGTCTGATCGAGCGCGGAGACATCGAAATGGCGCCCTTGGCGTTCATGCGGGGGCGCACACTCAACGATGCCTTTGTCATTTTGGATGAAGCCCAGAATGCAACGGCGGAACAGATGAAGATGTTTCTCACGCGGTTGGGTTTCAATTCCAAAGCCGTCGTGACCGGAGATATTACGCAAGTCGATTTGCCGCCCGACCGCCCCTCGGGGCTGATTCAGATTTCCGAAATTTTACGAAACGTGGACGGGATCAAGTTCGTCTACTTCCAGGACCGCGACGTCGTCCGGCATCGCTTGGTGCAAGAGATCATCAAGGCCTACAATCAACATGGAAACGGAACGGGTGGACTGTCGGCCAAAGCCGGCGAATGAACGGGTTTGCCCCTCGCAACCCGGATACACCGTCTTTTCCCCGTCGTGATTCGTGTCTGTCAGTATTCAATGTCGCTTGAAAAGCGTGTCGGTTCGTCAGGGGACGTTGCGCCGCGTCGCCGGGAGACTGTTACGGCTTCTTGACGAGGCCGAGGCCGAAGTCTGCATCGCGTTGGTCGGCGAGACGAAGATGCGACGGTTGAACCGGACGTACCGGAACATGGATCGAACCACGGACGTGTTGGCGTTTGCGTACCGGGAAGCCGGGTCCGGTATGGCTCCCCTGCTCGGGGACGTGGTGATTTCTGTTCCCACGGCCAGGCGCCAGGCCAGAGCACGCCACCATTCCCTGGATGAAGAGCTTCTGCGATTGCTCATTCACGGCGTGCTGCATTTGGCCGGTTACGACCATGAGCAAAACCGGCGGCAGGCCCGGCGTATGGAACGAAAGGAAACGGAGCTTTTTGAAAAACTCACCCCCTTGCCGGCGTTGGTGGTTGAAGCCTGATGCGTGAATCATCATCCTTGTACGTGTTCAGGCATTCGTTGGCACGTTTCGCCGTTTCCTTCTGTCATCCCCGACCACGATCGGGGATCCAGCGTCTTTGGTGCTGTCTTTCTGTCATGCTGTCAACGCCTGTCCTGAGCGTAGCGACAGCGAAGTCGAAGGAAGCTTGTCGAAGGGAATGAGTGAACATTGACAATTTTCGCCCCCGGAGAGGGAAGGTCGGGGTGAGCGGAAGAATCGTCAACCAGGAAACCAACGCAAACGGAGATTGCAAAATTCATGGGCTGGCTGGATCGGCTGAAAGAAGGATTGGGGAAAACGCGAAAAGGCGTCGAGCGTTCGTTGATGCAATTGCTGGGACGCGGCCTCGCCCCTGAGGTGTTGGAGGAAGTTGAAGCCTCGTTGTTGGGAGCGGACGTCGGCGTTCGGACGGCGGACCGGTTGATCGAGCGGCTTCGGGAAACGGCGGGCGGAGATCCCCGGGAATCCATTCATGAATTGAAGCGGGCGATGGCGGACATTTTGGCGTCCGTGGAATCGAAACCCATGGACGAACTCATCAGAACGGGCCCCAAACCATTCGTGATTTTGGCGGTGGGCGTGAATGGCGTGGGGAAAACCACGAGTATGGCGAAACTGGCCGGCCGGCTGCGCAAGCAGGGGTTGACCCCGCTGCTCGTGGCGGCGGATACCTTCCGGGCCGCGGCGATCGAACAGTTGGAAGTGTGGGGCAAGCGAATCGGGGCCGACGTGATCAAACACCGGCAAGGGGCGGACCCGTCGGCCGTGGTGTTCGACGGGCTTGCGGCTGCGAAAGCCAGGGGCGTGGACGTCATGTTGATCGACACGGCCGGCCGGCTGCATACGAAAGTCAATTTGATGGACGAACTGAAAAAAATGAAACGGGTGCTCGATCGTGAATATCCCGGCGCCCCCCACGAAGTGTTGCTCACGCTTGACGGCACCATCGGACAAAATGCCGTGGCCCAGGCCAAACAATTTCACGAAGCCATCGGCGTCACGGGATTGGTCCTCACGAAGCTGGATGGGACGGCCAAGGGCGGGGTTGTGGTGGCGATTGCCGGCGAATTGGGCATCCCGGTACGCTTGATCGGCATCGGCGAACAGGAAGAAGATTTGCAGGACTTTCACGCGCAAGCCTTTGTCGAGGCCCTGCTGGAGGTTCACCCTTCGTGAGGCTGGGCATGACGGTCGCAGTCGCGTGGGGTCTCAGTCTGCTCGCCGGCCTGACCGTGCAGGCCGGGGACGTCTCCGTTCGGCACCATGATTTGCACGTCGAACTCCGGCCCGGGAGTCACACGATCATCGCCCGCGATACGCTCCGCTTGACCGGTCATGCGGCTGCCGGGCAAGTCCTCCACGTGCAGTTGAACCAGGATTTGGAAATCGAAGAAATTGTCTTGCCGCACGGCCCGTTACCATTCTGGGAAGAGGACTTGCCTTCAGCCGGCAACAAACCGGATGCTTCCGGATGGACGCGCGCCATCAAAATTCGTCTCCCGGAGCCGTCTTCCCCGTCCGGCGAAACCAGCGTGCGCATCGCGTATCGCGGTCGCATCCGGGATGCGCCCACGTCGTCGCCGGGTCTGCGGTTCGTGCGACCGGACAGGACCCTGGGATACATCGGCGAAGAGGGCGTTTATTTAACCTCGGAAACCTCTTGGTACCCTCACGTCCGCGGGTCGTTCGCCACGTTTCGCGTCACGGCCACTGTGCCGGCCGGCTGGCGAACGGTCACGCATGGGCAGGAAGTTTCGTTTGCGGAGGGAGAGACCACGGCGACGTCGGAATGGAACGTGCGCGCCCGAACCGAAGCCCTGACGCTGGCGGCGAATCGATTCGTCAAACGGTCGTCCCGGTGGAATAACGTTGAAATCGCCACGTACGTGTTTCCCGAGGACGCGCACGTCGCGGATCAGTACGTGGACGCCGCGACGCGCTATCTCGAGTGGTACACGAAACGACTCGGCCCCTATCCCTTTCCCAAGTTCGCGGTCGTGGAAAATTTCTTTCCCAGCGGCATCGGCCTGCCGTCCTTCACGTTGTTGGGTAGCCGGGTCATACGGCGCGGTTATACCCAACCCTATTCCCTGGGCCATGAAGTCGTGCATTCCTGGCTGGGGAACTCGGTCCATAATCATTTCGAAACGGGCAATTGGGTGGAAGGGCTGACGACCTATCTCGCGAACTACTATTACGACGAACGGACGGAGGGTGAGGACAAGGCGCGTGCGCATCGCAAGCGGATGATCATGGAATACAATCTGTACGTGCAGCCGGCCGACGACTATCCGGTGGTGAACTTTCATCACAAGGAGAACCGCGTGGATAATGCGATCGGATACCAGAAGACCGCCATGGTGTTTCACCTGTTGCGGCGCGAACTCGGGGACCGGGACTTTTTCCGGGCGGTTCGCGCGTTGATAGCCGGCTATTCGGGCGAATACGCCGATTGGCCGCAACTCCGGCAGGTGTTTGAAGACGCGTCGGGAAAAGATCTGTCCTGGTTCTTCAACCAATGGGTGCACGGGAAAGGAGCGCCGCACCTCCGTGTTGATCAAGCGCGTTCCGAGCCCGACGCCCGAACGGGCTATTGGGTCTCCCTGACGATCACGCAAGAGGGCGGGGTCTATCGCCTGCGCGTTCCCGTTGTCGTGCAGTTGGAACAAGTGGAAGCGTATCGCACCTTGGTGGATATTCGGGAACACGAACAAACCATGGCTCTGTGGGTTCCGGCCAAGCCCCTCCGCGTGCAACTCGATCCGGGGTATGAGATCTTTCGCGGACTCGACCGCCGGGTCATGAGCCCGATGTTGAATGGATGGGTCACGGACGCACGTCGAGCCGTGTTGTTGTCTTCGAGTACGCCGGAACCCGAGCGACGGGGCTTACAGCCGGCGCTTGACCGGATCCGATCGCAAAACGACGACACGGCCTGGTTGGATGAACGGACCGTTTCGGTCGGGGCGCAATCGGTGTTGGCCATGGGCCATCCTCAAACCAATCCATGGGCCGGCAAAATTCTCGGGTGGTGTGGTCCGCAGGTCAGGCTGCAAGAACAGGGCATCACGATTCAGGGGACGACGTACTCGGGAGACCACGTGGCCGTGCTGGTCAATTGCGCCAATCCCGACCATCCCGGACACGTGGGCACGGTGTTCTTCGGTGTATCCCCAAAAGCCGTGTCCGGGCTTTCCCGGTTGTTGTTTTTTTATGGATGGGACAGTTATCTTGTGTTTGAGAACGGCAAGGTCACGGCGCGCGGCTCATTCGCTCCGCCCATGCCTGATCTCACGCTTGCGTTGCAGGACCATTAACCGTCTCTTGTAATTGCCGTGAAAACAGCCAACGACATCAGGAACCTGCCATTCCGGGCACATCTGCCATTCCGAACACATCTGCCATTCCGAGCACATTTGTCATTCCGAGCACATCTGTCATTCCGAACACATCTGCCATTCCGAGCACATTTGCCATTCCGGGCACATCTGCCATTCCGAGCACATCTGTCATTCCGAACATATCTGCCATTCCGAGCACATTTGCCATTCCGGGCACATCTGCCATTCCGAGCACATCTGTCATTCCGAACATATTTGTCATTCCGAGCGAAGCGAGGAATCCGCTTCCCCGCCTTCTGTCATCCCCGATCCTTGATCGAGTCAAGGACAGGCCCTGATCGGGAATCCAGTGCCTTTCACTGTATTTCATGGCTGTGCATGGGCCTGGTAACGCTGGCCGGTCTTAGCCTGGCCACGGAAATGCCGGCCCGTGCCGACGAACCGGCCGGTGCGGGGAACAGCGAGCGGCATTTGCGCAACGTCCGGCAACTGACCGCGGGCGGCAAAAATGCCGAAGCCTATTTTTCCTTTGACGGGTCGCGCTTGATTTTTCAATCCACCAAAGATCCGGCCAGCCAAACGCTCGGGGACTGCTATCAGATGTACGTGATGGATTTGGAAGGCGAAAACGTGCGCCGGGTGAGTACGGGATACGGCGCTGCGACCTGCGGGTACTTTTTCCCCGGCGGCCGGCGGATCCTGTATGCCTCGACGCATATGGCCGGATTGCAATGTCCGCCCAAGCCCAAGCGTGGTCCCAAATACCGGTGGACCCTGGAGGACTATGAAATCTATTCCGTGCGCCTGGATGGCCGTGAACTCCATCGTCTCACGTTTTCGCCCGGATACGATGCGGAAGCCACCGTCTCGCCCAATGGGAGAAAAATCGTGTTCACGTCGATGAGGGACGGCGATATCGACCTGTATTCGATGAACATCGACGGAACCGGCTTGAAGCGGCTCACCGACGACGTGGGCTACGACGGCGGGGCGTTCTACTCCCCGGACAGCAAACGGATCGTGTACCGGGCACAGCATCCCGGCACGCTGGAGGAACGCGAAGCCTACCGGGAATTACTGAGCCAAAACCTGATGGAATCGAGCAATCTCGAACTGTTCGTCATGAACGCCGACGGGTCGGGCAAACAGCAGGTGACCCGAAACGGCGCCTCCAATTTCGCGCCGTTTTTCCATCCGGACGGACGCCGGATCATCTTTACGTCGAGCGGGCGTCCCGCCGCCCAAACCCAAGGCCGGCCATCGTTCCACCTCCATCTGGTGAACGACGACGGCACGGGCTTGGAACAAGTCACCGTTGAAGGCCGCTTCAACAGCTTTCCGATGTTTTCGCCGGACGGCAAACTCCTGGTGTGGGTCTCCGACCGCAATGCCAAAGAGCCGGACGAATACAACGTCTTTCTCGCCGACTGGGTCCCCTGACCTCCTGTTCGGTCATCCCTGTATGTGTTCACTCATTTGTTGACAGAATCCCAGGCTTGATCTGAAACGAAGCCAC